>CAZSWT010000001.1:0-129696 GCA_964611035.1 uncultured Desulfobacteraceae bacterium
CCAGATGTCTCAATATTTCTTCGGGCCCCATTTTTCTTTATAATTTCAACATTAAATATGTTTTTTGGTTTACCTGTTTTGTATATCTTATTAAAAATTTTATATGCTTTTTTTGCAGTTTTTTTATCTGAATACTCTCGATTATTCATACCTAATAATTCATCTCTGCTGTATCCGAGCATTTTACATGTTGAATCATTAAAGAAGGTGAAATTCCCTGCCAGATCAAGCTCATAATAGCCTTCTTCAATGTTTTCAAGGATGGTTCGATATTTCTCTTCACTCCTTCGCAATGCCCCTACTGCCTGTTTGCGCTCAACGGCTTCCTTTTCTAACTCCTTGACCTTTTTTTCCAATTCTTCATAGGATAGTTTGCCAGCCATACGATGGCTCTCCAATTGCCCTTACAATAAAAAAAGGCCCATACCATACCTTTAGTGTAATGTATGAGCCTTTACCAATTCTTCACGGATTCTCTCCTAATCTCGCACTCCTTGCATCGGCATTTATCTGATATCATGTTTAGCTTTATGCGTGGCTCGCCATTGCCGTGGGCTTATATAGGTATCCCCTAAGCTCCACATGCCCCGCTTGGCTGCCCTGGCTTCCCTTTCAGCCTCACGATAGGGAGCAACGTTGAGTCCATCAGGGGGCATTTCATGGCATACCTCTGCAAGGCCTTTTTTGATCATTGCAATATTGATTATAGTACCCTTTAGGCGGATCTCCCCGATGAGATGATTGTATGGATAGGCGCCTAATCCATAGCCTTTAATATCAACACGCTTGTTAAGGATTAACTTCTCGAGATATCTCTTTGCCTCCTTTGCATAGGGTTGCCCCTCCTGCTGCTCTTGAAACGCAATTTCAGGTGCATCAATTCCTGCGAGAAGGACATAGATAATAATATCGTGTCCCTGTGCCTTTATGGTGTCACCATCATAGACCCTGGTGACGGTGAATTGACCTGCTACAGAGGGGATGGGCAGTGTTAGGAGTGCAAGGATGAGGAGGATTGTGTGGATTTTTTTCATAGATAATAAACGCATGTCGTGTATCCCTTTCATAAAGTAATTTTTTTATAGTTTTTAATAGTATTCCCTTACGATATCTTTTTAAATTGTACTCCAATTCTCTGAGGCTCGATCCTGACAACCTCTCCCCTGATCTTGATATATTTTTCCTGGTTTGGATATTGAATGGTCAATATAATGTCCTCTCCAATTGAAAACGATCCTCCGATTTCACTTGTTTCGAGTAACACTCCGCCAATGCTGATATCCTTAATCACCCCTTTACTGCTGTGGTCCTGCGAAACATACTCTACAGGCATAGAGTGAGACTTCCTTTCATATCTGCGCATGTCTTGTGATCGCCTTCCCTCTAACTCTGCAATAAGGTCTTGTTGTTCTTCATCAGACATATCATTGATTATTGCAAAAAGGCGATCTTTGTTGGAAGTTTTCATTGTCGAACTCCTTTAAACCCTATCTGCGCTTGTCCTTTTTTTTGAAATGCAAGGGATAACATGTGCATTTCTTTTTTACATAGAAATTCCTCAAACGTCTATTAAAAAATAGTAAATGCTCAGGTTCAAAGTTCAGGGGCCCAGTGAACTACGGCCCAGTTGAATAACAGCAAAGGCATTCAACGGGCTAAACCCCAGTTGAATATCACCTCCGGTGAATCCGCAGAGCGGAATTCAACCCCGGTACCATCTCCCAGAGCTACCCCAGATAAATACGCTCTGCTGTTTTCTGCGAAAAATTTAACGGGGCACAGCGGGGCCCCGATAGCGGGATCTACGCTCCGCTCCGACAGGCGGGTTAAACCCCAGTTAAATAAAAGCAAAGGCATTTAACCCCGGTACCATCTCCTAGAGCTACCCCAGATAAATACGCTCTGCTGTTTTCTGCGAAAAATTTAACCCCAGTACCATCTCCCGGAGCTACGGGGCAAGCGGGGCACAGCGGGGCAGGCGTGGTAAAAATTTCACGGGCTAAATTTCCCGATCAAATCGGGGTTCAAAGTTAAAAAGCGATTACTAAAGGTTTCGATTTCAAGACGAATGCAAAGTTCATCCGGTGCTTGCAATACGCCAAACGGTCTTGCACCGAAATGCCCTCCCCTTGGAAAGAGTTTAATACTAAATTTAAGCAGTCCAGGATATTTATTGATCACTTTTTTAACGGCTTTTCTTCTCTATACAGTCTTTGGCCTTATGGTTCCTGAAATCTGTCAATTAGAAAATATTAAACATTACACACAGGCTTGGCAGATGATCAGAACGGTAGGAGACCAGCTAAAGGCCAATGAAATTTCTCTTTTGGATATGCCTTCTGAAGAAAGTGAGGCCGCTAAAAAACGGAAGGAAGCCTAACCGAAAAATGGCAATTTTACTTTCTAATCAATGACGTGTCTGCCTAGATATTAAATATGATTGGATCGAAGATTTGAAAACGTATTAGAAAGTTTTTGATGGGTGGTCTGGGCTATGACTTATAGCAGTATACAAAAGCCCAGGGATTAACGGGGACTATACACAGGGGTACACATAAAAATGGCAGGGCTGTTTCTGGCCCTGCCTTGAATGTCTAATGATTGATGCTGCTTATCTCTTCCTCAACTTCCTTCTTAATCCAAACAGGCCTGCTAAACCTGATCCAAGCAAGAGCATTGTAGCGGGTTCAGGGACGGGAGCGCCTGTTTGATATGCCCAAATATTCATGTCCGCGGTGGAAGTGTCTTCATTTTGAATAAAATCGGCGACCACAGTATTGTCAACAAATGTCCACCCCGTATCTAAACCAAAAGCGAATGCCCACCCGAATGGGTCCGCGCCATCGTCATACGATCCCCAAATTAGTTCGCGATTAGGCGCATCCCCCATCAACGGTTTATATGTGGTTGTCCACTCATTGCTTGTTAGTGGAAGTGAATCGAGCAATTCCTGGACATCTGTTTTGGTTGCGAATGTAAATCCTGCGTTGTTTGCCGCTGCGACCATCGTAGTGGTACTCATATTAAAGAAGCTATCCATATCTAACCATATACGGCCAGTGTTGACATCCTGAAATGTGTCGAATCCACCGATATTCCCTCCATCAATGATGGCTGCATAGGATTGTTTTACCCCACATACAATTGCTATTGCACATAAAAACACTAAAAACTTTTTCATTTTATAGCTCCTTTCCTGAATTGGTTAGAATTTGGTACTCCCAGCAGAACAGCCAGTGTCCTGTCAGGAGCAAAGTAAGCACATTTTGAGGTATATCTCCATGGAAATTTCCCTCAATTTGAGTTAAGGTGTGGAGAAAACCACCTAAACCATTACTATTTATATGCAAAAATCATGCAAAATTAAGCAGTTAGAAGATTGCTTCAGATTTCAAATAGTTACGATAACCTTGCTGAAGCGTTATTGTGAATTGTGTAAAAGAATACAAACATTATGGGAAAATAAATTCCACTTTTTGGTAATAATTTCAATACATTTCGTGGGAGAAGCCGAAAGAAAGGAAACTATAATTGACATGTGTGTATCAAGAAGAGAGATGAGGAAAGGTCTATTATATCTGTATCTGACTCAAGATAATCAAATAGCCCCAGAAAAAATCATAAGAGATAGAGCGTGCAAGAAAACTTTGATGAATCCGTTCAAGAGATATCGAATACCTATAACCATGCAATTGAGAGGCTTTTAAGCCTCCTGGAGTACCTGGACAGAAAAAAACAGGTCCGTCATTATGATACTTATATCAAGAAGGGTGAAGAGCGATCCAAAGCATTTCCCAAAAGAATTAAGGCCTTTCTTCTCTATACAGTCTTTGGCCTTATGGTTCCTGAAATCTGTCAATTAGAAAATATTAAACATTACACACAGGCCTGGCAGATGATCAGAACGGTAGGAGACAAGCTAAAGGCCAATGAAACCTTACTTTTGGGTGAGACTCATGAAGAAAGGGGGGACGCTAAAAACGTAAGAAACTCAATTAAGCCTATATGATTTTTTTCTTTTCTATAGGGGGTGGTAATTCTGGCCGCTGCTTTTTTAGGACTATGATTGTCATTTAAGAATGGGATAGGGTGTCTTTTCAAGGCCGGCAGCAAGCCTAAGCGAAAAATGGCAATAAAAAAGGAAATTAGGTAATTTGCGTGACATATTGTTTCAGGTGTCTCTTTATATGATTTAGTAAAGGAATTATATCACTTCGAATTTCATCGGCGGTGAAAACTCTCATGTCGTAACGTCCATTTTCGCTGTCATCCTTTAAGGGTTTATACCATGATGTATAAAATTTCCTCCCCAAGTTTGCATCTTTTCTTATAAGGTTTCCTCTTTGAAAATAGTTAACTGGATGTTCGTTTTGGGCAGCAAAATAGGAATCGAGGTAGTGAAGTGTTGAGTAAAAGACACCGTTAACCACCCAATCTAGATAAGGTGTTTTATCCAAATCGAAAGATGAAAAAAACTGTTCATTATGTTTGGCCTTACTAATGTGGTCTCCCAAGTTAGGCATAACTTTTAAGGTCTTTCAAGTATAATTTTATCCTTCGATGGGTAAAGCTCAGTGATATCTCTATCGTTCCTACAGATTACGTGAAAATCGAAATATAAGTCTTTAAAAAGTTCAAGAATATCATATTCAACGTCATAAATCTTCTTTCTACTGTCCCTGTTTAGCGTGTTGATAACTGTCCAAATCTCTATTGAATTTTCTTCTCTAGAGAAGAAAACATATTCAACATCAGGAACCTTGAAGATTCCATTAGCAATGAAATTTGCTAAGTTATTTGTCTTAGTGTCCCAAGTATCAAGTTGGGGCATGGGATTAGCTTGGCTCCTTAATATCATTTGTTTAATATATATGTGCCAGTTGATATTGCTCCGCAAAACTTCTGGCCATGATGCGCAAAATTGGTTTTTATTGGTTCTTTGAGGCATCCCAACTGGTTGTCGATCTTCATGTTCGTCACCTAGTGTAAACCAGGGAAGTTCTTTATGATTAAATGATATAATATGCTTTATTGTGTTAACTTCCATGTTCATTACCTCAATCATTTTAATGCAACTTTGGACCTTCTTTCTTTAAGTGCTCTGGGACTGAAACACCTACAACATTTGAGGATTTCACCAAATAAATTGGATTTCCTTCATTATCATATTTGTTTTGTACTCTTACAATATTTGAAGTCACTAATTTCACTCGAATGGTCGTGCCATCAGTAACTTCGTACTCATTCCATTCTTCTTTTTTTGTTTTGAAATCCAACTCAATAGCATCGACCGGCTTACCTTCGAAATTAGCGTGAACTTTTTTTTCCATAACCCATCCCCCCTTTGTTTTAAAACACCCGAAAGTTCAATAAAACTTACCAAAGGACTCTATTAGGAAAAAAAACAGAAGTCAATAAGAAATTATGGCCTCTGGGGACTTGTATACCTGAGGGTAAGGGTTTGCAATATTAATATTGGATAATGGCAATATGGCTATATTGCCCCGTTTATTAAGATCATATCACATTGGTCTTGGATAATCTGAATTTAACTCCAATTAATGACCAAAATCAATATCAAACAGACTGTTGTAAACCACAGATTCATTAATCACCCTCTCTTTCCAACCCTCTTCTTGAGCCACACAAACCCCACAAACACCATTCTCTGTATCCCTGTAAATGCCAAGCCCCACCTCTCTATATGAGAAATGGGGTTTAAGTATTCAAGTTCATGGCACCCTCGATTAGGATTCAATTATTATAGTATTGCTATCTTATCGTATTCTGTAATAGAGCTCTATCAAGGATAGAAATGAAGGTCAAAATCTGTATTCTTCTATATCCATTAGTGAGGGACAAATAGGATATCAACAAAAAAATAAGGGTTAGTGGAAACCCACTAACCCTTATTTTACTATTATGCCGAGACGCAGAATTGAACTGCGGACACGGGGATTTTCAGTCCCCTGCTCTACCGACTGAGCTATCTCGGCTTACTTCCAAATATTTTAATAGCGCTGCACTACTTTTTGGTATCTTCATCATCATCAAGTTCGAGATTTAGCTCCAAATCCTCTGAATCCAGATCATCCATATCCTTCTCAGGCTCTTCTTTCTTAACGCTTTCTTTCTCTGCATCTTCCTCTGAAGGAGGCAACTCAAGATCACCTTCATTAGACTCAACATTATCATCTTGTTCCAATGAAGGCTCCGTGTCAAGATTTTTCACATCATCAAGATCAAGATTTAGTTCCAGGTCCTCTGAATCCAGATCCAGATCATCCATATCCTTCTCAGGCTCTTCTTTCAGAGCGCTTTCTTTCTCGACGCCTTCCTCTAAATCTGCTCCTTGAGTCACATCTTCTGTTACATCAGCTTCTTCTTTCATCTCTGGAGTGCTATCACCAGAGCTAAAATCCAGCTCTAATTCTTTATTATCAGATGACATGACAAGGTCATCTATGTTGAGCTCAAGGTCTTTATCTGGTTCCGAAACAGTTTTTTCGTCGATAGTAATGTCCAATTCCGATCCATCATCATATACTTCTTCCGGCCTCATCTCTATATTCTCAGCCTCACCTTTCATTTGTTCCAGTGACTCAATACCAAATGCACTATCACTGAGATCGCCAGTCAAAGAGCCTAACACAAAAGGTGGATTAGGCTTAATGGAGAAGATGTTGAGTTTGGTCTTCTCTCCTGTCATATCCTTGCCACACCGAGGGCACGTATCTAAATAATCAAAGGTAATAAATTTGCATTTAGGGCATTTCATAATTGCTCCTTTATAATAGCGATAATTAAGAAACGATGTATTTTGCCTGATCTTATATAACTATTTATTATAATTGTCAAGTAATTTTATTATAATTATATATCTTTAGCACCGTTAAGCATCTCACCTTTTTAGATTTCCCCTGATTGCGTGCCTCGCCAATGTATCACATCTTTCATTTTCAGGGTGCTGAGAATGCCCCTTAACCCATTGCCACTCTATCTGATGTGGTTTACTTACTGCAAGCAATTCCTCCCAAAGATCCCTGTTTAAAACCGGCTTTTTTTGTGAATTTAACCAATTCTTTTTGAGCCATCCATTAATCCAGATTGTGATTCCTTGATAGACATAATTTGAATCAGTAACTATCCTCACCCGTGAAGGCCTTGTAAGTGTTTTTAGGCCCTCTATTACAGCCATCATTTCCATGCGATTGTTGGTAGTATTTGGACAATACCCTGATATCTCTTTGACTTTTTTTTCATATCGCAATAGTATTCCATAGCCGCCTGGACCTGGATTGCCAGAGCACGCACCATCGGTAAATATTTCTACTATTTTGCTTTCATCTCTTTCCATATAACCCTTCCATATGTTATTTCTACCTTCTTTTTTTATTCCAAACATTGAGAAACAAAACAGGGTATTGTATATAGTTTCATACCATACCTTTAAGAAACTTTTTAATGTATTTACGTTCATTACTCTTCCACGTCCGTTCAGGCAACACCTTTATTGCGTTATCATTCCTTTTTTTCCTCATATATAACGTGAATATCCTTGCCCACTTTTTCTTGTATTCATCCCTGGCTATATTGTATAGATAGTGTAATAAAGGTCTCATCATATACCCCTTGAGGAGTATGCTATGAACTGGTTATCTATTTTTATAGGTATTTGTATTGGATTTGTGCTTGGTCTATTGGTTTCCATTGTATTGAGATTACAACAAGGAAAAACAGCCAAAGAGCTTGCTGACGAATTATTCCATGAAAGTGAGGCACAAAGAAAGGCAAACATTGATGCAATACTTGAAAATATCAAGGCAAGCTTTGGAAATCTCTCCCTTGATGCACTGTCAAAGTCAACCGAAGAATTCCTCAAGTTAGCTAAATCCCGGCTTGAATCAGAAAGAGAAATCAGCCTCAAAGAACTGGATGGGAAAAAAGGCCTGATTGACCAGCAATTGCAGCAGATGACATCCAAACTTGAAAATGTTTCCACAGTAATGAAGGAGCTTGAAAAGGATAGAGTAGAAAAATTTGGGCAACTTACAAGTCACCTTAATACCGCTACCCAGCAAACAGCAGCACTTATGCAAACAACCAGTCAACTGCGCGAGGCATTAGCAAGCACAAAGGTGAGAGGTCAGTGGGGAGAAAGAATGGCAGAAGATGTCTTGCGGTTGGCGGGTTTTATTGAAAACGTAAATTATCTTAAGGAAAAGACTATTGAAGGGGCTGGATCACGACCAGATTTTACCTTCTTTCTTCCCGGGAACTTAAAACTGAACATGGATGTCAAGTTCCCTCTCACTAATTACATCAAATTCCTTGAAACTGATGTGGAGCCAGAGAAGGTAAAATTTCGAAGCGACTTCTTGAAGGACGTAAAGGCCAGGATTAAAGAAGTTACCTCAAGAGAATATATAAACCCTGAGCAAAACACTTTAGACTATGTGCTTCTGTTTATCCCCAATGAGCAGGTGTATTCCTTTATTCATGAACAGGATAGTTCAATACTTGATGAGGGATTAAAAAACAGGGTGATTTTTTGCTCGCCTATAACACTTTTCGCAGTCCTGGCCGTCATCAGGCAGTCTGTAGATAATTTTGCCCTGGAGAGGACATCGGATGAAATACTCTCGTTATTTGGTGTATTCAAAAAGCAGTGGGATGAATTTTTAAAAAAGTTAGACGTATTGGGAAAACGGATTGAAGATACGCAAAAAGAATATGAATCACTTGCAACGACAAGGCGTCGGCAACTCGAAAGGCCACTCAACAAAATTGATGATCTAAGAGAACAGAAGGGAATACTCATCAGCTCTGATGACAATTAATAGAGTGGGCCTAAATATTTTCCATAGCCCCATATGCACCGCGGATTCTACTCAGCCACCAAGTCCCTGGCCCAGACCCGCCTGCCGGATGGCGGGCAGGCCTGGGATGCAGTGACTTATTTTTATAGCACCGCCTCTTTAAGATTGAAGGATTAATAGATTATTACAATCATATCGCAGGAACATTATCATACTTTATAAAGATTACGATATCTGTAGATATAAACCCACTCTTTGAAAATCAGGTCTGGGCCAGGGACTTGGTGTCTTTGTGGCTGAATATTAGCTATCTTTTACAAAGATCATAGGCCTGCTGAAGGGCCTCAGGGTGTTCTTTTACTGCTCCTATGGATTCTATCCCTGGAAAAAAACACCCCCCCTCAAAGCTCATGCCTAATGCATCAAAAAAATACCGTGCGGTCAGTTTGGCGCATTCAAAGAGATTTTTGCCTCTGGTTGCACCTACAGCAATCAAAAATCCTCTGCCCCGCGTGGTATCGATTGTAGTTTTACTATCTTTCCCTCCCCTTCTCCTCCACCACATCGCCTGACCCCTGTCAATCAATGCCTTTACCTGGGACGTGACACCATAGAAAAATATAGGGGAGGATAGAACAATAACATCTGCATCATCTATGAGAGTATGAATATCCTGCATATCATCCTTGATTACGCAGATGCCGGTTTTCGCACACCCATCACACCCTGAGCAGCCAGCGATATGTAAATCTCGCACATAGACTTTTTTAATATCATCACCCTGTTCTTGACATCTCTTTAACGCACTATCAAGGAGCAAATCGGTATTACCACCCTTTCTGGGGCTTCCATATATCCCAACTACCTTCGCCATCAATCCCTCCTAACAAATTATTCTGCCTGAAAAAAAGTAACGCTTAGGAGCTCTCTTAACTTTCCTTGCTATTTATTGGTATTTAACGTAGCTTATATAATATTTTAGCATAAAAGATCAACGAGACCTTTACATAAACCATATTTTTGTAACGAGAATGGACTTTTCTTCAGTTTCCCGATCCAAGGATCGGGACTTAGTCTTTTCAGAAACTTATCTGCGGGGGAGTTTTGCCCTTCTTCCCGCTTTTAGCGGGATTCCCCCACTGATAAGTTGCGAAAAGACAGCGCCCTTCCACCAGTCACTTCATAAAAGCCCATCCTCATTATTAGGGTAATAATATTTTTAGGTTTTACAAAGGTCTCACCAACCTAATAAACAGTAAAGTTTAGGATATAGTGTGAAAATCGTTGCTGTGATACCAGCGCGGTATCAATCAAAACGTTTCAATGGAAAACCCCTCGCCCTGATCGCAGGAAAACCTATGATTCAACATGTCTTTCAAAGAACAAAAGCCTGCCCGGAACTGGATGAAATATATGTGGCAACCGATGATCTCAGGATTTATGAATGTGTTCAGGAATTCGGTGGTACTGCAATTATGACAGATGAAAATCACCAATCAGGAACAGATCGGATTGCTGAAGCAGTAGAAACAATTAATCTTGCGGATCGAGATATAGTGGTGAATATACAGGGCGATCAACCAATTTTTCAGCCATCAATGCTGTCTGATCTCATACAGGCCCTTATAAAAAATCCAACAATTCCAATGTCTACTCTTATGCATAAAATTATAGATGATCAAGAGCTCCATAATACAAACAATGTAAAGGTAGCTGTGGATAACAATGGATATGCCCTCTATTTTTCTCGTTTACCCATTCCTTTTTATCGGGATAAGAAATCAAAAAAAACGATTCATTATAAACACTTAGGGCTGTATGCATATAGAAAAGAATTCTTATTGGCATTCACAAAACTTTCCTATGGCCTATTAGAGCACGCCGAAAAGCTTGAACAGTTACGTGTTTTAGAGCATGGTTTTAAAATAAAGGTGGTAGAAACAATCTTTGATTCCATTGAAGTAGACACACCAGAAGATATAAAAAAAGTCGAGCAAAACCTTTCCTAAATCAAACACGCTTTATCTGAAACCTTTGAAAAACCTGATTCACCCTGTAAACGAGGGTAGGCTTTTCTTGCACTATGTCCACAGGTGGGAAAGTTCTGGCGGGAGTATGGCTTGGTTTCCTTTCTCATCTTCTCCATAATTATACTGTGATAAAAGTTTTAAGTCATGAAGTGCTCTCTTGTCACCTTTGAAAAGTACTGTTTTATACCCTTTTCTGGCAATTAATCCTCCAGCCAAAGTGATACTCAATAGACTACTCGCATCATATTCCGCACCATCGACAACTAAAGTAAGTTTAGTTCCATAATATGCTGCGAGGCGTGCAACGAGAGTAGCCGGCCTTAAATGGAAACCGAGATTTTCCGGAACCTTTAACTCACAGGTATCCATTTCAATATATTCCCCAAGGATGTCATTTGATAAATTTCTACCTGTGTGTAAATATCTACAGGTGTAAGACATCACAAAATTCATCATAATATCCAATATGTCAGAGGCATTGACAATTGCTGATATCTCACGACTGGCACTGCCATATCTGGTTGTATTGATATGCCTCTGGTATAAATGAGAAAGCCAGTTGACCACACTCAGGAGATGTAAAGGCATAGAAATATAGCCTCTAAACCTTTTTAACCTTTTATCCTCCGATTCTAACGGGGTGTGTCTGATATAATGGTCATAGGTAGACTGGAGGTTATGTATAAGAAATATAAGTTCTCTCGATTTTTCCTCATTTACTTTATTGGGTATGGCATCTTTAAGATCATCTACGTTACTTTTTCCACTATTCCAGCCAAAACTGTTAAATTTTTCAACCACATTGAGGTACTGGGTTGCCATCTTGGCCACTATTTTTTTGGCATCCAATTCATCTTCCTCATCAATGGTATAAGGGAGGCGTTTTTGGAGAGAAATTTCTGTGAAACGACCTTCAGTCACGCTAGCCTTGGGACGTTTAATACCCAACCGTAATGACTCATTTTTAACCTCTTCGTAGAGCGAAAGTATGGTTTCTTCGAGGAATGTCACCATATTGTGGGCTTCTGCAAAAAATGTTTCGTCTTCATCATCGTTGAGGTCATATGAAGGGTACCTATTAAGCACATGTTTTAAAATAAAGGCAATCTTTGCAAAGTTCCTGATGCATGCGACAAGTTCACAGAAAAAATACCAGGTTTTATTGTCCCGTGCGCAGTGGTCGTCCAGAAAACTCTCCAATTCCTCAGATTCCTCAATCAAATGGGCATAAAACTTTCTGGCATAGGGCCTATCTTCTCTGCGAAGAAAGTTATAGATCTTGAGGAAATTTTGAGAATATTCCTGAGCGAGCTTGAGGAATTCACCTTCTGTAATGACCCTTGTTAAAGATTTTTTCATAGAGAGATTCCCTTCAAATAAATGTCATACTAGTTATTTTTATCACAATCAGCACTCCTAAGAAACTAAATTTAAAATTAGCAATTAAAATAGTCGCTTATGAAACTCTTATGTAACTTATAAGTTTCTCCCATTTATAACATTGAAGCGAAGCGTCGGGGTCATTTGCAGAGAAGGAACATTTTTGTCGAACGTATATAATATTTTACGATACCTATACGCCTATTTTTGCTACACATGGACAAAAAAATAGCCCCGATTTATCAACTCGGGGCTATAAAGGGTGTCCGGCGATGCCGTTACTTAATTTATTTTCCTCTTTTCTCCTAATTCTTTTCTAGGAAAAAAATAATGTAAGTAGTAGACGAACACCCCAGACATTTTTATAGGCAGCAACTATTATGCCAATAATTGTTGAGCATATTTATCATATAATTACAGCATGTTATATGAATCTTTAATAATTTTAATTTAATTTGTGTTAATTTTGACACAACCAAAAGTGAAATTTAAACACAGTTTTTTTACATGCATTTTTGTTATCTACTCAGGTATCTTGCCACAAAGGCACCAAGACACCAAGACTATAGAATTATTTTTTATTATAGCCTTTTCAATCCCGATAAATCGGGATTGAAATTAATGAGAAATCTCCGTTATTCAATTTATATTTAGCTTCTCTTTGGGTCTTTGTGCCTTGGTGGCTGAATAGTTACCATTTTTGAATAATGAAAGAAATCACTATCAAGTTGACTCACTGGGAGTGAAATGGTACATGATACTCAAAGATAATTATAGTCGACTATGTATTTGATAACTACCTAAAAATCTTACGATTTTTGGCTATGCTGTAAAATAAAAACACAAAAGATTGTGGACCTTCATTACTTTATGCGAGAGGCTATTAGAGAGGCCAACGAAGGGTGGCACAATGGCGAGGTTCCAGTAGGTGCACTTTTAATCAGCCAATCCGATGAAATTTTAGCCAGAGACCATAATAGATGTATTTCCCTTAATGATCCTACCGCGCACGCTGAAATACTGGTTATCAGACAGGCAGCACAAAAACTTAAAAATTATCGATTGAATGGAGTGACAATGGTTGTTACTATTGAGCCATGCCCAATGTGTATGGGAGCTATTATGAATGCCAGATTGGATACCCTCGTTTTTGGGGCATTTGATCCAAAATACGGAGCTGCGGGCTCGGTTTACAATCTGCCTGATGATGAAAGACTTAATCACAGAATAACCATAATCTCTCGCATAATGGAACAAGAGTGTCGAGACCTTATGCAGGGTTTTTTTCGAGAAAGAAGGCACGAATAGGAGAGGTACCGAAGTGGTCGTAACGGGGTCGACTCGAAATCGATTTGTCTCGTTAAGAGCGGGGCACGTGGGTTCGAATCCCACCCTCTCCGCCAAGAAATGGAATCCCGATGTATCGGGATTACATTTCACAATTAGCTTATGGCTGTAGACCTTTTGGAATAATTAAATACAACTACAGATTCCAATTTCTAAAAAGAAAAAATAATGCTATATGCCAAAGCAAAAGGCCAAAAGTATTTCGCTTTAGCGAAATCATGGAGAGATGTCCGAGCTGGTTTAAGGAGCGCGACTGGAAATCGCGTGTACTACCAAAAGTGGTACCGGGGGTTCGAATCCCCCTCTCTCCGCCATATATACCGTTAACATCCTCCATAAGCCAAGATCTTAAAATTTATGTCAAATTTTATCTCATTGTTTTTTTTGAGAGCAAGTAGTTTCTTGAGTTTGTTGAGTTTGTTGTGTTAAAACCCTATGAACCAAACGAACGCAAAAAACACTGATAATTCATGATGTCATACAAAGTTTTTGCAAGAAAATGGAGACCTCAGGTATTTGAAGAGGTTATAGGTCAGGAACACATCACAGAGACCCTCAAGAATGCTTTGCTATCTGATAGATTAGCTCATGCCTATCTATTCAGCGGTACACGGGGTGTAGGGAAAACATCTGTTGCCCGAATTTTTGCAAAGGCCCTTAATTGCCAAGACAGGCAGGAGGGAAATCCCTGCAACAAATGCAATAAATGCATTGAGATAACTAATGGTTCGTCTGTTGACGTACAGGAGATTGATGGTGCATCGAACAGGGGAATCGATGAAATACGGAATCTTCGAGAAAATATACGGTATCTCCCTTCAAGCGGCACATATAGAATATATATCATAGATGAGGTTCACATGCTGACGCTTCCTGCATTTAATGCATTGCTAAAAACCCTGGAAGAACCACCAGAGCATGTAAAATTCATTTTTGCTACCACAGAGGCCCATAAGGTACCAGTGACCATACTATCACGATGTCAAAGGTTTGATTTTAAAAGGATACCCATAGCAAAAATAGAGGAGCAGATTAAAAAAATAGTTCAAAAAGAAGGAATAACGATAAGCGATTCCAGTATTGCTATTATATCAAAAGAGGCTGAGGGGAGTATGCGAGATGCAGAAAGTCTCCTCGATCAGGTTGTCTCCTTTGCAGGAAACAACGTCAAAGATGAGCAGATAATGGAAGTCTTAGGAATAATAGATAGAGCTCTTATCTATAAGACTTCTCAGGCGATAATCGATGGCAATAGCACAGTATGTCTGGATATAATTAATGAAATATATAATTACGGCTACGAGGTTAAAGAATTTTACAAAGAGATAATGGTACAATTTCGAAATTTAATCGTCGCCCTCGTATCTCACAACACCTCTCACACATTGGATTTACCTGATAACGAGTTACAAGAAATAAAAAAGCAGGCAAAAGAGGCAAGTCTGGAAAGGCTTCTTCAATCACTAAACTTTCTGATTAATAGGGAAGCAGATCTTCGCTATACAAATAACCCCAGGATTGCGCTGGAGGCAATTTTACTGAAACTTGCAGGACTTAAAGAATATATTTCATTTGATGAGTTACTGCGCAAAATAGAAGAAATTGAAAAACGACTCAATACATCTCGGAGAATAGCGCTAGATAAACAACCGGAACCGACTGTAATCAAAGAAAAATATCCGGCAAAAAAACCAGCTCCAGACGATGGTAAGAAATGGAGCGAGTTTTTACGTTATATTACTACTAAAAATAAGGCGATGGCAAATGTACTAAAGAAATGGAAGTCGTACACTCTTTATGCAGACAGCCTGGAATTACCTAACGGAGAAGGATCATTTACAGGAGATTATTTTAATGACTCCGAGCACTCCGATAAGTTAATTGCGTATGCAAGGGATTTCTTTCATCCAGACTTTACGGTTTTATTTACAAAGCAAAATCAGCCTAAAAAAGATGAAAAAAAAGGCTCAAAGGAAGATAGCTTGCCGAGAACGGTAAATGATATACTTGATATATTTGAAGACTCGATAGTTAAAGAAAGTTAAAAGGTATAAGTTAGAAGTGAGCTAAAGTTTAAAGAATTTGCTTTTTTAACTTTAGGCACTTGCAATTTTAGGCACTAACAATGAACCACTTTATGTATAAAAACGATGATCTTTTTTGTGAGGATGTACCAATAACAGATATTGTTGAGAAGGTTGGAACACCTTTCTATTGTTACTCCCATGCTACAATAACCAGGCATTTCAGGGTTTTTACAGATGCTTTTAAAGACTTAGACCACCTCACCTGCTTTTCTGTAAAATCCAACTCTAATCTTGCGATACTAAAAATTTTTGCCTCACACGGGGGAGGAGCAGATATTGTTTCAGGCGGGGAACTCTTTCGAGCTCTGAAAGCAGGGATTGCGCCTGATAAAATCGTATATTCCGGCGTTGGAAAAACACCAGAAGAAATGAAATTCGCACTTACATCAAATATTTGTATGTTTAATGTAGAGTCAGAGCAGGAATTGCAGGTCTTAAACTCAGTAGCTGGCACTATGGGCCGTAAGGCAACAGTAGCAATACGCATAAATCCTGAAGTGGAAGCACACACACACCCGTATATTGTGACTGGACATAGTGAAAATAAGTTTGGCATATCGCTCGAGGATGCCTTACAAACCTATGAATCAGCCAGGCAGCTGAAAAACATCGATGTAAAAGGAATATCATGCCATATAGGAAGCCAACTTACCGATATTGATCCCTTCTTAGATGCCTTACGAAAATTAAAAGACATTTTACAAGAACTAAAAAAAATGGCATTCGATATTCAATTCCTTAACCTGGGAGGCGGCCTTGGAATCACCTATGACGATGAAAAACCACCTCATCCTTTAGAATATGCAATGGCATTAAAGAAAATACTCGGGAACAATGGTATTACCCTTATCCTTGAGCCTGGCAGGGTTATTATTGGTAATGCTGGAATTCTGATCACACGAGTACTCTATACCAAATCAACAAAAAATAAGAGATTTGTTATTGTAGATGCTGGGATGAATGACTTAATCAGACCTACCCTTTATAATTCGTTTCATGCAATTCAGCCGGTAAAAATAATCCACTCGGAAATGGTAGTCGCTGATTTAGTAGGTCCTGTGTGTGAAACCGGGGACTTCTTTGCGAAAGATAGGAAAATGCCAGCATTTCAATCCGGAGATTTAGTAGCTATAATGAGTGCAGGGGCCTACAGTTTTTCAATGGCCTCAAACTACAATTCTCGTCCCAGGCCTGCAGAGGTAATGGTGAAAGGAAAGCTCTTCTCCATAATTAGATCAAGAGAAACATACGATGATCTTATTCATGGAGAGGTGATTCCCGAATTTCTTTGAAAAAATATTTTAATTTTGAAATAGGAGAAAAAAATGATAAAGGCTGTTGTTGCCGGCGCTGCTGGTAGGATGGGCGGAAGAATTATCCATATGATTCAACAGAGCGAAGAAATAACCTTAACAGGTTCCTTTGAAAGACCAGATCACCCTGCAATCGGCCAGGACGTGGGGGAGATTGTTGGTCTCGGTAAGATAGGCATTGACCTTGCGACTGATATCAGCGGCGCAATGAAAAATGGGGATGTGTTGATTGATTTTACTACCCCAGAAAGCACCTTGCATAATATCCGCTTTATTGCCGAGACAGGTCAGGCAATGGTGATTGGCACTACGGGTATTACAGGCGAAGATGAAAAAGATCTAAAACTCCTTGCACAAAAAATACGATGTGTCAGGGCCCCGAATATGAGTGTTGGGGTAAATGTATTATTCAAAGTAGTGGAAGATCTATCTATAATTCTTGGAAAAGACTGTGATATGGAGATAGTTGAAGCCCATCACAGGCTAAAAAAAGATGCCCCAAGCGGCACAGCAATGCATCTTGCTCAAATCCTGGCTGATTCGACCGAAAGAAACCTCGAGGCAAACGCTGTCTATGGAAGAAAAGGATTTATTGGTGTCAGGACAGCCGAAGAGATTGGCATTCAATCCATAAGGGCTGGCGATATAGTAGGTGAGCATACGGTGATGTTTGCCGGAACAGGAGAAAGAATTGAGATTACTCATAGGGCACATAGCAGGGATAATTTTGCCAATGGCGCATTGCTTGCAGCGACATGGGTTGTTAAACAACCGAATGGCCTTTATGATATGCAAGATGTGCTGGGATTGAGAGAGAGGAAAAATGTTTAAACTCGCTGAAAGAATTAAACAGTTACCTCCGTACCTATTCAAAGAGATTGACCAAAAAAAGAAAGAGATAGCGGCAAAGGGATTGGATATCATCGACCTTGGTATAGGTGACCCTGACCTCCCTACCCCACCTAACATTATAGAGGCAATGGTACAGGCCGTACGAGAGCCTGCCAACCATCATTACCCCCCATATTCTGGAATGCAAGATTTTAAGATCGCCATTGCCAAATGGTACGAAGAGAGATTCTCAGTCAAACTTGATCCTGCAAATGAGGTAATTGCCCTGATTGGGGCAAAAGAAGGGATAGCCAACTTTTCCCTGGCATTTCTAAACCCAGGTGATTGTGCTCTCATTCCTTCTCCTGCGTATCCAGTGTATAATAGTGGTACCCATTTTGCGGGCGGCAGGCCCTATGTGTTACCCCTTTATCAAGAAAATAATTTCCTACCGGATCTTGCCTCTATTCCAGAAGAAATCGCTCACACGGCCACAATATTATGGCTCAACTACCCCAACAACCCAACAGCAGCCGTGGCTGATATGCATTTCTTTGAAGAGGTGGTCACATTTGCACACACCTATCACATAATGGTATGTCACGATCTTACCTATAGCGAAATCGCCTTTGATGGATACAAACCTATGAGCCTCCTTGAAATCAAGGGAGCGAAAGATATAGGAATAGAATTTCATTCCTTATCAAAAACGTTCAACATGACTGGATGGCGGATCGGATTTGCCGTGGGAAACAGTGAGGCCATTAAGGGATTAGGTGCAATTAAAAGCAATATCGATTCAGGTATTTTTCAGGCTATTCAGTTAGCTGGCGTAGAGGCCCTGAGGGCAGTTGAGGAAAGTAGTGTAGCTATACGAAAAATTTATACCAGGAGGAGAGATATTGTGGTGAACGGGCTGAGGGACTGCGGTTTCACAGTAAATCCACCCAAAGCCACATTTTATCTCTGGGTTGCAGTTCCTGATTCCTATACGTCGGTGGATTTCACCACGAGGCTCTTAGAGGAGGCTGGCGTTGTAGTAACGCCAGGTAATGGATTTGGTGATCATGGCGAAGGCTATATAAGGCTGGCATTGACAAAGGATGAGAGTCGTCTTGTAGAGGCAATAGAGAGGATAAAAAATATCGGCATATAATTGAAACGTACTATCGCATATATAGGGATAGGATCAAACCTGGGAAATAAATCTTTTAATTGTCGATACTCTATTGACCAGATAGACACATTACCGGGCTGTCATGTGATTGCTCGCTCAACACTATTTAAAACAGAGCCAGAGGGTGTTATCGGACAGCCCTGGTATGTAAATTGTATTGCTCAGATTGCAGTGACGAAAAGCCCATTCGAACTATTAAAGGGACTTATGAATATAGAATCTGCGATGGGCAGAGTAAGGAGGAAACGGTGGGAGGCCAGAATAATTGACCTCGACATACTTCTGTTTGGTCAGGAGATACGAGAATCTCATAATCTGATTATCCCCCATCCATTGATGCACAAAAGGCGGTTTGTATTAGAACCTTTCGCTCAATTGGCGCCTGACCTTGTGCATCCTGTTTTTAAATTAACCATACGAGAGCTTTTAAATGAACTCCCAATCCCGCCATACAGTGGGACTGTTGAAATCCTAAAGGAGGAAACATGAAATTTTTTATTGACACAGCAAATATCGCCGAAATTACAAAGGCCAATGAATTGGGTGTGTTAGATGGTGTCACAACAAATCCCACACTGGTAGCAAAAGAGGGAAGAAAATTTGAAGAATTAATTAAAGAAATTTGTCACATAGTAAATGGCCCAGTAAGTGCTGAAGTAGTAAACATTGAAGCAGAGGGTATGGTTAAGGAGGCACAACACCTGGCAACACTTGCCGATAATATCGTGGTTAAAATTCCTATGATAACTGAAGGGATTAAGGCCACGAAGATACTATCAAAAGAACATATTGCGACGAATGTAACCCTGGTATTTTCACCATTGCAGGCGCTGATAGCAGCCAAGGCAGGTGCGAGCTATGTGAGCCCCTTTATTGGCAGACTGGATGATATAAGTAGCGTTGGCATGGAAATAGTAGAGAATATAGTAACCATATATGACAATTATGGATTTGAAACTGAGGTTATTGTCGCAAGCATCCGCAATCCTGTCCATGTATTAGATGCAGCCTTGATTGGTGCCCATATTGCTACAATCCCCTTCAAAGTACTCTCCCAATTAACCGAACACCCTCTCACCAAGATCGGATTAGAGAGATTTTTAGCGGATTGGAAAAAAATGGGGTAAATAAATGTCTTTTTCCATGTTGTTCCCCTATGGTATCCTTATAACTATACTTTTTTCACTTTTTTTTTCTTTCATATCTGTGCATGCCGATATTTATCGATTTAAGGATGAAAACGGGGTCTGGCATTTCACCAACATTCGATCAGACAGGCGCTATCGCCTTTATATAAAGACAGGAAGAGTAAAGGGAAAACAGTATATTAGAGATTATGACACTATAATTCAAAGGGCAGCACAACAATTTGGTGTGGAGCGACATCTTATAAAGTCTATTATTATGGCAGAATCATCTTTCGATCCCAATGCAATCTCTAAAAGCGGTGCTCAGGGCCTGATGCAACTGATGCCACCCACTGCAAACGATATGGAGGTACATAATCCTTTTGACCCAGAAGAAAATATTTTTGGCGGTACAAAATATCTTAGCTTACTCCTTAAAAAGTTTAACCAGGATAAAAAATTAGCGATAGCTGCCTATAATATTGGTCCTTCGGTTGTGGCTAACCAGAATTCTGTCCCTCTTATATCTCAGACCAGGCGCTTCGTTGAAAAGGTTATGAAATATTATAGTGAATTTAAAAAACAGGGGGACTAAAACCTTTGGGCATGAAAAAAAGTCAAAGCAACATAAATAACCTCCCAAACACACTGAGTATTACAAGGCTCGTTTTCATTCCAGTAATTGTTATATGTCTATATTTTCCTGGAAAATTGGGAAGTTTCTTAGCTGCCTTCTTTTTTGGACTGGCCGCAATAACAGATCTTCTTGATGGTTTCTATGCCCGTAAACATAAAAAAATCACATCCCTGGGTAAATTTCTTGATCCTTTAGCTGACAAATTACTGGTTTCAGTAACCATGATCATGCTCATAACCCTGAGTAGAATTCCAGCCTGGGTTGTTATTCTGATTGTTGCAAGGGAAATGGCAGTAACAGGCCTGAGGGGTATTGCGGTGGTTGAGGGTAAGGTTATTGAGGCACATTCCCTCGGAAAATACAAGACAATATTTCAAGTCGTGTCAGTTGTATGTCTCTGCCTGCACTACCAGTATCTACACATTGATTTCCATGTCGTTGGAATGACTTTCCTGTGGGCAGCCTTACTATTAACGATGTGGTCTGGATGGGTATATTTTAGAATGACTAAAAAGATGCTGATCTAAAAAACTTGACATTTTTTTCGAGAAGTAGTAAGAAATTTAAAAAAAAGAGCGGGAATAGCTCAGTTGGTAGAGCATCACGTTGCCAACGTGACGGTCGCCGGTTCAAGTCCGGTTTCCCGCTCCACTAAAAGGCGGCATAGCCAAGTGGCTAAGGCAGCGGTCTGCAAAACCGTTTTACACCGGTTCGAATCCGGTTGCCGCCTCCAAAAATTTACAATAATTTATGGTCTCAAAAAAAACTACTATCTTATTCCTTCCGAGAGGATTAAATAAAGTAAGAAAAATTACTATTTCTCGGAGTGCAATCTTTACCCTCCTCTTTTTTATCTTTATGATACTTCTGAGTGTCAGCTGGTTTACTGCCGATTACATAAAAATAAAGACCAAAATACCAGAATTACAGTATCTAAAAAAAGAAAATAGATTTCAAAAAACCCACATCATTGCCTTAAGTAAAAAAATCAATCACATCAATCAAAACATGGCCAAGCTTCAGGAATTTGAGCGTAAGTTAAGGGTCATGACCAACTTAAAACCATCTAAGCAGCAAGATCAATTATTGTCGGTTGGGGGCTCAAATACAAGTACACTTGCATCAGGATATCAACTGGAGGAAGTGCGCAAGGGATTAATTCAGCAAATGCATAAATCTTTAGAGTCCTTAGAAACAAAAACAGAAATCTCCTCCATATCTCAAAGCCAATTAAATGATTTTTTAAAAGCGCAGAAATCTATTCTGGCGTGCACACCATCTATCAGGCCAACAGATGGCTGGCTTTCTTCTGGATTTGGGTATAGGATCTCCCCCTTTACAAATCGAAGGGAATTTCACAAAGGAATTGACATAGCGACCAGGATCGGGACACCAGTCATTACCTCTGCCGATGGATTAGTCGTACATGCGAGCAAAGAAGGCAACTTCGGAAAGATGATTGCTATTAACCACGGATACAATTTAAAAACACGATACGGACACCTGAGTAAAATCCGGATAAAAAAGGGGCAACATGTTAAAAGAGGCCAAATTATAGGAGAGGTTGGAAATACCGGCCGATGCACAGGCCCTCACCTACACTATGAGGTACTCCTTAATGGTGTACCTGTAAATCCTCTCCGTTTTATACTCAATTGATGTGCACCTCACCTGTTTGATTCTTTCCCATAACCACTCCCAGTTTTTTATTCTGCCATGTAAATTCACTCTCTCTTTGCAAAAATACAATTTATTGTGTAAAATTCAAGAAATTACGGAACAGATTTAATTGGCACTTGAATTTTTGAATATAAAAGTTTAATCAGAAGTAATAACAATTTTAAGGAAATTTTTTATGCTGGGTAAGATTTTTAAAACAATTATTGGAAGCAAAAACGATAGAGAGCTTAAAAAACTTGCCCCAATAGTTGAAAAAATCAATGAATTTGAACCCCTGTTTAAAGGGCTTAGTGACGACCAACTAAAGAACAAGACAGGAGAATTTAAGCAAAGAATAGCAAAGGGCGAATCTTTAGATGATATCTTACCGGAGGCCTATGCTGCAGTCAGAGAGGTTTCTGTAAGGGTCTTAGGCATGAGACATTTTGATGTACAACTCGTAGGAGGCATTGTTCTACATCGCGGCAACATAGCAGAAATGAAAACAGGTGAAGGCAAAACCCTGGCTGCCACTCTCCCTTTATACTTAAATGCCCTCTTAGAACATGGGAGTCACCTGATTACGGTGAATGATTATTTGGCAAGAAGAGACGCCGAGTGGATGGGTGGAATATATCGATTCCTCGGGTTGTCGGTAGGTGTAATTGTACATGATATGGATGATCAGACAAGAAAGGCTGCCTATAACTCTGATATCACCTACGGCACTAACAATGAATTCGGTTTTGATTACCTCAGAGACAATATGAAGTACTCATTTGAAGACTGCGTACAGAGAGATCTCCATTTTGCCATTGTGGATGAGGTGGATAGCATTCTCATAGATGAAGCGAGAACTCCTCTGATAATCTCAGGCCCCATCGAGCGCAGCCAAGACCCCTTTTATGCGACAGTAAAGCCTTCGATCATGAAATTTAAGGAGCATCAGGATAGGGTAATTCGAAATATTCTTAATAAAGCGCAGACATTATTGAGAGAAGGTAATGATGATGACAAAGTAATCGAATTGCTCCTTCAGGTTAAGCGAGGCAGCCCAAAAAATCCACGGTTTTTAGACATCATTGCAGAGGACCCTGGATTAAAAAAAGGAATCGATAGGATGGAATCTCTCCTAAGATCCCAAAAGTCCCTGTCTGCCCTGGATGAAGAACTCTATTGCATTATCGAAGAGCAAGATCACAGTGCAAACTGGACAGATAAAGGGCTTAGTCTGTTGTCTGGAGACCAGCAAGACGCCTTTATCGTCCCTGACCTGAGCCAGGGATTACAAGAAATAGATAGCGATCCTCATTTGAATTTCAAGGAAAAGAAAAAAAGAAAAAGAGAATTAGAGGCAAAATACTCAGAGACATCTGAAAGGATGCATGCAGCCCAGCAACTCATTAAGGCATACTGGCTTTTTAATAAGGATGTAGATTACGTAGTTAAGGATGGTCAGGTAATAATTGTGGATGAGTTCACCGGTAGGCTTATGCCAGGCAGGAGGTGGAGCGATGGATTGCATCAGGCAATTGAGGCCAAGGAAGGTGTTAATGTGGCAGAAGAGAATCAAACCCTGGCAACCATAACCTTTCAAAATTATTTCAGGATGTATGAAAAACTTGCTGGAATGACCGGAACAGCCGACACAGAGGCCCCAGAATTCAAAAAGATCTATGACCTTGATGTATTTGTCATACCAACCCATAAAAAAATGATCAGGAAAGACTTTACAGACGTTATTTACAAGACTGAAAGAGAGAAATTTAACGCGGTGTCCAAAGAAATCAATGATCTGCATAAAAAGGGGCAACCAGTCTTGGTTGGCACTATATCAATAGAAAAATCAGAGATGCTGAGCAAAATGTTAAGACAAGCCGGTATCAAACATCAGGTCTTAAATGCAAAAAATCATGAACGAGAGGCCGAAATTATCGCCCAAGCAGGGCAAAATGGAACTGTGACCATATCCACAAATATGGCTGGGAGAGGAACTGATATAGTATTAGGAGCTGGCGTACCAGAGCTGGGTGGCTTACATATCCTTGGCACAGCAAGACATGAAAGCAGAAGGATCGATAATCAGCTAAGAGGACGTTCAGGACGTCAGGGAGACCAAGGTTCATCGCGGTTTTATCTCTCGTTAGAAGATGATCTTATGAGAGTCTTCGGCTCAGAAAGGATTGCCTCTGTCATGGACAGGCTTGGGATGGAAGAGGATCAACCAATAGAGCACCAAATCATCTCGAGAGCAATTGAAGGAGCCCAGAAAAGAGTTGAGGCTATAAACTTCAACATACGAAAAAATCTCCTTGAATATGACGATGTAATGAACCAGCAACGAAAGGTTATATACAGCCAGAGAAGAGAGATACTCAAGGGTGAAAACCTCAAAGAAACCATTATGGATATGATTAACGAGTTGGTAGAAGCTGCAGTGTTAGATGCCACGAACCCCAAAATCTTTCCTGAAGAATGGAACTTAAGCCCACTTTCAGACTATATATATAATATATTCGGGTTCTTGTTCCAATTTTCTCACGCAGAACTAAAGGATCTCACGCAGGAAACTTTAATAGATACACTCAAACAGCAGGTCATAGATCTCTATGAGAGAAAGGAGCAAGAGGCCGATCCTGAATCCTTTCTTTTTCTACAAAAAATTGCAATGTTGAGGGCAATTGATGAACTCTGGATGGATCACCTCCTGGGAATGGACCAGCTCAAAGAAGGAATAGGCTTGAGGGGATACGGCCAAATGGACCCCCTTAAAGAGTATCAGAAAGAGGGGTATAGCATGTTCGTTTCCATGATAGAAGGAATTAAAGAAAATACCCTCAAAACACTTTTTAGGATTCGAATTGCACCCCAGGAACAGCCATCCATCGTAGTTCCAAAAAAGGAAATGGTTCTCAGTCATGGAGGCAACGGTGGCAGTTCCCCTGTTAAACGCAAAACACCTAAGGTAGGAAGAAATGATCCCTGTCCATGCGGGAGCGGGAAAAAATACAAGTACTGTTGTGGGAGATGAAAAAAGATACTAATTATTTAGTTCCAGGGTTTCTTGCCTCTGCCGTTTCTGCTGGCCTCAAGAAAACCAGTGATCTGGATCTTTCTTTGATCTTTTCCCAAAGGAAAGCAGTAGCAGCAGGCGTATTCACCACAAATAAAGTGAAGGCTGCCCCTATTCTATTAAGTCAGGAAAGGATACAAAAAGGTTTTTTACGGGCAGTTATTGCTAATGCGGGGTATGCAAATGCCTGTACAGGCACTCAGGGACTCCATGATGCCATTCAAACAGCAGATATGGTCTCAAAGAGATTAAAGATCCCTCCAGAGGAAACAGTTGTTGCCTCGACAGGGGTCATTGGTGCCTATCTGCCATGTAATCTGATAAAAAAGGCCCTTCCAAACCTGGTAAAAAATCTCTCCCCCCACAATTTTGAATCGGTTGCCAAGGCATTAATGACTACCGACTCCTTTCCCAAAATGAGTTTCTTTGAAGGGCAAGCTGACAGACACCCCTTTCACTTATTGGGAATAGCGAAAGGAGCAGGTATGATCATGCCGAATATGGCGACAATGCTCTCCTTTCTGCTTACAGACATAAATATTGATTCCCAGACCTTATGGCCTCTCTTTCGGTCAGCCGTTGAGTGTACCTTCAACCGGATCACGGTAGACGGAGAGACCAGCACCAATGATATGGTTTTGATTATGGCTAACGGGGTTGCAGGAAACAGAACATTAACTACAACAGATTTAAAGGAATTTGAAAGGGGCTTAACTGATGTTATGGGGGAGTTGGCGTACATGATTGCAAAAGACGGTGAGGGCGCCACAAAGACAGTGATAATTGAGGTACATGGTGCAGCATCAAAAGATGATGCACATACAGCCGCTCGAATTGTTGGCAACTCTAACCTTGTCAAAACCACAATATTTGGCCAGGATCCTAACTGGGGCCGCATCATGGCTGCCCTTGGAAGGGCTGGAGTTACAATGGAGGAAAATAAGGTTCAGATCTGGATAGAAGGGATAAAGATAGTAGATGGTGGTCTCATGACCAGCGAAGAAGAAGAAAGAAAAGCAGCTGAAAAAATGAAAAGGGAACAAATAACAATTATCATCCACTTGAATCAAGGAGAATGGAAAGACAGGATCACAACCTGTGATCTTACCTATGATTATATACGGATTAATGCCGGATATAGAACCTGAAATGACGAACATGCGTAAAGTGAACTAAAGTGCACTTATCACTTTAGCTCTTTGCAATTACTCGGTGAGTGAGCATGAGGATGTCTTTTTTCCCCGGCAGAATGCCGGCGGGTTTATATCATGCCCGCCTGCCAGATGGCGGGCAGGCCCTCAAGATTATGGATTTCATGAGGAGCACGTGTATGTCTTTTTTTATCTATGCCTTTAAACATGGGGCCTCACAGGATCCCGATAATCGGGATGTAGAGCAACTCGGCCTTATCCGCTTATGCGGAATGTGCTCCGCCTGGCACATCCCGATTATCGGGATCACGCCGATACATTTATTATAAGGCATGAGTAAAAAAAGACATACACGTGCTCCTTTACTTGCAGGAGCAAAAAAAGACATTCCCATGCTCATGCGTTTCACCAAGGATAACTATATGGCCTTGATTAAAGACAAGGAGTAGTTATCAAAGAGCTAAAGTGATACGGGTGCCTAAAGGTATAAGTGAACACAACAAACTCAATAGACTCAACAAACCCAATAAACCCAATGACAGATAATCAACACACAACCTTAGTAACAGGAGTAGCTGGTTTTATCGGCTTTCACACAGCCAAAGCACTCCTTGAAAGGAATAATAGAGTAATCGGCATCGATAACCTCAACACCTATTATGATGTCTCATTAAAAAAGGCGAGACTGGCACAGCTCATTTCCCATGATAATTTCACGTTCTATCATGAAACTATTAACAATTTAGATGCCCTACAAAAGATATTCTCTCAAAACCACATAGATAAAATCTGTAATTTAGCAGCCCAGGCAGGCGTGAGATACTCCATTGAAAATCCCTTCACCTATCAGGAAAGTAATATTAAAGGTTTTCTTAATCTATTAGAAATGGCACGGCAATTCCCTGTACATAATTTTGTGTTTGCCTCCTCATCATCTGTCTATGGTAATAATACAAAGCTGCCTTTTAGTGTTGAAGACAATGTTAACGCCCCAATCTCCCTTTACGCAGCAACCAAAAGATCTGATGAGTTAATGGCATTCACGTATAGTCATCTTTATAACATTCCCTTAACCGGACTCAGGTATTTCACAGTATATGGACCATGGGGAAGGCCGGATATGGCCCTTTTTATTTTTACCAGGGCCATACTGAATGAAAGGCCCATAGATATCTATAATTTTGGAAAAATGAAAAGGGATTTTACCTTCATAGATGATATTGTGGATGGAACGATCTCCTCCCTCAATAATCCTTTTAAATATGAACTGTTTAATCTTGGTAATTCAAAAACCGTACAACTCATGGATCTCATTACACTTATTGAGGAAGAACTGGGGATAGAGGCGAAGAAAAAGTTCCTTCCTCTTCAGCCTGGTGATGTACCTGAAACATATGCCGATATAGAAAAGACGAAAAAAATGCTGGGTTTTAATCCTAAAACTTCAATAAAGACCGGAATTAGAAAATTCATTGATTGGTATAGATATTATTATACGATACGCGAGTAAAAAAATAATCACTTTATTTTTTTATGAAACGTATACCGAAATTTTATACATTTTCTTTCTATTTTTTTTGTTCCTGATCATTTGATTGACTTTATGTATTAAAGATAGTATGGTGCAAAAAATTTATGCAAAATTCCTTTTACCTCGCTAAAATTGGGCATGTAGAACCAAGATTATAGAAGTGGGAAAAGTATCCAAAATAATTATAATAGTAGTAATAAGCCTCGCTCTCGTATCCTTTTTCTTAGGTATCTATATAACTGTTGACGAAAAAATACCCGACAGTGCAGTAGTTGTTGTAACCTTAGAAGATAAACTATATCATTCTATCCACTTTGATTATATCTGCGTTGCGCAAAAAACAGCCAGGACTATGCTCTTATCTGAGGCAAAGGAGAAAGGTTTCAAACTCGACTCACATTGTCAAGACCTCGGTTATTTTAGAGGTAACAGGCTTTTTCTTTACCAATACATCCTCTCAAAGCTTGGGATGCAATATAACAGCCGCTGGGATAAAAACGGCAATTGGCTATGGTAGTGCCAAAGCTGTTGATCAATGCCCCCTCCATGATAGTATCTAATAAGAGAAATTCTTGACTTATTTATTATTTTTCAGTTACATTCTAATTATTGCCAAAATAGCAACTATAATAACGCCCACTGATAGTGCTGAAGGCCGAGACAGTTATGCAATTTGCATTCTTTGGAACCTCTGATATAGGCCGTCATCGTAAATATAACGAAGATAGTTATCTTTGTAATCCAAAAGAAAAACTGTTTCTTATTGCAGACGGAATTGGCGGGCAAGCTGCAGGTGAAATAGCCAGCAACCTTGCAATCAGGAACATAGAAGAATTTGTTGTTCGTTCACGTGCTGAAGATATAACCTGGCCCATACCTTATAATAATGAATTTACGTTAGAACAAAACAGTCTTCTTGCAGGAGCCACGTTAGCCAACCGCAAGGTACACGAGCTCGCAAATCAGAATCCGTCAATGAAAGGGATGGGAACAACCCTTGTTGGGGTCATCATTAAAGGAAATCAACTTGCTATTTTAAACATAGGAGATAGCCGCTTATACAGGATTAGGGCTGGAGAGATAGAACAAATTACCCAAGATCACACTGTAGCAGGAGAACAGGAAAAGTTGGGGCTCCTGACAAAAGAAGAGGCCTCTAATCATCCCCAGAAACATATTCTCACGAGTGCCCTTGGGATTGAAGTTGCGGAAAAGCTTAGAATGGACCTTTCCCTTATTGATATACAAAAAAAAGATTTATACCTGATGTGTTCTGATGGATTGAATGATATGCTTAGTGATAAAGAAATACTGGCAGCAATTAATTCTTCTAAAAAAAAATCCCTTGAAAAAATGAGTCTTTCATTGACGCAACAGGCCAATCGTGCTGGGGGACAAGACAATATAACCATTATCCTGCTGTCTTTTTATTAAAACATAGGAAAAAACAATATGCCAATCTTAGATATCACAACCTATGATGGCAAACAACTTCGTCGTAAGGTCGAAAAAGAAACATTTACCATAGGCAGAAGTAACGACAACAACCTTACCCTTTCTGATAAAAGCGTTTCTCGTCATCATACTGAGATAAAAAAAACAAAAGAAGGCTATCTTCTCACCGACCTTGGGAGCTATAATGGTACAAAAGTCAATGGAAAACTCACTCAGAGTGTCCTCCTAAAACACAACGACAAAATAAAAATTGGCCTTACAAGCCTGATTTTTCTCGTCGAAAAAAAAGACGCAGTATCACAAGAAAGCTCTCTTGTTCTCACCACAGATAGCGATTATGAAAATGAACACAAAGAGGTATTAAAAAGCCTCTCACAAAGTAGTGCCATTGACTCAAAAGGGCTTTTAGTTTCTCCAGTAGCTATAAAAACCCCAAAAGAAGCTGCTATTTCTGCCCCTCCAGAAGAGACTCAGACTGAATTAGAACGAAGCAACAAGGTGCTCTTTGTGCTTTACGAAATCAGTCGCCAGCTTAACACCATCCATGATTTCAAAGAACTCCTGAAAAGAATAATGGACCTTATCTTTATGGTAATTAGGGCTGATTACGGTTTTTTGGTCCTTATCGGAGATGAAACAGAAGATCAGCTCATTCCTATGGTAGTGAAATATAGGGACAATCGAGAAAAAGATAGTGGAAAATTAAAGGCGAGCCAGACGTTAATCCATAAAGTAATACATGATAAAGTTGCGATATTAACATCAAATGCTATGACAGATTCTCGATTTAGTGGTGCCAAAAGTCTATTTATACGGAAAATCAGATCAGCCATCTGTGTGCCACTCTGGAGAAAAGACAAAATTATTGGTGTTATTCAACTCGACAGTATACGGTTTGATAATCAATTTACCCAGGATGATCTCGAGTTACTTAAGGCCATAGGAAGTCAGATGGCCATGATAATTGAACAGGCCAACCTTAATGAGCAGATACGGCAAGAAGAGATAATGAGAAGCCGTCTGGAACGATTCCACTCTCCCCAGGTTATTGAAATGATCTTAAAAGGAAGTCAAGAGACGAAAGACAACATAATGGAGCCAAAGGATCTCACTGCAACCATACTCTTTACAGATATTATTGACTTTACACAACTCGCGGAACAAAGTCCTCCGCGAGAAACAAATATAATCCTTAATCAATATTTTTCAATAATGACAGATATTGTCTTTAGCTACGGAGGTACGCTCGATAAGTATATAGGCGATGGCTTGATGGTTGTTTTCGGTGCCCCAATGGAAAGAGAAGATGATGCGGAAAGGGCAATTCTAGCTGCCAAGGAAATGAAACGCCAACTGGCAGTGATGATGGCCACACAAGAAGGTCATAGAAAAAAATTTGATATACGGATAGGAATAAATACAGGGCGTGTGGTTGCTGGAAATATTGGCTCTCCTAAGCGGATGGATTACACAGTTATAGGAGACCCAGTCAATATTGCCTCACGATTAGAATCAATTGCCAAGCCGAATCAAATCCTTATTGGAGAGGAAACATATAGGACTGTGAAGGGCAAATTCAAAATAAAAAAAATTGGCCCAAAAAAAGTGAAAGGAAAAAGCGCGGAGATTATGGTGTATGAAGTTATGTAGACTCTAAAATTTTCTTTTAGCTACCTGATCATTCCCTTGTACGATCCTCTCTATCCTTTTTAAGGTCTTTCACATCCTCCTTTTTCTCGCTTGTATCAGGTTCTACATCAAATGTCTCAGGACCTTTTTTTCGAATATAGGTAGCAATATTTTTTCGTAATAAGACATATTCATCATTCATTTTCTTAAGCTTTTCCTTGGCCTCTATTGCCTCTCGCTCTAATTCCTTCATTCTCAACGCAAAGTCAGTTATATCGGTACTCTCAACTACACACTCTTTGGTTTTTCCATCAATGCTCTTCAGAGTATACACCCTGGCCAAAACATGTAATGGTTCCCCGTCAGCCGAATAATACTTCCATTCTTTTCCATTAAATGATTCACCCTTAAAAGCCCTTACTATTGTTTCCTTAAAAGGCTTTCGTGTCGATTTTGAAACAAAGGTCAAAGGGCTATTTCCAATTATTTCAGAGGAATGATAGCCAAAATTTTCTTCACATGCCTTATTCCAGAAGCTAACCTTACCTTTCGCGTCTATCTTAAAAACAGGATTTAATGCCAATCCAAAAGCCTGTTCTGGATTATCATATGCGCTGTAATTTCCACCTTCCACATTTGTCGCATCCTGTATTATTTCTATGGCCCCTTTAATTACGCCATTTATATCGAGAATGGGGGCAACGGACACATTTGCTTGCATGCCCTCTTTTATATGAGGAAAAGGAACTCCCACCTCAAAGAACCCGCTTTCTGTCGTTGATACGATTGAGCTGGAAAATTTGTCTATTATAGAACCCGGGTTTTCTATCATGATATCAGCTAAACTCCGTTGGTTGTCAACATGTAAGGAGGCAGGAACCTTCTTACCAATTATTTCCTCTGTAGGTATACCTGTCATCTTCTGGCATGCACGATTCCATTGAATCACCCGGTGTTCCAAATCTACTACAAAGGTAGGCAGAGGGGATTTTTCAACAAGAGTGTCAATATACTTCTTTGACTCTACAAGGGTCCTGGATCTAAGCTGTTCTCTGTCAAGGGCATCATTCTTTTCCTTTTCATACATAAAGGCGATGAAAAGAATAACCAAAAGGCCTGATAAATATGCGCCCAGGGAATAAATAGGTGAAATATCAGAAGGGATAAGATTCGGAAACTCATAACCGGTCCTGAATAGATACACTGCAACACCGGTTTCAACAAATATTAACGTCCCCCAGATAGTTCCCCATTGATATCCTGTAATAAAAATAGCCATAAGTATGAGGGCAGCATTCCATATCCAGGATAAAAGGATCAATCCTCCTTCACTCATTGCCCCGGTATTCCATCTAATAATCAAAAAAGCGGCCCATATGATAAAAAAGGCATAATTTCCGGTAACGATGAGATTTTTGGTCAGCCTTAGAAGAATCAGAGCAGAGACCCCTAATATACCGGCACCAATAACAGTATAAAAGAGAAGATCTGCTTTGATGGAAAAATAAAAAAACCCAAGGCAAGGGGAAAGAAGAATAAGGATGCATAGAAATATATTGAGGGCTTTAGACTTGGTTATTATCTCTAAATCCGGAGATTTTATTCCGCTGGTAATAAAATTATTAATTATAGATTTGAGGCTCATGTTTGCCAATGAACTTTTGGGAAATTATTGTGAGAATGACCGTTTAATGAGTGATGATTAAATGAAACATATTCCTGATATATGAGCAAATGATTTCGATACATTGGTTACTCACATAGTACTATCTTTTATGCTCCCTATGGGTAGCCTATAATAATTTTTCCAGTATTATCTAGGATTCCCGTAATAGAAGCTGTATCACCTTTAAAAAGGCTAAGTCCTTTAGATGATGAAACTGTTACCATGACACAACTTTCTGAACTGGGGTTATATGTCTGGCAGGTTGCTTGATCAAGTCTCATGATAGTAAAATCGAGAAAATGGCCTTGAGGGATTGCGACTTCAAGTGCATCTTTTACATCATCTATCACAATTCCACCGGGTAGAACAGGAGCTCCCGAATGAGGTATTATTATTGTATCAGGAATATTCGTTGGAAAGAAGGTTTCATGCGCCAAAAAATACATTATCTCTCCATCAAGAATGCTTTTTAGCGTAAGAGTAGCTTCAGATCCATATGCCCTCTGTCGCCATGTGTTTAAGAGTGGCACTGCAGTAGCAGCTAAAATTCCTAAAATGGCAACCACAACCATCAATTCAACAAGTGTAAAACCAGCACGTCTTTTCATTTGATTTAGGCTCCGCCGCTCGATGGTTGCGTATACTCAATACCCTTTGGCGTGAGAATCACATTCATTTCCCCTGCCTTGGGATTTGCCACAGACAAGTGGTAACCTATCCTGGGATCCCTCTGATAGGATAATTTCTCGAGATAAAAAAGTTGATCCTTACCTAACGAGAGATATTTGGGAACAAGATTGGATAGTTTTTCCGGGTATTTATTTCCTTCATAATGCGCATAACGCTTGATAGCTCCATCAACCATGAAAAGAAGCACCCTCCCCTTTTTCGCAAAATCAACTGTTCCCTTAGGTGCAGGCTGACCACCAAGGATAATCACTCCCCACATCACCAGAATCAACACAGAGGAAATAATGACAAAATACTGAAAAGGGCCCCATTGTTTCTTTTTAACTGCTTTCTTCTCTATGACCTCATCCAACTTATTTTTTATAGATGTAACACCCTCAGAGACAGAGTAAAGCATGGCACACTGAAAACAATAATATTCGCCATTTTCTCCCTGTTCAGCGCATTCCTTGCAGAGAGGGGCATTACAGCTTGCACAAAAAAATTCTGCCTCCCTTTTAGGATGATATTTACACTTCATGCAAATTCCTCTTCTAATAACAGTGTATATATTTTTTCAGCTATTATTTTAAGGCTAAGGTAAAAAAAGGTAAAGGAATAGTCAAGAAATAAATTTCTTTAGGGATTTAGAGGAAATGTTTAATTTTGATATCCTCGTAAAAAGTTCTTTTTTACGAGTTAATCACTTTTGAGGCCTCAAGTTATTTCCGCAATAAGGACAGGCAACCCAATCTGGCTGCACTATCCGATTGCAAGAACTACATGTCGGTACTATGGGATTTTTGCAATAGGGGCAGTCTCTAAAATCTAAACTGACAGTTTTCCCACAATGAGGACACACCGTTGTCAATTCCTCTTTTTCATGGACCGCTTTCAGCACCTCTTCTATGGTTGTAACTCCCTTTTCTATCTTTTTCATTCCACTAATCCCGAGGGTGGTCATCCCCATTGCCATTGCTGCTTCCCTCAACGTATCGGCTGTTGCAGTGGATTGAATAAGTTCTCGTATTTTCGGACCAACAATCATTATCTCTTCAATAATCGTTCTTCCTTTGAAACCCGTATTGTTGCAATTAGGGCACCCTGCCCCTCTATAGAATTTAAAGGGAAGATCATTTTGATCCAGGTTTAGCCTGGCCAGGGAATCTTGATTGGGCACATATTCCTCCTTGCAATCCGGACATATAGTTCTTACCAGACGTTGCGCCACAATTCCAACTAAAGAAGAGGCAATAAGGTATGGTGGAATACCTATATCTATCAGGCGCGTAACCGCTGCAGGGGCATCATTTGTATGTAGGGTTGAGAGAACTAAATGTCCAGTCATAGAGGACTGAACAGCTATCTCAGCCGTCTCTTCATCTCGTATCTCACCTATCATAATCACATTGGGATCTTGTCTTAAAATCGAGCGCAGAATAAAGGGAAATGAAAGGCCAACCTTCTCGTTTATCTGTACCTGGTTGACACCATATAACTCATATTCTACGGGATCCTCAACAGAAATGATATTTACCTCTTCTGACTTCATCTCCCGCATACATGCATACAGGGTTGAGGTTTTTCCACTTCCTGTAGGGCCTGTAATCAAAACCATGCCCTGGGGTCGGCGTATAAAATTTGTTAGTATTGTCAGATTCTTCTGGCTTAATCCAATTTGATCCAGTGAGAGAAAGGCTTCCTCCTTGTTCAAGATTCTTATAACTGCCTTTTCACCATAATACGTAGGAAGTGTGGATACCCTCAGATCTACCGCTACATTCCTTGCCTTTACTTTGATTCTCCCATCCTGGGGAAGTCTCCTTTCTGCGATATTTAAACCCGCCAACACTTTAATGCGTGAAATAATAATAGGTTGCGTCCATTTCGGAAGCTTTATAGAATCCTTTAGCACGCCATCAATACGATTTCTTACTCTTACATGATTTTCCTGAGCCTCAATATGAACATCACTTGATCCGCTTTTAATGGCATTCCTGATGATAAGATCGACCATTTTTATAAACGGTGAATCCTTAAAAGATTCAAAATCTGCTTCTTCCTCGATCTTCTTTTCTTCATCGGGAAGAAACTCCATAAGGCCAGCATCTTCAACAAATTCATCAGCAACATCCTTAATTGTCCTTTCAGGGTGGTAGTATCGTTGAAGCTTATCCATTATCTGGCTTCGTGTAGAAATAGCAGGCTGGATATTATAACCAGTTATAAACTGGAGATCTTTCATTATATGCAGATCAAGAGGATCAGCCATCGCAACATCAAGTATATTATTTTTCATAGAGAGAGGAATGCATACAAATTTCTGGCACACCTCCTCAGGTATACAGTCAATCACATCATTTTTAATGGAATAGTCTATGAGATCAATGAAGGGAATCTTAAGTTGCATAGCCAGAGAAAAGGCCATCTCCTCTTCTGAAATGATCTTCATGTCAATTAAGGCCTCGCCTAACCTTTTCCCAGTATTCTTCTGAGCCTCTAAGGCGTCCTTTAGTTTATCAATAGTCAAAAGACCTGATTCTATTAATAATTCTCCTAATTTACGCTTGGAGACAAAATTATCATTCTGTGTTTTTTTCTTCCCTTGAATTGATGCAGCAGCCATAATGGATCGTAGCCTTCTTAAATGTTACACGTTAATAAGAAAATTTTTAATTTTATATATCATTATTTACACATTATTTCAACTCAATAAGAACTGATGTAATATTAAAATAGTAAAAACCAGGCTTTTCTTTGACATATAAGTATTAATTTGATATAGATTTCCATTAATTTTAAGTTGCGTAAATTATTTTTAAAAAATATATTAGGTACATTACATATAACCATTAGATCACAGGCTATCAACAAAAAAATTTAAAGCAACGAAAATATACATTTAGCCTCTCTTCGAAATTGGAATGATGGAATATTGTGTGTGTTTCCCTTTATTCAACCTTTCCATCACTCTATGTGAATGGCAGAGGTCAGGTACTACTTAAAAATTTTCAATCCGCCAAAGGCGGACAGGTCCGCCACCCAGCCACCCCGCCACAAAGACGGCGGGCAGGAAAGACGGCGGGCAGGGCCTAATTCCTTGCAGCTCGTCTGAGCGTAGCGGAAATCCCGCCCGAGCGGGGCTGCGTTACATTTTGTAGTTTTGACACCTCGTATTTTGTCGGAACTGATCGGGGCTGAAAGGTAGTTCATGTACACTACGTCATACAATTTCCTAAACGTGTAATTACATGAAAAAGGATTTAAGAACAAATCTATTTGTAGGGTCACTTATCATAGCTATTTGTATGTACCTGTCTTTTATGGACTTCTCGCCTTTCGAGTCCCTTGAAAAGCAAATCTACGAGATCGAAATGCGGCTCGATACACCACGTAACCCCGGCGAAAGCAAAGTAGCCATAGTAAATATCGATGATAAAAGCATTAGAAAGCTTGGGCAATGGCCCTGGCCACGGCATATCATAGCTGAGATGATCAAGATCTTAAAAAGTAATGGGGCAAAGTTTATTGGCATAGATATGATCTTTAGCGAAAAAGAGCAAAACCCAGGCATGAAAGAAATAGAGAAGCTTTACAGTAAAATCCTAAAACGAGAAAATAGTTACGCTAAAGGAGAGAAAGATACATGGATACTTGCTGAGTTGAGGGAGATTGAAAAACGCCTGGATAATGATACAGAGCTAGCTCAAACAGTGAAAAATAGTGGAAATATAATCCTTCCAGTTATTGGCGAATTTGGAAAATATCAAACCGAATTAGTAATTCCACCTGAATCATTTCTCAATCTCAGTACATTTAAAAAAGATAACATTAATATTGAAGACCACACATCTGTTAGAGAATTAACCACCCCATTTAATGAGCTATTAAAAAGCAGTCATGCCCTGGGACACATAAATCTCTCCCCTAATAAAATAATGATGGGCCAGGTTCATAATCCATTTATTGATTATCGAGGACATATAATTCCCTCCATGCCTTTACGTCTTGTGCTTGACTACATAAATAAGCATCCTGAGCAGGTAATAATTAAAGGCTCCGGAATCAAAATCGGAGAAGAAATTATTCCAACCACCAATGGCGAAATGTTCATTAAATTTAAAGGTGGAAGACGATCATTTCCATACTATTCATTTATCGATATCCTAAATGTTAAAAAGGTCCCGGCCGTATTTGATGACAAAATTGTCCTCATTGGCTTTACAGACAAAGGAAGCCCTACAGTGAGCACGCCAGTAGATCCATCTATGCCACGGATAGAGTTTATGGCCAATGTAATCGAGGATCTTTTAAACGGACGTTTTCTTAAACGCTCAAATATGATGCTCTATCTGGAAGTTCTTATCTTAGTGCTGCTTGGTATAGCATCCTCATTCTTCCAATCCCGTTTCAGTTATTTAAACAGAACGGGAATCACAGCCGGACTTATTTTTCTTGTATTTTTAACCAGTGCCATCTTTTTTATTGCATTTGATATATGGTTTAAAAGCATTTACATTCTTCTCTCTCTGGTAACGATCTATGTTGTTATTATGGGAAAAGACTTTCTCTACATTCGCACGACCGGTCTCTCAAAGGAGGCAATAGAAACTAATCGGATGCTCGGTATTAGTCTCCAGAGCCAGGGATTGCTTGATCTGTCATTTGAAAAATTCAGAAAATGTCCTCTCGATGATGAACTAAGGGATATTATTTACAATCTTGGGCTTGATTATGAACGAAAGAGAATGATTAATAAGGCTATTTCTATATATGAATATATTCGTAAGAAAGAAAAAGCATTTAAGGATTTAAATGAACGTATACCAAAATTAAAAAAGGTACTCAGTTCTCTGCCATTAGGTGCCTATCAAGGAAGTAAGCAAGAAAAAATAATTGTTTCAGATGACCTGGAAATTAAGCCCACCGTTGGAAGATATGAAATACTCATGGAGTTGGGTCGGGGCGCAATGGGTACCGTGTATAAAGCAAGAGATCCTAAAATCAATCGCCTCTTGGCAATCAAGACAATCCGTTTCTCTGATGAATTTGAAGAGGATCAGCTAAAAGAAATAAAAGAGCGTTTCTTTACAGAGGCTGAGTTGGCAGGAAAACTCTCGCACCCTGGAATTGTTGCCATACACGACATAGGAGAAGACTATGACCTTACGTATATGGCCATGGAATTCTTAGACGGAGATGATCTCGAAAAATATTGTAAGAAAGGATCGCTCCTTCCAATGAGAAAAATACTCGATATCATAGCTGAAACAGCCGACGCGTTAGAATATGCGCACAACAATAGTGTAATTCACAGAGACATAAAACCAGCAAATATCATGCTATTAAAAATTGGTACGGTAAAGGTAACTGATTTTGGAATAGCAAAGTCAATGTCTGCCTCAAAAACCAGAAGTGGAATAATACTCGGTACACCGAACTATATGTCACCAGAACAGATTATGGGTCGTCAGATAGATGCTCGCTCCGATATATTCTCGCTGGGTGTGGTATTCTTTCAGCTCCTCACAGGAGAATTGCCATTCACTGGTGACAATATGAACAGTCTTTTTTACAAAATCACTCAGGAAAAACATGCCTCACCCCATACAATAAATCCAAAAGTTATTAAGCCATGTGAGCAAATAATCGATAAAGCCTTAGCCAAAAACCCGGATCATAGGTTTCAGAAGGCGAGTAATTTTGCTAAGTATTTAAGAGTCTTAGCGAATAAAATTGATACACTGAGGGCACAAAAAAATAAAGATAACAAGTAGAAGTTGAAAATCATTAAGGAGAAATATTGAAAATTTCAGCTGCGGGACTTTCTGATGTAGGTCTTAAGAGGGAAAGTAACGAGGATTCCCTTGCAATGGACAACTCTGCTAAATTATACATAGTGGCTGATGGTATGGGGGGTCATTTGGCTGGAGAGGTTGCCAGCAAGGTTGCCGTACAGATAATCCAAAAAAATGTTAATAATTGGATAAATAAAAACAGTCCGGTGACCGAAATATTTGACTTTCCGGATATGACCTTGAGCCAAAGAGGTAATTATCTATCAAGTAGTATTAAATTAGCGAACAGAGTCATATATGAGATGTCTCAAGAATATACAGAATACAAAGGTATGGGAACAACAATTGTAATTCTGGCAGCAATGCCCTCTACCATAATTGCAGCTAATGTGGGTGATAGCAGGATATATCTTATAAGAGGAGATTCAATGGAGCCCCTTTCTAAGGAACACAGTATGGTAGCTGAACAGTTAGAGATGGGCCTGATATCCGAGGAAGAAGCAAAAATTTCACCTTTACGACACATACTCACAAGAAATTTAGGTTCTTCAGATACTGTTGATGCAGATGTGTTCGAAATTGAGCACGTAGATAATGACCGTTTTTTACTCTGCACTGATGGGCTCACAGACCTTGTATCAGACAATGAAATACTAAACATTATCAAAAACGGAAATGACCCTGAATATATCTGTCAGCAACTCATTTCTGAGGCCAACAAGAGAGGTGGTACTGATAATATCACTGTCTCTTTAATATGTGTAAATAAAGAACCTGATGAAAAGCGAGGAATAATAAAAAAATTTCACACCTTTTTAAAGAATAAAAAATGAGAGTCTGCTTTTTCTTATTAACCACAAAAAGGGGCATATATTATGGCACGTGTTATATTAGTATTTAATAAAAAAGTGATAAAGGAGTATCCTTTTTCCAAAGATAGCATGACTATCGGGCGGGATGAAGCAAATGAAATTGTTATTGATAATCTGGCAGTATCCGGTCACCATGCCAGAATAGATAAAACTGGAGGTATCTATATTCTTACTGACCTACAAAGTACAAACGGAACATTTGCGAATGATAAAAAAATTGCTTCTTATAAACTACAACATAAGGATAAAATAACTATCGGCAAACATCTCCTTTTCTTTGCTATGTCAAAGCAGGAACGAGCCAAAGCTAAAGAGGGAGAGCTTGATAAGACCATGATCCTTGATACAGCCCAGCAAAAGGAGCTGTTAGAGAAACAGGCCGAAAAAAAGGCCAAGGATGTATCCGCTCAACAAGGAAAAATTGGTGTCGTAAGCTTCATTGATGGCTCTGGTGAAGGCGAAATTCAACTGACGAAAAAGTTAACCAAGATAGGCAAGGCTGAAACTTCTGAAATAAGGCTCGGCGGTTTATTTATGCCTCCTACTGCAGCTACTATTAGCCGAAGACCAAATGGTTATGCTATTACAGCAACTACTGGGAAAACCAAAGTTAAGGTTAATAATCAAGTAAAAAAAGAAAGCTATTATCTCAAAGATTTTGATACGATTGAAATAGGATCATACAAGTTCCAATTTTATAGCCATGATATAGAAGATAAAAAATAAGATGAGTAAAAAAAGTAGAATACAAATAACTACACTTTTGTTAAGTATTGCCATCCTTTTCTTTTCCCCTTTTTATTTAGAGGCCTCTGAAAGGCAATCCATGAAAGTGAAAGCAAATGACTCAATAAGCTTCCTTTGCTTTAAAATATACGGCAGATTCAATCCTGAAATGACAAAACAATTTGTCAAAATTAATCGCCATATTAAAGATTGGGATAATCTTACTGAAGGAGAAGAAATAAAATTTTTCTCAAAAAAAGAAATGAATAGCATTGTTCCAGAGCAAAAAAGAGAAACGGTGGTGATAACCTTTTTGAAGCATCCAGTAATAATTAAAAAAGATACGAAAGGCCTTCATAAAAAAGCTTTATTAAATATGATTCTTGATTCTAAAGATCGTATAGAAGTAAAACGTGGTGGCAGCGTAGAATTAATGATGAGTCAGGGAAGAGTTATCAGATTAGATGAGGGCTCAACACTAAGAATTGGTACCTTAAAGAGGGATGAGCACAAAAAATCAGTTGTGGGGAAATTTAAACTTTTTCTTGGAAGGCTCTGGGGAAAGGTGTTACAAGCTAAATCGCGCAGGAAAAAAGAAATGTATGTATCCACCCCAACCTTGGTAGCTGGTGTCAGAGGGACAGCATATGACCTAAAATTAAAGCGTGACCAGTCTACCATCATAAAGGTCTTTGAAGGAGAGGTTGAAATATATAATCCTTTGCAAAAAATGCCTGAATCCGGGATTATTACGGATTTTAAAAAACCACATAGAGTTCAAGGCCCCCATAAAATCACCGAAAAGGAATGGAATGAGATCCTTCTCAGGCAATACCAACAGGTAATTGTCACTAAAGAAGGCATCAGCACACCTATCAGTTTTGACCATGAAGCGGAAAGAAAAACTGAATGGATAAAGTGGAATGAAGAAAGGGATCTAAGACTAAGTGGAAAGGAAATCATCTAAAACTACTGTTACTTCCCTGTCATATCTAAAGATTTAAGTCTTTCATCTTTTATTTCCTTTAAACGTGTCGCTATCTGGTGTTTTGAAAAGGTTTTGCTGCAATGTGTGCACTGGTAGATTTCTTCTGTAATTTCATCATGTATGAGATTATCTGAAAAATTTACCCTTCGAAACTGGGTAGAAAAAGTATAGATTTTAATAAAATTTTTATTTTTACATTTATCACATAAAAAATAATCCTTGATAGTATCCATTAGCGTCCCCCAAAAAAGCATTGCTCTTGTGCGATCAGATAGATTCTCTTATCCAATTTAGTCTATCTTGTCAAAGAAAATATGTGTAACGATTCTACCTTAGTGATAATTGTAGAAAAAATTATCTTTATGTGTTTTTATGTAATAAATGGTAGTATCCTTTGAAATTTAGGCATGGAAAATACAATTATCTTCTTGAATGATACTTTTTATTGTGGTAGAGAGAGCAATAAAATTATTGTCCTCATTAATAATAAAAGAAAAGATAAGGAGGGAAAAATGGCGGCTTTATTTGGTGGTGTGGTATCGTTGGTTTTGGGGATTATAGGAATTATTATATTTTGGGGATATTTTGTTAAGGCTTTAGCAGCTGGAATACCTGTCTTACTTATCTTGGGTGGTGCTTTAGCTGCATATCTCGGCATTGAAGAATGGAAAGATAAAAGAAATGCAGAAAAATTTGAGGAAGAGCCTGATGCAGGCGAGTTAAAGAAAGAGGTAGAGGACCTTAAGAAAGAGGTAAAGGATCTTAAGAAAGAAGAATAGGCTGACTCCTTTTTTACATTAATTGGAATCAATAAAAGGCATTATTCTTTGAAAATCTCTAACTCATTAAAAAAGTAAGCTATCTCAAATGCAGCACTTTGGGGGCTATCCGATCCATGCACAACATTTTTTTCAATATCTGTTGCATAATCATACCTAATGGTGCCTTTCGCAGCCTCCTTATAGTTGGTAGCCCCCATTAATTTCCTATAGACATTAATACCATCTTCACCCTCTAGAACCATCACCACACATGGACCTGAAGACATAAAATCAGTAACACTTTCATAAAACGGTTTCCCCGCATGCACCTTATAAAAACCTTTCGCCTGCTCTTTTGTCATCCAGATCATTTTAATAGCTAAAATATTAATGCCTTCTTTTTCTAACCGTCGAATAACCTCACCTATAAGACCTCGAGCCACACCATCGGGTTTAATTATGGCTAATGTCTTTTCCATTTTTACTATCCTCCTCACAATATTGAATGTCATTTGTCAAAAGGCATCTGTCACTAGATGTCTTCATAAGGCAACTTCTTAACAAATGTGTCAAGTTTTAAAAGGAGCATGGGTATCTCTTTTCAGGTATGAAGAAGCGGATACGTGTAAGCCAGCTATTGGCACGGGTAAAGGCGGGCGGGAAGGCCTTAGAGAACTTACCCGTCACCTCTCCCTCGAGAGTCCAAGACTTAGATGGCCGCCCGCCTGGAGCATCGGTAATGGACGAGCAGAAGTTACTGCCCAGTTCATTACCTGAAAAGAGATACCCATGCTCCTCACAACTTGTCGGTTTGAGGCGAAGCTTCGTTAGATGAAAAAAACAGTCAGAAAACTCAATATGTAACAGATAACCAATGACCAATGACTCGTAGTGTACCATGCCCTGACATCACATATCTCATAAACAAAAGATCAGTCAAGCAAAAATCTGTATGCTTTAAACACATTCCCAAAATTGTCTTGCAGCATATTTAGGTACTGTGCTATAAAACTTTTCCTACATTTGGCTTATTAAAGACATACATTCAATACATTAATAAGGAGGATTGAATAGTGGAAGAAGAAAGAGAAATTATGGAAGTTGACGTACTCTTTGTAGGTGGTGGCATCGCCAGCCTAAGTGGTGCCCTTCATCTCTCGAATCTCATAAAGGCGCACAATGATAAGGTTGATCAAGAAGGGAAAGGGGGAAGGCTTGACGAAATCATGATTGCACTGCTCGAAAAAGGTACCGATATTGGCTCTCATAGTATTTCTGGGGCAATTATGGATCCTGTTGCCCTCAAAGAGCTTATCCCTGATTTTCTGGAAAAAGATGCACCATTTGAAGGTGAGGTTACAAAAGAGGAAGTCTCGCTATTAACCACAAAAGGACGCATTAAATCTCCTATAACACCTCCTCCACTAAATAATCATGGGAATTATATTGTCGCACTCTCAAAGATAACAAACTGGCTCGGTAATTTGGTTGAGGAAAATGGCGTAGACATATTTCCCGGATTCGCAGGAACAGAGATACTCTATGACGGCAACAGAGTTATTGGAGTGAGAACAGGTGATAAGGGAATAGATCCAGATGGCAATAAGAAAACAAACTTTGAACCAGGAATTGATTTACATGCCAAGGTTACTGTATTTGGTGAAGGCACAAGAGGGAGCCTCACCAAAACACTTATAAAAAAATTGAATTTGGAAGAAGGCAAAAATCCACAGACCTATGTAGTCGGAGTAAAAGAGGTGTGGGAAACCCCAGAGCAAAGATTTGAGCCAGGCCAAGTGTTCCATAGTATGGGCTACCCCCTTAAAACCAATACATATGGTGGGGGTTTCATCTATGGAATGAAAAACAATATGGTCTCAGTTGGCCTATTAACTGGACTGGACTGTGAAGACCCATTTTTGGATCCCCATCTTGAATTTCAAAAGTTCAAACTCCACCCTTTTGTAGCTGAGATATTAAAGGACGGCACACTCATCCAATATGGAGCAAAAACAGCCCCAGTTGGAGGATATTTTTCTATTCCAAAACTCGCATTTGACGGAGGGGTTATTATTGGAGATTCAGCCAGCCTATTCATCAGCCAAAAGATCAAAGGGATTCACATTGCTATGAAATCAGGTATGCTTGCTGCTGAAACGATCTTGGAGGCACTTCTAAAAAAAGATTTCTCTTCTGCCCAACTTGAGCGATACCAAACATCCCTCTATAAAAGTTACATAGGCAAGGAACTTCACAAGGTAAGAAATTTTCATCAGGCATTTCAGAAAGGTTTATGGGTAGGCCTTATCAAAGCAGGATTCCAGTATGTGTTAGGGGGGAGGATCTTGAAAGGAAAACTTTCTGCAAAGGCCGATTTTGTCCACCAGAAAAAGGTAATTGATTTCTATGGAGCTGCCTCTCCTACAGATGAACAAAAGGGTATAATAAAATTCGACGGGAAGCAAACCTTTGATAAAGAATCTGATGTGTATTATTCAGGAACTATCCATGAGGAACAACAACCTGCACACCTCAAGATACTTGACCTGAATATTTGTTATACTAAATGCAGAGAAGAATACCAAAATCCATGCCTTAGCTTTTGTCCTGCTAATGTCTATGAAATGGAAATTGATGAGGAGACTGGTAAGCAAAGCATGAAGCTAAATTTTTCTAACTGTGTCCATTGTAAGACCTGCGACATAAAAGATCCCTATGAAAACATCACATGGGTAACACCTGAAGGTGGAGGAGGCCCAAAATACACTGTTATGTAGAAACATACCCTGGCCTCCATAACAACCCTAATTTTACCTTGACACACTATAATCGTTTTATTTATAGTTAAAATGTAGCTAAAATGTAGCTATATTTGTAAACCAAATACGAGGTATCATAATGGATATAATTAGCGAAATAGAAACAATTGTAGGAAAAGAAAATGTATTTTCTGATCGCGTGGAATGTATTTGCAATTCACGCGATATGTCAGTGCATGTAGGAGTTCCTGATGTGGTGGTTTATGCCCAGACCACAGAGCAAATCTCTTCCATTATGCGCCTGGCAAATCAGGAAAAAACTCCGGTGACAATCCAGGGTTCCGGTACAAGTGTAACCGGTGCATCCCTCCCGGTAGAAGGTGGCATACTCCTGGATGTCCATAAGATGAACAAGATTTTAGAGGTCAATAAAGACAATTTTTATGCACGGGTAGAACCAGGAGTCATCTGTATGGATTTGAACAGGACCCTGGCCAAACAAAATCTTATGTTCCCTCCCAACCCTGGTAGCGAGCTCATTGCCTCAATAGGCGGCATGATGTCTACCAACTCAAGCGGACACAGGGCTGTTAAATATGGCACAGCCAGGGATTATGTAAAGGCCCTTAAGGTAGTTCTTGCTGATGGAACTATCATTGAAACTGGTTTTAAAACTCCTAAATCATCTATGGGCTATGACCTAAACCATGTCTTTGCCAGCTCCGAGGGGACTCTCGGTGTCATTACAGAGATAACAGTAAAAATACGAACTCTCCCGGAATATACTGCCCTCGCCCTGGCAATGTTTCAGAATCTTGATGCTGGTGGAAAGGCAGTCAGGGATATCATCTCATCAGGCATACAACTTACCGCATGCGAAATACTGGACAAATACAGCCTCAAGATTGTTCAAGATCATATTGACAGGGATGTGAGCAAGATAGAGGCCATGCTTATCCTCGAGCTGGACGGCGCCAAGGAAATAGTAGGCAGGGATATGGAAAGGATTAGCGAGATATGTAAAAAATACAATGTGGAGGACTTCACCTGGAGTGATGACCCGGCCAAGACTGCCGAAATAATGGAGGCAAGAGGAAAACTGGTGCCAACGCTTTCAAGGATTAAACCAGGTTACAGGCTTGTTGCAATATCAGAAGATCTTGGCGTTCTCTCATCAAAGATCCCTGAGACTATTAAGAGGGCACAGGCGATAGCAGATAAATACAACCTGCTGCTTACCACCTTTGGCCATATTGGAGATGGGAATGTGCATACTACCTTTGTAACTGATATGCGAAGCCAGGATGAATGGAACAGGCTCAAACCGGCTGCAGATGAACTTGCTGAAATTGCCCTTGAAATGGGAGGCACCATTACCGCTGAACACGGAACCGGTCTTGCCAGGGCGCCATATATAGAAAAACAGCTGGGCCCGGCATTGGATGTTATGCGATCGATAAAAAAGGCCCTTGATCCTAACGGGATACTGAATCCAGGCAAGATGGGATTAGACAAAAAGAAACATGATAGCTATGACTACTTTGCATTCAAATCCCTTTTGGAGCATCCAGAGGGGCTCAACTCCTTTGGTTATGATACAGACAATGAGATCCTTGCATGTATCAATTGCGGCTTCTGCCGTTTAGGATGCCCTACCTATGACGTTACCCAACTCGAGTCACGAAATGCCAGAGGGAGGAACATTCTTGCATTCAATTTAATGACAGGGGAAATCGGGCCCTCCAAGGAACTGGCAAACTCATTTTATACCTGCACCACCTGTAATTCCTGTACCCAATTCTGCCCTGCCCATATCAAGGTAGATGAAATTATTCAAAAAGGTCGCGAAAAGCTCTTTGCCTCTGGTTTTGCTCCTGAACCGGTCATGGCACTGAGAGACAGTATCTCAAATACAAATAATGTTTATGCAGCCAAAAAGGAAGACAGGATTGCCATCTATCCCTTATCAATCAAGAAAAAGCTTGAAACTGGCGAGATAAAGAAAAAAGCAAATACCCTTCTGTTTATGGGTTGTGTCTCGAGCTATTTAGATATGAAAATAGTTCCAAGCTTTTTAAAAATCATGGATACCGCTGGTGTTGATTACACAATGCTTGGAAAAGATGAGATTTGCTGCGGATTTCCTTTGCATCTTATGGGAGATCAAGAAAAATTTGTGCAAAACGCCAGAAACGTTATTGACCTTATTAAGGCAACTGGGGCAAAAGAGCTGGTAACCCCGTGTGCCGGTTGTTATAAAACATTTAGAAAATACTATCCTGAAGCAGGGGATCTGGGAGTCAAACTCTTCCATTCTGTTCATTATATTCAAAGGTTAATAGAGGAGAAAAAGATACAATTGGGTGGTGACCTCGGCAAAAAGATCACCTACCATGATCCCTGTGACCTGGGAAGGGCTTTTCAGATATTTGATGAGCCGAGGGAGATACTAAAGGCCATCCCTGATATTGATTTCATTGAGATGAAGAGAAACCGCTTGATGGCCAGGTGCTGCGGAGGTGGCGGAAGTGTTATGGCCCTGGAGCCAGAGCTCTCAGCAGACATGGCAGCAGTCAGAGTAAAAGACGCTGTGGAGGTGGATGCAGAAATAATAGTTTCTGGTTGTTCAGCATGCAAGGATAACCTCAGGAAAGGGGTAAAGGCCATTCCCAAAGAAGAACGACCAAAGATCAAGGTGATGGATATTACTGAAATTGTGGCTAATTCAATTATTTAATGTTTGTTGGGTTTGTTGGGTCTATTGTGTTTGTTGAGTTCTAAGGATCTTTACTTTGTGAAGAGTGCTTAAACTAAGCAAAAGAGCCTTTTTGGTTAAGCTGTTGAGCCGTTAAATTATCTTAAATATTACTTACTTATCTCTTGTTCGTATTCGCAGTCTACAATTTGTTTGAACATAACAAACCCAAAAAACACAACAGACACAACTGACTACTAAAAAAGGAGGATAAAAATGACAACAAGTAAATGGATGCATGCAGGGACCGTTGTCAAGATGAACGCCATCAATTATCCAGATAAATTAGGGTGGCAGGATAAAAATAATGAATGCACCTTTAAGGAATGGAACGAGAGGGCCTGTAGAGTTGCTAATGGTCTATCAGACTTAGGTATTGGCTATCAGGAGAGATTTGCCGTATTAGCATTTAACCGTGGTGAGTGGATGGACATATATGCTGGATGTGCCAAGGGGGGTCAAACCATAGTTCCATTAATGTTTCGCCTGGCACCCCCAGATATCGAATATATTGTCAATCACGCAGAATGCAAGGCCTTTATTGTTGAGAAGCCCTTTGTGGAGATGATAGATGCCATGAAAGACAAACTTCCGGTTCCAAAGGATGCCTATATTTATTTAGGAGAAGGCCCTGTTCCAGATGGGTATATAGGGTATGAGGATTGGCTGGCCAAATCATCCCCGGAAGAACCTGACATCATGGTAGACGGCGATGACACCTGGACTTTTATGTATACCTCGGGAACAACAGGAAGGCCCAAAGGTGTGGTCAAAACCCATGAAAGTTATCATGCCCAATATGTCCTCAATAATCTGAACCAGGGTGTCAGGCCTACTGATAAGGTGATGCTGGTAATGCCAATGTGCCATGTGAATTCCATATTTTATTCCTTTCCCTATACCATGCTGACTGCCCCAGTATTTGTGTATAATATGGTGAGCTTTGACCCTGAGGACCTTCTTAAAACCATTGAGAAATACAAGATTACCTTTACCTCCCTGGTACCCACACATTATATTATGATGCTTAGTCTTCCAGATGAGGTTAAAAACAATATAGATGTATCTTCCATGAGGCAGTTATTAATATCATCTGCTCCTGCCAGAAAAGATCTTAAGCTTGCAATCATGGATTACTTTAAAAATGCAGAGCTTTGGGAGGCCTATGGTACTACAGAGGGTGGTTTAGTAACCCTGTTAAGACCAGAATATCAGTTTGAAAAACTTGGCTCTATCGGCAAGGAAATCTATGGCACAGACAGGATTAAACTGCTTGATGAGAACAGAAATCCTGTACCCGATGGTGAGGTAGGTGAGGTTTTTTACAGAACTCCCATGATCTTTAAGGAGTATTGGAAAGAACCGGAGAAGACCAAAGAGGCATTTGAAGGGGAATGGTCAAGCGCTGGAGACATGGCTAAACGGGATAAAGATGGCTTCTATGTCTTGGTAGATAGAAAAGCAAATATGATAATAACTGGTGGGGAAAACGTATTTCCATCCGAGGTAGAGAGTACTGTCGGTGCCCACCCTGCTGTTAAGGATATCGCAGTAATAGGCGTTCCTGATGAAAAATGGGGCGAGGCAATAAAGGCCATTATCATCTTGAATGAGAATTATGAGCCGAGTGATGAGCTTGCAAAAGAGATAATGGATTTTACCAAGGGTAAAATTGCAGGGTTCAAAAGACCAAAATCCGTTGATTTCATCAAGGAAGAAGAAATGCCCAGAACAGGAACTGGAAAGATTTTACACAGAATCCTGAGAGAGAAATATGGCAAGTGGAGTGATGCCTAAAAACGTAGGCAGTAGGCAGTAAACCCAATAAACACAACAGGCACAATAAACCTAACACTCACAATGGAGGGAAAAAGACATGTTGACAAAAGCATTCATACCTTACAAGGGCTACTATTCGACCCCATTTTGCAGATGGCAGGGGGCTATGGCTAATGAAAATTCTATCTCATTAGGGGCAACAACAGCCAACCGATGGCTGACAAAAAATAATTTTGACCCCACTATATTTGACTATATGTATTTTGGGATAACCATAGCACAACACCATCATTTTTATGGTCACACCTGGGCAGCAGCCATGTTAGTCAATGGTGCCAAGGATTTACCTGCCGTCATGGTCAATCAGGCATGCACTACATCAACTACCTGTATAAATCTTGCTGCCACAGATATAGAACTCGGAGCCTATGAGACAGGATTTGCCCTTATGACAGATCGCTGTTCCAATGGCCCACATACTATCTGGCCAAAACCCCTTGGACCAGGTGGAGAAGTAGAGTCAGAAAACTGGATGATGGACAATTTCAACTCTGATCCATGGGCAGGCCTAAAGATGATCCAGACGGCTGAGAATGTTGCCAAAGAGTTAGGAACAACTCGGGAAGAGTGCGATGCCGTCACATTAAGGAGATATGAACAATACCAGGACGCCATGGCCAATGATAGGGCCTTCCAGAAAAGATATATGTTTTCCCCAGAGGTCAAAATCTCTAAGAAGAAAACCATGTTAGTAGAAGAAGATGAGGGTGTGACCCCAACCTCAGCCGAAGGCCTGGCCAGACTCAAACCTGTTGAACCAGGAGGTGCACACACCTTTGGAGCACAGACATTTCCTGCGGATGGAAACTGCGGTGTTATTGTAACTACTCGGGATAAGGCCAAAGAACTAAGCGCAGATCCAAATGTTGAGATCCAGATTGTCTCATATGGGTTCTCAAGGGCAAAAAAGGGATATATGGCTGCGGCCCCTGTTCCCGCTGCACAGATGGCACTTGAAAAGGCAGGGATAAAAGTAGGAGATTTAAAGGCCGTCAAGACCCATCAGCCCTTTGCCATCAATGACATCTATATGGCCTCCAAGATGGGTATGGATGTTAATTGGATGAACAATTACGGAAATTCTATGATCTATGGCCACCCTCAAGGCCCTACAGCCGGCAGGATAATTATAGAGTTATTAGAAGAGGTCGTTATGCTTGGCGGTGGGTATTGTCTTTGGGCAGGGTGCGCCGCTGGCGATACAGGAGCAGCCCTGGTATTTAAGATAAGCTGATCCCCCTTGCCTTTTCTCCAGCTATGACAGCCGCTCCAATAGCGGCTGTCAGGTGTGGATCTTCCGGTATAACAACCTCAAAACCTACTATCTCTTCAACTGCCTTAACCAGCCCCACATCCCTTGCCCCACCACCAACCAGGGCATAATCTCTTTCAATCCCTACCCTCTCTGCCAGGCTATTAATCTGTGCTGCCAGGGCCCTGTGAATCCCGGCCAGAAGGTCCTCTCTCGAAGCACCCTCAGCTATCCTCGATACTGCTTCGGTCTCCGCAAAAACAGCACATCCGGTGTTAAAATCTATCCTTTTCTGTGACTTTAATGACAGCGCCCCTATCTCCTCCACCTTTACCTGTAAAACCTTGGCAATTACCTTTAACACCCTGGCGCTCCCACCAGCACACTTGCCACTCAATAGAAATGTGAGCGAATTTCCTCTTTCATCAATCCGAAAGGCCTTGCTAAAGAGATCACCAACATCAACTACTGTCCTTACCGAGGGGAAAAGATAAAATATTCCTCTGCTATGACAGGATATGTCCGTAACTACCTCATCTGCCAAGGTTACACTTTTTGCGCCGTACCCAGTAGCAACTAAATACAGAATATCATTCGAGGCTAACCCTGTCTTATAGAGCAGTTCCTCTTTAACCCTTTCAGCAGCTAATTTATAGTTTCCTCCGGAGGGCATTACATAAGACCCTACGATCTTTTGATCACGCATGATTATACCTTTTGAAAATGCAGAACCTATATCAATCCCAATAACGCATGCCATCAGTTACTCCAGCTTTTAATAGAATGTTACTTGAGTGCATAGTCCGCATACCATGCATGTAAATGCCAAATGACAAAACCCAAATGTCAAATCAAATCTTCACCCTGTGGAATCCCCCGTAGGGGGTCCCTCAAAACGGGAATTCCACAGGGCAAGAATGCCTTAATGTCAAAGCGTTCCTATTTGGCATTTGGATTTTGGCATTCATTTTAACTTTGAACTTTGGCATTTGAAATTCTCAAGATGCGCTGCCAGTCCAAAATCTTATTTTAAAGTCTACACCTTATCTTAACTTTATAATATCTTTCTAATCCAACCTTTTTCTAACCCTTTTTATTGAGCCTGCAAACACAATCGCCCCAAGAATAATCAATGCAACGAATTGGGGCCACAGTATTTTCAGGCCCACCCCCTTCAAAAAGATCCCCCTGATAATAACCAAAAAATACCTTAGTGGATTCAAATAGGTCAACCACTGAATTACCGCTGGCATGTTCTCAATGGGAAAAACGAAACCGCTGAACATGAAAAGAGGAAGGATGAAAAAAAAGGTGGTCATCATGGCCTGTTGCTGCGTGGTGGATATGGTAGATATAAATAGCCCCAGGCCCAAGGTGCTCATTATGAAAAGAAGTGCACCAATAAATATAAGTGGCACACTCCCGTTAAAGGGAATTTTGAACCAAAAGATTGCAAATAGGCTCACTCCTGCCATCTGTGCTAATGAAATAATTACATAGGGGATCGTTTTGCCGAGGATTAATTCTGATGGCCTTATGGGTGTAACGATCAACTGCTCCATGGTTCCTGCCTCCCTCTCCTTTATAATTGCCATTGAGGTAAATAGCAACGTGGTAAGCATGATCAAAAAGGCCACAATACCCGGAACATAAAAATTATGACTATAGAGGTTGGGGTTATACCAGGTACGTATCCTGGCATCTATTTTGCCATAGACAATTTTTTGAGGGTAGAGCTCATCGATCAAATGTTGATTAAATCGATCTATAACTAATGAGGCATAGGCTATCCTCACAGATGCCATGTTGCTCATACTGCCATCTGCGATAATCTGTATCCCTGCGGTTTGTCCTTTCCTGATCTTACTGGTAAAATCCGGCCCGATTTTGACAGCAAGATCAATTTTTCGGGTAAGCAGTAGTTCTTCCAGGCCCTCTGGGTTTTGCGGGTAATTGATTATCCTAAACGTCCTATTGGCATTTAAGGCATCAATGAGCATCCTGCTCTCTCTTGTTTTTGACTGATCGAGAAAACCTATTCTTATATCCCGAACATCGGTTGTTACCACATAGCCAAAAACGATTAACTGCACAAGAGGGGCTATAATTAAGAGAGGCCTGTTGTTTTTATCCCTAAAAAGCTGGATAAATTCCTTTCTCACAAATTCTCGAACCCTGAGCCAGCTCACCTTACATGCCCTCTCTTTTCATCAACACAAGATTCATTACTGAAAGCACCATAAACATTACAGTAAGAATAAGGTAGCTCGTCCACAGATTGGTCAGTCCAAGGTTCCGTAAATACAGGCCATTCAGAATATCTATAAAATATGTGGCAGGAACCGCATAGGTTATCATTTGTAATACCTCGGGCATATTCACCACAGGAAAGACAAAATCGGAAAGAAGAAGCGATGGAAGGTATGTGATCAATATCGCAAGAATATTGGCCACGAGCTGGGATTTAGTCACAATGGAAATAAGGAGCCCCAGACTAAGGGCCACTAAAAGATAAAGGGAGGATGCCAGCACCATCAGCCAGAAATTCGATCGCATGACTATACCAAACAGGACCTGACCCATAAAAACAGCCACAAGCACATCAGCAATGCCTATCAGGAAATATGGAATAGCCTTGCCCGTTAAAAACTCCCCGGCCCTTATCGGCAGGGAAAGTATCGTTTCCATGGTGCCATTTTCATATTCCCTTGCCACCACCAACGAGGTCAACATTGCACCTACAATCATGATAATGATTGCAATAATTCCAGGGACAATGAAATTACGGCTCTCCAGATCCTCGTTGAACCAGACCCGTATTCGTGCCTCGACAGGTGGATTTATTTTCTCTTTTCCATGACGACTGAGAAAAGCAAGGAGACGACCACGGTTGTACCTTTCAACAAAGGCCGTAATGTAGCCCCTCGATATACCGGCAAAATTGGGATCACTCCCATCGAGCAGCACCTGGAGCGGTGTTTCACGGTCTGCCTTAATATCCCTGGTCCAGTCCGGGGGAATAATTATGGCCATGGTTGTACGTCCCTGGTCAAGGTATTCCGTGGCAGCAACTGTATCTGAAAGGTGCTGGATAACATTAAAATAAGAAGATGCGTCAAGTTTGCAAATAAAATCCCGGCTTAATTCGGTTTTATCATAATCGACTACCACGGTTTTGACATTATCCACGTCCAGGCTAAGGGCATACCCAAATATTAAAATAAGCAAAAGGGGAATAATAAATGCTAAATAGAGACTTCTGAAGTCCCTGATCAGATGGTAAAACTCCTTTCGTGCAATGGCTTTGATATGTATGAGGTTCAATTAGCTCTTTCTCCTTGACATCAACTGGATGAACACATCATTCAAGTCTGCGTCTGGTCGCTCTGGAAATATCTCGCAAATTATCTCTGATGGACTACCAGTGGCCACAATCTTTCCCTCGTTGATCATTATGATCTTCTGGCAGTTACGAGCCTCATCCATGTAGTGTGTGGTCACAAAAACCGTCATTCCATCCTGTGCAAGATGATCGATAAATTCCCAGAAATGCCGCCGGGTAATGGGATCTACCCCTGAGGTAGGCTCATCCAGAAAAAGAATTTCAGGGCGGTGAAGCAGGGCGCAGCCCAAAGCCAGACGCTGGCGCCATCCAGGGGGTAACTCCCGAGTTATGCGGTGTCTGACATCTTGCAACTGGGTTATGTCAAGCACCCATTCGATCCGATCCTCCCACTGCTCGGATGGCAGGTTATAGACACCCAAATAAAAACGTATATTCTCAAAAGGCGTCATATCCGCGTAAAGGGAAAATTTCTGTGACATATACCCTATAGAATGCTTGATTTCCTCAGCCTCTGAGAAGATATCATGACCCGCAACCCTTCCATATCCTGAAGTAGGGGTTATAATACCGCAGAGCATACGTATGGTGGTCGATTTTCCCGCACCGTTTGGACCCAGAAAACCGAAAATTTCCCCTCTCTTGACAGAGAAGGTAATCCTGTCAACAGCAACAAATCGGCCAAACCTCTTCTCTAAATTCTCAACATAAATAGCCTCAGAATCGGAAAGTATCATGTAAAAGCTCCTTATCTACCTCCTTTATACGATCGATTATTGCCTCCTCAAGGCTGGAAAAGTGGGATTGAATTTGTTTAGGGGTTGCCGTTAGAAAAATATGGGATTGATGCATAAGGGCCAGGTGATCACATTTTTCCCCCTCATCCAGATAGGCCGTTGAAATAAGGATTGTCATACCTTCCCGCTTCATTTCTGTGAGGATGTTCCAAAACTCCTGCCGAGATACGGGGTCAACACCATTAGTAGGCTCATCTAAAATAAGAACCCTTGGTTCATGAACCAGAACACAGGCCAAACCCAGCTTTTGCTTCATACCTCCGGAGAGCTCACCCGCCAGCCTTTCATAGAACGGAAAAAGGGTTGAAAAACCGAGATATCGCTTCCTTCTCCTGATTCTTTCAGGCCCGGATATACCGAAAATATCCATGAAAAAATCAAGATTTTCCCCAACCGTGAGATCCTTGTAAAGCCCAAAACGCTGGGGCATATATCCTATCAAGTGCTTTATGCGTGCCCTTTGGGACACTACATCCAGTCCCTCTATTAAGATTCTGCCTGAAGATGGCCTGATCATCGTTGCTATCATTCGAAGCAGTGTTGATTTTCCTGCTCCATCAGAACCTATCAGACCGAATATGCTGCCCTCTCTTACATGTAACGAAACATTTTTGACAGCATCGACGAGTCCAAAGTTCTTAGAAACTTTATTGACTTGAATAAGTGGGTTCTCGGGAGGTTTATCAGGTTTCATGTCCGACATGCCATTATCGTAACCAGGCATCAGCGGGCATTCCTGACTTTAATTCAAGGTCTGGATTTGGGATAAACACCTTGACAAGGTATACAAGTTTTACCCTTTCTTTTTGGGTCTGGATGATCTTCGGCGTGAATTCCCCCTCAGGTGAGATAAATGATACTGTTCCGCTATATATCTTATCAGGAAAGGTATCAACCTTTATATCAACTAACTGGCCTGGCTTGACCCTGCCGATTTCTTTCTCGCCAACAAATATCTTCAGATCAACAGAGGAAAGATCTGACAGAGACAACACGTCTCGTCCAGGTAAAACCACTTCGCCAGGCTCCACATTCCGGCTGCTTATTACCCCATCAAAGGGTGCTCGTAATTGCGTATATCTCAGTTGAGTTTCAGCCACTTTAAGGGATGATTGAGCCATCTTAACCTGTGACGTGGCTGCCTCAACTTCTTTTTCTGCCGCCTTTATTTTCGTTAAATTATCTGTTGCCTGTCTGAGAACAGCCTTTCCCTCGGCAAGCCGAGCTCGTGCAGTCTGAATAGTTTCTTTTCTGACCCCCTCACGCAGCATATCAAACATTTCCTTGGCCTTTTCAAACTCTTTTACGGCGGTTTCGTATTTTAGTTTTACAGCGTCCCATTCCCTCTCTGAAACAAGACTCTTTTGAAAGAGATTATCATACCGTTCCTTGTTTTTCTTTGCCTCTTCCATAACATCTTGAGCAGTCAAAAACGCCAGTCTGGCCCTCTCTATATCCTGCTCCCTATAACCGGCTTCCAACTCATGTAATTGTGAGCTCAGGGCCTGTACGCCTGCCGCAGCTCTTGCAATCTCATTCGGGAGTGTCTTCTTATAGAGCTCCAAAACTAACACCAGCTTCTGCACATTTTTTATGGAATTCTCTAAACCGGCCTGTGCCTGTTCATATCGTGCCTTGTATTCGGATTGGTCAAGGGATGCCAGGAGCTGATCCCTTTTAACAAATTCACCTCCATTCACCAAGACTTCAACAATTCGGCCACTTACCTGAAAGCCAAGCTCCGCCTGTTTTGCCTCAATGGTACCGGAGTAGTACAACTCCTTCATCTGTAAATTTCTCTGACCATTGTACACAAGGAGGCCTACACCAAAAAGCAGGCAAAAAAATAGTATTGCGATAACCTTCTTCTTCAAACCGGTACCCCCAAAGAGAACTTTTATACCATTTCATGCAATTATAATGCAATGCGAAATGTACCTCAACACCAAAGGACCTTTTTAGGTATCAGGTTCCACTATTACTGCAGCAAAGCTTGTTTATTGCGTTGAGTATAACCTATAATCTTTTCAACAAGCATATTCCGATTTTGTCCTGATATATATATCAAACGAACATCATCACGTTCCTTTATTTTTTGAATAAAAGGATCACCTTTTTGGGCTATCGAGCCGATTATCCAATTTTGTAAGGGCAACACCCTCATTAGAGCATCCCTAAACAGCAAAGAGAAGCACTCCATCTTACCAATCTCATCAATCACCACGATCACATCTTTCCCTCTGGGCATTATAGAGGGAATGGCAATATTGTCTATATCTTCAATATTAATCCCATATTTGCCCACCCTATATTCGCTCCTAATAGATTTGTGCGCTAGAATGCCTTCCCTTCCATCCAAGGTATTTATAGAAAAACCCACCCTTCTGCCTCTCTCTTTTATCTCCCTGGTAAAAAAGCCAGTTACAGGCTCCTCCATTCTATTGATAATCTTTTCTATTAAGGTTGATTTTCCGCATCCAGGTGGGCCAGTGATAAGCATATTCCTTTTTTTCATTGTGAAGAGTGTCTTCATGTCTTTCTAAAAATATAGGGTTGGCCATGAAAAGGTACAAAATTGTTTGATTCGAAAGGTAATTTCTCATGGCTGCCTATGATCAAAAACCCACCCTGCGTCAGACTATTCACTACCTTCCGAAACGCAGGCTGCTTGATCTCATCTCTGTAGTAAGTAAGGAGATTGTTCCTTAGAAAAATTATTTGAAAATTATTCTCTTCAAAATTATGCAACATATTGTGCACTTTCCAGGAAATTCCTTTTTGTAAAGATGGGTTTATTCTGAATACGTTTTCATCTTCTTGAAAAATAAAATAGATTTCTCTCAATTCCTGTCCTACCTCTTTCATACTACTTATAGCATATATTCTCTCCCGAGCTCTTCTGAGATAGACCGGGTTGATATCTGTTGCCCATACCTCAATCTCTGGCATATAGTCAAACCGACTGCGCAGAGTTTCCCACAGCATCTTCATGCTGTACACCTCCTCGCCACAGGCACAGCCAGCATCCCAAAATTTTACCTTCTCTCTGTTTTCACGTATAATTTCAGGCACTATCTGATCTTCTATTATTTTCCAAAGCATACGGTCACGAAAAAAGCGGCTTACAGAAACTGTCATTAAGCATTCACACTGCTGCCTAACACCCTCATCCCTCTCTAAAATATGAAAATATTCATCTACACTTCTGCATCCAAGCTGCTGCATATGCCTGCTAATTCTCTTTTTAACCCCTTTTCGCACTCTCCTGTAACCATCCCAAGAGTAGCAGAAATAATCAAGAAGTTGACGAAATTGTAAATCATCCATAAGGTACTCTTATTATATAGCAGAAAATATTTTACGTATATGACATAATAAAATCATGTAATTATTTACTTTAATAAAACTATTTAACAATGCATAAATCTTTACTTTTTAAGCCACTTGAAAATAATGTCATTCAATGTCAAATATGCCAGCGGCGTTGTAAGATAGCTCCTGGAAAAAAAGGGTTCTGTAAAACTCGAAAAAATATAAACGGAGAACTCTATTCCTTAACTTATGCGAAGGTTTCATCAATGCGGGTTTCTCCAATAGAAATAAAACCTCTCTTCCATTTTTACCCCGGAAGCAAATGGCTTTCCCTGGGCTCTCTGGGGTGTAACTTCATGTGTCCTGGATGTCAAAACTGGGGAATTTCCCACGCAGACATTGATAAAGAAATCACATTCACCGAATATATCTCACCTGAAAAGGTAGTTCAGCTCGCAATAAAAGATAACTGTAAAGGCATTTCCTGGACATATAATGAGCCTACCCTTTCCTTAGAATACACACTGGATACAGCAAAATTAGCCAAGGACCAAGGCCTGCTAACAAACTATGTAACAAATGGCTATATTACTCCAGAGGCCATGAATCTTCTCGGCCCCTATTTAGACGCTTACAGGGTCGACCTAAAAGGATTTTCTTCCCATACCTATAAAAGGATTGCAAATATTTCAAATTTTGAAGGAATCTTAAAAATCATAAAAATGGCCAAATATAAATGGAATATGCATATTGAGATTATCACTAACCTTACGCCCGGATACAATGATAATGAAGAGGAGTTACATGCTATGGCACGGTGGATTGCAGATCAGATGGGGACTGAAACCCCCTGGCATATCACGAGATTCTTTCCCCACTTTAAATTATCCCACTGTGATTATACATCCATACCCGCGCTGGAACAAGCCAGACAAATTGGCATGGATAAAGGACTGAAATATGTGTATCTCGGAAATGTTCCTGGTCATTTAGCAGAAAATACCTACTGCCCCCAATGCGGAAAACTGCTCATTGAAAGACGAAATTACCAAATACTAAAATATAACTTGAAAGGAAATAAATGTAAATTTTGCAATCAGACAATAGCCGGATATTTTGAATAGTCCTCTAACGCCACTAAGAATATTTTATACATACCCCCTAAAAATCTCTCATACATCTTCCAGTCAACGATCCCGCCCTTCCGAGCAGGGCTTGAGAAAAAGAAACAATTCATTAGCCTCCTTCATCCTCACTCTTACGGGTGGGGTATTAAAGGGCGGCGGCAAACAGTTAATTTTCATTATTTAGTAAAAATTTTTTCATTTTTGACTTGACTTTCAGTAAAATTTACAGTACCTATACCAATAAAACTGTAAGTTTTGCTATAAAAGGAGGGGGCTATGAAACTGACGGAAAAGCAGAAGGCATTTCTGAGATATATCTCCCATTATATGGAAGACTGGGGTCGATCTCCCAGCTTTGAAGAGATATGCTCCCATTTCGGCTTCTCCTCTTACAACACAGTCACTACGTATCTCAAAACCTTGGAATGGAAAGGCTATATCCGTCTTCCCAACAAAAAGAACCAAAAGCGAGCCATTGAGGTGATTAGTCCTGTGGAAACCAGACGGCTCGAGTTTCCCCTGCTGGGAAGGGTGGCAGCAGGAAAACCTATCGAGGCAGTGGAAGAGGTGGGTGCAATTGAAGTCCCCCCATCCATGGCTGGACAGGGAGACCACTTTGTCCTCCAGGTCAGAGGGGATTCCATGAAAGAGGATGGGATACTGGACAGGGATTTCATCGTGGTTAGAAAGCAGCCGACGGCCGAAAACGGCCAGACCGTGGTGGCCCTGATCAACAATGAGGCCACTGTTAAGAAATATTACAAGCAGGAAAATTATGTGGAACTCCGCCCCTCTCACACGGATATGGAATCCATCATCGTCAAAGAGGGAGATCTCCGGATTGAGGGAAGGGTTGTGGGGATTATGAGACATTATAAATAAGGAAGGCGCAAGGCCGCTTGAGACAATCTAACTATGCAAATCTCTTTAAATGAAGTACTCCTCGAATGAAAAGCCATAAAAAGCTTTAGGCCTTCCTTATAATTCCAAATTCCAAATTCAAAATACCAAATGAAATCCAAATGCCTAAATGCCAAAGCCTAGAGATATGAAGGGTCTGCTTTGAATTTTGACATTAGACATTTGAGATTTATTGAGGCTTTGAACTTTGATATTTGACATTCCCTAACAATGGTCTTGAATTCAGAGAAAATAAACTGCTACTGGTTGTAAAAGCTGATCGACATTGAATACGAGGGCTAAACTGTGTATCGTCACATTATTCACATCCATATCCCAGCCTTTCCCATCGCTGTGGCGCGGATATCCCAGCCAGAGCTCAGAGATCGCCCTGTGGCAATGGCCCCGCCTCACTCAGAACGGGCGCTTATTCTCTCTGTCTCACCTGAGGCCCGCAAGGAAGGCATTTTTAAGGGCATGCCTATCGGAAAGGCCATAAAATTCTGCCCTGATTTGACTGTCTTACCCCCCAACCAGAGCCTCACAGGAAAGGCTTGCAATGTCTTAGCCAAGGTGGTGGCATACTACACACCTCTCTGGGAACCATCCCGACCAGGACATATCTATATGGATGTAACAGGGACGGATCGCCTCTGGGGGAGGGCAAAAGATACGGCTAGCCGCCTCAGAAGCGAAATCAAAGAGCATTTATGTCTCTTAGGGATGGTAGGCGTGTCTGGGAATAAGATGGTTTCCAGCATCGCCTCCAGGATTGGCTCATCCGAAGGAGTACTGGATGTGGATCACGGCCAGGAGTCCTCATTTATGGCTCCTCTAAGGACAAGTTTCCTGCCCGGCATAGGCCATGTTCGAAGAAAAATCCTTCTGGAAGAACTGAATATTTCCTTGGTCCGGGAGATAGCCACCCTCGATATAGGTATTCTAAAGCTTGTTTTTGGTCGACAGGCCTATGTGATCCATCAGCGGGCCCTTGGAATAGACCCCACCCCGGTGTATCCTCCCCGCATGGAACCCACGATAGCCGAGGAGTTCACCATTCCCCATGACACCAACGATGACAATAAACTGCTGAGAATCCTTTACAGGTTGGTGGAAAGGTGCTCGCATCAGCTTCTGAGCAGGTCACTGTGCCCCCGCAAGGCAGGGTTGATCTTTAGGTACACAGACCATAAAGAGGTCACGCGCTGCATCAATCTTTCCAGTGTGAGCTTCTGGGATTTCGAACTCTATGCACCTCTGGAAAGGATTTTTTTAAAGGCCTATCACCGTCGAGTAAGGGTAAGATTCATGAAGGTGTGGTTTCAGGACTTCTCTCCTCCTCCTTCACAGCTCTCACTTTTTCCCACAAGCTCCCCTCTCACGGATAAAAAGGTACTGACGTTCCAGACCCTGAACCATATTAGGGAGAGGTATGGAGATGAGGCGATCAAATATGGCAGAGCAGCGTGATACCCATCCGTTATCCTAATGGGACAGATGGAAAACATGGAAAAATTTTAAATGACAAAATCTTCACCCTGTTAGATAAAGGGTTTTCATCTTTAATTAAGGTATTCTTGTATCATTTCTTTGGCATTTGGACTTTATCATTTATTTGAACTTTGAGCTTTGACATTTGTCATTTGCTCATCCTGCGCCCTGTGCCTTATGCCTTCGGCCTATTAACTATGAGCTATAAACCATGAACTCATTCGTACATCTTAATGTCCATTCCCACTACTCCAAAGGCTGGGGTATGGGTTCCATTGAAGACCTCTGCCGGTCCGCCAAAGAGCATGGTATGGATAGATTCGCCCTGACCGACACCAATGGATTGTATGGACTCCTATATTTTATCCAGACGGCTAAAGAGATAGGTATTCAACCCATTGTGGGCAGCGAACTTACAGCCGATGAGCACCGGGCTGTTCTGCTGGTTCGAAACCGTGAAGGGTATGCAAACCTCTGCCGGATCATTTCAGACCGCCACTGCCATCAGGGTTTCGACCTGATCAAATCCCTAAAGGAAAGACGTGAGGGGCTTATCATCTTTTCTGACAACTTCACACTGCTCAAGGCCCTTAAAAGAGATTCAGAAGAGGACCTCTTTGTGGAGCTATCCCCGGGCTATAATATGGCGAGCTGCTATGCCTTTTCCCGTACAAGTGGCATTCCTCCCCTGGCCACCAACCGGGTCTATCTGATCAAGGCGGATCAATTTCCGCTTCACCGGATCCTTCGGGCCGTAGCCTTGAACAGCAAACTCTCCCGCCTACGATATGAAGACATCTGTAGGGAGCACAATTTTTTGAATGCCCCCCAGTCCATGATCGATCAGTTTCCCCATGCCCCTCGGGCGATCCATAATACGCTTGAGGTAGCTGAACAGTGCCGTATGCATTGGGACTTTGACCGCATCATATTCCCTCGTTTTAAGCAGATGACAGACAAAGAGGCCTATGAGACCCTCTACCGGTCTAGCATAGAGGGTTGCAGGCGTCGATATGGAAAACTCACCCAAGCAATCAGAGAGCGAGTAGACTACGAGATGAAGATCATCCGAGAGAAAAAGTTTGCCCATTATTTTCTGGTAGTGGCTGATATTACCAGAAGAGCCCCTCGGTCATGTGGCCGTGGAAGTGCCGCCGCATCCATTGTCTCGTATGCCCTGGGGATCACCCATGTAGACCCTATAAAACACCACCTCTTCTTTGAGCGTTTTTTAAACACTGGACGTATGGATCCCCCGGACATTGATGTGGACTTCGCATGGGACGAACGGGATCAGGTCATTGACTATGTCTTTGCCAAATATGGAAACCGAAAAACCGCCATGGTGGCCAATCATAACACCTATGGGGCCAGATCCGCTATCAGGGAGGTAGCAAAGGTCTTTGGCATAACCGAGGCAGAGATCAGCCGGGTAACCAGCAAAATCGGTTTTGGATGGCGTCTGGAAGATACCTGGACCAAATTGGCCAAGCATCCCAAGATGAAAGGGATAGATTTCGAGAAGCCCTGGAATGATATTTTATATGCTGCACTCCAGCTCGAAGATCACCTCGACCACCTTTCAGTACACTGCGGCGGTCTGGTAATTGTGCCCGATGAGATTCGCCGCTACTGCCCGGTAGAAATCTCTGCAAGTGGGGTACAGGTGCTCCAGTGGGAAAAGGATTCGGTGGAAAAAGCAGGACTTGTTAAGATAGATATCCTGGGCAACCGGAGCCTTGCAGTCATTCGGGATGCCCTTGATCTGGTGGAGAAAAATTATGGCAGACGGATTAATTACGCCAGCTGGAACCCCATTAATGACCCTAAGACCGTAGAGGTTTTTTACCGGGGCGAGACCTTTGGTGTCTTCTATTTTGAAAGTCCTGCAACAAGGCAGGTGCTAAAAAAGGTCAGCTCAGAATTTAGTTTTGAGGAGTACGCAAAGCTGGACCATTTCCGTCTCAATGTGGTGGTTGCCTCCATCATCAGACCAGCCTCAAACCAGAGTATCAGAACATGGGTATCCAGGCTTCATGGCCAGCCCTGGGACACACCCCATCCCCTTTTACGGCCTGTTTTAGAGGAAACCATGGGAATCATGGTCTTTCAAGAGCAATTGAGTCAAGTCGCCATACACCTGGCCGGTTTTGATCCCGCAGAGGCAGATACCCTGAGGAAAGTGGTGAGCAAAAAGCATAGGGATAAGAAACTTCGTGATTTTTATACCAGATTTGTTCGAGGGGCTCGAGAGCGGGGTGTAAACATAAAAGTGATAGAGAAAATCTGGCAGATGATGATGGGCTTTGACGGCTATAGCTTCTGTAAGCCACATTCGGCCAGCTATACCCTGGTGGCCTACAAGTCTGCCTATCTCAGGGCCCATTATCCGGCTGAATTCATGGCATCTGTCATCTCCAATGGCGGGGGCTATTACTCCACATTTGGGTATCTGTCAGAGGCAAGACGAATGGGGCTCAAAATCCTGCCTCCTGATATCAACCAGAGTGAGATTAAATATACCGGAAAAAATAAAGAAATCCGCGCCGGCCTCATGCAGTTAAAGGCCCTATCCCGGAAGGGAGGGGAATCCATCATTCATGAGCGCTCCAAAAACGGACCCTTTACTAACTTTGAGAATTTCCTGCTTAGGGTCGGCTGCCATCTCCACCTCCAGGATGTGAGGGTTCTGATTAAGGCGGGCTGTTTTGATAGTATCGCCCGTGGCTTAGCCAGGCCCTCTCTGGTATGGCAGGTCCTTCGATTTTTTGGCGAGCAACATCAGGAGGAAAATTCCCCTACCCTCTTCTCCGCACATGCCTTCCAACTCCCCATAAAACAACCTCCTTACTCGAAAAAACTCATGTTGCAACATGAGTTGGAAACCCTGGGTCTTTCCCTATCCCGCCACCCCCTCGAGCGATACGAGGAAATCTTGAGGAACGTAGACTATGTGAGGGCTTGTGATCTCAACGCCCATGTGGGGAAACAGGTAACAACTATCGGTTGGCTGATAAACGGCAAGACAGTATACACAAAGGATAGAGAGCCCATGAAATTCGCCTCCTTTGAAGATACCACCGGCCTCTATGAAACCGTGTTCTTTCCGAAAGCATATAATCAATTCTGTCACATACTGAATGAGATGCGCCCTTATATTCTCAAAGGAAAGATAGAGGAAGATTTCGGTTCCATAACCATGACAGTGAGTTGGATAGGATTTCTGGATAGATACACAACAAAGGTCTCTCGCTCTTCCAACGAGGATTCAGATTTTTGCTCTCATTTGAAGCCAAGTGCCTGTCCCATCTTGTGAGGATCATGTAAACAGTGCTCATAAGAATCCCATTTAAACAACTCCAAAGCTATACTGAAGCAAAGGAAAAGATGGAGAGCCCAGCATCTCCACGCAACGTAGATAAAAGTCCTTAAAAAAAGTAAACCCAAACTCTTAGAGGCTGTGCCTACTATCCTGATTGGTTATTGTAAGATAACCAGTATCTCTTATTGCCAGCAGTTTGTGATAAAGACTGATTTTGGATAGATAAACCTGTACGGTAGATAGAACCAGGGCTATAACATTCCCAAAAGAAATACCTTGGTGGGATAAAAGCATTTATTCATTGCAATTTTGATCATCGGATATTAATGAATCTATGTGCTTCATATATCAATACACAACGGCAACGAAATGTAAGCAAAACATTACTGCAAATATGGCGTCACTGCAGATACAAGAATTGAGAAATGAGGAGCGATTAAGCTATAGTGCTACTTAACGTGATTTTTAAATTATAAGAAAGGAAAGTCTATGAATTACAGTTATATCATATATGAAAAGAGGCAAAATATAGCCCTGATTACCTTGAATCAACCTGAGAAACAAAACATCCTATCCTTTGATCTTATACAGGAGTTATCTGGATGCTTGAGACAGGTGGCTCAAGAAAGGCGCGCTACGGTAATCATCGTAAAAGGAGCCGGAGATAATTTTTGCGCAGGACATGACCTCAATGAGATTCTTCACCAGGATATAAACAATATTCGCCATCTATTTCAGGCTTGTCTTGATCTGATGATGCTGATACACACAGTTCCTCAACCAGTAATAGCACAGGTTCACGGCATCGCCACTGCTGCGGGCTGCCAGTTGGCTGCCGCCTGTGACTTGGTAGTTGCAGAAGAAGGAGCCCAGTTCGCAACACCTGGTGTACAGATTGGTCTTTTCTGTACCACCCCCATGGTCCCCTTAAGCCGTGCTGTGGGAAGAAAAAAGTCATTGGAAATGCTCCTTACCGGGAAATTTATTAGCGCTCAAGAAGCAAAAGAATATGGTCTGGTCAATCGAGTAGTACCCAAAAAAAAATTAGAAAAAGAGACATGGGCCTTGGCAAAAGATATCGACCAGTATAGTTTAGCGATTGTAAGCCTGGGCAAACAGACCTTCTATCAACAGATTGAGATGGCTGAGAAACAGGCCTACCAGTATACTAAGGAAGTGATTTCAGCAAATGCTCTCATGGACGATGCCCTGGAAGGCATGTCAGCCTTTTTAGAAAAACGCTCTCCTGTTTGGAAGGAAAAATAATTCGAGATATATTAGGCAGTCTGATTTGTTATGCAATCAAATTAAGTCTTTTAAGGTATAACATCAGAAGTAAAGCATATATTATATCATATCATGTTAGACTAAGTGCTCTTAGAAATGACAAGATTGCTATAATAAACACGAAATTATGTCTCATGCTCGACAGATAACAATAAATAGGGCTATAGAAAAAAATGAACGAGAATGCAGCGTCGCTCAGATCCCAGGTGGGGCCACTGCTTTTAATGACAGGGATCTTTTTCTTAAATTTTATCTCAAGGATCATACTGGCCCCATTAATGCCTACCATAGAAATGGATCTTGGGATTGGCCATGCGGAGGCAGGATCCCTATTTTTGCTAATTTCTCTCGGCTACTTTATCTCCCTCATGGGATCTGGGTTCTTTTCATCCCGGTTTACTCATAGAAAAACTATCATTTTTTCATCTATGGGACTTGGTGCAACACTTATCGCCATTTCCTTCAGCCACACTTTGCTGGAGGTCCGTATTGGCTGCATAATAGTTGGATTGGCTGCAGGGCTTTACCTTCCCTCTGGAATCAGTACCCTCACTTCTTTGGTGAGGTCTAAGGACTGGGGTAAGGCTATTGCCATTCATGAACTCGCCCCCAATCTCAGTTTTCTCACCGCACCCCTCATTTCTGAGGCTCTTTTGGTATGGTTAAAATGGAGAAACATCCTGGCACTGCTTGGATTGGCATCTCTATTTGTTGGTTTGGCATTTGCCCGCTTCGGAAAAGGTGGAGACTTTCCCGGCGAGCCTCCTAGTCCATCTAATGTTAAGAGTCTTTTAAGGGAACCATCATTTTGGATAATGATTGTATTTTTCAGTCTGGGTATCAGCGGAACATTAGGCATCTACGCCATGCTGCCTCTTTTCCTAGTTTCTGAGAGAGGGATGACGCAGCGCTGGGCTAATTACGTGGTGGCGTTGTCTCGGGTTTCAGGGCTTGGAGTGGCATTTCTTTCGGGTATGGTGACGGACAAGCTTGGTCCAAAGGTTGCCCTCGGAGGTGTTCTCCTTTTTACAGGTTTTCTCACTTTGCTTCTTGGCATTGTACCCGGAGCCTGGGTTGTGCTCATCGTTTTTCTCCAGCCTCTCATAGCAGTCTGTTTCTTCCCGCCGGGATTTGCAGCGCTCTCCCGAATTGGACCACCAAGCGTTCGTAATATCTCGGTTTCCTTAACAGTGCCTTTGGGCTTTCTTGTGGGAGGAGGGGCTATTCCTACTGGGATTGGTCTCTTTGGGGATATGTTCAGTTTCGATTTAGGGATTGCTCTCGTAGGTATAATAATTATGGGTGGTTTTATTCTCTTGCGCTACCTCCGGTTTCCTGATGAGTAGAGAGTGCCAGAATCTATTGTACGTTGTCTGCTGTTTTAATTCTTAAGGTCAGCTTATATTGCTATGCACGTATGTTATTTGGGATAGGGCGATGCAGAAATATAGCTTGTGATAGGCTTTGAGTTGAGAGCTGAAAGCTAATAACTTACTTTTCTTTGTAGGCCAATATTTCAGAGCAATCAACTAACAATGAGCGCCTTCTTTCTTTATTGTTCAAGAAATAATTTAACCAATGGTAACAATATTATTCATTCCCTCGAGAACGGATCAGGAGGAGCGGTCTATCTATGCGATGTAATACGCCTGCTGCAACACTTCCATAAAATACTTGCGATAAACCACTCCTACCATGGCTGGCTAAGGCAATAAGGTCTGCGCCTTCCTGCTCTGCAACCTTTATAATGGCTTCAACGACAGGGCCATTTATAACATGCTTCTTGGTCTCAATCCCTTTTTCTTGAAACTCTCCTTGTATGGCGTTAAGATAAGATTCTGCCTGCTTTACCCATCTCTCAATTTCTTGTTGATATAAGGCGATATCCCCCTCAGGACCCACAATAAGTGGAGGCGGTTCAACTACCTGTAAAAAGATAACTCTTGCATGGTAGAGCTTGCTCAATTCTTCAACGTGGCGTAATATTCCTTCAGCCCTTTTTGACCCATCTAATGGTACCAATATAGTTTTATACATGATAGCCTCCTCATAGTAAATTTATCCGAAAATCTAAACCTGTTGCCAGTTAACCGGTGGGGTGCTGTTGAATATTATCAGACATATGCAAAACTTAGATAGCGGAAAGATTATTAATGATTTAAACAAGTTTCCTGACTAAAAATCGTTATTTAACGCTTTAAATCCCATGCGCAGTTTTTCGTTGAAATTTTGAGGGCCTGGGCTCATAGACAAAGATTGAAGGCTTTATATTCAATATAATCGCTTTACGATTTCATTTGAAGAAAAAAGAGGCTTATACGCGATCAAATTATAGCAGGAAGAACTCATAGAATCCAAAGGTTAAAATTTTATGCGTGGAAGCATCATCCAAGAACCATTCAACTGTATACTATCCCTTGAGGAGATTGTATAATAATAAAATCGCCATTGCCCCGAAAAGTGCCTGTGAGGTCAATAGATTTGCTTCTTAAAGTCAAATGCTATTTTTTTATATTGAGTTTAGGTATTTGTTTCTATCCGCCATGAAGTTCTTGTAGATCTGGAACTGATCTGTCTCTTCATAATCAATTTGTTTTACAGGCACATGGTCAAAGCTGTGTATCTTCGCCCCAGGACATGCCAGGAGGATTGGAGAATGAGTGGCAATGATAAATTGTGCGTGCCCGGCCTGGCTCATGTCCTTAAGCACCCCAAGCAAATCTAATTGGGTTCTTGGTGAGAGTGCTGTCTCTGGTTCGTCCATAAAATAAATCCCTTTGATTTTGTAGCGGGCCTTGAAAAACGACATCAGTGACTGGCCATGGGATTTGGTCACTAAAGATTCCCCCCCAAAATAATCAAGTGATCCAGGGTCTGCTGCTGCCCATTCGTCCAGAATTTGGGCAAAGTTCTGGAATATCTGGGATGCGAAAAACGACCCATGCACGGAACCCTGAGTCCATTCGACATCGATAGCCTCGTGCAACCTTTTCTCATATAAGTTGACTTTGAAGGGTTTTCTCTCAACGTTTCCCCATATATATATGCCGCATTTGTGCGTTATAGCCTCGAGCAAAGTCGACTTCCCGGTGCCATTCTCTCCTACGAAGAATGTAACCGGCGAGTTGAATAAAATGCTTTTCGTCTCATGAAAAATGTTTAGGTTAAAAGGATAGTGTTCTATGGTCGGGAATTTTTCGGGATGAATAGTAACTCTCTTAAGATGCATCGGAATATCTACCAATGTTTAATATTGTTTACAAAACGGATTGGCGTAGTCTTCTCAAGCATCAGATGTATGCTTAGATGAAACCTATTGATACCGCATTTCGAGATCGCGTTCGAGCGATCAGACCCGCAACAAGATACTGAATCTCAATACGTACCGGTACAAGGAAGGCAGAAATCCGAGTCACGTGATTGAATTCACAGGAAGCTAACCTTTTTGTCCCACAAAGTCAAACAGTATTTTGGATACATTATCCGCGCCTCCTTCTCTCAAAAGAGCCTACCATGCCTGCCCTGGCGCGACTAAGCCCATTCTGAAATGAAAATTTATGTTTATTGCTCAAGGAACGATCCCTTGCGATTAACACAGGATACCAGGTCTGGGCCAGGGCTGCGACCCGTTTGTTTATCGTAGGTTTGGACTATGCACCGTTCCAAGTCCGGCATTTGAAGCATACAGGATTGGTGATCGGTCTGGGCCAAGGAATGACTGTTATTCAGCAGGCATCCAGGGCCGGTTACAGATCTAAGGATGTGAAACAAGATAAAACGTTTAACGCCCTGAAATACCTTACTGTTATATCCTACCATGTATCTAATAACAGGGAATAAATGTTTAAATGTGGAGCCTGCATGCTAAAGAGCCATATTGACGGAAAATAAGCAGCTAAGACATTATGGGCTTTGTCATGGGCTTTGTCATTGACACATAACGGTTCATTTTCTATACTGTATAAATAACAAAAAGAAGTGTCTATCAATCAATTAAATATCAGTTCAACTACTCTCTCTTAAAAAGGAGGATACGATGGTTATAGGTTTTAATGCGGATGAGGTGTTCGAGATGGCGATTCGGATCGAGGAAAACGGTGCTACTTTCTATCGAAAAGCTGCGGGATTGCAATCAGATGCAGAAAATCGTGAGTTTCTCGAGAAATTGGCTGCGATGGAGGACGGCCATAAAGCAACATTCATAGAAATCCGGAAAACGCTTACTAATAAAGAAAAAGGTGGAAAGGTTTTCGACCCTCAAGACGAGCTATCACTGTACCTCGCTGCAATGGCAAACACGCATGGTGGTGAGGGAAGCCCATCTGCGGCAGATTCACTAACTGGCACTGAAACCATGGAGGAGGTGCTCACTACGGCTATTGGCCTTGAGAAAGAATCTGTCCTGTTTTACCTCGGCATAAAGGACATCGTGTCGCCAGAGTATGGCCTTGAGAGGATCAACGATATTATAAGGGAAGAGCGAGGACACATTGCACAGCTGAACGGTCTTCTTGAAAAGCTGAAAAAGGGTTAGTGGCAAGTATTTTGGAAGCTATAAAGTAACCCCTATCACCCACCGTTTATACCGAGTTGCCAATAAAACCTTCGGAGATAAAAGCTCACCTCCCCTACTCCTCGACAGAGGATTGGTGCAGTTATCAATTGATATTACTATTCTTTACTCACCGCGCGGCAAGGCATTTAACCGTTTCGTTAACAGCAGAGGCATATCAAGGAAAACAACTGCTCTCAATGCCACCTTCACCCCACCCTAATCTTCTACGATGAAAATTCACAAAAGGTATTCAAATTGCGCAGCCACCATATCATATCATGCGCTTTATCAGATAAGTGTAAGTGTGGTTAATATGCGCCCTTAACCGCACAATAAAGATGTCCCCACTATACTTCAAAGGACAAAAAGGAGCTCTATTTCCTATTTTAGCATCTCAAATCATATGAGTTATTGTCGCCATTACGGTTTTCAGTAAAAAGTTATTGCCCACTTCGTAGTGCATAGGGTATAATCTTTTTAAACAGCTGCATAAAAAATACACCTATAAAAGAGGAGAGCAGTAATATGAAAACTGTAATGAAAATGGTTTTGATTATAGCTTTAAGCCTTTCAATAGGTTGTGTGTCTGCGACAACAGCTACAAGCAAGGATGTTCCCTTGGTCACAAAGAGTGATCTTAAATCAATGATGGGGAATCCTGATGTAATTATTCTGGATGTTCGCCCTGAGCAGCAGTGGAAGGCGAGTGAGCTAAAAATTCGTGGGGCAGTTCACGAAAATCCAAAGAAGGTAGAATCCTGGGCAAAAAACTATTCCAAAGACAAGACACTTATCTTTTACTGAGCGTGACCGAGAGAATCTACCAGTGTCAGGGTGGCACGGACGGTTAGAAAGATTGGTTTTAAGCATGTTTTCGCCCTTAAGGGTGGATACAGAGAGTGGATCAAAGCGAGATTTCCCACAGAGGCAAAGTTAAAAGCCACAGAGAGACAAGCCTGTGTCACATGCCATAAGGAGGTCACCGCAGGTATCGTAAAAGACTGGCAATTGAGTAAACATAGCAAGAATGACGTTTTTTGTACAGTATGTCACGACGATCAGCACATGTCTAAAGAAGATGTGGCAAAGGCAATGATACCAACAGCAGATACCTGTCAACAGTGTCATGAAGAACAGGGAGCACAGTTCAAGGCAGGAAAGCATGCATTGGCGTGGGCAGCGATGAAGGCCATGCCTACAGCACATTGGCAGCCTATGGCCTTGATGGAAGGGATGAAGGGCTGCGGTGGCTGCCATAAGCTTGGAATCAAGACAGAGGCTGAGATTAAGATGCTAAAGAAACAAGGAACAGGCTTCGGTCTTGCGTCATGTGATGTGTGCCATACTCGGCACCTTTTCTCCGCGAAAGAAGCGAGGCAGCCACAATCCTGTCAAACCTGTCATATGGGCTTTGACCATCCACAGTGGGAAATGTACTCCTCATCAAAGCACGGCGTAAGGTTTTTACTGAAACAGAATGGAATCTTGCCTGAGACGTCCGTTGCTCCTACCTGTCAAACATGTCACATGCAGGATGGCAATCACGAGGTGAGAACCGCGTGGGGATTCCTCGCAGTACGGCTACCTATGCCTGAGGATAAAACATGGGCCTCGGCCCGTATCACGATTCTGCAAGCGCTCGGAGTGCTTGATCCTAATGGAAATCCCACTGCAAGGCTTGAGGTGGTAAAGAAGGCAGATTTAGCTCGCCTCACACAGGACGAATGGCAAAGAGAGCGTGATACAATGCTGGAGACCTGCAGCCAGTGCCATTCCCTCAATTTTGCTCAAGTAGAGCTAGAAAAAGGAGACCAGTTGATTAGGGAAGCAGATCTACTGATGGCCGAGGCGGTCCACATTGTCGCTGATTTGTATGGTAAGGGATTCCTCAAAAAACCGAAAAATTACACGTACTCGTTTCCTGACATGCTCTCGTTTCATGATGCACCAACACCGATAGAGCAGAGACTGTTTCTTATGTTTATGAAGCACCGCATGAGAACGTTCCAAGGGGCATTTCATGCAAACCCGGACTATGCATTGTGGTACGGATGGAGTGCTATGCGACAGGACTTATCAGAGATAAAGGCATTGGCAGAAACACTTAGGAGGACCCATAAATAGGTAAAATGTAAACGTAAGTATTTCATCAATCTGCTCCTTGAAAATTATACAGAAGTTCTGCTGAATTGGGAAAAACTGGTACTTTCTCCATGTTTTTCTGTCACAGCGTGCACCCTTCCCTGCATGGTATCCACCTCTAAGAATGCAATCAATTAGATCTCACTCACACAATGAATTTTTCTATATTGTTACTGATAGACCTGATAAAATCCTCTCCATTAGGTTTGACAACACAGCTTTAATGCTGCCAAAGGAGGAAAAAAAGCGTTTGAGGTTTAGGTTTCTTTATCATTATTATCCCATTCGAACTTATGCTTCCTGATTTAAAACTGTTCCGGGAATTGATGGATAGATTCGTCAAAATCCAGTCAAAGTAGTATAGACGTATTCCCACCGGTCTCGCGTTTTGAAGTATTGCCGGCAGATGACGAGCAGATACACGCTCTTTCAGTATTGTCTCACTCCAAAACCGCATATCTTGTGGCCCCTTTTCCCTTGACACATAATTCTATTTCTTCCTATACTTCCTATCCAACAAAGGGAATATTTCAATTCAATCAATCAATTCATGAATACGCCTCGAGGAAAAACTCTTTATCCTTATGTACTTGATCATAAACCGGGATTCTTTCTCAACTGGTTTCTCTATAGACTCTTTAAAAGAGTAAGCCTTAGTGAAAGCATGAAAGAAGACCTGAAGCAGATGCACAGGGAAGGTACAGTAGTCTATGCAATCAAGTATAGGGGACAGTTGGATTACCTTCTCTACCATTATAATTTCCGCAGAAAACGTTTACCGTATCCCACAATAGCCTTTGACCTCAATATTTCTATGTATTTACCTTTTACCCGCTTCGTAAAAGTCATTGTCTCTCAACTTTCCTTCCTGCTTAAGCACGGTCGTCTTCCAAGCCCGTATCATTCAGGGTTTTATGAAAAGGCTATTCAACAGGGTACTACGTCTCTTATCTTTCTTGTTGACCCAAAGGGCTTTATCAGACAATTTATTCATGCAGAAAAAAACCATCTGCAATTCCTCCTGGAGACACAAAAAAATATGGATCGTCCCATTTATATCGTTCCACAACTCGTCCTCTATAAAAAGACGCCTGAAAGGGACTATTCAAGCCTCACTGACATATTTTTTGGGTTTAAAGACCACCCTGGCGTAATAAGAAAAATTGTCCTTTTTTTCAGGCACAATCGCCGTGCCTTTATCGACTTTGGTCGTCCCCTGGATCTAAAGGCCTATTTAGAAAACCAACCACCCACCAGACCTTTCCATGATATGGCTGTAGAAATGAAGCAGATGCTTATCAACAGCATCGACAAACAGAAAAGGGTAATTCTAGGCCCGATCATGAAATCCAGACAGCAGATCAAGGAATTGGTCCTTACTGACGAAAGGGTCAACAAGGAAATCAATATATTGGCCTCTGACAATGAAAAAAGGCTCAAGCAACTTAAAAAAGAGGCTGGAGAATATTTTGAAGAGATCGCTGCAGACTATAACATGACCTATATACAGGCTTTTATTACAGCATTAAATTGGTTCTGGAAAAAGATCTTTGAAGGGGTAGATGTGGATATGGATGGCCTTGCACGAGTGAGGGAATGGGCTCGAAAAGGAACACTGATTTATGTTCCTTCCCATAAAAGCCACATCGATTACCTTATCCTCAATTATATACTTTATAATTATCATATGCATACCCCCAGGATTACTGCTGGAAAAAATATGGCCTTTTGGCCGATGGGACAAATTTTTAGAAAATGCGGTGCCTTTTTCATCCGTCGCTCTTTCAAGGGTGAAAAACTTTATTCAGAGGTATTTCAAAGGTATATTAAATCACTTCTTGAAGAAGGGCATCCCATTGAATTCTTTATTGAAGGTGGCCGAAGCCGAAACGGCAAATTGATACTTCCCAAAACTGGCTTCCTCTCAATCCTGCTTCGTGCCTATCGTGAAGGATTTTGTAAAGATCTGATATTTGTTCCCGCTTCTATAATTTATGATCGAATCATGGAGGAAAAATCCTATCATGAAGAGATTGGGGGAGGTCTGAAAAAGAAAGAAAATTTCATGCAGATCATAAAAGCGAGACGGTTTCTAAAAAGAAAATATGGAAAGATTTATATTCGATTCAGTCATCCTTTTTCGTTGAATGAGTATCTGTCTCAAATAGATTCATCAGTAAAAAATGCTCCCCGTGCTCTGGCCTTTCATTTAGTTCAGTCAATAAATGCTATCTCTCTCGTAACACCTCTTTCGCTGATCGCTACTGCCATTTTAGCCAATCATCAGAGGGGATTCCATCTTTCAGAACTGGCTGAAACGGTAGACATTCTTTTGAGATTTATAAAAAGGTACGACGTCCCTACTGCATCTACCCTCGTAGATTCATCAAAAACAATAGAGGAAACACTATCACTGCTAATCAACCAGAGGGTTGTCGATTTTCTGGAAGATGCAACAGGAGAGGAGGAAACTTTTTACTACGTAGATGAAGATAAAAAAATAAAGCTTGAATATTTTAAAAACAATACCATCCATTTTTTCATCCCCCACTCATTCATCGCTATATCACTCTTAACTGGTGCTGAAGAGGAAAAAGATCTCAAATCAATCATTTCCGACTATGCCTTTTTGAAAAATCTTTTTAAAAACGAGTTCGTCTTTGATGAGACTGAGAGTCTCCAAGAAAAAGTCATCTCTTTAACAGAATATTTTCTGGATTCTACCTTTTTATCCCGATCTAAGGGGAATGGGGGATACAAAATAACAAAGCTCGGTTTTAATAAATTACCTATCTGGGCCGCTCTTGCCAAAACATTCCTTGAATCATATTGGATTGCTGCCAAATCGATGAGCCAACAAAAGAATAAAGATGGTAAAATAGAAGACCTTTTAAAAAATATGAATTACCTTGGAAAACGATTTCATAAACTAGGAGTTATTGATCATATCGGCGCCCTCTCCGAACTCAATTTTAAAAACGCCATAAGCTTTATTAATAGTGATATTATGAAACTTCCGGTAGATTCAAAAGAAGATAGTCCATATGCCTTTGAAAGGCTCCCCCAACTCAGCCAGAGACTATACAAGTTATCTCACTACAGATCATAGAGTGCATTTAATTCACTATACTTATTACCCTCCTCTTCCTTTGAACTCCCATTCAAAGTCAACTGCCATCCTCAAATGAAAATGAATTCTTCCTCACTCTCTTTATCTGGTGTCCTCCTTTTCTTACAATTTCCGTAACATTTTAGCCCTTTGAAATTACCTGGTGAATGAGCATGGGGATGTCTTTTTTTACCATGCCCTCACAAAGACGAGACGGTAGGCCGCTTCAAACCAGTTCACACGGACAAAGTTCCTAGAAGACAATGACGAGTTGCTCGTGCACATGGTTTTGAAGCGGCACGCTGAGGCTCCCTGTTAGAGGGCATGATGTAAAAAAAGACATCCCCATGCTCATGCGTCTCATCAAGGATACCTCTGTGGCCTTGAGTAAAGGCCAGGGGGAGTTTTCAAAGAGCTAAAATGTTGCAACTCTCCACATTCTTCACGAGCAAGAACTCGTCAATTTTTATTGACAAATATAGTTTTCTATTTTAAATAAATCCTACAAGCGTTAGCAAGAAGCTACAAAAAGGTAGACGAACTAAAAAAAGCCAGAAAGGCTTATAAAAAATATTCATATCCCTTTCTGGTTGTCTTTTTTTAAAATTGTTTCATCGTGACTTTTATTCCAATTACAAGGAGGCAGAGAAATGTGTGAGGCAAATGCATATCTCATAAAAGATGGGGAAGAAAAACTCATTATGGAAAACGTAGACACCTTAAGACCTGAGAACAATGGTATATATCTTCAGGATATCTTTGGTGGACAGCGCACAATTAAAGCAAGAATCAAAGAGATGAATCTTGTTGATCACAGAATTTTACTTGAAGAAGAATAAATTCTGCTACATTCACAACTTCGGGCAACGCCCTATGGACGATTTGACAGGATAAATGATTAAAATAATTATAAGCGAGAGTCTGCAATGAATCACCATCATCACCATGAAGATACACACATAGAAGATTATGATTCGTTATCAGGAAAGGAAAAACTGGCCAAACTTTTCCAATATTGGATTAAGCACAATGAAGATCATGCGAAAACCTACCTTGAATGGTCAAAGAAGGCAGATATAGAGGGCTTAAAGGACGTGGTTAGTTGTCTTGAAAAAGCATCCGAGTTAACTATGTCTATTAACAAGCTATTCAACGAGGTTATGAAAAAGATTTTTTAGTCTTGTTAGCTCAGCTGTAATTTATTTTCACGGCCTTTTTACCGAAAAAGATCTTTACCCCCATCACCCGGCTCTCATTTCTCATCCTAATATTTAATAAATCCTAATAATGTAAACGCTATTAAAAAACCAAAGGCACCATTGATAAAAAATTTTAATTGCTTATATTAACAAATATGATAGTTATATATGATTTTAATATTATTACTATCTTTCTCAGATAGCGTGGCAGTTCATTAAATGCAATGAGAAAACTTATACATTTTTTTATCGAATACATAAGGGCAGAAAAGGGATATTCAAGGCACACAATCAGGAACTACGAAAGCGATTTAAGACAATTTAGCAAATTTGTTGTAACTAAAAAAGGTATCAAAAAAGGTGATCCAGGAATTGACCTCATAGACTATAAACTGATCAGATCATATTTGGGAGAACTCTTTGATACATGCAAGCGAACCACAATAGCCAGGAAACTTTCGACATTAAAATCGTTTTTTAGCTATCTTGAATTGAGAGGACTTACACCCTTCAATCCTGCGGTAGATATAACTACCCCCAAACAAGAAAAGCGTATTCCCGCGTATCTGCCGATAGATGATATGTTCGCCTTGCTTGAGCAACCTGACAAGGAAAAAGAGCTGGGGCTCAGAGATCTGGCTATTTTAGAGCTACTTTATTCATGTGGTCTCAGGGTCAGTGAACTTGTCACCTTAGACATAGAAAAGTTAGATCTTGCTTCTCGTCTTGTGAGGGTATCAGGCAAAGGTGGAAAAGAAAGGCTCCTGCCAGTGGGAAGAAAGGCTATTGTTGTGATCAAAGAATATCTTGAAAATACAGAGAAGGCAAGAAAAAAGGCCGGATTCAGTAAAACCCATGGGCCTCTTTTTCTTAATTACAGAGGAGGGAGGCTTTCTGCCAGAAGTGTAGATAGATTGGTCAAAAGATATTCAAGGGAATGCGGAATATCGATGGAAATCAGCCCCCACTCAATTCGCCATACATTTGCAACCCATCTCTTGGATGGCGGTGCAGATTTAAGATCAATCCAGGAACTATTAGGTCATGTCAACCTTTCAACTACTCAAAAATATACCCATGTGAGTATAGATAAGTTAATGGAGGTTTATGATAAATCTCACCCAAGAAGCTAAAGAGGAAAAATGCCTGGAGTGCTTAAGTATTATTCCATCACTCCAGCATTCCTTCCTTACCAAGGAGGTTATCTATTGGAATTAGGACTTGAAAAAAGATACGGGTCAAACCAAAAGAAGATCAGGGGAACCACAATCCTGTCTGTCAGGAAAGATGGGCAGGGGGTTATGGCAGCAGATGGGCAGGTAACCCTGGAAAACACAATTATGAAAAAAAAGGCTAAAAAGCTTAGGTTTATGTATAATGATCAGGTACTTGTAGGTTTTGCCGGGGCAACAGCAGATGCCTTTGCTCTTTTTGAAAGACTGGAGGCAAAGCTGGAAAAATACAACGGAAACCTATCTAGAGCCGCTGTAGAGTTAGCCAAAGATTGGAGAACAGATAAAATCCTTCGTAGATTAGAGGCGCTGCTCCTTACGATGGACAAGGAACATACCCTGATATTATCGGGTAATGGAGATGTGATTGAACCGGATGAAGAATTAGCAGCTATTGGTTCTGGAGGCCCATATGCCTTAGCTGCCGCCAGGGCTCTTATAGCTCACTCCGATTTAAATGCCAAATCTATAGCCATAGAATCAATGAAAATCGCGGCCTCCATCTGTATATATACCAATGAAGAGTTTGAGGTAAAACTTCTGCCCAATCAAAAGGCATAAGAGAAAAATCAGTAGGCAGTATTGCAGTAGGCAACAAAGAAATTTTTACCGACTACTGCTTACTTCTTAACTTAGGAATTTTAATGGAGACCTAATGGAAAAGACCGATGAGATAGAAGAAGAGATAAGGCCCTTAACACCAAAAGAAATTGTCTTAGAGCTGGATAAATATATTGTTGGCCAAGACAATGCAAAACGCTCTGTGGCTATAGCCCTCAGAAATAGATGGCGCAGGCAACAGGTTCCTAAAGAGTTGAGAGATGAAATAGCCCCCAAAAATATAATCATGATAGGCCCTACAGGTGTTGGAAAGACTGAGATAGCAAGACGCCTTGCCCGGTTAGCTAACTCACCATTTTTAAAGATAGAGGCATCAAAATTCACAGAGGTTGGATATGTGGGCAGAGATGTAGAGAGCATGATCAGGGATATAACAGAGCTTGCTGTGAATATGGCCAAGCAAGAGGAACAGGAAAAGGTAAAAACCAAGGCAATTGATCTTGCAGAAGATAAACTTCTGGATATCCTCCTTCCTAAACCAAAAAAAGAAATAGAGAAAGATACCGATGAAAAAAGAGAGGGGATGCTTGAGGTAGTTAAAATCGAACCTGCTAATTCTGACTCTACCAGGGAAAAACTGAGGCGTCTCTTAAGGAAAGGTAAGCTCGATGAAAGGTACGTGGAACTAGAGATAAGCGATAAGTCTTTCCCCCTTGTGGAGATATTCTCCGGTGCTGGATTAGAAGAAATGGATATTAATGTAAAGGAGATTTTCGGACAAATTCTTCCTTCTAAAAGCAAAAAAAGGAAGGTAAAGGTAAAAGAAGCTATCGGGATATTAACACAGCAAGAATCACAGAGGCTGATTGACATCGATAAGGTTGTTGAAAAGGCTATTCACAGGACAGAACAAAATGGGATAATTTTCTTAGACGAACTGGACAAGATAGTGGGAAGCGATTCAACATCTGGCCCTGATGTATCACGGGAGGGAGTGCAAAGAGATCTTCTCCCTATTGTGGAAGGATCAACAGTCCTTACAAAATACGGAATGGTAAAGAGCGATCATATTTTATTCATCGCATCCGGGGCCTTTCACGGAAGCAAACCTTCTGACCTTTTGCCTGAGCTTCAGGGTCGTTTTCCTATACGAGTAGAGCTCAACTCCCTTACCCAAGAGGATTTCGTAAGGATATTAACGGAGCCGCAAAATGCTCTAATAATTCAATATGAGGCCCTATTAGCTACTGAAGGAGTTACGCTGCACTTTGTTGAATCAGCCATAGCCCAGATAGCAAAAATGGCCTATCAGGCTAATGAGACAATGGAAAATATAGGTGCACGACGTTTACATACAGTGATGGAAGCACTTTTGGATGATATTTCTTTTAATGCATCAGACATGAAAGAAAAAGAAATAACAATTGATAGAGATTATGTGAGTGATAAGCTAAGCGAAATACTGGAAGATATAAATCTAAGTAAATATATTCTTTAAAGTGTCTAAAGTTATAAGTGCCCGCCTACCTCGCAAGCGAGAGCAGTTAGGGCAACCTAAAGTTAACCCAACAAACACAATGAACCCCATAAATACTGGTTTAGACAGGGCAAAGATCCTTATTGAGGCCTTGCCATATATACAAAAATTTAATAACCAGACAATCGTCGTCAAATATGGCGGCCATGCCATGGTTGATTCCAGGTTAAAAAAGGATTTTGCCTTAGATATCATCCTTATGAAATACGTTAGCCTTAATCCAGTAATAGTACATGGTGGTGGCCCTCAAATAGGAAAAATCTTGAGTGAAATGTCCATACAATCGAATTTTGTCAATGGCCACAGGGTTACTGATGAAAAAACGATGGATGTAGTTGAGATGGTTCTTGCTGGGAAGGTAAATAAAGAGATTGTTGCCACAATAAATCAACATGGTGGACAGGCAGTTGGCCTGTCAGGTAAAGATGGCCATCTTATTACTGCCAAAAAGCTTCGGTTTCTACCAAATTCTGATAAGAAAATGGATAAACCTGATAACCCTCCAGAGATAATAGATATCGGATTAGTAGGTGAGGTTGTCTCTGTTAATAACCGAATAATAAAAAGCCTCATAGCCAACCAATTTATCCCTGTGATTGCACCTGTTGGAGTGGGCAAAGACAATGAGACATACAACATCAATGCTGATCTTGTAGCTGGTCATATTGCCTCATCCCTTGAGGCTCGAAAGCTCATACTTTTAACTGATGTCGAGGGTGTTCTTGACAGAGATGGCAATCTTGTGAGCAGTATCACAGCAGATGATGCGAAAAAAATGATAACTCGTGGAGTTGTTAAGCAAGGAATGATACCAAAACTCCAATGCTGCCTTGATGCACTAAAAGGAGGTGTAGAAAAGGTCCATATTATTGATGGCAGGAAGGAGCATGCCCTACTTTTAGAGATATTTACAAATGAAGGAGTAGGAACAGAGATAGTTCTTGATTAATAAGTGTCTAAAGTGTCTAAATTTTAAAAGTGCCTAAAGTTAATAAATCATTATGAATCCTTCCATAATTTTAGCTCACTTTAAACTATAGATATAATCATGATTTCTAACACCATATCCAAAGCAGATACATTCATGTTCAACACATACAAGCGCTTACCCATCACTCTGGTAAAAGGTGATGGATGCCGGGTATGGGATGAGAAAGGTAATGAATACATCGATTTTGTTGGTGGAATAGCTGTCTGTGCTCTTGGACATAGCTCACCCATAGTGAGCAAAGCCCTGTATGAACAGTCTACAAAACTTGTACATGTTTCTAACCTATTTTATACACAGCCTCAGACAGAACTTGCCCAGATATTGGTAGAGAATTCTTTTGCAGACAGGGTGTTTTTCTGTAACAGTGGGGCCGAGGCTAACGAGGCAGCCATAAAATTAGCCAGGCGTTATTCAAAAGAAAAATCTGGGCCTGAGAGATATGCTATCATAACCATGGAAAATTCATTCCATGGTCGGACAATGGCCACACTTTCAGCTACAGGTCAAGAAAAGATCAGAATAGGCTTTGAGCCCTTCCTTGAAGATTTTAGATATGTACCCTTTAATAATCTGGATAACCTGAATGCTGCTATAGATAGATCTGTGTGTGCTGTAATGTTAGAACCAATACAGGGTGAAGGAGGTGTTGTTGTTCCTGACCGTGATTACCTAAAAGGTGTCAAAGAAATCTGTAAAAAGCACGAGCTTCTCTTAATATTAGACGAGGTGCAGGCTGGTATGGGAAGAACAGGAAGGCTCTTTTCCTACCAACATTTTGGAATAATACCTGATATCATGACCCTTGCCAAGGCCTTAGGTAACGGTCTTCCTATCGGCGCTATGCTGGCAACAGAGGAATTAGCGGATGCCTTTGGCCCAGGGAGTCATGCGACAACGTTCGGAGGAACACCCCTGATTACTGCAGGTGCCCTGGCTGTTGTCAAAAGCCTTTTGAATGATGGCTGGATCGAAAATGCCAGAACGATGGGGGACTATTTTAAAAATCAGCTCACTTATCTTCAACAAAAATATAGTATTATAAAAGATATCAGGGGTTTAGGCCTTATACTTGGAGTATTGCTTGATAGAGATGGAGCTGATATTGTCAATGCCTGCATGAAAAAAGGGTTTTTAATAAACTGTGTCCAGGGAAAAATTCTCAGGTTTGTGCCTCCTTTAATCATATCAAAAAATGAGATTGATCTATTAATCAACTGCCTGGATGAAATATTTAAGGGAATAAAGATATAAAACAAGATTTTTTAGCCCTTGATAAACATATCACAGTTAGTAACATTTTAGCTCTTTGAAATTACCTGGTGAATGAGCATGGAGATGTCTTTTTTTATCATGCCCTCACAAAGACAAGTCGGTAGGCAGCTTCAAACCAGTGCACACGGACAAAGTTCCTAGAAGACAATGACGAGTTGCTCGTGCACATGGTTTGAAGCGGCACGCTGAGGCCCCATGTTAGAGGGCATGATTAAAAAAAGACATCTCCATGCTCATGCATCTCACCAAGGATAACTATGTGGCCTTTAATAAAAGCCAGGGGGAGTTTTAAAAGAGCTAAAATGTTACCACATTTAAAGAAGACACGGTATATAACCAGAAAGATGCCGACGGATTTATTATACGTAATGGTTATGAATCGAAAATCGCAAATCTCATGAGACAGGGAAAGTAAAATGGCAAAAAAGCTCTGGGGAGGCCGCTTCACATCAGACACACATGACATGGTGAATACCTTTAATTCCTCTCTCCAGTTTGATAAAAGGCTGTGGAGAGAGGATATCCAAGGCAGTATAGCATACTGCAAAATGCTGGGAAAACAGGGTATAATCAGTGAGGATGAAGCCAAAAAGATTCTCTCTGCCTTGCAAGAGATCTATAGCGAGATAGAAAAAGGTGAATTTATCTTTGATGAGTCATCGGAAGATATTCATACCCTTATTGAAAAAGCCCTGATACACAAGACCGGCACACTGGGTGAAATGATCCATACCGGAAGAAGTAGAAATGACCAGATAGCCCTTGATACAAGGTTATTCATAAAAAATTCAACAGGAAACATTCTACAACTGATAAGGGAATTTCAATTATCCTTGATCGAGCTAGCTGAAAAGAACCAGGATCTGATTATGCCGGGTTATACCCATCTTCAACGGGCGCAACCCGTGCTCTTAGCACACCATTTACTGGCTTACTACGAGATGACCAAGAGGGATACGCAAAGATATGAGGAGGCCTTGAAGAGAACAAATGTCCTTCCTCTGGGGAGCGCTGCACTGGCTGGGACTACCTTTAACATAGACAGGGAATTTCTGGCCAAGGAGCTGAATCTGCAAAGGATAACGGCAAATAGCATGGATGCAGTATCGGACAGAGACTTTATACTGGAGTTTATCTTTATATCCGCTATTTTAATGATGCATCTTTCCCGTCTGTGTGAAGAGCTGATTATCTGGTCAACACAGGAATTTGACTTTATAGAAATATCAGATTCCTTTGCTACTGGTAGCAGTATAATGCCCCAGAAAAAAAATCCCGATATACCTGAGCTGATCAGGGGAAAGACAGGGAGGGTATATGGTCACTTGATATCACTACTCACAACCATGAAAGGCCTTCCTCTTACCTATAATAAGGACATGCAGGAAGATAAAGAGCCCCTTTTCGATACTGTTGACACCGTAGAAAAATCACTGAGCATTTTCTCGCTGCTCCTCAGAGAGATAGATTTCAAAAAAGAAAATCTCAAGAAGGCAACTGAAAGTGGATATCTTGTTGCAACAGACCTGGCCGATTATCTTGTGACCAAGGGCATGACATTCAGAAAGGCTCATCACATTGTAGGTGATATGATCCTCTCAGCTCAAAAGAAAAATAAGGAACTGCATCAACTTGACCTACATGAAATGAAACATTTTAGCAGCCTTATCGAGAATGATGTCTACGGATGGCTTGATCCAGCATCATGTATCGAGCGTAGAAATATTAAGGGAGGAACTGGGCCTAAAGAAGTTAAAAAGGCATTACGTAAGGCAAAGAAAGAGCTACAACCATAAAGACAAAGAATAAACCAACTGCAACAAACACTAATATAAGGAGGTAAAATTGTTGAAAGGTATGCCTAACATGGGTAATTTGCTTAAAAAGGCACAACAGCTTCAGGAAAAAATGGCAAAGTTGCAGGAAGAACTAAGTGAAAAGACAGTGGAAACATCGGCTGGGGGCGGAATGGTAACAGTTATAGCAACTGGAAAACAAGAAATCGCTTCTATTAAGATTGACCCCGAGGTTGTAAATCAAGAAGATATTGAGATGTTACAGGATCTTGTTTTAGCAGCAGTCAATGACGCACTTTTTCAGGCAAAGCAAATGGTCAGCGAAGAGATGACGAAACTAACCGGTGGCGTTAATATACCAGGCTTGATGTAAAAAACTTAGGATGTCCGATCGTGATAGTGGATACGGAATGTGAGCCACATATCACATATCGTATATAACTTTAGGTATTGAAATGGGGATTTATCCATCATCACTGGGAAAGCTAATTGAACAATTTAGCAAATTCCCTGGTATTGGAAAGAAGTCAGCGGAGAGATTGGCGCTTTATGTCTTGAGGACTCCAAAAGATTTCGCTGAAGAATTGGCCCGAAGTCTTTTGGAAGTAAAAGAAAAAATTAAATTCTGTTCCGTATGTTTTAACCTTACCGATAAAGATCCTTGCCCCATTTGCACCGATCAGAGGAGAGCAAATGGCGTCCTTTGCGTAGTTGAAGGGCCTGGAGACCAGCTGGCCATTGAAAAATCAGGGATCTTTCAAGGCAGATATCATATTCTACAGGGGGTTCTTTCCCCTTTAGATGGTGTAGGAATAGAGGACATACGTATCGCTGAGCTCATGAGCCGCCTGAGAAAAGAAAATATAAAGGAGGTTATACTGGCAATCAATCCAAGCGTAGAAGGGGAAGCCACAGCTTCATACCTGGCAGATCTCCTGAAAGAAAAAGATTTGACTGTTACAAGAATCGCCTTGGGTATTCCACTGGGTGGTGACCTTAAATATATAGACAGCATGACCCTCAAACGATCTATTGATAACCGCTCCCAATATTCCTATTGATCCTTAAACGGTTTCCGGTGTTTTCTCTTTTTGATCCGAAAATAGAATTAATTTTCATCCTTGTGGTATCCAGAATGGGCATGAAGGTTTAATTCTGAATATATCATTCTGATATCAAAAAAGATCTGGGATTACGTGTAGTGGCAAGATATCCAGAATTCAAGGTGGCCCAAGATTAGAATTTCGTAACTGTTCAGGTAGCCACCAAGGCACTAAAACACAAAGGATAAACCTGCCCGCCGTCTGGCAGGCGGGTATGAGTTTTGCCCCCTTATCTGAAAAGGAAGACCTCATTGCAAGAAAGAGAGTGGATTAATATTAATGAGCCTAAGGCTCATTAATATGACTCTCATTAAAGAGGTTATTAAAAAAAATGGATCTTCTCCAAATTAGTTGGTCAAGATTAAGGCTTAAATCTTATTTGATTAATGATTTCAGTAGGTATAGCTTTTAAAAGCAACTCCGATAATGGGTACCTACCAGGCTCATCATAGCAGTTGCCTATAAAAGTAATTTCCTGTTAATACTTAATTTCTGGAGTAACATTATCACCTAACAATATGGCCTAATTAATCAAAAAGGTTAATGGTGAAATTACATTTAATTTCAATATGTTGTATTTTGGTAAATCATTTTTCTACCAACTAATTTGGAGAAGAACCAAAAAAATTAATTCTTTCATCTTAGTGTCTTGGTGCCTTAGTGGCTGAGTAGTTTCAGAATTTAAGTATTTACAAATGGATGTTCCGCTTTATTTCACAACAATGGCTCTGATCGAGGATGAACAGCGTGTGGCGACTGAAAAAATTATCTGGAAAAATGGTTTGATTTAAAGCATAACAATTATGATAAAAATAAACATGTTAATAATAGACAATCTCCCTTTTAATCTTGCTTTTTTTGAGAACATATATGAAAAAAAAATGAACCTAAACACCCTCTTTTGTAATAATCTCTTTCCCCAGGCATTACAAAAACTTATACCAAGGATGGTGTTGACCTATCCCTTATAAGATGGATGTTGTCTATGACCCCTACTCAACCTTTGCAAACCCTTCAAAAGAACATCCGCTCGGTAATGAGGCTACGTGGAGAAAAACCAACTACCTGATTTCCTGGAAATCCTAACAAAAAGGCAGGATCCGATGTTTTGTATAACAGAATTATTTTGATTCAGCGCTGTTGTGTATGGATAAGACAAAGAAAGATAAGTTTTCCTACGGTTATGTAATCGCCGCTGCCTGTTTTGGCATCCAGGCGATAGGTGTGGGTACGTATATATCCTATGGGGTATTTTTTAACTCGTTAGCATCTGAATTCGGATGGTCACGGGCGGCTATCTCCGGCGCCTCTTCGATAGCTTTTTTTCTTATGGGTCTGTTCGGCATCTTTGTGGGCAGGCTAAACGATAAAATAGGACCGAGGAATATAATGGCTGTCACCGGCTTCTTGTTCGGGCTGGGCCATTTGCTCATGTCCAGGCTTGGTGCTGTCTGGCAGCTTTATCTGTTCTATGGCATCATTATCGGCATTGGCTTAAGTTCCGTTGATGTGATCGCCTTAAGCACGACAGCACGATGGTTTGTCAAGAAAAGGGGAATGATGACAGGCATCGTTAAAATTGGTACTGGCGCCGGCCAATTTATCATGCCCCTTGTGGCAAGTATGCTTATCATGAGCTATGGCTGGCGGACCTCATACACCATTATTGGTGTGGGGGTGCTCTTATTGCTTGTTGCAATCGCTCAATTGCTCAGACGTGACCCGGGCCAGATTTCTCCATTGCTGGATTGTGGGAATGATGTGTCAGGGGGTAAACCAGGTTTAGCTGATGAAGGTCTTTCCCTCGGCGAGACAGTCCGCACGAGGCAATTCTGGATAATTTGTGCGGTTAACCTGGCCATCGTCTTTTGCTTCATGACTATCATAGTGCACATTGTCCCTCATGCCCAGGATATACGGGTTTCCACAACCAAAGCTGCAATTGTTCTCTCTGCTATTGGCGGCGTGAGCATGGCAGGTCGGTTTATCACCGGGATTGCCATTGATCGAATCGGCAGCAAAAAGGCAATGATTTTATGCTTTATCCTGCTCATCGCCGGGCTTTTGTGGCTGCAAATGGCCAAAGAGCTGTGGATGCTCTATGTTTTTGCCGTGATTTACGGCATTGCCCATGGCGGATATTTCACTACTATGTCACCCATCGTTGCCGAATTTTTCGGATTAAACGCTCATGGTGTCCTATTTGGCATCGTTGCCTTCAGTGGTACTATTGGCGGTGCTATTGGCCCTATTCTGGCTGGATACATTTTTGACGTCACCGTTGGATATAGTTTGGCATTCTGGCTCTGTACATTGATGAGTGCTTCAGGGCTTCTGCTATTACTATTACTGAAACAAGTAGATGCAATAAGGCAAAAAAATATGGGATCAGACGCAACCCAATAAGTATTTTCAGCTTTCCATTCTGGCAAAGAGAATGTGCGTCTCAACCAGCAAAGCCCGCATAGGCATTGACAATCCCAAAAGCCTCAGATATAACTCATTACTCATTTATTAATTAAGAATTCTTCAAGGGAAACCCATTGCTCAAAGGAAAATAGAGCCCTTCGGAAATACTCACTCACATGCCCTATGGCTGTTTCAGGCATTGTTTCTTCCCTTGCGTATCTACTTTAACACGCCTGAGCATCTATAAAAAACTCGTTATGACTTGTGTAAAAAAATCCCAATCCCGTGATCCCCACCGCTGGGTAGTTTTTGGCGTGATTTCCTCGGTGTACTTTTTAGTCTTTTTCCACCGTGTCTCCACATCGGTGATTGCGCCTGATCTTCTGGCCACTTTTAATACAAATGCTACAGCATTAGGGTTCATGTCCTCCATGTATTTCTATCTCTATGCCTTGGAGCAGCCTCTGGTAGGTCATCTATCAGATGTATTGGGGCCAAGAAAGGTGGTGGGATTTTGGTCTTTGGTAGCAACCATAGGCTGTGTCTTATTCGGATTAGCCCCAACTATTGGGTGGGCTGCTATAGGCAGGGGCCTCATAGGTTTTGGCGTAGGCGGGGTTTACGTTCCTGCGATGAAGTCCTTTGCTCAGTGGTTCCGAGAAAAAGAGTTTGCCACCATGACTGGATTTTTTCTGGCCTCAGGTAACTTAGGAGCAATCGTGGCTACCACACCACTTGCATGGATGTCCAGTGTGTGGGGTTGGAGGTTGAGCTTTTTGATCATCGGTGGTATAACACTCATGCTTGCGCTTGCTACCCTCGTATTTGTTCGGGATCACGACACAGTGATTGAACCATTGAGCAAAGAAGCCCCTATACCAAATTCCCAATCAGTGACTTCCTGGGGATCAGTTCTTAGAGTTCTGAGCTCTCTGCGATTCTGGGTTTTGGCTGCGCTTTTCTTCGGATTTTTTGGGCCCTATTTTACGTTCCAAGGCCTCTGGGCTACTCCCTTTATCATGTCTATACTCAATTTGGACGCTCTACGTGCTAGTGAATTGAATATGTTGATTCCGGTGGGATTTATCCTTGGTGCCCCTTTATCTGGATGGCTTGCAGATAGAATCTTACATAGCAAAGTCGATATACTTCTGTGTCTTTTAGCTCTTATGACGGGCATCTGGGCAATTCTCGCATTAGGTTTTCATTCCATAGCAATAGGAGGCATGATAGTCCTGTTACTCGCCATGGGGGGGATTGCCGGAGGATTCGCCACTAATCTCTGGGCATTGGTCCGAGAAACAACCTCAGGCCCTATCCTGGGACTCACTTCTGGCCTCCTTAACCCCTTCCCCCTGCTTGGTCCGGCCATCTTGCAGGGTTGGACTGGAGCCATTGTGAATCGCATGGATAGAGTGAATGGCATATATCCACCGGCAGCGTATAAAAGTGCCTTTACGGTTTGCCTCATATTTATTATAAGTTGCCTCATCCTATGCGCAGTTTTTAGAAAGATATTGCCTAAGAGAGATTAGACCGTGGAGCCCCACGGGCAAGCCCGTGGTACCACTAAGTTTCGCCGATTCGCTTCGCGAACGGCGAGACTTAGTGGTACGACATCCCGACCGTCAGCGCATTCATCCACGGCTAAAGCCGAGGCTTTCTGCGGTCGGGGCAAAAAACGCATTCTTATCAAAATAACCATTAATTGAGGGGCCATAATTAAAATTTAGAGCCCTCTTCCTTATAAAGAGAAGGAGGTTTTGTACCTGAGAAAAATTGTTAAAAGGGAGAGCAAAAAAAATGACAAAAAAGAATATCTTAGGAATTACTTACAAAGAGTGGCATTATTTATTAATCAGCATCCTTTTTCTTATCCTTCCTGTTGTAACTATTATTCCGACAGGGTTTTCTACGTGGATGATGGGATTTATTGTATTGCTTCTCCTGGTCGTCTGGTTCACTTTTGTACTATATATTTTGTTATTCAGCACTAAATTCACCAGGGAACAGGGTAGGGAAATGGAACTGGTGAAAAGTATTGAAAAATATTTCATAAAGGTACTCGAAGATGTGGAATGGACTGATGATACTGTAAATATGGTAATTGATGCCTTATACGATTGGACACGATTGCCTAAAGAGGAAAAACATGAGAGATACTAATGTAAATTTCAACTCACTTCCCCCTTACCGCTCGTCGGGCCGGCCTGCTAGACTTATGGCGGGCAGGAGCTGAGCGAGAGCTATAGCTGTCAGGCGCGGAGTTTCGCATCACAACCTAACGCCAATAGCACATATCTTGTAGCCTTTTTGCTTTGACACACAACACTCTTTCATCTTATTCTATCCACCCAGCAAAGAAAATTCGTATCATTTAGGAGGAGCTGAAAATGGCACGTGTAGAATATACATTAGATAAAAAAGTGGCTATTATTACCATGAACGATGGCGAAAACCTGTTCAATCTCGCATTTTTGGACTGCTTTCTCACAGTCTTAGATGAGATTGAAAATGATACAGATGCCAATTCACTTATTGTTACCTCCGCCCATGAAAAGATTTTCTGTAACGGGATTGACCTGGATTGGCTAGCACCGTTTATTAAAAAAAATGATATGGAGACCGCAAAGGCATTTTTCTATATGATGATGAAACTTTTCAAACGGATCCTCCTTTATCCAATGCCTACAATCGCTGCAATATCAGGCCATGTGTTTGCTGGCGGAGCCATCATGAGCTGTGCCTTTGACTTTCGCTTTATGCGTGCTGACCGAGGCTTTTTTTCCTTTCCAGAGGTAGACCTTGGCATTCCGTTTCTTCCCGGTATGATTGCTATCATCAAAAAGGCAATCTCCATGTACAAGTTTGAAGAAATGCAGTATAGCGGAAAACGAGCCACTGCCGAGGAATGCGAAGCGCATCACATAGTCATAAAGGCCTGTCATATGGATGACCTGATGAATGAGGCACTCTCTTTTGCAAAAGCCTTAAACAAGCGCAGAGAGGTAATCGCCGAGATGAAGAAACGGATGTATAAGGATATTGTCCATACCATTGATGTGGAAGATCCACCGGTGATCGAATCTGGCATTTTTTATGTATAGGCAATTGCTATAAACTAACATTTTTTAGTGAGGTTGCAATGATCATTATGGGACATCGTGGAGCTGCGGCTCTGGAGCCTGAGAATACCCTGCTTTCAATTGGAAGGGCTATCGAAATTGGAGTTAACGCAGTGGAGATAGATGTGCATTTTAGCAAAGACAAAGAGATAGTCGTTATACATGACTCAACCTTGGATCGCACCACTGATGGCACTGGGCCTGTTTGCAATTTTACCATTGATGAGCTGAAAAAACTTGATGCGGGTAAGGGTCAGCGCATACCCACACTTCAGGAAGTCATTGATTTTATTGACAACAAAGTGACTCTTGCCATTGAGTTGAAGGAAGGGGATACAGTAGAAAGTGTTTTCGAGCTGATAAAGCGGAATAACATTGAAGACAGCGTATACGTGATTTCTTTCTGGCACAGGTTTGTAAAGACCATAAAAGCCATGGACAGCCACATCAAAACCGGCGTACTATTTGTGGGATGCCCTGTGAACACATGCATTGCTAATCAGACATCAGCAGATGCACTCGTGATGAATTACGCCTTTATAGACAGAAAATTTGTCCAAACAGCTCATAGAGAAAATCTTAAAGTTTTTATATGGAATATTGATAAAAAGAACCTTCTAAAGCCATACGTTGATATGGGTGTAGACGGTATTGGAACCAATGATCCGCGAGTGCTGTGCGAGTATTTTATGTAATCAATAGAGCAATATCTTTCCCTTTTCGGACAACAGGCAACGGTGAACCGTGAACCGTTACAAATGCATATAGGACTATACAGACATCGATCAAAAAAAATAATCGCTAAAATTAGAAAAAGATGAATCGAGAAGAGGTTTTCATTATGCCCGAGATAGAAAAAATAACATACATTGTTAATCAACTTTCCAGAAAAAGAGATATGGTGAAAGCCTCGACAGATTTATTTTCTCTTTCAACAGCACATTCTGTACGGAAATTCCACCAAACCTTTCCTGATTATACGCCAACTCCACTGGTAAAACTTACTCATCTTGCCGATATGTTGCGCGTTTCTAACATCTGGATTAAAGACGAATCACACCGATTTGGCCTCAATGCCTTTAAGGTCCTTGGTGCCACCCATGGGCTGGCATATCTCATCGCTCAGCGATTAAAAATAAATGCGCAGGAATTGTCGTTCGATTTGCTCCATGCACCCAGTGCAAAAGAAAAGCTGGCTGACACTACATTGGTGACGGCAACAGACGGGAATCATGGCCGTGCAGTTGCATGGGCCGCACAGCAACTGAGGTGTAGAGCTGTCGTCTATATGCCAAAAGGCACTTCTGCCGCAAGGCATGAATCTATCAAAGCGCATGGCGCTCAAACTCTTATTATTGATGGCACCTATGATGATGCTGTCCAGCAAGCGGTAGAACAGGCTCAAAAACAAGGTTGGATTTTGCTGCAGGATACAGCAAGAGAGGGATATGAGGAAATTCCTTTAAAAATCATGCAGGGCTATCTCACTATTTTACACGAGGCTCTGGAGCAGCTGGGAGGAGAAATTCCCACGCATGTTTTTGTGCAGTGTGGCGTGGGTTCTCTGGCAGCTGCCAGCCAGGCATATTTATTTGAGTTATTTGGCGACGAACGACCTCTATTTGCTGTTGTGGAGCCTAGCCGTGCTGCCTGTTTTTATGAACCCATGGCCACCCATAAGAGAGAGCCTAAAAAACTCAGTGGCAACCTCGATACGATTATGGCTGGCCTGGCGTGTGGTGAGCCAAGCACCCTGTCATGGAAGATACTTCGAGACTATGCTGATGTGTTTGTTGCCTGTCCAGACTATATAGCAATAAAAGGTATGCGTATTCTCGGCAATCCCCTTCAGGATGATGAGAGAGTTATTTCGGGAGAATCAGGTGCGGTAACTCTAGGTCTGCTTACGACTGTGCTTGCACAGACATCCTACCGAAAAATTGCTAAGGCATTACAACTTAATGAAACGTCAAAAGTCTTACTGCTATCAACTGAAGGTGACACAGATCCCTCGATGTACCGTAAGATTGTATGGGGTTGATATGAAAGAAACTTGAAACTAGAAACTTGAAACTAGATAAGAAGGCATTCTACCTCCTTATTAAATGAGTAACGAATGAGGAGAAATTCTTCCATGCTTCGCTGTGGCCGTAAGGCATGGAGGTGCATTGGAATAGGAAATCTTCATAATGACCCTTAGACTCTTTACCAGCAACAGATTGGAGATCCTGGCCGATACATTGGCTGAAGTGCTTAGCAAACCTTTAGCATCAGTACTGGATGAAGAATTGATTGTTGTCCAGAGCAGAGGCATGGAGCGCTGGGTATCGATGCAGCTTGCCCAGCGCCATGGTATCTGTGCAAACTACCGATTTCCTTTTCCTAACGCCTTTGTCCACGACATATTTCAGAAAATCATTCCAGACCTCCCTGAACGTTCACCTTTTGATCCCAAAATAATGACCTGGAGGATCATGAAGCTTCTCCCTTCATGTATCAGAAAACCGGGCTTTGAAAGCCTTAGCGCCTATCTAGGAGATACTCAGAGAAATTTAAAACGCTTTCAGCTTTCTGAGCGGATCGCAGACACCTTTGACCAGTACCTGCTTTTTCGTCCAGAAATGATTTTTAAATGGGAAGATGGAGAGGAAAATCACTGGCAAGCCGTGCTCTGGAGAGAACTAATTAAAAAGACTGGAACAATGCATCGTGCTGCACTCGGCAAGGCCTTTCTTAAGGCAACAGAGGAATCTCCCACCACAATACATGGTCTCCCTGAAAGAATTTCTGTCTTTGGGATATCCGCACTCCCCAGATTTCACATTCAGATGCTTGAAGCTATATCACGGTTTAGCCAGATAAACCTGTTTCTTATGAATCCCTGCAAAGAATACTGGGGTGATATCCTCTCTGACTGGGAGATGAAAAAAACAATAGCAAGAAAGGGCAAGAGAGATCTTGCCTTTGAAGAACTCCACCTGGAGAAAGGAAACAGCCTTCTGGCATCCATGGGAGTATTGGGCAAAGATTTTTTTGATCTGGTAAATGAGTGTGAGGAATTTCCATCGTTTAAAAATTCCGGTGAGGATAATCTTCTCTCATGGATCCAATCGGACATCCTGAATCTTCGAGACAGACACCAGGGATTGGATGCAAAGGAAATGATAGCACCTAATGACAACTCAATCCAGGTCCATTCATGCCATAGCCCCATGCGGGAAATCGAAGTCCTGCATGACCGGCTCCTTGATATGTTTGAAACGGATTCAGACCTACTACCCAGGGATATACTGGTAATGACGCCTGACATAGAAACCTATGCTCCCTATATCCAGGCCGTGTTCGATACCCCGGCAGATGCCTCCCGGAAAATCCCTTTCAGTATTTCAGATCGCAGCATAAGGAAAGAGGGCGAGATTATCAATACATTCCTGGCAATTTTGGATCTTTTGGGCAGCCGCTTTACCGCCTCACAGGTTTTTGCCATTTTGGAATCGACAGCAGTCCATCGAAAATTTGATATTATGGAGGCAGACCTTACACTTGTTCGGAAATGGCTAACAGACACCCGAATACGGTGGGGGATCGACAGTAAAGACCGGAGCCAACTGGGCCTGCCTCCATTCACTGAAAACACATGGAAGGCTGGCCTGGAAAGGCTGATATTAGGCTATGCGTTGCCTGGCCAGGATGAGAATATGTTCAATGATATTCTTCCCTACGATGATATTGAAGGGAACAATGCCTCTGTTTTAGGAAGATTTCTTGATTTCACAGAGCAGCTCTTTGCCCATGTCACATCCCTTGGTCAACCACGTACCCTTAATCAGTGGTCAACAATCTTAACAGAGCTCCTTGAGAAGTTTTTTATGCCTGATGAGGATACAGAAAGAGAAATGCAGGTGATACGGCACACGCTCAATGACCTGGGCGACATGCAGAAAATGGCAGACTTTGATGAAGAGATTGATATCAATGTCATCAAGTGGCACATCAGAAATTTCCTTGAAATAGAAGGGTTTGGATTCGGTTTTATTACTGGAGGAGTTACATTTTGCGCAATGTTGCCCATGCGATCTATTCCCTTTAAGGTCATCTGTTGTGTGGGTATGAATGGTGATGCCTATCCAAGACAGGCCAAACCATTAGGTTTTGATCTCATAGCAAAACATCCTAAACCAGGAGACCGATCAAGGCGCAATGACGACAGATATCTCTTTCTGGAGGCAATACTTTCCGCAAGAAAGATATTATATATCAGTTATGTAGGCCAAAATATTCAGGATAATAGTATTATCCCCCCGTCTGTTGTTGTCAGCGAACTCTTGGATTACATTGAACAAGGCTTTACAATCTCAGGAAAAAAAATTCTTGACCATATTTTTACAAAACATCGCATTCAGGCCTTTAGTCCGGAATATTTCAAAAAGGGTAAAAAACTGTTCAGCTATTCAGAGGAGAACTGCCAGGCAGCACAATGCATTCTGGAGGCTCGCGAGGCTCCCATATCGTTTATTTCCAAGGGACTTTCAAATCCCGAAGAGGAATGGAAAACAGTTGATTTAAACGATCTATCCACCTTTTTTGCCAATCCATCGAGGTTTCTGCTTAATAAACGCCTGGGAATTCATTTTGAGGAGAGGGCCTTAATACTGGAAGACAGAGAGGCATTCGATGTCAAGGCACTGGAAAAATATCTGCTTAATAAAAAACTGCTGGAAAAGAAACTTGAAGGAGAAAACCTTAAAGATTTTTTTCCTACAGTACATGCCTCTGGACAGCTCCCACACGGGACGCCTGGAGAATGCATATTTGAGGAGCTGAGCCAGGGAGTGGAGAGTTTTGTGGAAAAAACCAAGCCGTATATACAGGAAACAATCCTTGAGCCACTTGAGGTTGATCTGAATATATCAGGTTTCAGGCTGACAGGGCGGATCAATCCAATTTATCCAGAAAGGTTACTGCAATATCGGTATGCACGAGTGAAGGTCAGAGACCGTCTTAATGTATGGATTCATCACCTAACATTGAATAGCCTCATGACTGATACATACCCCCGTACCAGCATGTTGGCAGGCCTGGAGCCTGATAAAAGTCGTGAAGCTGTGTGGATAGCATGGGAATATTCCCCGGTGGAAAATAGCAAAGAGATTCTTGGAAACCTCTTAAACGAATACTGGGCAGGATTTATAAATCCCCTTCATTTCTTTCCGGAAACTTCCTGGATGTATGCCCATACGATGCTAAAAAAAAACAAATCAGAAGAAGATGCTCTCAATAGTGCGCACAGGATCTGGGAAAAAACCGATTACAACCGGGGTGAGTGCGAAGATCCATACTATCAGCTTTGTTTCGGAAATACTGATCCCCTTGATTCAGAATTTCGACGCATTGCAGAAGAGGTCTTTAGGCCTTTTTTGGAACACCAGAAAGAGATTTGAAAATGACAATATCTGAGTATTTTGATCTTTTAACCAGCCCTCTTGAAGGAACAAACCTTATAGAAGCAAGTGCAGGTACAGGAAAAACCTATGCAATTGCTGGCCTGTTTCTCAGGCTTATCCTGGAGAAAAATCTTTCTATAAATGAGATACTTGTCGTCACCTTTACCGTTCCCGCCACAGAGGAATTGAAAGATAGGATTCGCATAAAGCTGCGCGAAGCTATAGAGGCATTTAATGGGGCAAGGATAGCGGATTCCTTTCTGATTAATCTGGTGAGAAGACATACGGACCCGAAGACTGCATTACAAAGCCTTGGGCAGGCGCTCAGGTCATTCGATCAGGCTGCCATATTCACTATACACGGGTTTTGCAGGAGAATATTGCATGAAAATGCCTTTGAAAGTGGCAGTCTATTTGATACCGAGCTGGTCACTGACCAGGAAAATCTCAAAAGGGAAATTGTTGATGATTTCTGGCGCACCCATTTCTACACTGCATCGTCCCTTTTTGTAAACTATGCCATTAATAATAAATTCAACCCGGAAAATCTCCTTTCTCTTCTTGCCAATCGGGATGCTCAGCCATACCTAAAAATCATTCCCCAGGTTGAATCGCCTGACACCTCTACCCAGGAAAGGGGATTTCTAAATATTTTTAATAAAACTCGCAAGGCCTGGCAATCGTCAAGGGCAGAAGTTGAAAAGCTTCTTATGAATGATGAAGGTCTCAATAGAAGCAAATACAGTAAGGCAAAGATTCCTGTCTGGATTCTGGGTATGGACGATGTTATGTCTACGAGAGTCAATAATCCCATATTGTTTCAGAACTTTAAGAAATTCACCTCAAGCGAAATCAATGGGGCCGTAAAAAATCACCATATCCCCCCTACTCATCCTTTCTTTGAACTCTGTGAAAGACTGAGGGAAAAACAGGGGGAGCTTGAGAAGATTTTTAATCAGCGCCTTATGGGACTCAAAGTGGCGTTATTTCATTATGTGCACGATGAGCTTATCAAAAGAAAAAGGGATAAAAACATCCAGTTTTTTGATGATCTTCTTCTCAAGGTTTATCGAGCCCTTCAGGAAAAAGATGGAGAAGCACTTGCAAGAGCCATAAGTAATAAATTTAGGGCTGCCCTGATAGATGAATTCCAGGATACAGACCCTATTCAGTATGCCATTTTCAGGAAGATTTTTGGTACTGAAAAAAGCACCCTCTTTCTGATTGGTGATCCAAAGCAGGCCATATACAGTTTTCGTGGGGCTGATATTTTTGCCTATATGGACGCTGCAGGAGATGTGGAATCCAGATTCACCTTGGGTGAGAACTGGCGATCCGAGCCCGATTTGATTGCCGCAATAAATACCATCTTTACCAAAGTAGACCGTCCCTTTATCTATGAGGAAATCCCATTTCAATCAGTCTCGCCAGCAGCAAACAAAAGCTCTGAATCTCTCATAATGGATGGGAAAATAGAATCACCTTTACAGCTTTGGTTTCTGGATGCCAGTAAGGTAGCGGAACCTGGAAAGGCTATGAACAAGGCGCAGGCACGAGAACTCATTTCCAAGGCTGTTGCAGATGAAATCTCACGACTTATCAATCGTGGTGCAAAAAATAGGGCTCTTATAGGAAAAAGACCCCTGAGCGAAGGAGATATTGCTGTTTTGGTGAGGACACACTATGAGGCACGCACCATGCAAAAAACCCTCTCAGCCCTAAATATTCCCAGCGTTCTTTATACTACAGAGAATCTCTTTGATTCCCATGAAGCCCTGGAGATGGAGCGAGTCATGGCTGGCATTAATGAGCCGAATAATGATGGTCTCCTCAAGGCGGCCCTGACTACTGATATGATGGGTGTTAAAGGAGAAAAACTGGATGAGTTGATACAGGATCAAGCCGGATGGGAAGAGTGGCTTGTTAAATTTCGACACTATCATGACCTGTGGGGCAACCACGGCTTTATCCAGATGTTTCGGCACTTACTCGTACAAGAAAAAATCTTGACACGCCTCATGCCGTTGCCTGATGGGGAGCGGCGAAATACAAACTTGCTGCATCTGGCGGAAGTCCTGCATCAGACATCTATTGAAAGAAGGCTGTGCATGGCAGGCCTTCTGAAATGGCTCTCTGAACAAAGAGATCAAAGCACACCACGGTTAGATGAATACCAGCTGCGCTTAGAGAGTGATGAAAATGCTGTTAAACTGGTAACCATCCACAAGAGCAAGGGTCTTGAGTATCCGGTAGTGTTTTGTCCATTTGTATGGACTGGCTCCAAGATCAAGAAAAATAACCACCCCTTTACGTTTCATGATAGCCTCAACCACATGAGATTGACACTTGACCTTGGCTCTCCGGCCATGGATGAAAACAGGGTGTTTGCTGAAAAGGAACTGCTGGCTGAGAATCTTCGGCTCCTCTATGTGGCGTTAACACGGGCAAGAAACCGCTGTTATTTGGTGTGGGGTCGCGTTAGGGATGCTGAAACCTCCGCCCCAGCCTATCTTTTCCATCAGCAAGGATCATGGAAAGTAGAAAATGTTGTAAATAGTATTGAAGAAAGGCTTAAGAGTTTAAGCGATGAGGATATGCGAGCGGAATTGAAAATGCTCGTGGATAAGTCTGACGGGATAATCAGGCTTTCTGAGGTGCCGATGAAGGCAGGGGAAAAATATTCACCTCTACCGGACAAGAAGGTAGTACTGAGTTCTCACACATTTTCCGGGAATATAGATCGTCAGTGGCACATTTCAAGCTTTTCTTCTCTGATATCCGGCCAGCAGTACGGTGCAGAACTTGCCGACCATGATGCAATAAACCCGCCCGCCTCGCCTGCCATCCGTCGCGCAGGGCCTGAGTCCCGCAGAGCGGGCAGGCCTCATATTTACAATCAAAAGTTTTTTGAAGAGCCAGTAATAGAAGAGGAGTCTTCAGGCATTTTTTCATTCCCCAGGGGCACAAAGGCAGGGACATGTCTGCACGATATATTCGAGCACCTCGATTTTGTGCAAAAAGATACCCCTGTAATTAAACAATTGATTGTCAGTAAACTAATTGAATATGGTTTTGAGCTTACATGGCAGAAAACCCTCTATGATATGATACACAAGGTGCTGTCTGTTCCACTTGAGCCGGAGAGAAATGATTTTACATTATCACACATACCGAGCCAGGATCGTCTTAATGAGCTGGAATTCTATTTCCCATTAAAGTCGATCTCTACAAAAAAACTAAACAATATATTTGCAGAATATGCTGGCCCCGAGCTTTCTGCAAACTTCCCGGACCATATCGAAAGACTGTATTTTACACCTGTCAGAGGATTTATGAGGGGATTTATGGACATGGTCTTCCAGTTCCAGGGTCAATTCTACCTGGTTGACTGGAAATCAAATCTCCTTGGAAGCGGGCTCGAGTACTATGATCAAAAAGGCTTGGCCAAGGCCATGAAAGATGAGTTTTATAGTATCCAATGTCACATATACATCGTTGCCCTGAATCAATACCTTCGGCTACGCCTGCCGGGCTATACCTATGAAACGCATTTTGGAGGGGCCTACTATATATTTCTTCGAGGAGTGGATCCTAACAAGGGGACAGAATTTGGCATTTATAGACAGAGGCCATCTGGAAAATTTATAAATAAACTTTGTGCAAACTTGATAGATGAGACAGGAATGGTTACACCGTGAAACAGGAACCCCTGTATCGACTTTACGATAATGGAATACTCTCCGCACTTGACATCCATTTTTCAAGCTTTATATCAAGGCTTACTGGTGGAAATATTCCGGAGTTAGCCCTTGCAGCATCCCTTGTAAGTAGCTACACAAGACAAGGGCATGTATGCCTTGATCTTTCCAGCGTAGAGGGGAAAGAGTTGCTTAAGGGAGAGAATGGGATTGATCCTGTTGTATGCCCTGAGTTGAACAACTGGTGCAAACAACTTAGAAAAACTGGTGTGGTGGGAAATCCCGGAGAATACAAACCGCTGATTCTTGATGACCGCTCGAGGCTTTATCTGTTTCGTTACTGGGAGTATCAAGAAAAATTAGCAAACTCAATTAGGAGACGTGTAAGTGATACTACTGTGAAAAGCGATATTAGCCTTCTGAAAGAAGAATTAATACGGCTTTCCCCCTTAGACGAGGCAGAAGAGATTAACTGGCAGAGGGTAGCTGCCTTTACAGCGTTGATGAAAAGATTTTGTGTTATTTCCGGGGGACCTGGAACAGGTAAAACCTCGATCGTAGCAACAATACTTGCCCTTCTTCTTAAACAGGCCGAGCCAGAAAGGCTTAGAATAACCCTTATCGCTCCCACGGGAAAAGCCGCTGCAAAGTTGCAGGAGGCAATCAGAAGCACAAAAACAAAGCTCTCATGTCCGAACAGCATTAAGGATGAAATCCCGGAAGAGGCCTCCACCATACACCGGCTGCTCGGAACCATTCCGAACTCCCCCTATTTTCGCCATAATGCCAAAAATACACTGCCGGTTGATGTCGTGGTAGTGGATGAGGCTTCGATGGTAGACCTAGCTCTGATGTCCAAGCTTATCCAAGCTCTTCCGTTACAGGCCCGGATAATACTCTTAGGTGACAAGGACCAGCTCGCTTCAGTAGAGGCAGGCGCCGTTCTCGGTGATATATGTGATACCGGCACTGAACACAGTTTTTCACAGGACTTTTGCAAGGATTGTAAAGAAGTGACCGGATATGCGATCCATCCACAACAAAATGGGACGCCTGGATCGGGGATTCGGGACTGCATTATCCAGCTTGAAAAAAACTATAGATTTGGCAATGATAGCGGTATTGGAGCGGTAAGTTACGCGGTAAATACAGGGGATGGTGATCGTGCAATAGAATGTATGAAAAGCGGAGTATATGGAGATATTACATGGAAAAACCTTCCCCTACCAAACGATTTACCTCAGGTTATCAAGGCTACCATTATACAAGGGTATGGGGATTATTTACGGGCCAGGAATCCTTTTGAAGTTTTTCAGGTATTTGAGCGGTTTCGGATTCTTTGCGCCCTAAGGGAAGGCCCCTTTGGCGTAGCTGCTCTTAACACAGTAGCTGCGCAAATCCTCAAAGAGGAAAGGCTCATAAACCCAGACAGGAGATGGTATCCAGGCCGTCCGGTGCTGATTACAAAAAATGACTACACACTACGATTATTTAATGGCGATATGGGAATAGTCCTGTCAGATCCCAGTGTAAATAATGAACTCCGCGTTTTTTTTCCAGCCTCAGATGGTACATTAAAAAAGTTTCATCCATTCCGACTGCCTGAACACGAAACCGTCTATGCCATGACTGTTCACAAAAGCCAGGGATCAGAGTTTGACAAAGTGCTTCTGGTCTTGCCTGACAGGGAATCTCCAGTGCTGACACGGGAACTCATCTACACAAGTATCACCCGTGCTAAGGAGAACGTTGAGATATGGGGGAATGAGAACGTTTTTCGTTTTGCTGTCTCCCGATATATCGAGCGTACCTCAGGGCTGCGTGATGCGCTGTGGAGGAAAAAAAAGGGTTAGCCAATATCGGCTAACCCTTCACTTTTCTTGGTAGCGGGGTCAGGATTCGAACCTGAGACCTTCGGGTTATGAGCCCGACGAGCTACCAGACTGCTCCACCCCGCGTCATATAATTTATAATTATAACCTTAATTTACATTTAGTCAAACAAAAACTTATTGAAATTTTGTAAACCTATCAGGAATTTCACCAACTCATGGTCTGGGATGATATTTTTCATGAATCTCTTTTAATCTTTCCCCTGTAACATGGGTATATATTTGTGTGGTGGATATATCAGCATGACCTAACATTATCTGAACTGATCTAAGATCAGCCCCTCCTTCCAGGAGATGGGTGGCAAATGAATGCCTTACTGTGTGGGGAGTAACACTCTTAGTGATTCCAGCCATCAGGGCATATTTTTTGATAATCTTCCATAATCCCTGTCTTGTTATAGGACTCCCTCTGCTGTTAAGAAAAATATATGATCCGCCTGCGGCGTATCTTTTTTTTAACAAAGTTGTCCTGCTGTTGGATAAATAATCTTTTAGAGAATCCACAGCCTTACTCCCCATTGGAACGATTCTTTCCTTGGAGCCCTTCCCTATTGTCCTGATAGAGCCGACTTCAAGATTAACATTATACATCGTAAGATCTATCAATTCAGTAACCCGTAACCCAGTAGCATATAAGACCTCCACTATGGCCTTATCCCTTTTACCCAGTGCTGTCGTTATATCTGGCTGCATAAGAAGGGAATCCATCTCATCCCTGCTTAAAACATCAGGTAAATGTTGATACATCTTTGGTATACCCAATAACCTGGCCGGATTAGATTTAATAGTTCCTTCGGATACCAAAAAACGGTAAAACATTCTTATGGAAACAAGACACCTGGCCATGGATGTGGGTGATAGTTTAGTATTTTGTTCAACTATAAAGGATGTCAAATCCTCCTGGCTAATGTGGATAGGGGAAATTCCTTTCTGCTTTAAGAAATCAAAAAATTTGATAAGATCATGACTATAGGCCACAATCGTATTCGTAGACAAACCTCTCTCAACCCTAAGTTGATTAATAAACTGATCTAATAACTGATTTTCAGAATAGTTTTTGCCTAAAAGCATGGTCCATCTTCCCTAAAAAAAATAAAAATTCTTGTTTGTTGTTAAAATCCTTGCGCCATCCCCTTCAAGTAAAACCATTTCCTCCAAACGGACACCACCCTTTCCTAGTATATATATCCCTGGCTCGATAGTAAACACCATCCCCTCTTTTAATACCTCTGGCTTAAGTGGTCCAACAAAAGGCCTCTCATGAGGAGCCATGCCAATCCCATGACCAAGAGAGTGACCAAAAAAATCACCAAATCCAGCATTTTTTATAACATCTCTGGCAATGGAGTCTGCCTCATCGCTTTTCATTCCGGGTCTTACAGACTCTAATGCGAACACTTGTGCCTTGCGAACTACCTTGTAGATCTCTTTAAAATCTGATGGGGGATTCCCTAAAAAAACGGTCCTGGTCATATCTGAACAGTAACCATCAACTTTTGCACCTACATCGAGAATTATCGGTTCGCCCTCCCCTATTCTTCTTTCTGCAGGCACTGCATGAGGCAAGGCGCCATTTGGACCGGATGCTACGATAGGTGGGAAGGCAGCGCCATCAGCTCCCTGTTCTCGTATCAGGGTCTCAATTTTCCATGCTATATCCTTTTCAAGCTGACCGGGGATTAATTCATCAATTACCTTGGCAAGAACATCTCCCATAAGCTGCGCGGATCTGCTTAACATATCAACTTCTTCTGGCCCCTTAATCTCCCTTATCTCTTCAACTGGATTGGAAAGCGGGATAAGCTCAACTGGCGGAGAATATTGAGTTACCTTTTCTTTTACCTTTTGATAGAGATCCCAGATCAGGTACCCTCCTTCAAACCCCAATCTTCGCGTATTTAAACGGTCAAAAATCTCTGGTAATATATCGATTAAGCTCTTCTTATGAGTTACGACCTCAAAACCAACCACTTCTTGCTGTGCCTGGATTGTATATCTTGAATCTGTGACCAAAAGAGCTTGGTCCAGGGTTATAAACAGACAGCCTGATGACTCATCTAATTGTCCATCAGCGGCCTTAAAGCCAGAGAGATAACGGCGATTTTCAGGCTGGATAATCCATATGGTATCCACTCCAAGACTATCAAACTTACTCCTTAATAATTTCAAACGATTCTCAAAAATAACGTTGTTCATGTTAATTTACCTAACCTGGTCAAGAGAATTATCCTGCCAACTCTGCCCATTATCATGAGCGCTCGCGCAAGATAGACAGAGTGATCCTGAGAGCTATCCTTAAGACTATTATTCAACAGTGATCGAGTGAAAAAAATCTGTGTTTGAGAGCAGTAGTGAAACTCCCAGAATGTGGAATGAAATTTTGAGGGTACAGGAACGAACAAACTTTACTCTTCTGGCTTAGCTTCGGTTTTTACTTCTGGCACCTGGATTTCATCTTTAATTTTATTCATCTCCTCATAAACATTCCGTAAGACGTTGGCCACAGCCTGAGAGGAACCGCCCCGTGCAAATTCCTTAGCGATAATTACTGCATGCTTCAATGATTCTTCTTTTTGAGCTCTTGTAGGCATGTCAAATCTCCTTTTTTAGGATTAAAGGTTTACTTCCTGTATTTCTTTTTATATTTCATTTTTTAATCCCTGGCCCAGACCTGGTTTAGCAGTACTTTTCATAGAATCCCTGGGCATAGTGTTTATTAGAACTGTTTTAAAGAGCACGTTACGTCGCACCAGGGCAGGCTTGAACCCCGCCTGTCCCGATATAATCGGGGCGGGCAGGCGTAAACCCTTGAACTTTGAACCCGACTATTTACAAGATATCTTAAACAATTTGATCAGTATCGGCAAGCCAAATTAATCCTGAGGTGTTATCGTACCAATCCCTGATTCTATTTTTCATGACAGAGATTTTTGTCACGAGAAACTTGTAAAAAAAAGATATACACCGCATTCTTCTATTTAAAGTTTTGTGGAGGGTGTTAGTCCGCCCCATAAATTCACTTATATCGATTCGAAAGATTCAAAAGCTGGCCTGACCATTTACTTTTAGGATTAAGCAGTTAAAGAATTCCTCGTATCTGCATTTAACCAAATATCCATTGACAGCCAACTGCAATTCAGGCATAATTTCAACAATAAAATCATAACTATTTTAGTTTTTTACATTTTACCTTGAAAGCTTAACGCAAAGATCCATAACGGAAAAATAGAAAAATGCCCTCAACCATCCTTGATAACGTTAAAGGAAGTGATCTTCCCAAGGTATTGGCGGACAGAATAGATATCAGACCTGATAAAACCTATACTGTCATAATTCAGCCCCAGGAGGAGCGCCAGACCCTTAAAAAAATAATGTCGAAGATAAGCCGCAACGCCAAAGCCCGTGGTATGACACCTGATGTTCCGGAAAACATTCTCGGCGAAACAGTCAGCCACATTCTATGAAGGTATATGCTAATTGCGCTTAGTTTATGATACAAATATTATCATAAGCGCCTTGCTTTTTGAAGGCTCAAAGCCAGCAAAAGCATTTGATATTGGTATTAATCAGAAAGCTATTCTTTTTTCTTCATCCACCTTTACCGAATTAGAAGAAGTTCTGTCACGAAACAAATTTGATCAGTATATCTCACATGAAGAGCGGAAGCAGTTCCTAACCAGCTACATCCTTGACTCAACACCTGTTGAAATCAATGAAACAATATCAGAATGCCGAGATCCTCAAGACAACAAGTTTTTGGAATTTGCTGTCTCCGGTAAAGCCGATTTCATAATTTCCGGTGATAAAGATTTACTTATTCTAAATCCCTTTCGCAATATCCAAATATTGACACCGGATATCTTCCTCAAAATTCATCCCAAGTAAGCATTTTATGCCTTGATCCCTCAGTTTCCAATTCCTATTATTATGAAAGGGTTAAAGAACGAAAGGATACAACAATCAAATCTTGGAAAGAGGCGCTTTCTCAATATTTAGAGTGGCTTAGAGATAATGAGATTATCTCTGCGCAGCAACTATGAGAAGGTATGGACTTCGAGAAGAAAAATCTGGGGCTCATCTGCAAAATATCTTGACCGGTGATTCAATAATTTATTAGCGATAATAGAGGAAACGATTGTGTAAAAAATAAATATTTAAGCACAAGTGCTCTGGAGCAAAAAAAGACTTATTAAATTATGCCTGCCCGCCGTGTTTCTTGTCCGCCGTCTTTGTGGCAGGCTTGGCCGAACTGACTCCATTTGCAAAGTAAAGCTACCCTTTTCACCCTTCCATAAAATCCGAAATCAGATCATTTATCGTTTGAGGAACTGGATAAATCAGTCTTAGACATATCCTTAATGATTTTCGTAAACAACCTGAAATCCTCAATGCCAACCCGAATATTTTCCAGAAAGACCTGATCATCGACTTTCCAGTATTGATGCACGAGCATATTTCGAAACCTTGAAAAAGGCAAAAGACGCTCAATCAAGTCTTCTGGGACTATTCTATATTCTCTGGACTTCACAAAAGCTTCTGCATAGCCACCAATCGCAACATTGTGCCTTTTGGCCAAAATATGTTGAAGCACACCACTGATAGCCTCAGCAATTACAACAACAGAATACTTGAGGCTCTTGAGCAAATGTCGATCACCTAATATCTGTTCGTCTGGCCTTGAAAGAATGGAATTGGTATCATCTACTTCTGAAGCGATATCGTTCAAGTATTTTTCAATGCGGTCATGATTTATCTGCACAAAATTGCTCCAGTCGCTCACGTTTAAGCTGAGCAGCATGTTTTATCATGAACTCATTTTCCATGAAATAAAGGGACAGCTTATCGATCATCTCGCTTAGCATGTCTGGAGATTCATTCTTGATCAGTATCCCCTTATTAACAGCTTCATAGAGGATTGATGGGTCTGCTTCCTGAAGATCAAAAAAAAGGAGATCCACCTGATCAACCGGTATATCCAGAGATTCGGAGATGCGGTAAAGCAAATCGAAGTAAGCGATGTTCTTATTTATAGCCGGATAAATCAAGACAAGCAGGTCCAGATCATTTACCACCGGTTCACCTGTTGCGGCAGAGCCGAAAAGGTATGCCGCTGCCACTTCCGTTGAGTTTCGTATGGTTTGTTTTAACCTATCTAAATTGTAATTTGTCATCTGCGAATCTCTCAATCATCTACTTTCCCAATTTCTAAATACACTGATTTTCTATTCCGATGTTTAAAATCATTAGCGATAATAGAGGAAACGATTGTATAAAAAATAAATATTTAAGCACAAGTGCTCTGGAGCAAAAAAAGACTTATTAAATTATGCCTGCCCGCCGTGTTTCTTGTCCGCCGTCTTTGTGGCGGATTGGCGGGCTTGGCCCCATCTACATCTTCATTAGTTGTAAGTCAACTCAGAATGTCCCCTTTTTCTTTCATGCTAAGTGAATTGAAAGGTAAAGTCAAAATGTTTATTCATCAATTTCATAGCCTATATTCTTGTAACCAGCCCGTCGCTTCGCATACATTTTAGCCAACATTGGGATTTCCAGGTCTGCATAATCATAAATAATGACTTCCTTTTTCATGTCATATAAACGGTGCAGCCGTCCGGCATATTGAACAATGATACCACGCCATGAAACGGGCATGGATAGAAATAATGTATCCAAACGTGGATCATCAAATCCTTCCCCTAAATATCTCCCTGTGGCAAGGATCAATCTTTCCTCATCTTTCGGGATTCCTTCGAGCTTCTCAGCCGTTTCTCGTCTCTGCTTTTGTCCCATACCACCTTTGAGCACGATTAAATTTTTCACAAAAGTGGAAAGACGTGCAGCTAATAATGCAAGGTGTTCTTTCCTTTCTGTCAGCAGGATAGGCGACCTGTTTCTGTCCACAGCAGTTATGACATCATTAATAATCATGTCATTTCGTTTTTCATCCTTTATTAATGCTGAATAAATCTCATGGATTGAAAGATCGTCCTTGTTGACAGGTGCGTCTAATCGAAATCCGGTACTCCGCACTATCACTCTATGTTTGAATGGCCTTTCAGTGGCCTGTTTTCGCTCATCAACCTTATATCTCACCGGGCCGCACTGCATGAAAATGATTGGATGGTGGCCATCTTTTCTCGTCACCGTGGCTGATAGACCGGTTACATACTTTGCCGGGCACTGCCTGGCTACAATCTCAAAACTTCTTGCTGAAATATGGTGGCATTCATCTACAACAAGATGTCCATAAAATCCCACGATATTGTCTACAACGCCCTTTTTGCTGAGGTTCTGAATTATCGCCACATCCACTTCCCTCAATTGATTCCATTTGCCTCCTCCGATCTGTCCTATTTTTTTTGGGTCAATATCCAAGAAACGACTCAGTCGATCAATCCACTGATCGAGTAACTGCCTGCGGTGAACTAAAATAAGTGTATTTACCCCCCGTTCAGCTATCATGTAGGAGGCAACAACCGTCTTTCCAAAAGCAGTCGTTGCTGAAAGTACTCCTATATCATGACTCAACATGGCAATAGCTGCCTCTTTTTGGTCAGGTCGTAGGGTACCAATGAAATTGAGCTTTATTGGGTTGCCAACCAGGCGTTTATCAACGATATCTGGTTTGATTTTCAGGTCACGAAGCAATTCGAGGACATCCTCCAAGCATCCCCGTGGCAGCCCTATGTGTTTAGAAAAATCTTCACAACAGCTGATAATTCTCTCCTTATCATAGGTTGAAAGGCGCATAGCTTGTGCTTTGTAAAACTCGGGGTTTTGAAAAGCGGCTAAACGAATCAAGCGGTTTCTTAAAGGCGCTGGAAGCCCCTCTTTTTCAATATAAATCTGGTTGGCTAAAACCAACGTTATTTTTTCCGGCAATGGCACAACAATGGGAGGTTCTTTTCGTCGTCTCGATGGAGGAGCGCTCCATGGTTCATCATCTGGTTCGTCGATATGAACCATTCTGACACCAACAACACGTCCCCGACGCTCAGCCGTATGGGCAAGGGCTTCAACTTCATCTCTGCTCATCATTTCAAGTGTAGAAAGATAAGCCCATTGATCAGGATATGGAAAAAAATCTTTATTTAGGAAAAGGCTATTTCCCTTTTCTCTTGGCTTTTTTTGAAGAGGAAGTGCAATAAGGCTTCCGAATCCTCCCTTAGGCATCGTATCCTGCTTGGGGAATAGACAGTCGTAGGAATCTAGACCTATCTCAGGTCGGTTCTCCATAGTTTCAGTCAAAAGATATGAAGCCATTTTCCTTGATGCCATCGCAGGTACCGGTTCTGAAAAGAAGATCCATACGTGACCACCATTACCAGAGCGGGAGCGCTCAAGGGAGGCAGGTATACCATAGGATTTACAAGTTTCTAGAAATGCTTTTGCATCTTCCATCCATGTGGTCTTGTCAAAATCAACAGCAATGAACCAACAAGTTTCGTCAGGCGAAAGAGGGTATATACCAATCGTGAAGTCCTTCTCTGACTTCTTTTTAGGATCACTGCCTAGAAGATGACAGCGTATGACCTCATCTGTTAAAGGTAGTAACTCCCGGTTGTCACACTTAGAACATCGAATTCTTGGTTTATTGCAAACTCCTCTTATCCATTCATTTCGACAAGCAGGTTGATAACCAGCTTTACCCGTTTTACGACTCTCAAATCTCCTGGGATATACATCCTCTCTTCCTTTGAAGATCTTACGGAAAAGAGAGATTTTGTCAGCTTCAGGAGATTGATTTGTTACCGGAGCATTTTCATTGATCTTTGAAGTCAGGGAATAAGAACGATTAACAAGATCTTTTTCTTCACTAAGTTTCTTTATCGTTTCAAGAATTGTTGATCGTCTTGCCTCTAATTGGACCAATTCTTCTTCAGCCTCAGCAATCATTCGGTTTATTTCGATGACAGTTTTCATCAGTTCCATCAATCAATGATTTAAAATTAATGTCTTGTTATTCACAATTATCTCCATGATTTTACATAAAATTTATCAAAATGGACACCCTTTCCTAATAAATATCTACATTCGTCACCAATGCTACTACAATGCCTTTATCTTATTTATTTCATATCTTAATACCTCCTTTGATTTTTCTGATTTCGGGGCATTGCCCCTTACCTTTAGGGGTTAGTTTATTCCTGGACATCGGGATACCTCATCCAAATATGTCCTTCCTGCCCTATAGAGGTTAGTTGATTATGCGAAGGTATATGGCTGGATAAATGGGATCAGTTGCGGTTAAAATGAAATGGAATTGGTTTGATATGGTAGGGGTTGGTAATAGTGGATTTCTTATCAAACACAATGCCAGGCATACTGCCACGATTGCCAAAATGCGCCAAGATCAATTTACATTACCATCTGCTATTCATTACATCTTATCGGCAACAAAATTTGATATCGTCATGCTCTGCAAGAACAAAGCTAAACTACAAGATAATTAATGCTATATCATCTATATGAAAAAATTTTAAAAGAACAAATATCTATGCCATATCGTAATAAAATTTGTTCACATCTTCTATTTAAAGTCCTGGCATTCTCATTTAGTTCAGCATAAATATTTGTTCCATTAATTCTTCTGTAGTCATGAGAAAGGTCTTTTGTGTCTTTTGAAAAATATTTTCTTTTTCTACCGCGTATTGAAAATATTTTATCTTGGGCGTCTGGATATTTACACAAAACTATCTCTGCTACTTTTAGTAAAACATCTCTATGATAATCGGCGTTATAAGTTTTACCTTCTAATTCGAAGGCTCGAACTCTCGTGTCTGTTAAACGACGATCCTCTTTGCTAATATCAATTTCTAATTCAGACAATAAGATTTGAGCACGTTTCCTTTCTTCTCCTTTCATTGTTTTTATATTAGAACGAAGTTCATCTATATTAATATAATCATTAGACATAACTACTCCTCCTTATAAAGATTAGTGTTTTTGTTTATAAAATGTAACAATACAGTTATCTTCAATGATCATTGCTCTACCATTTATTTTATCTATCGACTGAATAATTTTTTTTAGCTCTTGTCGAAGTTTATCTGCCTCTTTATTTCCAAAAAAGACTTTTATTGCTCCGCCTGGAGCTTTCTCATAACGCCCATATTGTTGAATAATATCCAATGCAAAATTAGAAAAACCACGTTGCTGAAATCTCACTTTTGCATGATTGGTTAATCTCATTTTATAGTATCCTCCTGCTCAATATAATTTAATGTACCATCCTTTAATTATTCTTGAGATATTGCTCCCATAAATCTTTTACGCTTCTATAGTCACTATTATACCAGTATTCCGGTCCTCGGTAAGCTTCACTTGGAATTGCTTTCCCCTCCTGTCTTAAAATGAATTTCACAAGACCAGTCATTGTATATATTTTACCATTCCAGAGAAGGTGATTTTCTGAGACTGTTGCCTCATATTTTTTCGATAGCCTCATCTCTTTATAATTAAAAAAAACTTCTTGACCTTCTTCGAGCAAACCACTTAGTACAAGCTCTTGAAGATCTGCTTTGGGGGTTTTTGGATGACGGGATTTCCAAATATTCTTATTGGACAATCCTTTTGCAATTTCCTGCTTAATCCCAAACAGCCTTCGAAGGGTATCATTAGGGTTCTCCACATATGGAATTGCCTTATCTTGCAAATACTCGTAAACTTCATCATCAATCTCTATTTTTCTCATAGCGATTCCTCCTATTTTAATATAATTTGATAGATCATTTGCCATTTCTTCAAATTCTGGATTTAAACCCTTTTGAATTTCCTATTTCTCATCATCTGGTATCTCCAATGGACTGATATATTTTTCTTTTAAAAAGGAGATTAGTTTAGAGATATCCTTGCCTATTGTTTCTTGAAATTTTTTATTGACATTCTCAAGCATAGAAAGAGCTTTCTGTTGGTCCTCCTGCCTGGTAGAGAGTGTTTTTTTTATAACTTCATAAGCTTCAGCATTATACGAACAAAGGTAGTCATATATTGCGGCATAAAGATTATTTGATGACCAAACAAGTTTGGACTCAATGGCTTCTAGATAAGTTACTTGTGTTTCTAAGACTAAATTGAGAAGATCATCAACAATTTTCCCATCAGCCACTTTATAAAAATATTGAATGAAATTAATATGAGATATTATATCTGATGGGAATACAGCTAATCTTTTCCTATCGATATTTCTATACCCCTTAGCTTTAGGAAGATTGTTTTCCTGGATGTGCTTGCGAAACGTGGCTTTCCTTAAGACTATTTTTTTGCGAAGGAGTTCTTGTTCTATTTCATTCCAGACTAACCCATCTTTATAATGTTTTTTGATGTTCTCTAATTCCTTATGACTGAAAAGCGGAAACCCCCTATTCAAGTTTTCTTGATATGCTTTAGTTGTTGTTAACTGTGAAAGAAGAAGAGTACGAACTATATTTCCGTATTTAGGTAGCTTTTCTGACTTACTAAGTTTTTTTCTAGGCATTTTTCCCTCCTTTATAAAATTATTACGAAATGACTATTATCATAAAAAGAAAATTATGTCAAGTATTTTTTTATTACTTTGTAATTTTATTTTCTATATATTAATATCATGTGTGGATCATTGTCAACAAATTTTTTCACCCTATTTAAAAAATGTCATATTTTGGTTATTTTAATCCTTATTCATAATTTGCTTTCCTTGTTTATGGCAGAGACTTAGCTAGGCGAGATATTTTGTTTAACTACCTTTTCTGCAGGTCGATCGATACTGTCTTCGCCTTTCATTATAAGGTTTAAGACCTTCTCTGCCTCATTTATGATCTTCAGACAGGCAGTGTATGAAGTAATACTTAGTCTTTCTGCATACCCCTCGATGTATCGATAAGAATTGCCAAGGTACGTATCAGCGGTTTTCCCAACAATCCGGCAGAGGGCTTGACTAGACAGTTCAGCCATAATCTCTTGAATGGAATCCTGTCCTTTTTGGAGATCTCCCTTTATTCTTTCATGAGCGCAATGAGCCAGCTCATGGAAGAACATACATTCTTCTTTGGTGGCTAAAGCTATTACTTTGTTAGATGATGAGTAATGCCTTTTATATCTGTAATCCCCGTGGATTGCCTTAACCTGGCGTCCCCATTCTTGTGCCCGTTCTAATAATGGCAGATCGGAGAACGTCGTGTGAACCTTGATGAGGCATTTTTAATAAAAGAAAACCCGAAAGAGATTACACCTCTTTCGGGCTCAAAACCACACACAAAACGCATACGCTCTTGAAAGTTAATGCGTAAGTCTTTGGTATCTTTAGAAAATCAAAATTATGGTGCCGAAGGCGGGAATCGAACTCGCACAGACATTCACCCACTAAGTCCTGAACCTAGCGCTTCTACCAATTCTAGTTGGGCGAGTTTATCAAAAACAACCTTCATTCTTGGAGTTCTTCTCCAAAAACGTCCCTAAATTGAACTCCTTGTGTTTTCCCTTCCCTATGCGCTCTTAGTCGTTTTTCAGCCTCTTCATCCCAGATATCGTCAATCTCCTTATCTGGCGCATCAAGGCTACGAACAAGTCCATCGATCAACAAGAATCGATCTTGGGGTTTTAAGAGCAATGCTTTCTTAAGCAACGATTTACTGGTTTCCATTGTCCCTTCCTTTCTATATATAATGGATTATTTCAAAATCAAATCCCAAATCCTATAGTGTTTGGAATCTCGTAAACTCAGTAGATACCTATGGGCTTACGCCCGTGGCACTTAAAATTTGAGATAGAATAGGAGTTCATAATAGATAATGCAATGAATTGGAGGAAGATATTGTAATTATGGTCGAAAAACCAAGTCAAATCAATTGTTTTTGGAGTTCATACCAGGATGTATTTGATCAATCGGGAGTATTTAAAAAACCTTGTAAATGTTGACCAAAACGTTTACCAATTGCCTCTGGATACAAAAAAAGGATTAACCAAAAAACCAGCTAATCCTTAACAAGTCTTTGGTGCCGAAGGCGGGAATCGAACCCGCACAGGCATTCACCCACTAAGTCCTGAACCTAGCGCGTCTACCAATTCCGCCACTTCGGCACAAAAGTTCCTTGATATATTGTGTAAAAAAACTTACCCTTATGCCCACTATTTGTCAATCATTTAAGTAGTCAAACTTTTTAATTTAATTGGTAACTTTTCAGGTAGCCACTAAGGCACCAAGACCCAGTCAATTGAAAATTGGCAATTGAAAATTGAAAATAGAACTTGGTGCCTTGGTGACTTAGTGGCTGAATAGCTACTTTAATGGGGTTATTGATGAAACATGAACTTGAATACTTATTGGATGTTGGAAGGCAAGCAGCCTGGTTAGCAGCAGAAAGGATAAAGACTATCTATGAGCAATATCTGTCTGGCGGTAATATTGATATCAGAGAAAAGGGTAAGGACGATCCTGTAACTGCAGCCGACATGGCCGCAAATCAGATTATCAAAGAAAAACTCAAAGGCATCTTTCCTGAACATGCTATTTTAACAGAGGAAGAGCCTGCTACATGGAATAACACAGGATATGAATGGGTCTGGATGATCGATCCTCTGGATGGCACAAAGGATTTTATCAAGGCCAATGGTGAATTCGTTACTATGGTTGGGCTCATACATCGTGGTGAACCAACCATTGGTGTGGTAATAGAGCCAGTTACTGGATTAGAGCTTTATGCATGCAAGGGTTTAGGTGCCTATAAAAGCTGGCTGTCTCAAGGAGATACATCATCAAGAGTAAAAATAAATGCTACCCCAGACATGGGAAATTTACGTCTTGCTGTCAGCCGCTCGCACAGGGATCCAAAGATAGATAAATTTATTGAAATGCTTTCTGTGAAGAGGGAAATGCCTTCAGGAAGCGTGGGTAGGAAGTTGGCAATGGTCATCAATGGAGAGGCAGATATATATGTGCACCCTGCCAGAGGTACGAAATTATGGGATACATGTGCCTGTGACGTTATTGCTTCAGAGGCTGGTGGTGTTCTCCTTTCAGGAACTGGGGAGCCGATACGCTATCTCAGACCATCAGGAGATGTTGAAAATCATTACGGCTTACTGGTATGCCCGACTAGCATTTTAGACAAGGCAGTCTGGGCATCAAGGAGTGTTTGGGGGTTGGAGTAACGGTAAAGACCGTTTTAAGTGACTAAAGTGAGCTAAAGTGCCTAAAGTGACTAAAGTGACCTAAAGTGACCTAAAATGAGCTAAAGTTATAAGAGACTAAATCGACTCGATGAGCTCATTATATACAACAAATATAATAATTAATAACAATAAGTTAAACAATAAAGTTAATGCTTTGCATAATATTCTATTATGGCCTTGGTAAGGGCATCCACCGTATATTCATCAGGCACTATATCTACCTTTAGCCCTTTTTCGGCTGCCCTTTGAGCAGTAATTGGTCCAATACAGGCAACCTTTGCCTTTAACAATTCTTTAAAGATCGACCTACTTTTTAGCAGGGCCAAAAAATTATCAACAGTTGAAGGACTGGTAAAGGTAATCATATCTATTGCACTGTCTTTAAACAGCGTGCGTAATTTATGTTGACTATAGTCTGGCTTCACTGTCTTATATGCCTCGGCAACATCGACTATCGCTCCCACCTCAGTGAGTTTTTTAGGAATATAGTCCCGTGCTATTACAGGCCTCGGCAGAAGAACCCTCTTCCCATCAAGGAGTGATCGTTTTAATCCCTCCACAACGCCCTCTGCCCAATACTGATCAGGAATAAGGTCAGGATTAATTCCCATATCCATTAAAGCTGCTGCGGTTCCTGGCCCTATAGCACCAATATTAATACCTTTAAGATACCGGGTATCCTTTTTTTGAAAATCCAATCGTTTAAAAAAGTATTTCACCCCATTAACACTGGTAAATAGTATCCAGTCATACTGTGAAAGACTTTTTATTGCTTTATCAAGTTCCTTCCAGCTTGCAGGGGGTAGTATGGTAATAGTCGGAAATAGTAAACACTCGGCACCTAACTCAGATAGAGGCCTGATAAAGCCTGCTGCCTGATCCTCAGGCCGTGTAACCACAATTTTCTTTCCAAATAATGGACGGGATTCAAACCAATTGAGGTACTCACTCATATTCACTACGTCACCAACTACAATTATTCCGGGGGCTCCAAGATCTGCATCTTTCACCTTTCGATCAATATTGGCAAGGGTTCCAATTACTGTCCTCTGATTCAGCATTGTACCATTGCCAACAACTGCCGCTGGAGTATTTGGTGATTTACCCAAAGCTGTCAACTTTTTTACTATTTTATCTAAATTTGCAATACCCATAAGGAATACGAGGGTGCCAGATGATTGTGCTAAGGCATTCCAGTTGATATGTGACTCTTCCTTAGTAGGGTCCTCGTGCCCGGTTATAAAACATACGGTAGATGCTAAATTTCTGTGCGTTAAGGGTATACCAGCATACGCAGGCGCTGCAACTGCTGATGTTACTCCAGGGACTATCTCAAATGTAATCCCTTCCTTAGAAAGCTCCATGGCTTCCTCACCACCTCTTCCAAAAATAAAAGGGTCGCCACCTTTTAACCTTGCTACCATTAAACCCTTCTTGGAACTTTCAATTAGAAGATTATTTATATCCTTTTGACGCATGGTATGGTGGCCACTTTTTTTACCCACGTATATAATCTCTGCATCTGTATGCGCCAGCGATAAAAGTGATTCGTTCACAAGGTAATCGTATACAATTATATCAGCCTTTTTAAGGCATTCCCTTCCCTTTACGGTAATAAGATCAGGGTCGCCTGGGCCAGCACCAATAAGGTAAACTATTCCTTTAGATTTCTCTTTCAATTTACTTTTTAGCCACAAATTATCACTAATTATCACGAATAATTATTTAACAATTCTTTTATATAGCATTTTATTCCCGCCTGTCCCGATATAATCGGGAGGGGCAGGTTCATTTGTGTCCATTTGTGTCAATTCGTGGCTGAGATGCGGTTATAAACTTCTTCCATATATTTTTTCCAAGATTTTTCCTGCCCCTGCATCTAAAAGCATATTCGCCAGAGTTGCTCCAAGTTCTTTGGCCTTTTCAGGTAAGCCAATAATTGTATCCCTAAAAATAGTGCCGCCATCAAGGTCAGCCACCAAGCCATCTAACAACAGGGAGTTATCCTTTAACCTTGCAAGACCAGCAATAGGGATCTGACAACCACCTTGAAGCTCCATCAGAAAGGATCTTTCAGCTTCCACCGCCACCCTTGTTTCATAGTGATCCAGAAATTTTAACCTATGTATTGCTTCCTCATCATCCAGGCGGAATTCAAGGCCCAAGGCACCCTGCCCTACTGCAGGCACCATACAATCAAAAGAAAGCGACTGTGTTATTTTATCTGTAAGACCTAATCTTTTTAAACCGGCTGCGGCTACAACAATTGCCTGAATATCAACGCTCTCTAATTTTCTAATTCTGGTATCCAGGTTTCCCCTTAAAGGAACAATCTTTACATCTGATCGATAATGGAGAATCTGGGCAGCACGTCTTAAACTGCTTGTACCTATGCAAGATCCCACTGGTAAATCTTTAAGTGGGATATTATTCTTAGACAAGAGCACATCATGTGGGTCTTCTCTCTCAGGGAAAATTCCTATGCATAAAGTATCTGGCAGTTCCGCAGGAACATCCTTTAGACTATGCACAGCAACATCTATCTCGCCTCTGCTAAGGGACTCTTCTATCTCTTTTACAAATAACCCCTTTCCTCCAATAGTGCTTAATGGTCTGTTGGTGATCCTGTCACCTTTTGTTGTTATTGTAATTAAATCAACCCTGATATCAGTATAGTGGGCGGTAATTCTATCCATTACCCATTTCGCTTGAGCAAGAGCCAGCTTACTGGCCCGTGAACCGATCCTGATGGTCATTTGTCACTGGTCATTTGTCATTTGTTGTTGTTTTATACTGCTTGCTGCATACTCTATTCTATTCTCAACTCCTAAATTCACAATAAAAAATTTTAAGAATTTTAGTTCACCCTGGCCCAGACCTGTATTATAGGCGTAATAGGCTAATCCGAGCATGTATCGCCCTATAGCCCAAGCAGGCTGATCTGAGCATGTCGCTCCAGGGCAGGCTTTAGGCACTTTTCTTTGAGATTAAGAATCGTGCTATATCGAGATCCCGGGGTGTAGTTACTTTTATATTATTTTCCTCACCTTCAATTATCTTTACTGGTATCCCCATTTTTTCAATCAGAAATGCATCATCTGTCGCCTCTTCCCAACCATCTTTAATAGCCTTCTGATGGGCCAGATTTATATCCTCGAATCTAAAGATCTGGGGTGTCTGAATTAACCATAACTGGCTTCGATCAACTGATCTTAGAACCCTGCCCTGGGTATCCACCTCTTTTACCGTTTCTTTGACAGGAAGACCAGTAATCACTGCCCTAAATTTTTTTGCAGTCTTAATCACCTTCTCAATTAGTTCAGTTGTAACTAAAGGCCTGACACCATCATGGATAAGCACCCACCTACACAAATCGCCAACAGCCTCAAGTCCTTTTCTTACAGAATCCTGTCTCCTTTTCCCTCCAGCAACAACCTTAAAAACCTTGCTTTGTTTATATCGATCCACTATCTCCCGGTTGCAATAATCCACATCATCTTCAGAAACCACAACTACGATCTTGTCAACCAGGTTGCATTGCTGGAAATGACTCAGAGTAACTGCTAAAATTGGTTTTCCACACAGATCTATAAATTGCTTTGCCTTATTAGAACCCATCCTGGCACCAACGCCTGCAGCAGGAATAATTGCTATTACCTGGTTGGGTAAATCATTGCTTTGTTGAATTTCCATGATTGTAAAAAGGTAGTAAGGTCAGTAGCTTATATGAAAGTGCCTACAGTTAAGTCGTTTACTACTCAAATACTCAACCATCTGACCACTCAACTACTTTCATCCTTCGTTGTGTCCGAAAGGCCATGTGTGTTCGTTGTATTTGTATTTGTGAGTAGTTGGCAGCTTGTTGTGGGTTATAGGTTGCGGATTATGGGTCATGAAAAAAATAAAAATGTCGTTTTCAGCAATTCGTTGCTCTTTGCTCAGGTATCTTGCCACAAAGCCACAAAGCCACCAAGATTATAGAATGATTATTTATAATAGCTTTTTTAATCCCGATAAATCGGGATTGAAATTCGGGAGAAAAGTCCGTTATTCAATTTATATTCATTTTCCCTTTGGGTCTTTGTGCCCCTGGCCCAGACCTGGCATGCAATGCTTAGTTATATTATATGATATAAATAGATATTATATAAGTTGCAATATATTCTAAGGCACTCGCGCCAGGGCAGGCTTGGTGGCTGAATAGTCACTAAACAACAAGCAACGGAAAATAGGCAAACACAAGCCATTATATTTTTTTAAGCGTCTACGCCTTTGATATGCTTCTCGTTTCTTTTTTTAGTCTATTTATTTTCCTCCTCAATATATGAACCATCCGCTTATCTCTTGCCTTCCTTGCTTCTTTCCTTTGAGCCTTAAACGCTATAATCTTTTCTTTAAGTTCTTTAACAGTGACAGCTTCCTTTTCAATCTTTTCCTTTGGGGCCTTCTCTTCTTTAATCCCCTTTGCCTCTTTAATCGCCGCTAATAACTCGGCCTTTTTCATTGCATGAATACCAACCAAGTTAGTACTTTCAGTGGCTACTTCTTTTAACTCCTTAACGGTCATCCGTTCTAAATCCTTTTCTTTGCTTTCTTTTTTTTTCTCTGCACCCATATTTATCTCCTTACATTAATCCTTCTTAAAAAACGGTTTAAATAGATCAATTGGAATCGGAAACAGTGTAGTTGAATTACTTTCAGCTGAAACCTCCCTTAGTGTTTGAAGGTATCGTAACTGTAGAGCAACCGGAAAATCCTGAATGGTCTTAGCAGCCTCTGCCAATTTGCCAGCAGCCTGATTTTCGCCTTCGGCATTAATAACCTTTGCCCTTCTCTCTCTTTCAGCCTCTGCCTGCTTGGCCATAGCCCTCTGCATCTCTTGTGGAAGATCAATATGTTTTACCTCTACATTAGAGACCTTGATCCCCCAGGGATCAGTATGCTTATCAAGTATAGTCTGTAAGGTGGTATTTATCTTATCTCGCTCTGATAAGAGCTCATCCAACTCCACCTGTCCGCACACACTTCTCAGGGTTGTCTGGGCAAGCTGGGAGGTAGCAAAAAGGTAATTTTCTACCTCAATAATAGCATTGTTTGGATCCATGACCCTGAAATAGATAACCGCATTCACCTTGATGGAAACATTATCCTTTGTGATCACATCCTGGGGAGGAACATCCATGGCCACAAGACGAAGACTAACCCTAATCAACTTATCAATAATCGGAATAATGATAACAAGCCCTGGGCCCTTTGTGCTTTTTAACACCCTTCCTAACCTAAAAACAACACCTCTCTCATACTCTCTCAAGACTTTGATGGCCGCGCTCAGAAAGAGTATAAGCAATACTAGTGCAAGAATATAAAACATAATAACCTCCTTTTCCTTGGTTAAGTAGTTAAATAGTTAAGTAGTTAAAAATCGTTAAACACTCAACCAATCAACAATTTGACTACTCAACTAATTGAATCGCATATCTTCTATTGCAAATCGCTACTTACTCCTAAAACAACTACTTATTACTGCTTACTGCCTATTGCCTACTTTCTTTCTCCTTCTCAACTATCAATTCAAGGCCCTTCGAGCCTATAACCCGTACCTTCTCACCCTGCTCAGCAACCTCTGTACTGGTAGCCTTCCAGTATTCCCCGTGAGCAAAGATTAACCCAACAGGGTCAATTTTTTCCTCTACAACACCTGTCTGGCCTATTAATCCTTCCATTCCACTCGTTGGTTTTCCCCTGTAGGCCCTAAATGCCAAAAAAGCAATTATAACAAAAAAACCACCTATCAGAACAATAGTAGGCATCATGAGGTTTAAGGATACCCTGATGTTTTCAAAAAGCATCACCGAACCAAGGGTTAGAGAAATGAGACCGGCTACAGATAAAAGGCCATAACTTGAAACCTTTATTTCTGCTATAAAGAATATAATAGCCAGGGCGATAAGGAGAAGCCCTGCATAATTTACTGGCAATGTCTGAAAGGCAAAGAAGGCCAATATGAGCGAAATAGCACCTATAACGCCCGGAAGTATTGCACCAGGATGTGACAGCTCAAAATAAAGGCCTGCCATTCCAATCATCATAAGGATATAGGCTATATTTGGATTGCTGATAGTATTGAGCACCCTATCCCTCCATCCCGGAGTAACATAGACCAATTTCAGTCCCTTGGTCTCTAATGTTACCTTGCCTTTATTCAGTGCTATCTCTCTGCCATCTAAAAGGGCTAAAAGATCATCTATATCCCTTGCCACCAGATCAACTACCTTTTCTTTAACCGCTACATCTGCTGTTATGCTAACACTTTCCCTGATAGCCTTCTCAACCCAGTCCTGATTCCTTCCTCTGTCTTTCGCAATACTCCTGACATATGCAACCATATCATTGACCACCTTCTTAGACATGGTCTTATTAATCTCTTTGCCATCGGCACTGACAGGATGAGCCGCACCTATGTTTGTTTGAGGAGCCATAGCTGCAATATGGGCCGCTACTGTAATCATAACCCCTGCTGAGGCTGCTCTTGCGCCCCTTGGTGCAACATACACTACAACCGGGACAGAAGAATTCAATATAGTCTTCACTATACTTCTCATAGAGGTATCAAGCCCACCTGGAGTATCCAGCCTAATGATGACTAACTTGTGTTTACTAACTTCAGCACGCTTCAGACCCTTGATTACAAATTGTGCTGTGCCAGGATTAATAGTGCCCTCAAGTTCAATCACCATGGCACTATTTTTCTCGGCATGGACAGCATGGATAAAGAGCGCTATTGTGAAGACAACAACAATGATGATAAAAAAAGGTTTTTTCATTTTTTCTTTAATCTCTTAACTCCCTGGGGTCTTTTAACCCTAATTTTTTCATGATTTGTTGCATATCCTCCCAAACAGCCTTTTTAGCTTGAGGATACCTTAATAGGTATGCCGGGTGATAGGTAGGCATTAAAGGAATACCCCGAAATGACTGCCACTGACCCCTCTCCCTTGTTATCTTAAAATCTTCACGTACCAGGCTCTGAACAGATATTCTGCCAATAGCACAGATGATCTCTGGTTTTATTAAAGAAAGCTGGGCCTCCAAAAAAGGAAGGCACATCTCTATTTCGTCTCGCTCTGGATCCCTGTTATTTGGAGGATGACATTTAACAATATTACAGATATAGACCTCGTCTCGTGTCAAACCCATAGCCTTTATAATATCGGTAAGTAGCTTCCCTGCCTGGCCTACAAATGGTTTACCTGTTAAATCTTCGTCCATTCCGGGGGCCTCACCAACAAAGACGAGTCTGGCATTTGGCGGTCCCTCACCAAAGACGATTTTTTTTCTTTGTTTACTCAGTCTGCACTTATCACAATTATTGATAAAATTTTCTAATTCCTCAAGACTATTACAGGAAAAATTCTCTTTTAAGGTTTCTATATCTAATTGAGGGCCCTTTCTAAGATAATGTAGACTATTAGTAGACAAGGTTGGGGCATCAAGTCCAATCTCCTGACTGTGTATCAACTGTTTTTTTACCTGACCGAGCAAATCTATTAACTCTTCTCTTGCATCCATTCCGTTTGTAGGTACTTTATCCTGTCAAGTATTTTATCTGCTACCTCATCCTTTGACGTTAGGGGGACCACTTCCTCGTTTCCTTTTCTATCAATCATTCTAACCTCATTTGTCTCCGCCGCAAATCCCCTATCATCTTTTGAGACATCGTTAAGGACAATTAAATCCAGGTTTTTCTTTTGTATCTTATTCAACGCGTTTGCTACATGATCAGTAGTCTCTGCAGCAAAACCAACCAATATACTATCTCCCTTGTCCTTACCAAGCTCTGCCAGGATATCTGGTGTGGGTATCATCTCTACTATTGTTTTTCCTGCTTTCTTTTTCTGCTTTTCTTTGGCCTTGGTCAGAGGTTTGTAATCACATACAGCTGCGGCTTTGATAATCACATCCTTGTCCCTATAATGATCCATGACCGCCTCTCTCATCTCTTCGGCTGTCTCAACATTAATCATGTGTATTCCCTTAGGGGGGTCAAGATGTGTTGGTCCAGTTACCAGTGTAACCTCTGCTCCTCTCCTTCGCGCAGCCCTTGCTATAGCATAGCCCATCTTGCCTGTAGATCTATTGGTTATCATCCGCACCGGATCAATAAATTCAATCGTTGGGCCCGCAGTAATAAGCACCTTTAATCCCTGCAAATCCTGATCGGCAAGCAAACATTGTATCTCTTCCACAATAGCCAATGGATCAGGAAACCTGCCCAATCCAACAGCACCGGTGGCTAACATACCCTCTTCTGGTTCCATTATTAGAAAACTTCTCTCTTTCAAGCTCAGGATATTGGACTGGACTATGCTATTTGCAAACATTTCTTTATTCATAGCAGGGCAGATAAGTATCTTAGCAGTGGCAGCCAATATGAGGGTGGAAAGGAAATCATCTCCGATTCCGTGAGCAATCTTTCCTATAAAATTTGCCGTGGCTGGTGCAATTACTATACAATCGCTCTCCTGCCCTAACGATACATGATCAATTGATGTTCCAGGCTGTGAAAACATATCCTCTATTACCCTATTTCCAGAGAGTGTTTCAAATGTGAGAGGGGTTACAAACCATGTGGCATTTTCGGTCATTGCCACGTGTACTATTGCACCAGCCTTTTTTAAATGCCTTACCAACTCAGCAGATTTATAAACTGCTATACTTCCAGTTATACCAATGACTATCTTTTTACCACCTATATTGGCCATAGAAAAATTTTCTTCTGCTTATTATAAATTGATTTGTAACTGCTCAGGTATCTTGCCACAAAGGCACCAAGACACTAAGACTATAGAATTATTCTTTATTATAGTTTTTTTAATGCATGGAACATTGAAATTAATGAGAAAACTCCGTTATTTAATTTATATTTATCTCCTCTTTGGGTCTTTGTGCCTTGGTGGCTGAATAGTTACATTTATTTTACATCAGCATTTTGACACTCACATAGACACTACGTCTATTTAACGGGAAAATATATGTTTTGGCAACAAAAAACTAAAGATGTATGTTTCTTCTAAGGTAATTTTAAGAGATAAAGCTCACTTTCAGGTGGCAAAATGAAGAGCATTAGCTCAATTATCGCATGCAGGATATAATGGTTAGATTATCTGTTTAAGAGAAGAAAGAGATCATCTTTTTTCATGCCATAAAATCTTATTTTTTTAAGCCTTGATCTATGGCCGGATATAATCTCTACTTTTTCTTTCGCAACCTTTACGCACTTGGATAGCAATAGTATCAAATCCCTATTTGCTAATCCATCAACAGGGGCTGATTTCACCTTCACCTTCAAGATATCCCCTTCAAAACCAACTATCTGATTTATCGAAGAACGGGGTAACACTTTAACAGAAACAACAGGATCACCCATTATCTCGCACCAAGCTGCACTGCGAACTGGAGTAAGCTGTCAACTACAAAGGTTTGAACAAAAATAATTGCCAAAATAACAAGAATGGGTGAAAAATCGAAACCAGAAAAACTTATCGGCAACCTTCTTCTTATCGTATAGAGAACAGGTTCAGTTACAGTATATAAGAATCTCACAATAGTATTGTATGGATCAGGGTTTACCCAGGAGATTATAGCTCTGCCAATGATAATCCACATATATATAGTCAAACCTATATTCAATATCTTTGCGACGGCTATGAGAAAATTAGCTAAAATAAACAATTTTTGTCTCCGAATAAATGAACCATGTTACGTAACTTATTGAGTTCTCAGCAATATCTTTATTTTACCAAAGAAACATCTGCCATTTTTCAAAAAGACATTAAAAAACCACATTATAGGGTGAAGGTGCTAAAGCAGGTCATAAGCCGGGTTCTGTTTCCCGTATTAGTTACCCTTTACGGGATAATGGTCATTCATCTATTCCCACTATTGCTAATGGGATAAAGCAACCTACCCAGGGACTCGGACGGGTAGCCCTCAAACGTCCCTCTATTTGGTCTTGCTCCGGGTGGGGTTTACCAAGCCTCCGATGTCACCACCGAAGCGGTGAGCTCTTACCTCACCTTTTCACCCTTACCTCGCACCCAGTTCTCAGCCCTCTTGGTGGATATTAAATGCACCCCTCGAAAATGAGAACTGGATGCGGGGCGGTATATTTTCTGTGGCACTTTCCTTCCCGTCACCGGGACTCCGTGTTACGGAGCACCCTACCCTGTGGAGCCCGGACTTTCCTCCCTTCGTTGGAGCCAGGTTTTGGCCTAACCCCTTTCGAACAGCGACCATTTGCCCTGCTCTAACACCAATCCATCTTCGATTGCGGATTGCGGATTTCGGAATTGAAAATGAAAAATCTAAAATCAAAAATCCTTAAATTCACAATCCCTGGCCCAGACCTGGCTTATAGGCTTAATAGGTTGATCCGAGCATGCGGCATCCTATAGATTTAGTAAGCTGATTCAAGCACGTCGCACCAGGGCAGGCCGCAATCTAAAATCAAAAATCTAAAATCCTTAAATCTCTCTATCTTCTTCCCAATAAATAATCCTATTGCAATTCGGGCAACTTTTTATAGAGCCTCCCTTAATTAATTCGTTGTATTGCTGGGGTGGAATCCCTAAGTTACACCCTTGACAAATGGTGTTTATTACCTGAGTTACTACCCTGCCACTCAAATTTTTCCTTAATCTATTATACCTTTCCAATAAATTCTTATCAACATTTTGGCACAATTTAGCCCTTTTTCCATTAAGAGATTGCACCTCTTTGTCAAGATCTCTAATTCTCTGCGAAAATTCCTCTTGTTTTTTTTTATATTCTTTTTGAGATTCCCTCCATGTACCATTATTATCAGCGCACTCCTCTTCCTGAATTTCAATATCCTCCATATATTTTATCACTGCCTCTTCTTTTTCAAAAATAAGATTTTTAAGCTCTCCAATCTCTTTCAAGACTGCTTGATATTCCTTGTTTGTCTTGACATCACTAAGTCTTGACTTGCTTTTTTGAAATTTATTCTCTACCTCTTCCAGTTCCCTCTCAACTGTCCTCCTCACTTTTTTCAGCTCCTCAATGGTAGATAAATCTTGTTCCATGGCATTGCTTAAAAAATCAAGGTTCTCTTTTAATTTTTCAATCTCTTTAGGGGATTCCTCTTTCTCTTTTTTTATCTCATCAAAACTAATATCAATCGACTGTATCATCAAGAGTGCCTCAAGTTCTTTATCCAATTTAACACCTTTTTTAGTAGGTAGCCAAAAAAATGAGAGGGTGTCTTATTTTTAAAAGGCACCCTCGTTTCCTTAAGACAAACGTATTATAAGACACCCAACAATACTCAAGCATCTTTTACTGTCTGATGGGCCCACCTGGTCTCGAACCAGGGACCTACCGGTTATGAGCCGGTGGCTCTGCCAGCTGAGCTATGGGCCCTTTTTTTGCGTTATGGTAACTGAATTAAAATTTATATGTCAAGGAAAATAAAAAACCTTAGAGGCCTTAATTAAAATTCAGTAAAGCTCTCCAATACTTTCCTTCTCCTCGGGTGTCTGAGTTTCCTCAATGCCTTGGCCTCTATCTGCCGTATCCGCTCTCGTGTAACATTAAACTCTTTGCCTACCTCCTCCAGGGTATGATCGGCCTTTTCACCTACGCCGAATCTTTTTCTTAATACCTTCTCTTCTCTGGGAGTCAGGGTAGTCATAATCTTCCTTGTCTGCTCACTTAAATCAAATTTTGTAACTGCCTCAACTGGAGACATTATCTTCTTATCTTCTATAAAATCTCCTAAATGGCTATCCTCTTCTTCACCTATGGGTGTTTCTAAAGAAATGGGCTCTTTGGCTATCTTTAAAACCTTCCGTACCTTTTCCAGGGGGAATCCCATCCTCTCTGCAATCTCCTCAGGGTTTGGCTCTCTGCCATTCTCTTGAACAAGGGTTCTGGAGATCTTAATAAGCTTGTTAATCGTCTCTATCATATGAACCGGTATTCTTATCGTCCTTGCCTGGTCAGCAATAGCCCTTGTTATAGCCTGTCTGATCCACCAGGTAGCATAGGTGCTAAATTTATATCCCCTTTGATATTCAAACTTATCTACCGCTTTCATCAACCCTATATTCCCTTCCTGGATAAGATCAAGAAATTGAAGACCCCTATTAGTATATTTTTTTGCAATACTTACCACTAATCTAAGATTAGCCTTTATAAGTTCATTCTTAGCAGCCTCTGACTTTCTTAAATTATCATTTATCTCCTTAAACATTCTTTTCATTTCCTTAAGGGACAGAGTCGTCTTGTTCTCTATTGCATCAATACAATCCTTGGTTTCTGTTATTTTTGCTATAAGAAACAAAAGCTCTTTTTTTGGTAAATTTAAGGATTTAACCTTCTTACCACCCTTTTCATTTTCTGAAAATTCCTCCAGACATTTCTCTAAATAAGAAAATGATTTTCCACCTACCTTTAGAAAACAATCGGTGAGCGTTTTTTCTAATTCCTCTAAACGTTTAAGGATCTCCTTATATATCTGCACCATCTTCTGGATATGGCCTTGTTCAAGCTTAAATGACCTCATCATATCGAATATCGCCTGTTGCGTTTTATTAACAGTGGCTTTTAATCTTTTTCTCTGAGCTGTATCACAGTAATCTTTTAGCTTATTCCACGCGGTTAAAGTTTCCTTATCCAAGGCATTCACCTTTTTGATGATATCAAGTAAGAAATCTCTCCTCTGACCGATTTGATGCAAATTATATTCATCCTCTATATCATTAACAATATCCCTCACTTTTATTTCTCCAGCCTCTAAATCCCCGCCTAACTCTGTGAGATATTCTATGCCAACCCTACATCTAATAAGGGCATTCAATACTTGATTCTCCCCTGTTTCTATCCTCTTTGCTATCTCTACCTCCCCTTCTCTGCTCAGCAATGAAATAAGGCCCATCTCCCGTAAATACATCTTGACAGGATCATAGGTTTTTGCAGTAAAATCCTCCTCAACCTCGTTTAAAGAATGCTTCTCTTTTTTGTCTTCTTCGTCTGCCTCCCCTGTCTTTTTAACCTTTTCAATCTGTCCACCGACAGGTTCATTTACTACCTTAATATTCAAATCTTCAAACATCTGTAATAGATCATCAATCTCTTCTGATGATATTATGTCATCAGATAGATCCTCATTCAGTTCTTTATAGGTAATATAACCCTTATCCTTGCCGATGTTTATCAATCTTCTTAAATTGATACCATCATCATTTTTTGCCATATAAAACCTCCTGATACTATTCGCTGAAAAAAATTCTCAGCATCCAACTCCGATGCTACTTCTCAGAATTATTCATAAAAGACACTTTTCCACATTTAGTTACTGAGAAATTTGTCATTGTGCTTTGACTTCATTACGCCTTTGTTATTTGAATTAAGATCTTGTTTTTTTCTGATCAGACGGTTTACCATTTCCATATCGCCTTCAGCTGATGCCTTTCTGATAGATTGAGAAACCTTGATTTTCGCTATCTTTTTTTCAAATTCACTCACTGCCTGGCTAACCGATCCCTCAGAA
>CAZSWT010000002.1:0-112761 GCA_964611035.1 uncultured Desulfobacteraceae bacterium
TAAATCTTTATGCCAATGCCTGGCAGGCCATGCCCAAAGGTGGAGATCTTTCCATCTCAACAGAAAATGTGACCATTGATAAACAGGATACTATGGCATTTACGATAAAGCCTGGCAGGTATGTAAAGATCACTTTTGCAGACACGGGAGTTGGCATGGATGAGGCCACTCAACAGAGGATATTTGAACCATTTTTTACCACCAAACAGAGGGAAAGAGGCACAGGTTTAGGTCTTTCGACAGCCTATGGAATTACTAAAAGCCACGGAGGGATTATCAATGTGGCGAGTAAAAAGGGGAAGGGAACTACCTTTACCATTTATCTTCCCGCATCGGAGAAGCAACGCAAATAGGGGAAAGAATTAAATAAAAAAGTAAGCTTAAAAGAAATGGGGGATATATATGGCCCGTTTAGGACCGGATGATGTAAAAGAAATACTTCAAATCCTTGAGGATGCCATTCACCTTATGCCAAAACTCGACAAGATGGATAAAATACGAATAAGAAGTAAAATTAGAAAGCAATATAGCTGGCTTTCAACATTGAGTGATCCAAATGTTGATACGATTTATCGTAGATTGGAGGAAAGACTTTCTGATGTGTTTTCTTTATATCCTTTTGGATTTGCTGATCGGATCAAGAAAATCTTAGCGCAGAAATTAGCACATTTTCGTTCTGTGTGAAGTCTTGAAAAGATGGCAAAAAGGTTCTCATCGGGTTACTTTCATCGAAGTATCCATATATTTTTCTGATTGACAGAAGGTATATAATAAGTATAATAACTATATTATAATGGAATTCGAGTTTGATAGTCATAAAAACAAGAACAATAAGAGAAAGCATGGCATCGATTTTATTGAAGCCTTCAAGTTATGGGATGATCCTGATAGAATTGAAATCCCTGCATACACTAATGACGAGAAAAGGTTTGTAGCGATTGGGAAAATTGCCGGGACATACTGGTCCGGTATTATCACCTACCGTGGTGAAAAAATTAGGATCATTTCAGTGCGCCGATCCCGCAGGGAGGAGATAGAAATTTATGAAAGCTGATGAGCTCGATAAAAAATTTGATGATGGCGAAGATATTTCTGAATTCCTCGATCTTTCACATGCAAGAAGACCCGGGCAAGAACAGAAAAGAGTCAATGTGGATTTTCCAGTGTGGATGATCCACTATTTAGACAAAGAAGCCAAGCGCCTTGGTGTACCCCGACAATCCATTATTAAGATTTGGATTGCTGAAAGATTAAAAAATATTTCGACCTGACCTTAGTTCACACAAGGCCTTCCTATGGCCGTAATGAATCTTCTATTCCTTGTCCAGTAACTATCTGACTGACAAATGAGTCTTACATTAGCTTTTTTCAAAGATAATCGTAATGTCTTTTTCTTAAAAAAACGAAAAAGAAAAATACTTTCATAAAAAAATTTTCTATTTTTGATTCAGGTGAGTTTATCAAAGGAATAAAATCCTTATAAAGGAGAAACGCAGCAATGGCAGCCGAATTGTCTGAAAAGCGACATTCACAACGTGTGTCCCTTGCACTTCCCATCAATGGAAAGCGCCTGGGGAAATTGCTTCACAGCCATTCTTTCCAGGGCCACACCCAGGATGTGAGTTATGAGGGGCTCTGTATTAAGATAGACAGCACTAATGGATTTAAACCTGGTCAGGATGTAGCATTCAAGACAAGACTGTATCCGGGTGATTTTCTCCTTAAGGCCCAAGGGAGGGTGTGCTGGATTAATGGTATGCCTGATCCTGATTGGCCCGTCAATATGGGTGTAAAGATAACCCACATGCACCGCTATCGGCTCTGGGTTGAGAGGATCGAGAATAAAATTATTGAGACCGTGGTTAGTAATACCCGGCAATAATGTGTGAAGCATACATAAAAGAGGGGGCTTCGTCCGCTTTTAAAAGTTATTTTTCATGACGTGGGACTTTTTTTATGACCAATAACCCAAGCTATAAAACATTAGAACAAAGCATTAAGGAGTTGCAGCGCGAAGCTGCTGAGCTCAGGCAGTCTGATGAAGCGATATGGGAAGGCGAGGAGAAATACCGCACCCTTTTTGATGAATCAAGAGATGCGATCTATATTACCAGTCGAGAGGGTAAATTCCTTGATGTCAACCGGGCCTTATTAGAGCTATTTGAATATACAAAAGAAGAAATGATAGATAAACTCAATGTAGAGGAAATATATGTGTATCCTGGTGATAGAGATATGTTTCAGAAGGAAATAGAGAAAAATGGATCAGTGAGAGATTATGAGGTAAAATTCTGCAAAAAGAACGGCACAGAGATGGACTGTTTACTTACCGGTACTGTTAGGCGCTCCAGCACGGGAAGGATATTAGGATATCAGGGTATGATTCGGGATGTCACCGAGCAAAAGCGTATTGAACGTCTTCGCGATGACGTTCAACGCATGATGCGCCACGACCTCAAGAGTCCTTTGATAGGGATCATTGGACTTGCAGGGCTGCTCCTTAAAACCAAAAATCTTACCGACAAACAGGATAGCGCATCACGCATGCTACAGGAACTCGGGGAGAGAATGCTTGGATTCATTGATCGAACACGCGATCTCTTTCAAATGGAGCAGGGGAGCTATACGCTCAAGCCCCAGGAGGTTAATATTCTTAGCGTGTTACAGAGAATAAAAAAAACACTAAAGCCTCTGGCATTAAAAAGAAACACGAATTTTGTGTTCACCATGTATGGTCAGCCTACTCATCTTAAAACTAAATATGTGATTCTGTGTGAGGAGGCCTTAGTTGAAATCATGTTTGCCAATCTCGTTAAGAATGCCATCGAAGCCTCGCCCGAAGGCGGCACCATTCGCATTTCTATTGATACTGTGGAGAGGTCAGGGCAGGGTTTTCATAGTATCGACATTCACAACATCGGTGTCGTACCTTTGGAGATATGCGAGAATTTCTTTAAACCCTATACGACCAGCGGTAAAGATGGTGGCACTGGACTGGGAACCCACAACGCTCTACTCGTAGCCCGCACCCACAAAGGCGATATCAGGTTTACAACATCTGAAGATGAGGGTACCCACGTAACAGTTCACTTGCCTATAAATGTTGACGAATAACATGCAGTACAGCTTTGTGTCTTCAGCGCCAGCATGGTATTTCGTGGTTTGGGCCTTATCGGTCTTTAAGGATTCAGAAAGGGATTGTAAGAAGCGATAATTAACGCTATCTATGATGCAGTAAAGGCAGGGTCATCGTGACAAGCCGATCGCTTAACGTGTTGAAAACTTCTTAACATTTGTCTCCCTATCGGGTAAAATCTGGTAGGGGGATTTCATTGCTCAAAGGACCAAACCAGCTCGATGAACGTGTCCCGATGGAGGTCGGCACGATTCAGGTCAATTTCTGCAAGAATCCGCAATGCCAGAATTTCGGCATTCCGGCTAGCACGACAAGACAGCCCAGAGGCCGAGGAGCAGCGGAGCGTGGTAGGGATACTTATAGCATAGTTGGCTCAGGCCGAGGCACGCCCATGCTTCGGTGCAGTTTTTGCGGCCAATATCCAACGATAAAGAGTAACAAAGCCATCCATGAAGAGCTGAACCGCTTTTGGAAGCCTTTTGATACCATAGCTATCTCGACCTGTCCAAACCAAGACTGCCCGAACCACCATATAGATATAGAAAAAGGTAAGACTCACTATCACTCGTTCGGACGGACAAAAGCAGGATCTATACGATATCGTTGCAAGGCGTGCGGCAGAACATTCGTTACCGCTTCATCGCCCACGATCCGGCACCGAAAACCCCACAAAAATGCCGCTATTTTTCGTCTTCTCGTCAATAAGGTGCCTTTCCGTCGTATCTGCGAGGTGGAAGGGATCACCATGTCCACTCTCTACCGGAAGATCGATTTTATTCATCAGCAGTGCACAGGTTTTGCAGCTGAGAGGGAACGCAATCTTCCATCCATGTCGTTTGCCCGCCTCTATATTGGAGTTGACCGGCAAGACTATATGATCAACTGGTCGGACGCCAAGGACCGTAGAAACATCGTTTTCCGTGCTGTCGGCAGCGCTGACAACACAACCGGTTATGTCCTCGGCCTACATCTCAACTTTGATCCCTCACTGGATCCGGACGACATAGAGAGAGATGCGATTGCCTCAGGTAATTACAAAGTAAAACCGGCCTACAGGCAACATGCCCGTCTCTGGCTCCGACGGGATTACATCGAGGCCATCAAGAAGACCCGAGCCCGAAGATTTGGCATACATGCAGAATCTCTGAGGGGGAACATAGCTGCTACATATAAGGACGTTGCCAAGAGGGATGATGTCGAAGCGTTCGACAGTCTAGATGACGATCTTACTCTTCCGAAAAAGGGGATGCAAGTCCGTGGAGAATACACCATGTACGGGCACTTTTTCTTTCTTAGGAAACTTCTCGATAACACAGAAAAGGTCCGTTTTTTTCTCGATCAGGACTCAGCCTTCCGGGCTGCTTGTCTGTCGGCATTTTCCGATAGGATCAGGGAGGGACGCTGCGATGCCTTTTACGTGCGGATCAACGCCGAGACGACCATTGACGAAAAGCGCCGGATCTTGGCAGACAATCGGCGCCGCATGGCAGCAATGAAGCAGCTACATCCCGACCTGAAGGATTGGCAGGTAAAACTCCTGATGATAAAGGAGAAAATGGCCCAGATGGTCAACATCGGGAAATGGCAGGATCGTTGGGTGGAACATCCGTTCCCGAATATGAGCGAGCCCGAAAAGGCCATGTGCTACTTGACGGATATCCAGGGGTATGACGAGGACCATCTTGCCTGGCTCTACAACAAGGCAAGCCTCCATGCCATTGACCGCTTCTTCATGCAGGTCCGAAGGAGATTATCGCTGCTAGAGAGACCGGTCAGCAGTTCGGCAAGCTTGGGCCGCCGCTGGTTCGGCTACGGCCCCTACAAACCGGTTATGGTTGGCAAACTGCTGGATATCTTCCGCGTCTTCTACAATTTCGTTGAAGTTGGCAGGAACAAGCAGACCCCGGCAATGCGGTTGGGACTGGCAAAGGGCAAGATAACTGTTGAGAATATTATCTATTATCAGTGACAAAGCTGTTTAGAATTTTTCAGTCAGTAAAGCATCTGCCCGTTGCGGAAGATTTCTTCCAAAAAGAAAAGAACCGCTGATACTCAGCCAGCAGTCCTTTTTCACTTTTCTTCAACACGTTAAGCGATCGGCTCGTCATCGTGATCCTGCCTTTTTTTTGTGAACGTGCTCTTTTCACTTGTGAATAGCAAAATAGATAGAAATATCGTATAATTTTTGAAGCGATGATGGAGAGCAGTCCTTTCAGAAAAGCTCATCCTCGTTTTAAGGTGAAAAGAATTGCCAGGTTTTGTGAAGATATCGTATAATGAGCGCCATGTTGAATGAGATGGATACCAAGAAGTCCTTAAATACACAGCTATTTTCCTTTATCATCCTTTTTCTCTGGGGGGTATCAATCAGCATGGTATGCTACCTTTCTATCGTACCCAGAGTAGAGTTCCCAGTAGGTTTCAGGTGGGCTGATGTCGTATACCATTTTTGTGCCTATCTCTGGCTTTCTTTTCTTCCGTTTATCAGCTTTCGAAGCGTTCAGGGTGCATGGATATCGGCATTGTTGATGATTCCGCTTGGCATCGGGCTTGAGTTCGGTCAACATTTTGTGCCAGCGAGAGTTTTTTCAATAATGGATATGGCTGCTAACTCCTGTGGTGTCATGGTAGGTATTGTGTGTGGTCTATATTTGAGGTCAATATTTAGGAGTACGAGATATTAGATACTTGATATTAGATACTTGATATTAGATACTGGATACTTGATACTGCGTGCTAGATACTCGATACCTGAATATCTAAAATTTTGCCCCGACCGCAGAAAGCCCCGTCTTTAGCCGTGGATGAATGCGCTGACGGTCGGGATGTCGTGACACTAAGTCCCGCCGTTCGCGAAGCGAATCGGCAAAACTAAGTGGTGCCACGGGCTTGCCCGCCAGAAGTAAGGCGGACTTGCCCGTGGGGCTCCACTAAAAAGTGGAATTTAATTTCCCATAATGCTGTATACTTTTACACATTTATCACATAGACTTTTTATATGTTACTCTAACTGTCTGAAATCTGGTGTAATTTTTCACACGCATAATTTTGCATATATTTTGCTACTATACTTATCTGGATACGTTTATCTTTCATTTGTAAAAAAGCAAGGATAGCGTCTTTTTTAAAAATTACTTGTGAAAGGCTCGATTCTGGGTGTCGATATAAACAATAGAGACTGAGCGTGGTTTTGGACTGAGCCTTTTATATATAAAAATTAAACGGTATATCAATATGTTGTAGTTTACATTTAATGTAACACTTAATTATATCCAATTCATTTGACATTTTTCTCATGATCATTTAAATTGCTAATCTCTAACTACAATTAATTTTTTTGTAACTCATTTATGTGGAGTAGCGTAATGAAGCGATATATTGTTATCCTCATGATGTGTTGTATCTTTACCATGCCCGCCTTTTTTACAGCCCATGCACAAAAAATAGTTCAGGCTCAGGGAACTGCGTCGGTTCAGAAGGATTTTGTTGCTATTGCAAGGGATAGAGCGATTTCTGATGCCCAGAGGCTCGCTGTTGAGCAGGCAGTTGGCGTAATGATTAGTAATGAGACGCTTGTGGAGAATTATCAAGTGATATCTGATAAGATCCTGCAAGAATCAAAGGGATATATTCAATCCTATGAGGTACTTTCCGATCAAAGGGAGGGGGATATCTATAAAGTGACCATTCAGGCGGTAGTGAGTATAGGTCAGATTAAAAATGACCTTGAAGCCATTCGCCTGATTATTGCAAGAAAATCGAAACCTCGCTTGATGATTCTCTTTGACGGAAGAGATCAGGAGGATTCTATCGCTGAAGCCGGTATGACAAAATATTTTTTATCAAAGGGATTTAAATTAGTTGATTCAGATACTGTCAGAAAAAATTTAGAACATGACCGTCTTATGAGCCTGGCTCGTGATCCACAGGGTGCAGCTCAGGTCGGGCAGCGTTTTGGAGCTGAGGTGATACTTTTATGTAGCGTGGAAACCAGCAGCAATCCGTTTAGGGTTGGTGATGTTGAAATGTATTCCAATCGTGCGACGATATCTGCGAAGGTAGTCAATGTTGATACAGGGGCTATTATTACCACTGGAAGCGAGACAAAACGAATACCTGGCATTCAAGGTTTAATCCAAGCCACTACAGAACAGAGCGCTGAGTTGCTGGCCGGCACATTAATGAATGATATTTTAAATCAATGGTCATCTGAGTTAACGAATACGGTTGAGGTCAAACTTTTTGCCTCACAATTTCACTCTTTTGATGAGTTAAGCTCATTTAAGACGTTTCTGACGAATGAAGTCCGGGGAATAAAGGACATACGGCTGAGATCATATGCCCAGGGAAGGGCAGAGATGGAGTTAGATTTTCAGGGTGATACCCAGTCGTTAGCCAATGACTTAGAAGGTCGAAATGTAGGTAGCAGGTCCATTACAATATCTGAAATAAGCCAGAACAGGCTGGAGATTGGGCTTTCACCATAATTATGACGTTTTTCAGAGTGCTAAAAAACCAATCAAGGATATAACCTATTCCTATTTACTGGTCATATACGAGAGGTGGTCTATTTTAAAGAGGAGGGGAATATGAAAAGAAAAGGCTTGCTCGTAGCCGTTATTATATCCTTCATGTTTGTATTTGGATGTGTTGCAGGTCAGAAAAATTTTAACACTGGCCAGGAACTCAGTAAAAAGGGACGCTGGGGTGATGCGATAGGATTTTATGAGAATGCACTGAAAGAAAATCCGCAAAACAAGGAATATGCGCAGTCTTTAGCCAAGGCAAAAAAGGAATTGGCGCTTGTTCATTACAGAAAGGCGAAAAAACTATTGGCAGATAACCCGGACTCTACCTTTCCAGAATTAGACAGGATTGTGAAGGAGGCAGAGCGTGCTCACGGTTTAGATCCACAGAATAGCACGATCACCACTCTGTTTAGTGATCTTGTGAAAAGAAAGGATGCTCTATTAGCAACTATCGCATCTCTGTACACTCAGGCAAATTCCCATGTGGCCAACAAGGAGTGGATGGATGCTATAGAGAAATTAAGAAGAGTGAAAAAATTATTTCCAGGATACGAAGAAACACTGGATAAATTGGCCACGGCAGAAAAAAATGCTGCGCAAATAATTTATAAACAAGGGATAGAACTCAGCAAAAAAGAGGACTGGGGGATGGCGGTAACTGCCTTCAAAGCGGTTATTGAAATCGATCCGGATTATTATGATATACAGCAGCTTTTTAAAACCGCTAAGGCCAATGATAGTGTCAATTATTTCATCAAAAAGGGAGATGAAGCAATAGGGGCAAGAAATTGGGATAGAGCGATCTTTCTTCATGAAAAGGCGCTGGAATACGAGCCAGACAATGAACAGCTTATAAAAAGAATTGACGCATTAAAACGAAAAGGTGGCCAAGCCCATTTTGATAACGCAATGAAACTTTCTTCCCAAAGAAAGTTGAAAAGAGCGGTTGAGGAATTGCGTGTATCGTTACAATATTCTCCTTCTCTTGTTGAGAGGCGTCTTTATAAAGATTTTATTCACAGCCTCTGTCAGAAACTTGATCAGAGGAGTGATGTGTATGTAGAACTAAAAAAGTGGGGCAATGCACTTGTATGGCTGAAGCAACTGGACAGCATTAATCCTGACTATAAGGGACTTTTTCGTAAATTACAGCTGGTAGAGGATAAGATTAAAAAAAGGATCAGGAAATCTATTGCGGTCTTTGACTTTTCGTATCCGATTGATAATAAGGATGCAGGCAGGATAATAGCCAGCAAGCTCGTCACCTTTTTATCCAAAAATGCAAGTGGGGATTTGAAGATTATTGAGCGGGAAAACCTGCAATCTATCTTAAAAGAGATGCAGTTAGGTCAGACCGGGCTGGTCGATATAGATACCGCAAAAAGAGTAGGCAAGATGAGAGGGATAGATACGTTTATCCTGGGAGATGTGTTGCATTTCTCATCTAAGACTAAAAATTATCCAAGTACTAACACTGTCAGGGTTCAGATAGATACCCGAACAGAGAGTAATCCGGCATTTGAGAGATGGCGGATCGTGCATACCAATCCCACTGAGGAGGAGATGAAAACAGCTCCACCCATGAAAATAGAAAAACCAGTGTACCAGCTTTTCACCTATGAGACTGGGACCAGTAAAATAATGAGTTTTGTAGAGATAGCCTATAAATTAGTCGAGACTATGACCGGAGAGAACATTTTTGCCGATACTGTTTCCGGTAAACTTGGAAAACAAGATGACTATCATCATGGGCTTCCTGCAGCAAATATCAAAGAAGATCCATTAGAACTTCCCGCAGAGTTGGAGGTATTAGATACGCTGACGAACCAAAAGGTCTCAGAGGTGAGTTTAAGTATTTTAAAACACTTCCAGAGCCTGGAGTTAGTCTATTTCAATGAGGGAGAGAAACAATTAAAAAGGCGTAGATACGAAGATGCCATAGAGGGGTATACCGATGCTATCTATGATGAGCGCCTTAAGGGTATCGCAAGTCCAATATCTAAAAAATCCACTGAGATGATTGCCACACTGGCTCAGGATATGTAGTGAGTGGATAGTAATTCATGTGTACTTAATCTGTGTAGGCGAGGTGATGAAAAAAAAATCATTTCCCTATTTTTTTTGGGCTTTTCTGTGTATCATACTTGCCCTTTATCCAAGGCCAGCGCATACGTATACGGCAAAGATTGCTGTGTTCAACTTTAATGTGCTTAACTTAGATGCCAGGGGGTATGACGCAACTGTTACTAATACACTCATCGACTCTTTACAAAAAACATCATCTCTCAACATCCTTAATCGTAAAGAATTAGAGTCCTTTTTATACCTTAATGATCTTCAGCAGAACTGCGATCTTTCTAATGTCGTTACTATCGGAAACAGGCTTGGTCTGGATATGATTGTTGCAGGTACTGTCAAAAAGAATGGCCTGGTAATCGAAATTTTTTGTAAGGTTGTAAACATAGCGGAGAAGTCCTTTGTATATACTAAAAAGGTGAGATCGTTTGGAGATTCAGGCTTACGGGAGGAAATTAGGCGGCTCAGCAGTAACATATCAAAGATTATTACCATAAAAATGGGTGATGCAATAAAAGCATCCTCAACAACAGGCAGGTTAGCACATCCAGTAAAAATAGTCTGGAGGCCGGGGAGTTCAAAAATCGGTCTTTACTGGGAAGGTGGTTCCGATTCAAAATCTCAAGGCTACAAAATCTTCCGCAGCCAATCAGAAGACGGCCCATTTGTAAAAATAGCACAGGTAACGAAAAACAACTATGTTGATGAGGGCTTAGAGAAAAATACTGCATACTATTATAGAATTAAGGCATTCGATACAAAAGGTAAGGAGAGGGATTTCTCCGCAACTATCCGTGCTGAAACGGCAGTAACTCCAAATCCTCCTATTATTATCAACACCGAGCCTCACGTAAAGAGTATCGAGATACTATGGTCACCGAATCCAAGCAAGAGCCCTGATCCACACAAATTAATGGGATACAAGGTGTATAGGTCAAAGACAGAAGGGGGCCCTTATGCGGAGATAGCTAATCTGACGGAAAAAGATTTAGGCAGGGGGATTGATACCGCTGCCGATATAAAGTATCTGGATAGAAATCTGGCTGATGGAGAGCAACATTACTTCAAGGTAAGCGCCTACAATGAAAAAAACCTGGAAAGTGATCTCTCAAGTGGTATGAAGGGCAGCTGCCTGCCTGTAGTCAAGGGGGTTGTGGCCACAGGAGATATGATACGACAGCTCGAACTGAGGTGGACTACCGCTACCTCGAAGCATGTAAAAGGCTATGTTATTTACAGGAGTATGTCACCTGAGGAAGGATTTTTAAAAATAACAAAAATTATTGGTCGTGAGACTGATAGTTTTATCGATACCGAAGGCCTGGAAGATAAAACAACATATTACTACAGAGTTTCTCTTTTTGAAGATGATGAAAGAGTGGGGACCATGTCAGATGTGGTGCCAGCTACAACAAAGGGACGTCCTCCAACACCAAGGAGACTGAAGGCAAAAAGTGGGTTGGCTAAAATGGTAAAGCTTCTGTGGAATATGTGTACCGAAAAGGAGGTCAAAGGGTATAAATTGTATCGCTCAACCGCAAGGGAAGGGGAATATATTCCGATTAAAACGATAGATAACCAAAATAAGAACAAGTACCTTGATAAGGGAACCAAGGGTATACTATTTTCTGTATTCAGTGGAGGTGGTTTCTTAAAGGACAACACCACCTATTATTATAAGGTGACATCCTATAATAAGGTAGACATTGAAAGTAAGCCATCAGACATAATTTCCGCAACTACCAAACCGCGGCCTGCCAGACCTTCTGGATTCGGAGGGGAAAGCCTTCATGTGAAAGAAATACCCCTTTTCTGGCAGCCAAATCCAGAGGATGATATCGCAAAATATCATATCTTCAGGAGTTCAGGTGATGAAAAAGATTTTTCTGAAATAGCCTCAGTTGAAGGAAAGACATCTTATGTAGACAATAGGCTTGAAGATGGCTGTGAATATAGATATAAAATGACAGCCGAGGATAAGGATAGCCTCATAAGTGATTTTTCAGATACAATAACCAGCAAAACAAAACCTAAACCAAAGGCACCTACAGGGCTAAGTGCATACGTTGAACAAGACAAGACAGTTCTTACCTGGTCACAAAACACAGAGTCGGATATTACATCATACAATGTTTTTGAAAAAGGATTTTTAGGTCCACGAAAGGTAGACACGGTGAAAGAGCCGCAATGCAGTGTAGTTTCTCCTAAATCAGGAAAGAGTAGGGATTACACTGTAACAGCGGTTGATAAGGATGGCTTAGAAAGTAAGCCAAGTCAGTCTGTCACTGTAGTTGGAAAATAGCTTCAATGGACAATTATCAATTATCAATCATAAATGATCAACGGACAACGGACAATACAGAAAAATATTTATTACTGGGAGTTTCAACGTAGCGGAGTTTCAGTACATGTTGCCTCTTCACATAGAGGCGCAGTCATGGTAAAGTTAGATTTTGCAAAGGAAAATAGTTTTATGACTGAGCTAATTTTCTCTGCGCCGAACGCTGAATTAATTGAAGATCGTACACATAATGAAGGCCTCATAGGAATTATCGAGGCATATTTTAAAGGAAATAATCCAGCAATTAATGTACCGTGGGACATCAATGTGACCCCCTTCATGTATAATGTCTACAGGAGTGCATGTACAATACCCTATGGTGAAACAAAAACATATAAAGATGTTGCATTCATGGCAGGTACCCCAAATGGGGCACGGGCTGTTGGACAGGCATTAAAGAAAAACCCCCTTGTCATTCTTATCCCGTGTCATAGGGTAGTTGCGGTGAATGGTTTAGGTGGTTTTAATTCAGGAATTGATATGAAACGATATTTATTCGCCCTTGAGCAGGGTGAAAAGAGTGTAGGGAGAATTAATTATGCAACCTAAAACAGCGTATATTTTCCCTGGGCAGGGATCTCAATATTTAGGAATGGGACATGAGTTCTATGATAATTTCGAGATTGCTGCCTTTGTCTTTTACAGGGCAAACAGGTTACTGAATAGGGAGTTTGAAAAGATAATATTCGGCAAAATACCTGACAAATTTCGTGATAGAGTCAGTCATGTCGATGAGCTTGGCATTAAAAGAGGGCTTAAAACCCATTTAGATAAACAGGTTCAGATCGCTACCTACATTTCCTCGTGGGCAGCCTTTTCAGCCTTTCGAGAAAGATTGGAGGAAGAAAAACTAAGCCTCAAGCCGGCAGTCATGGCTGGGCATAGTTTTGGTGAATATACTGCACTTACTGCAGCAGAGGGTATGAATTACGATACCGGCCTGCAACTGGTTAATCAACGTCAGAGTATCATGACCTCGTGTGCCAAAGCTATTGATGGTGGACTGGTAGCCATCATAAATAAGAATAGGGACATTACTCAGGAGGATGTTCGAAATATTACATACTACGCAGGAAGAGAAATCTTGCACATAGCCCTTTATAACTCACCCAAACAGAATGTCTTTGGGGGTACAAGTAAAAACATCGGTGCAGCAAAGCAGTTGCTCAAGGAATCAGAATTTAGAGCGATAGATTTGCCGGTTTTGGGTCCATGGCATACACCGCTTATGGTTGCTGCCAGTGAGAATTTAAAAAAGTATATCGAAGAAAAAGAGTTTTCTTTTAAAGAGTTTGAAACACCTATTATCGCAAATACCTTGACAGATGATGACATTGATCCAAAGATCATCACTCACCCTGATGAGATCAAAGAAGAGCTTATACATCAGCTGGATCATCCGGTTTTGTGGGCTCAGACCATTAAAAAAATCGTTGAAGAATATAAGATAACACGAATCATTATCTTTGGGCCGGGCAAGATAACACAAAAGATAATAAATGATGAGTATCCTGATGTAAAGGTGTGTCGAATAGAGGATTTAGACACATTAGGAGAAACGATGTATGAGATAAAATATCCTGGGAGAAAAAAGGAAGAGCCCTCTGAGGATACACAACCTTTGGATGAATAAATCAACAAAGGTTTTTGCTGCCTGACTACTTGTAAGGAATCTCGCTTACCCCCGCTTTCTTGTAGAAAAGCTGCTCGAGGGCAATTTCATAGTCACGCGATCCTATAATAAGGGATTTATTGCGGGAGAGCTGTTTCACTATTACTTCTTCAGTCCTTTCAAATTTTTCATTCACCTGATTGATAATACCGTCTATTAACGTATAAATTTCAAGGTCAGTTCCATATACTTCTATCACATTGGGATCATTGATCATTACTTCCAGGATGTATTGCGTTAAATACAGGGCATATGGATTTGGACGAGGGACAAGGGTTCGTATAGGTGCAGTGAAATATTTAAAGTCAAACTCACTACTTTTATATGCCTTGTTAAGGCCCTGCATGATGAGATCAGAAACTGCTTGAGAATTTTCTGTCTCAATTATCTTGTTAAGGAGGATGGCTTGGGAAACCTTATTATGAATTTCTGATAGCTTAAATTTAAAAAACCGGTCTCTCCGAAAGGATTCCCTTTTTTCCTTGCGCTCTAATCGATTTATTAATTTGTCCTGGGTACTTCCACTATATCTATATTTCATTTTTTTATTACTGCGTAACGCCTTTCTTAAAAAAGGTTATGGTATGGTATATTGCTTACTCCAGGGCTCATGTGTCTGTAGGAGGTGCTTTTTTCGATACCTCTTTCGACGCATTTTTGGTGTCATCCCTTTTCGGTTTCTTTTCTTTATCTTCTTTTTTTGCTGGTCTATTTTTAGATGCCCCTGATGCGTAATCAGTTACATACCAACCTGACCCTTTGAGATGAAAGGTATTTTGTGAAATAATCTTTTTCATCGATCCACCGCATATCTCACATTCCCCTAAAGGTGAATCAGAGAATTTTTGCCACATCTCAGTTATGTGGCCACATTTACTACATTTATATTCATAGATAGGCATTATTTATTCTCCGTGTGTCATACTCATCACACCATACAGATATCAATATTCATTTTATCAGGGTTATAAGAACCCAGAATATATGATAGGTTTGGTAGCGATAATTGTTGCAGGATTTCAAAGGTTGTGTGATTTACGATTTTTTCCTCTTCTATCCTGTTATTCTCCTCCGGAGTATCGAATCTCACTCGAAATTGACAGAACCGTACAATATGCACCAACTCATGGGTGAGTATATACGCCAAAAGGGGGAGAAGTTTAATGTTAGTGTCCCTTTGAAGGGCTTGCAAAATGTGGTGATCCTGCAAATAAATAAGGTAAAATTCATGTCGTTTATGAAGGGGCTCTATTTCTGCTTTGCCGTCTGAGATATATTTCTTCAATAGGGCAAAGACATTATCTTTAATTTCTTCGCCGAATAAAGAAGAAAGAGTTCTTATATCAAAGCGATTCCTTTTCCACTGTAAGAGCGATAATTTAAAATAGTTGCTCGTCATATCTTCAGCAATATCTAAGGCGTCCCCAACAACACTCAACTGATTTTTATTAAAATATTGCAGGGTCATAATACATATAAAATAATTCGAAAAATGAATATGTCAATACTGTTTATAGAATCCATATGGTGGCGGTGCAGGGACTCGAACCCCGGACACTACGGATATGAGCCGTATGCTCTAACCACCTGAGCTACACCGCCATGGTTGCTTATTATTGATAAAAATCCTTTTTTGTCAATCAAATAATACTACCCAATCCCTTTGATGTAGGTCATCAATGATTGACAATAGCAGGAAGATACATTAAAGAAATAGAAAACGTTAAAGTTCTTACAAGGAGCGTACATGAAATGCCCATATTGTGATAAGGAGATTCCCGGTATGACGTGCCCTGCATGTCAAAAATCAATTCCTGAAGAGAGCAACTACTGCCTTTATTGCGGGGCAGACCTGCACAGTACTTCCATAGAAGAGGATGATACAACGAGTGCTGGAGATGTAAATAGTATTGATTTTGAGGATAGAATTCCCTGTTCAGATGGAAATTGCATTGGAATAATAATAGATGGAAAATGCAATATTTGTGGAAAACGGTATAAGGGCAAAAAAAAGTAGGCATTTTAGGCGGGAATTGGCTTATTATATGTATGAGTTACAGATAATTACGCAATTTGCAGCTGCGCATCAGTTGAGAAACTATAGGGGTAAATGCGAGAAGCTTCATGGGCATAATTGGCGGATAGAAGTTTTTGTTGAGGGAGAAAAACTCAATGATACTGGGCTATTGATAGATTTTAAAGAGGTCAAAGATGCTACACACAGAATCCTGGAAGAACTTGATCATTCATTCTTAAATGAGCTTTCCCAATTTAAAGATCAGAATCCCTCGTCAGAAAATATTGCTGCCTATATTTTTACGCGGTTAAGCAACGAGCTTAATGATACAAATATCAAGGTCAGTAAGGTTACAGCCTGGGAATCAGACTCTGCAAGCAGCAGTTACATTGGCTAATGATATATATTCAACTTGAATAATTTTTTTTAATAAAAATTCGTGCGCGATTCACATGCATGAATCCACTGTACGCAAGGCTTTTCAATGAAAGCCATGAATGTATGATCTAGAACGCTGTTTCTCTTAAATAGTGCACGGTAAAAGGTTGATGTATGAAAAACGATTTTACCGAAAAAAGATCAGAACCCCGAAGCATCATAGATCAATATCATAGTGTAGAATTTTCACTACATGACTGCGCGTTTACGTATCAATTCAAAATTTGGGATATATCATCAAAAGGAATATGTGTATTGGTAAAGGAAGATTCTAATTTATTGAATTATTTAAAGGTTGGCTCTGTATCGGAACTGAAATACTACACGAATAATGCCTTAAAACCTATTGAATACTTGAAAACAAAGATCAGGCATATCACGAAAGATGAAGAAGGAAGATTTAAAGGGCTTTATTTGGTTGGATTATCTATTCTTGAACCCCCAAAACTCTAATCAACAACGATTTATACCGACGGTTTTTCTCTCCTACCGGATATTTGCATAAAAGTTTGCTATTTTTTGGCGTTATATGATATGAAAAAAATACCTATGACCCAACAAAGAAAATATGACGTGAAATTTAAGGCCTCTCTTTCCCTTTTACTTACCATACTACTGCTCCATCTTTTTATAGCCTCTTCAGATTCATCTGAAAAGTTTCCTAAACCGAAGGGGGCTATCAATGATTATGCCGAGGTTATTACTCCGCAATATGAACGCCCTATGGATCTGCTTGCCCGTGAAGTATTGCAGAAGACCGGGACCTCTGTCGTTGTTGTCACCTTGAAAAGTATCGGAGACAATGACCCTGCTGATTATGCAAACAGGCTGTATGAGGTCTGGGGTATTGGAAAAAAGGGGGAAGATAAAGGGGTGCTTATTTTGCTTGCTGTTGAGGAAAGGAAGGTACGGATTGAAACTGGCTATGGTGTTGAAGGAATCTTACCTGACGGACTCGTTGGTGAGATACTCGATACGTATGTAGTACCGTATCTTAAAAAAGGTAACTACGACAAGGGCCTGTCAAACGCCCTTGTAGCTGTATCATCAGTGATCGCAAAAGATGCAGGGATTTCTCTCACTGGAAGCAGCACAACAAACTATCAAACGAAAAAAAAGATAAAAGAAAAATCACGCATCAATCTATTTTCTGTTATTCTGTTTTTCATCGTTTTGACAATGCTCCTTGGTACAAGGCGGGGAAGGACAATACTTCCCTTCATCCTGCTTATGCTTTTAGCTGGGGGCAGAGGCGGTGGCAGTAGCTTTGGAGGTTTTGGAGGTGGATTTGGAGGTTTTGGCGGTGGCTTGAGCGGTGGGGGAGGTGCAGGCCGTGGATTTTAAAAAGAGGTACAACAATGAGGAAGATAAAAAAGCCAGAAGAGATATTTGCTGAAATAGAAGGGGATTTTAGGAAAATCTTTAACAATTCCCTCATTTCCGTCATTCTTTATGGGAGTGGTGCAGGAAGTGACTTCAATCCTCACACGTCGGATTTGAATTTCCTTATAATCCTTTCAGAAGAAGCCATAGATCACCTGGATTGGGCTATTGAAACAGTATCCCGATGGAGGAAAAGGAATGTGGCTACACCCTTGTTCATGACACAATCGTATATCCAATCTTCCCTGGATTCATATCCCCTCGAATTCCTCAACATAAAGAAAAACTACATCCTTGTGTATGGCGAAGATGTACTCAAAGACATATCCATAGAAGGTCCTCATCTCAGGCTTCAGTGTGAACGGGAAATCAAAGGTAAACTCCTCCTTTTGCGGGAAGGCTTTCTGGAGACAGAGGGAAAACAAAAGAGGATAAAGGAACTAATCAAAACGTCAATCACCGCCTTTATATCTATCTTTAATGGACTTTTACACCTTAAAGGTGTTGAGATACCCCCAACCAGGAGGGAAATTATACAATCGGCTGCAAAAGAAATACCTATCAACCAGGAGATTTTTATGAAATGCCTGGATATAAAGCAAGGCAAGGCAAAGTTTTCATCATCTGAAATAAAGGACCTCTTTACAGCCTATATGATAGAGGTAAGAAAATTATGGGAAGTTGTTGATAAAATGGAAATATAAGGAGGGAGGTTACAAATGACCAAAGGAACAAGAAATCTCGTTATCGCTCTTGCGATAATTGTTATTATTCTCTTCTCTATGTATTCTTTTTTTAAGGGCACGTATAATACCTTTGTGACGCTTGATGAGACGGTCAAGGCATCATGGGCACAGGTAGAAAATCAGCTACAGAGACGATATGACCTTATCCCAAACCTTGTGGAAACGGTAAAAGGGTATGCCAAGCAGGAAAGAGATGTTTTTATTGATGTAACCAAGGCGAGATCACAGGTTGGGAGCGCAGGGAATATACCGGATAAGATCAAGGCAAACAATGGGCTCTCAGGGGCCTTGAGCAGATTACTTGTTGTAGTGGAAAGATATCCTGATCTCAAATCAAATCAAAACTTTATGAGGCTTCAGGATGAACTGGCAGGCACAGAGAACAGAATATCTGTTGAAAGAAGACGCTATAATGAGTCAGTAAAGGCCTACAATGTGAAAATAAGAAGTTTTCCAGCAAATATTCTCGCTGGGATGTATGGGTTTAGCAAGGCCACCTTCTTTGAAGTTCCCGCAGAAGCAAAGGCCACACCCAAGGTTAAATTTGAATGATTGAGTGAGCATCAAAAACACAGGAAAGGGGTAAAAAACGTAGCCTTCAGCCACACAATTCCTGCTAAAGAAGTAGTGCTTACGTGTGTGCTGAGTATATTTTTTGCTGCAAATCTCTTAAATATGCCTCTGGGTCACGTAATATCTGCTTATACAGCTCTTTCCCTATAAATCTTTTGCTTTGTTGGGTTAAAAAATATGGTCTATGTTTTCTTACTTCCTGGTACACTCGCTTATCTGGGGGGAGGATTTTTCTAAAAGTACAGATGACCACTAAATCTATAAAGAGATCTTCATGACCAAATTCCATGTCCTCGGGAGAGAACTCAATAGAAACCCATGAATGACCTAATTCGTGCAAAAAACTATACTTCCAATACTCATGCATTTTAAAATCCCTGGCAGGAATTAGGACTTCTGCAAAAAGACTTTCATCATATGCATCTCGAAATTTAGTGCTTGACCCTCTTTGTAATTCCTCATCCACGAGTATGAAAAGATCAATAGGATCAAATTTTATATGATACTCGCGGCAGACTTCACTGAAAGATCTACATAACTCCTCAAAGGCTTTTATCGCCTTTTCTTCATCTATCTCAAGGAGTTCTTTGAAAATCGTTGCTTGTATTTGGATTTTATTGGGGCCAAAATCGAAGTCAATAAGTTCAGCCGTGAGATCTGGATATTTTGTCTGCAATGTTTCATCCACTACACACCTCCTATCGTATTTTCGCCCTCTGTTGCTTCATGGGAAAGGTGAGACTGATATATATTTTTTATACCCGCGCGCTGTTCTACTACAATTCTGCTGATTGTGTCGTACCGCTGTGGCAACCTGTAGAGTGCCATACCTTGATTATTCTATTAATATCAATACATTAGATCATACCTATATTGCCTTAATTTTTCGTGCGTGTCAAGCAAGAAATAATGCAAAAAAGTCCTTTAAAAATTACACCGCATAGTGTTAATGAATTGATGAGCAGTAAGGACAGTTTCTTGATATTATTTTGAAATATCCGTTGTTATTTCCTTTAAATATTTTGCATTTTCTTCAGGGCTCGTACTGTTTAGATATATACCGGAGCCTAATTCAAATCCTGCCACTTTATAGAGTTTTGGAAGTATTTGGAGATGCCAATGACAATAGTCCGCAGGGTCCTCTTGATATGGTGCCGAATAAATCATGTAATTATAATCCGGATTATCAAGACCATGATACAATCTTTGTAGAATATCAATTAACACTCTGGCTAAATCTTTCCTTTCAATAGGAGAGATTTTTGCAAATGAAGCCCTGTGTTTTTTTGGAAGAATCCACGTTTCAAAAGGACTTCGTGAGAAAAAGGGAGCAAAAGCAATAAAATGCTCAGTTTCTGATATTATCCTTTTTCCTGAAATCTTTTCCTGCTCTATCAAATTGCAATATATACACCTGCCCATGGTATCGAAATATCTCACCGCCTCCTCTATCATATGTCTGATATGAATTGGTATAATTGGGCTGGCAATTATCTGGGAATGCGGATGCTGTAATGATGTGCCGGCTCCTGGGCCATTATTTCTAAATATAGTTATTAGCTCGACATTGGGTTTTTCTATAAGCGCCTGGTATCGTTCAATGTATGATGAGATTATAAGCTCAACTGATTTATATGGCATTGTGGCAATGGTCTGGAAGTGTTCTGGATGTTCAATTACGACCTCATGATAGCCTACTCCGTTCATTTTTATGAAAAAATTTCCCGCGCCCTCTGTAATTCGAGATGGTTCCCCACCTTCAACTAAGGCAGGAAACTTATTTTGCACAACCCTAAGAGTCCATTTAGATTGCGCATCCTCACCAGGCTCTTCATAATAGGCCAGAATAGCTTTTCCACAGATCTCTTCATTGCCTGGGCAAAATGGGCATTTCGCTTTCTCTTCCCTATCCCGTTTAGTTATTCTTTGCTGGGCCTTGTGATGCTTAAATTGATCAGGCCGCTTACGTCGCTCTGGAGCTATTATTACCCAGTCTTTTGTAATAGGATTTTGTCGTAATTCGGACATGGTATTCACCATTTTTTGTTAGTTGAGGCCTATAGTATTTATTTGCCGTTACTTTTTCAATTGAAAAGCTCAATTTTTTTGAGCATTTTGCGTAAGATTGTAAAGAGGGTAGGGTTCCCACGCAATTTATATTTACAAACATCTCACTATAGGTTTAGAGTTTGATAGATGCAGAGGTGATGTGTGTGAAAGATGTAGTAATGGCAAAGTATAGTATATTAATTTGCTGGTAGGGCAATAGCAATACGGAACTGTTATGTTTACAATCATTGATAATAGATTGGTTGAAATGTGGAGGAGTTATGATCGAAGTAGTTTTTTTGGGTGTTGGCGAGGCATTTGACGAGAAGCTTCCAAACACATCTATTTTGATTCGTTATAGGGCAGGAGCCACCCCTGTCACATTGCTGCTCGACTGCGGCTTTACTGCTCCGCCTCAGTTCTGGAGAGAAGAGCCAGATGCTGATATACTGGACGGTATATGGATTTCCCATTTTCACGGTGACCATTGCCTGGGGATTCCTGCATTATTGGTTCGCTTCTGGGAAGAAGGACGTAAAAAGGCGTTAACACTTTTAGGACAAAAGGGAATAGCTACCTTCATGCGCAAATCTCTTGATCTGGCCTATCCTAGTATGTATGAAAGATTAAGATTCCCACTCAAGTTTTTAGAGGTGGAGCCAGGGAAGGAGGTAACGATTTTCGGCCTTATTTTTCAGTCTGCTGTTGCCAGTCATTCCCAAAGAGATCTGGCCTTGAGAATAGACGCACAAGAAAAATCAATCTATTACAGTGGTGATGGCAAGGCCACACCTGAAAGCATGGCCCTTGCGAAGGGCAGCCAACTTATCATCCATGAGGCTTTCTCTTTAGAGGTCGAAATCCCAGGACACGGAACCGTTACTGGATCGATTAAGATGGCAAAAGAATGTGGCGCATCTAACCTTGCCCTTGTCCATATACAAAGAAAGGTGCGAAGCCAGCTGATTGATGAGATGCAAAGATTCACACAGATGGCAGGATCACTAAACCTGATGGTTCCAGAACCTGGTTTTAGGATAACGCTTTAACGTATAATCTCCTCTCGCTGATAGTGTATGAATTGTGAAGGGAGCCAATGAAAGAAACAAAAAAAGGACAATTGAAATTACAAAATTCTGGGAAGCTCGTGTTAAACTCACGCTATATTTTTTATATTTTGACATTCACGCTATATTTTACTATAATATAAATTTAAGAAAGTCGTAAAAAATCAAAAAGCATCCATTTTCGTCATTCCCGCGAAAGCGGGAATCCAGTGATTTCAAGATGATATGGATGCCGGATCAAGTCCGGCATGACGGTTTTGAGACTTTTTGCGAGTTTGCCAGATTCAGGTAATACTAAAAATAAGTCTATCAACAGTAATGGGCTTTATATCAATTAAAAAACGTATCATAGCCTCTATATATTCCTCTTATAAGGAGTTTTCGAATGACTACTTTGGAGATACAATCGAATGAATCCAGAATTACTGCCCGTTTGATTGAATTGATTAAGAATATGTCCGAAGACGAGCAGCGAACTCTTTTGAAAGACTTAGAGGGAAGGCCATTTGAAGGAAGAAGAAAACATGTGAGGAAACCCTTCCTTATGGCCGTAGATTACTCTACTCAGGATCATGTCTACAAGGATTTCATTCAAGATATAAGTTCTGGCGGAGTGTTTATACAAACCCATATGCCATTTACTGTTGGGCAAGAGGTTTCGCTGACTTTTCCGCTCCCCAACTACCAGAAACATATCAAGGTTATAGGCGAAGTTGTCAGGTCTACCCCTCAGGGAGTCGGTGTGAAATTCAAGATGGCCGACAAAGACCAGGAGTCGATGATTACATCCCTTTTGGAGCCAATTTAGGCCTTTTCCGGCTCATCAGGTTCCTTCATTGTCTATCTTTCACAAAGGATCTGATCACCATCAGCAGTATCAATTCTTACCGCTCTATCGCGTGATACCTTCCCGATTTTTATCTCTTTTGAGAACAAATGTGGGCCAACGTCTATTAAAGAGTAATTATTGAGGGTATAAAAATGATGATTGCTGAAACAATTATGCGGAGGTGATAAAAAGAAGCTCGAAGTAGTTCATCAACCTTCGATGGGAGAAAATTGATGAAAATCATTGATTTGCGTAGTGACACTGTTACATTGCCAACGGAACAGATGCGGCAGGCTATGTATCATGCGGAGCTGGGTGATGATGTATATGGTGAGGATCCATCTACTCAACGCCTTGAGAAGATGGCCGCTGAACTGATGGGAAAGGAAGCGGCGCTTCTGGTCCCGAGCGGGACAATGGGTAACCTAATATGTATGCTTACTCATTGCGCCAGGGGAGAAGAAGTAATCCTGGGTGATGCGTCGCATATGTTTATTAACGAAGCTGGTGGCATGTCAGCATTGGGTGGAATACAGCCGCATATTATTCCCAATCAGCCTGATGGTACATTACGTTTAGAGGATATCGAGGCTGCCATTCGTGGCGATAACATACACTTTCCACGCACAAGGCTGATCTGCCTTGAGAACACCCATAACCGTTGCAATGGAGCTGCCCTTACCTCTCAGTATATTGAATCAGTCGCAGCACTGGCAAGACGGTATGACCTCCTATTACACCTCGATGGTGCTCGGATATTCAACGCCGCTGTTGCCTTGGGAGTAGATGTCAAGGAATTGACTCAAAGTGTTGATTCCCTGATTTTTTGCTTGTCAAAGGGGCTTTCCTCACCAGTTGGGTCAATTGTGTGTGGTTCGAAAGAATTCATTGCCAGAGCACTACGGACACGTAAGATATTAGGCGGTGGAATGCGCCAGACAGGGGTCATTGCTGCACCAGGAACTATTGCCCTGGAACAGATGGTTGATCGATTGGCAGAGGATCATATCAATGCCCGCTGCCTTGCCGAAGGTATTGCTCAGATTCCTGGATTGTCAATTAACCTCGAAAGGGTACAGACGAATATTATTTATTTTGATCTTGTCAGTGATAAAATTGTGAGAGATGTGTTCATGAAGCAGCTTGAAAAGAAAGGAATCAAGCTATTGGCCACAGGACCATCTCGTTTTCGAGTGGTGACGCACTATGGAATTAGCTCAGAGGATATTAATGCGACCTTGATGCGTTTAGGAGAGATAATGGGGCAGTCGTAGTTGAGTCCTGGGCATAAGGTTCTAATGGATCCTAAGATTGATAGTCTCGTAAAAAGTCATTTTAATCGCTCATGATGCCCATTTTGGGATTCATGAAATGCTTTGCTCAACATTTTATGAATCTTTTTCCAAAAGTGGCCAAAATCGCTCGCAAAAGACTTTTTAAGAGTTTGTAAGGATTAAACTAACATATTAAATAGTTAGGATAAATAACTGATTATAATATTTAATATACTACGAATAGGCTCTGCGGCACCCCAGAGGAGCTGGTCTCCCACAGTAAAGGCAGCCACATATTCAGGCCCTAAGAGCATCTTTCGCAGTCTACCTACGGGAATGGTCAGTGTAGAGTTTACCGCCGCAGGTGTTAAGAATTGAAGGGTAGATTCTTTATCATTAGGGATTAGTTTCACCCACTGATTGCCCTTTTCAATTATCTCGGAGACTTCATCAAGAGGTATATCTTTATCAAGCTTGATCGTCAGGCCCTGACTGTGGCATCTCATGGCACCCACGCGAACGCATAGACCGTCTACGGGTATCGGTTTTTTTGTTTGCAAAATCTTGTTTGTTTCAGCGGAGCCTTTCCATTCCTCTCTGGTCTGTCCGGATTCCATTGCAGAGTCAATCCATGGAATCAGACTGCCAGCAAGAGGAGCCGAAAAATTTTCAACTGGAAATGTGTTGCTTCTCAATTCCTTTGTCACAACCTCATCAATGGCTATGGCCGTGGATGCCGGGTCATCAAGCAGGGTTCTGGAGGCATCCCCGAGGATGGTCATTTGGGAAATCAACTCTTTCATGTGCCTGGCACCGGCGCCTGATGCGGACTGATAGGTCATAGAAGATACCCACTCAATATGACCCGAGGCAAAAAGGCCTGAAAGGGCCATAAGCATCAGACTTACGGTACAGTTCCCACCCACATAGGTTTTGATTCCTGATGATAATCCAGCGTCTATCACAGCCATGTTTACAGGGTCCAGGACAATAATGCTATCATCCTTCATACGCAGGGCAGACGCAGAATCTATCCAGTAGCCTTTCCACCCCTGGTTGCTTAATTCGGGGTACACTTTCTTTGTATACTCACCTCCCTGGCAGGTCAGAATAATATCCATTGATGAAAGGAGCTGGATGTCAAAGGCATCCTTTAATGGAGCAATGTCAAGGCCCACATCAGGGCCTTTCCCATTGACATTTGAGGTAGTAAAAAATATTGGCTCAAAACCTTTAAAGTCCTGTTCTTCTTGCATACGGCCCAACAGAACTGATCCAACCATACCTCGCCACCCAATAAAACCGATTCGTAACATTATGCCCTCCTTACAGCTCGATTTTTCACATAAAATGTTATATAAACGCAATCTCTCATCGCTTCAAGGAAAAAATGTAACCGTTCACAGGTTCAGGGTTCAACGTTCACGGTTAAGGACAAATAAGGGCATTGAAGACCCGAAGTCTTCGTTAAAAATGCTCATTTTCCCAAGTAATTGTCAATTTGGCTCCAAATTTTGGATTAGGCCTGACGCAGCTGACGCTTTTCTCGTAAATACGCAACCCAAATGCAGACCGGGGACGAGAATGGAACCTTGAACCACTGAACCTTTAAACCCATGAACGCCTACGAAAAAATTTAGCGCTGCCTTTTAATCCTACAGCCCAAAGAGCAAAAATGTGGGCGGCCAATAAGTTATTTCCTTTTTTGAAGCCGCTTTTAGGAGGGAGGGGTCGTTGGCATCTCAAGCATATCCCCTAACACATGAGAGACCGATTCATGGATCACCAGGTTTGCCCTGGAATCAAGGGGTGTTTCATCGCGATTTATTATCATCAGCTTTGCACCGCTTTGAACTGCTGTAAGAGGAACAGAAGCAGCAGGATATACCACGAGTGAAGAACCTAATACGATACAGAGGTCACATTCGTGAGCGTGTGTAATTGCTTGTGCCATCTTTTCTTCAGGCATGGCCTGGCCAAATGAGATAGTATCTGGTTTGAGGATGCCGGAGCAGTCGTCACAATACGGGACTTTCACGCCTGATTGTATCCGTTGTTGGATTTCATCCCTGTCATATTTTTTTCCACAACTGAGACATGAAACTGAAAAAGCGGTACCGTGAATTTCAATGATTTTGTCTGGCGAGTTTCCTGACTTGTGGTGAAGCCAGTCGATGTTCTGGGTGACTACTGATAGGAGCTTCCCCATGTCTTCCAGAACTTTAATCGCACGGTGAGCACGGTTTGGGACAGCATCTTTCATAGTCTGATAAAACTCTGTGCTCATCTGCCAGTATTTTTCCCTGGTGTTTTCATCCGATATAATTTTCTCAAAGAGAAAATCTGATGGATCGTACCTGCTCCAGACACCTCCCGGGCTTCTGAAATCAGGAATACCTGATTCCGTACTCAGTCCGGCGCCTGAGAACACGAGAATCTTTTCAGATTTTTGTATCATATCTGCGCCTTTGGCAATCAATGGATCCATACGCTCTTGTCCCCTTAATTTTTCTCCATGGATGTGTAATTAAGGTCAGCTCATCCTACAGAAAATAACATCAATTCTGCGCTGTAAGTTTCCTGAAATATGTATAGAACCTGTAAAATATATTCACTGGATACAGTTTATATAAAAAGGCTTCCCCATTCAACAGCAAAAAAAGACACTCACGTCTTTTGTGATGTGTTTGAGCAGGTATAAAATGGACCGTACCAAGGCATATAAAATGGTATGTATACGTTCAAAAGGTGTGGCTGGAGCTGAAAAAGGGGTTTGTAAGGCGCTCTCTGCCAACTGTGGTTGCCGGGCCATGTCCTGGATATACTCGCACATCATCTCCTAAGGGGAAGATCTTTGTTACAACCCCATCTATCAATTTGTTATGATCTCCTCCAGGGAAATCGGTTCTTCCTATAGAACCTGCAAAAAGGGTATCACCAGTAAAGATAGCGCCAGGAGAATGGAAGCTCACTCCCCCGGGAGAGTGGCCAGGAGTATGAATCACTGAGATACTATAAGTGCCGAAGTGTAGTTCCTGGCCATCATAGAGATATCCATCTGGTTTAAAATGTAGGCCTGGAGTATCAAGGTTGTGAATGAATAGGGGAGCCTTGGTTATTTGTTTTAGTTCACCAGTACCCCCAATATGATCAATGTGACCATGGGTAATAAGTATATAGAGAATCTTCAGAGCATTCCCTGAGATTTCTTTTACAATACGTAATACTTCATCTCCAGGGTCAATTACCACTCCCTCTTTTGTTTCTTTGCAACCTAAAATATAACAATTGGCCTGATAAGGGCCAACAACTAATTTTCTAAGCATGGTGCATAGCTCCATCATATTGTACTATGTCTGCCGTTTTTTATGGATATTACAGCAGGCCATATTTCATCACTTCTTAATTGTAAAAATAAGGTAGAATTTTATATTGTCAAGCTATCCCCTTTGCTGAGTAAGAAAGAAATTGATATAGAAGATGAGAGTATGCAATAGTAGTTAGCTGATTGTAAGAATACTCATATAGTGTGAATAAATGTCATAGGAGAGTGTAAGATTGGTGTTACCCAAAGAAAAAAAAGAGAATTTATGGATACAATTAAAATAATGCCCTGTCTTGATATGAAAGAGGGGAGGGTGGTCAGAGGTGAAGGATTATTTAAGGGAAAAGGGATTAAGCGTGAATTAATAATCTTACATAGAAAGAACTGATGACACGCAAAGAATATTTGATGGAACAAAAGGAGGAAAAGGGACGAAAACTTTTTGGGATTTTCCCTGCCTACTACCCCAAAGAGATCCTCTGGGCTATGAACGTGCTGCCAGTGGAGATCTGGGATCCGCCACTCGAGGTTAGCCATGCGAACGCTCACCTGCAGCCCTATATTTGCTCGGTAGTTAAACTGGGATTAGAGCTTATACTGCAGGGCAAGTGCAAGGACATAGATGGCTTTTTGTTCCCTCACACCTGTGACTCTATCCAGAATCTGGCCTCTATTGTCTCTGATTACCTGAACCTTGATAAGCCCTGCTATTTTTTTTACCATCCCAAGGCTCCGTACAGTGCTGCATCCAGGCGCTACTATCTGGAGGAGCTTAAGGGCCTGGTGTTAAGGCTGGAAACACAACTTGGGGCCCTTGATTTCTCTGAACTGAAACAGCAGGTAAAAAAGGGGCATAATGTGGCCGCATTGCTCAAAGAACTGTATAGGCTCAGGGCCTGTAGTGAACTTACCGCCTCTAATACCGATTTTTACCAGATAATCCGAAGGGGTGAATACCTGCATCCTGATGATTTCCTGCCCCTGCTTGAGGAATTCCTTTCCATCTCAAGGGGCCACAGTCGCAAGGGTCCATCAGTAATTCTGAGCGGTATTCTGCCAAATCCCCCTGAGGTCCTCAAAATCCTGGACAAAATGGGGGTGAGGGTTGCTGACGACGATCTTTTGAATTGTGGCAGACGGCTTTTGGCACCTGAGAGTAGAAACGAAGATCCCTTTGAAGCTATGGCCGAGGATTATTTTGGTATGCCCCCGTGCACAACCAAAAACTCGTCTCTGAAAGCACGTGCGGATTATCTTTTTAAAAAAATTGAGCGTAGCAAAGCCAAAGCGGTAATCTTTTATATGGTAAAATTCTGTGAGACTGAGCTATTTGATGTGCCACATCTTGTAGAAGAGCTGAAAAATAGGGGGCTGGCTACTCTCCTTATAGACTCCGAGGTAAACCAGGGTCTCAGCGGTCAGTTAGAAACCCGTGTTGAGGCCTTTGTAGAAATGATCAGTTAGAGGATTTTTATGTCATTGCTTAAGAATGTACGTTACCATTTCATGAAGGACCTTGGTGCCCCAGCACTCATGCGTTTTTCTCGGTTAAAGAAGAAAAAGCGCCCAACAAATCCCAACCCCAATTTTGGGCCATCACTGAAGAGCGCCAATCGTTTAAAGGAGATTATGGCCAGACATTACTTCCTGTCACGCTACGCTGAGGGAGCGAAACCTGTGGCCTGGGTAACCAGTGGTGCACCTGTTGAGCTGCTGAGGGCTTTTGATTTCTACACATTCTATCCAGAAAACCACGGAGCTCTCTGTGGGGCGAAAAAGATGGGGCCGGAACTGTGCGCCATAGCAGAGGAACATGGCTATCACCAAGACCTGTGCTCATATGCACGCATAGACTTAGGGCACTATTTCTCTGGCATAACCCCGGTCGGTAAATTACCAAAGCCGGACCTTTTGTTCGCCTCCAACAATATTTGTCAGACAGTAGTCTACTGGTATAAGGCTTTGGCCCATTACTGGAAGGTGCCACTTGTTCTCTTTGATACGCCGTATAACTTTTCAACTATAACAGAACATGATATCTCTTACATGGTCCGTCAGTTCGAAGAGATGATTCCATTATTAGAGCAGGTCTCCGGGCAGCGTTTCAACTATAAGAAGTTTCAGGAAATTATTCGTATTGCAAAGGAAGGCTCTCTCACCTGGGGTGAGGTTTTGGCTACCATGAAGTCCCAACCAGCGCCAATGACAATCTTTGATGCATTTGGACATCTTGCCCCCATTGTTTCGCTGCGCGGGCTGCCTGTGACCCTGGAATATTATCGCATCCTTTTAGATGAGCTGAAGGAGCGAATTGAGCATGGCGTGGGGGCTATCAAACATGAGCGCAAGAGGCTCATGTGGGACAACATCGCTATCTGGTATAAAGTACGAGATCTCTCCGATATCTTTGCCGCTCACGGTATGAACTTTGTTACTGCCACTTATACAAACGCATGGGCGGAGACTATTTACGATTTAGATGTGAACCAACCATTCGAGTCCATGGCCAAGGCCTATAGCCTTGTAATACTAAATAATAACCTTACTAATCGGTTAGAGCTTATGGAACGACTTATTAAGGAGTATCGAGTTGACGGCCTCGTGATCCACTCGGCGAGAAGTTGTAAGCCTTATTCGGTTGGTCAGTATGATCTTGCCCGCCTTTTGATGGACAGGTTTAACATTCCCTCTGTGGTCATAGAGGCAGACATCACTGATTCCAGGGTGTACTTCGAGGAACAGACACGCACCCGGATTGAGGCTTTTTTTGAGGCTATGGAGATTTAGAAGGCCGAATCTGAGCTATTTCACTGTCATAGAAGTAAGACTTCGATTAGAAAATAGGATTATCGTAAAAGAAGTATATGTGTGCCCGCATCATTGCCAAACTTTGGCGTTCTTGTCTTGACATCCTCTCCTAATAGTCTTATCTTTTCTAATTAAATTCCTGTTTTACATATAAGGTAGTAGGTGAAAAATAACCATTGTCGAATATACTACTTTATTAAAATGAGAGTGAGGCATTAACGGAATAGTAACAATGAAAGGAGAATATAAGCATGAAAATTGCACTCGCTACAGATGATAATATGGGGTTAGATGCAGTCCTAAGTCACCATTTTGGTAGGTGCCCCTATTATATAGTGGTGGACGTTGATGACAAGAAAATCAAGGATGTCAAGGCAGTAAAAAACCCCTTCTATGAAAGCCATGGCCAAACTGGTGAGGTGCCTAATTTTATACATAGCTTAGGAGCTGATGTAATCATCGCTGGTGGCATGGGGCCAAAAGCTATCGGCTTTTTTCAACAACTCGGCATTCAAGCACTTACAGGTGCTTCCGGCATAGTGGGGGACGTAACAAAGTCTTACATACATGGACAGATTGAGGGAGCGGTTCCATGCAGTGATCACGATTCCTCACACTCTATCGAGACCCATGAACATGATGAGGCAGAACGATTGGAAGAAGAGATGGTTGCCTTAAGAAGAGACTTAGCAAAAGCTCAACAAATCCTAAAAAAGTTAGAGGAAAAAAAGTGAAAAAGGAGAGGTAAACAAGGGGGTAAAATGATAATGAAAAATCAGCGTTTTCAACTAAGCAGAAAGATTTTTCTGTGCTTGGTTGTTGTCTTTTTTTCAGCCTTCTGGCTTAGCCAGAATGTCGTGGCAAAAAATGGCATCCCAGATAGTTTTGCTGAGTTGGCAGCTAAACAGGCCCATGTGGCTGTGAATATTTCTACGACAAAAACAATTAAGGCAATAAGAAGATTTTCTCCCTTTCAGAGCAGGGAGTTTAAGGATTTTTTCGGGGATGAGTTTTTCCGTCACTTCTTTGGCCAAACACCTGAACAGGAGATGAAACAGAGAAGCCTCGGTTCAGGTGTTGTTGTGAGTGGAGACGGCTACATCTTGACCAATAACCATGTAGTCGCGGATGCAGACGAAATCCTGGTCACGCTTTCTGATAAGAAGAAATATGAGGCACAGATTATTGGCAGAGATCCCAAAAGTGATCTTGCCCTGATAAAGATCAAGACAGAAAACACTATCCCAGCTGCCAGACTCGGAGATTCAGATAAGCTGATGGTAGGTGATTGGGTTGTGGCTATAGGAAATCCTTTTGGTCTCGGAAGTACTGTAACCGCAGGCATTGTAAGCGCAAAGGGACGGGTAATAGGTGCAGGACCATATGATAATTTTATTCAAACAGATGCCTCAATAAACCCAGGAAATTCAGGTGGACCTCTCTTCAATCTTGATGGAGAGGTTATCGGTATAAATACAGCAATAGTTGCCCCAAGTGGAGGAAATGTAGGTATCGGTTTTGCTATACCGATTAACATGGCGAAATCCGTTATGCCCCAGTTGAAAGAGAGAGGAAAGGTTATAAGGGGTTGGCTCGGTGTTAGCATTCAAGTAGTTACACAAGAGATTAAGGAAAAATTCGGCCTTAAAACGGAAGAGGGGGCTCTCATAGGGGAGGTCACTAAGGACAGTCCTGCTGATAAGGGAGGCCTCAAGAGGGGAGATGTAATAATCAGCTTTGACGGCAAAAAGGTCAAGGCGATGAAAACCCTCCCATCTATGGTTGCAGAAACACCAGTAGGCAAAGAGGTAGAGATACTCATAATCAGAAAGGGGAAAGAAAAAAGGCTAACAGTCAAGATAGGGGAGTTAAAAGAGGAAACCAAAACAGCTGTTGCTATCACTCCTGAGATCGAGAAGGCTTTTGGATTATCTGTTCAAGAACTTACACCTGAACTTGCGGAAAGCTTGTCTTTAAAGGGTGAGAACGGAGTAGTTATATCAGGTATAAACAAAGGCAGTCCAGCTTCTGATGCAGGATTGCAAAGAGGTGATCTGATTCAAGAGATAGAACATGAGCCGATAGAAAACTTAAGTGATTATAAAAGGATAATGAAGGAGTCGTCATCAAAAAAACAGATCCTCATTGTGATAAAACATAGAGGTCATTCAAGATATGTGGTACTAAAAAAAGGTAAGAAGTAACATTTTTTTATCATTTTATTGACTTTGTATGTAGATAGCAGTCCATATACTATCAGAAAAGGCATAATGCCTTTTCTGATAGTATTATATGATTAAAAAAATTCTATTGTCTAATTATCATTATTTGATATATACACCCAGTCAGGTTTCTTTTCTTTTTTTTCAAAAAAATTAATATTCTTTATCCACATCAGGCCCATGTATTGTGGACCTGAATCGATTACTAACATTCCCAATAATTTATAACTATATGAAATGAACAACAGTTTTTTTTCAAAAATTCAATATAGTATAAACAATGCTATACTTTCCTTCACCCGTCGTGAACATTTTTTTATGATCGTGATGGGCGGAATTGCGGGTGCCGTGGGAGGATATGGAGCTGTTGGTTTTCGAAAGCTAATTGCAATAGCTGCCCAATTAGGGTGGGGTAACGCAACAGGGATGGAGGGAAAAGATCTATTAAGCATGGCCCTTGCAGCGCCATTTTGGATAAAGCTCTTAATTCCAGCAATAGGGGGCCTTCTGGTAGGAATTATCGTCTATTTTTTTGCACCTGAGGCAAAAGGGCATGGTGTGCCAGAAGTGATGGAGGCTGTTGCCCTAAAAAATGGTAGAATGAGAACTCGTGTAGTCTTTGCCAAGGCCTTTGCATCTGCTATTTGTATCGGTTCTGGTGGCTCGGTAGGCCGTGAAGGTCCTATAGTACAAATTGGTTCCGCAATTTCTTCAGCTATTGGAAGATTGTTTAAAATATCTGGGGGCCGACTTCGAATTTTGGTAGCTTGTGGTGCAGCAGCAGGTATTGCAGCTACCTTTAATGCCCCCATGGCCGGTGCCCTCTTTTCTTTAGAAATTATACTGAGTGAATTAGCTGCATTACAGTTTATACCTATAGTAGTTTCCTCAGTTATTGCTACTGCCTTATCCAGGCACTACCTGGGAAACTTTCCTGCCTTTGAGGTCCCTCCCTATGATCTTTTGCATTATAGTGAATTATTGCTCTATTTAGTACTGGGAGTCTTAGCTGGGGTCGTTGCCTATATCTTTATCCGTCTCCTTTACGGTATGGAAGATTTTTTTGAAAAATGGAAACTGCCGGAATTAATTAAGCCTGCTATCGGTGGAACTATTATCGGATGCATTGGGATTTTTTTCCCTAATGTCCTTGGTGTAGGATATGAATCAATTACCCAAATCTTACATGGTGAACTGTTTGGGATTATGCTTTTCGGGCTCCTGATTGCCAAAATATTAGCTACAAGCATAACCATTGGCTCAGGTAGTTCAGGGGGTATATTTGCACCCTCGCTGTTTATGGGGGCAGCATTAGGGGGTGTCTTTGGACAGGTTGTTCATACTCTTTTCCCTTACACGACCGCATTACCTGGTGCATATGCCTTAGTGGGCATGGGTGCAGTTGTTGCCGGCACTACCAGAGCCCCTATTACCGCCATGATTATTATCTTTGAGATGACATCCAATTATCTCATAATACTGCCTTTAATGTTTGCATGTACTATGGGATTAGTGATCTCAGCACAGCTTTCAAGAGAGTCAATTTATACCCTTAAATTAGTCCGAAGGGGAGTAAATATCTATGGCGGAAAGGAACTCAATGTACTTAAGCGTCTCAAGGTTGCTCAGGTGATGATTCCTGACATTGAGCTGGTATCTCCGTCGACATCCTTGGCCGAACTTGCTACGAGGATGATGGCAAGTTCCCATACCCACTTTTTTGTAGTTAAAAATGATAACCGAATACAGGGTCATATCTCACTTGAAAATTTGCGACCTATTCTAAAAGATTATGAGACTGTTCATGACGTTGTAATTGCCTCAGATCTCATGGACCAAGAAGTGACAGTGGTGAATACTAAAGAATCCCTTGATATGGTTATGCAGCTCTTTGGAAAATTTGAGCTTGATCAAATCCCTGTAGTAGATAAAGGGCAGTTGGTTGGCACGATACGTAGAGGTGATGTCATAGAGGCTTACAACAGGGAAATCTTTAAATTAGATATGGCCTCTGGCTTGGCAACGTCTTTTCGCCTCCAACAAAAGATACACTCGCAGAGGTTGGCGTTAGTGGGAGGGTTCCTGGTATCGGAAATCACTGCTCCCAGTATTTTTATAGGAAAGAGCTTAAGTGAGTTAAAGCTTCGGCAGCGTTATAGGGCCACAATCTTAACAATCAAAAGGCAGCCGGAAGAGGGAAGCAATAAGGTTTCATATATGCTCCCCACACCTTCTACTATAATAAAAGAGGGAGATAGCCTTATAATTTTTGGCTTGAAGGAAGATTTTTCCCGTTTTCCACATGATTGATAGCCCTTGCCTTACGATTGCTTTACGCACATGAAGGAACATCCAAGAATAAAGATACTGTTTTCTAAAAATAATATAAACGCAGGATGTCAAAAAAATGTCAAAAAAATGGGTTGACAATCTTGAGCGACAGGGATAGAAATGGATACAAATTTCAACATATAAATAGAGAAAGAAGGTATCCTATTCAATGAATCATTACGAAACAATTTATATTGTAAACCCCACTTTGGACGATGACTCTTTAAAAGAGGCAATTGATAAATTTTCGGATCTCATCAAAAAGCTAAAAGGCTCTATTGTAAAGGTTAATGAGTGGGGAAAAAGAAAATTAGCCTACGACGTTAAGCGATTTGACAAAGGCGCCTATGTAGTATTAGATTTTTGCGCTCTTCCTAAAATGGTAACAGAGTTAGAGAGGAATCTGAAATTAGATGATCGAATCTTAAAATATATTACCGTAAAGATTGATGAAAATATTGATCCGAAGGATTTAGTAAGTAAGGAGAAGGAAATACAAGATACAATAGAAAAAAGCCACAATGAACATGTTGAGGAAAAATAATGGCCTATAATGATACCTATAATTATCAAAGAAAAAGAGTTTTTATTAAGCACAAGATCTGTCGCTTTTGTGCTGATTCAAGCCTAAAGATCGACTACAAAGATTCAAAGAATCTTGCAGCTTTTACTACCGAAAGAGGTAAGATCATACCTCGAAGAATTTCTGGAAACTGCGCTAAGCATCAAAGGATACTGGCGTTAGCTATAAAAAGAGCGAGAAATATTGCTCTGTTACCTTTTACTACTGCAAAAATAAAGACGAAGGAATATAGGGAACTGTAAGATTTAGCTTTGAGGTATATAGAATTATTTTTTAGTTCCCCAAGCCCTTGTTATTCTTTATTCACCTTTCTTTACGGAAATTGTAGTTCCTTACCTTAATATTTACAAAAAAATTAGAATGGGAAAAAGGCATGAAAATTATTTTATTACAAAATTTTGAATCTCTTGGTTTTGAAGGCGATATCGTAGATGTCGCTAAGGGGTATGCAAGAAATTATCTCATTCCAAAAGGTACAGCCATTGAGTCCAGTAATGCGAATTTAAAGGCCTTGGAGATGAGAAAAGGTAAAATAACAGCTCGACATATGAAGGATAAAGAGGAATCCGAAAGAGCCGCGGAAAAAATCTCTCAAATAACCGTAACAATGATACGTAAGGCTGGTGAAGAGGGCAAACTTTACGGTTCTGTCACAAGCAGAGATATTGCTCAAGAGCTCGAAAGGGAAGGTATTATTGTAGATAGAAGAAAAATTGTTACGGATGAGGCAATTAGAACTCTTGGGGAGTTTGAAGTTGCTATTAAACTCCACCCGGAGGTTATGGCTAAAATAAAAGTCATTGTTGAGAAAGAGGAAGAAAAGGCGTAATCTGATGGCTATGCCTAAAAAGAAAGTAGATACGGTTTATTCTCCCTATAAGGTCCCCCCACATAATCTGGAGGCTGAACAGGCTATAGTGGGAGGGATATTAATCAATAATGATGCGCTTAATCAGGTTGTGGATATCCTCTCTGGTGAAGATTTTTATAGAGAGGCCCATGCACTCATATATGAGGGAATGCTTACCCTATATAATAGGGATGATCCGGTAGATGTAATAACCCTTTCCCAGGTGTTAAAGGAAAAAGGTGCCCTGGATAAGGTAGGAGGGACGGAGTATTTAGCCTCTCTGGCAGAGGCAACAGCAACTTCTGCTGGAATAATGTATCATGCTGAAATTGTGAAAGATTTATCTACACGAAGAAATCTGATTCGACAATGTTCTCATATATCTGAAGTATGTTTTGAGCCTGGCAATGATACTGAAGACATTCTTGATTCAGCCGAACAGTATATATTTGAGATAGGTGAAAGGAATATAGATCAAAACTTTTTACAGCTCGATGAAGTTGTCAAGAACAGTTTCAAGAAAATAGAAACCACTACGGGCAGTAATATAACAGGTATTTCAACCGGATTTACCGATTTTGATAATCTCACCTCTGGTCTTCAACACTCTGATTTTATAATTATTGCTGGGAGGCCAAGCATGGGTAAAACAGCATTGGCCTTAAATATTGCACTTAATGCTGCACTTGTAGATAAAGTAGGTGTAGCGGTATTCTCACTTGAGATGTCAAGCCTCCAACTCGGCATCAGGCTATTGGGCTGTGATGCTATGATAGATGCATGGAAATTAAGGAAAGGAGCTCTGCAAGATGATGAATACCTTCGTTTAACAGACTCGGCTAATAGACTTTCAGAGTTACCTATCTATATTGATGATTCGTCTGGTTTGTCTTCCCTGGAGATAAAGGCAAAGGCCAGACGATTGAAAAAAAAGCACAATATATCGTTAGTTATTATCGATTACCTCCAATTAATGCAGAGCAAAAAGGCGGTTGAATCAAGACAGTTGGAGATTTCTGATATATCAAGATCTTTGAAGGCTCTTGCAAAGGATTTAGATATCCCTGTTCTGGCAGTTTCACAGTTGAACAGGAAGGTTGAGGACAGGCCCAATAAGAGACCGATGTTAGCTGATTTGAGGGAGTCAGGTGCTATAGAGCAGGATGCAGATCTGATCTTGTTTATTTATCGAGAAGAACTGTATAATCGGACAGAGGAAAACAAGGGAAAGGCAGAACTTATTGTTGCCAAACATAGAAATGGTCCTACTGGCTTAGTTAATTTGACATTTAGGGAAAAATATACAAAATTCCAAAATTACTATAAAGATGATTTAGTAGAAGGGTGAGAAAGAAGAACATTTGTTGAATGACAACTTTCATATAACAACTTGAGGCATAGCCATAGAGAAGGTATATGGCAAAATTGGTGGTCTCAAGGCCAGCCATTTAAAAAGACTCCACACTATTTATAGACGACGCATCTCAGAAGATGCGATAGTTTCTCGTGAGATAGCACGCCGATTAGCTGAAATTTCTTCAGACATTAAGAAACAGGTAGCACTCCTTGTAGGAAGAAGAGGGGATGTGGAATATGTGGTTGTGGGCAATGATCACAGCATTCTTATTCCTGATTTAGCTCGGTTTAGATCTGGCGTTGGTAGACTTAAAGGCCTTAGGTGTATCCATACTCATCTCCATGGAGAGCCATTAAGTCAAGAAGATTTAATGGATTTAGCCCTCCTAAAGCTGGATTTAATGGTGTGCCTAAACATTACCAATAATGGTGTTCCTGCTGATCTTTATTATGCCCATATCCTTCCCAAAAATAATTCAGGGCAGCCATGGATTATAGAACATATACCTGATATTGGCAGACTCAATCTCAATTTTTTAGAATTTATAAGAGATCTCGAAGCTCAGCTTGCCAAAACAGGAACACGCATTGGTATGGAAAAAAAAGAAAGGGCTGTCCTTGTACGTGTAAATAAGTCCTCGAGGCAGGAGGCAGAGGAATCACTTGAGGAATTAAAAGAGCTGTCAATTACTGGTAATCTCCTGGTTGTAGATTCTATTATTCAGAGAAAAACACATTTAGATTCACGGTTTCTTTTAGGGAAAGGAAAACTAAGCGAATTAGTTGTACGTTCTCTTCAAGCAGGTGCAGACCTCCTAATCTTTGATGGTGAGCTCACCCCTGCACAAGTCAGGGTTCTGACAGATTCTACAGAAATGAAGATGATTGATAGAACACAGTTGATATTAGATATATTTGTTAGAAGGGCAATCACACGAGAAGGAAAAATTCAGGTAGAACTCGCTCAATTACGGTATGTATTGCCCAGATTAATTACCAAAAATACCGCAATGTCAAGACTTACTGGTGGGATAGGCGGGAGAGGACCAGGAGAGACAAAGCTGGAAATCAATAGGAGGAGGGTAAGGGATAGGATTACCCTGCTAAATAAAGAATTGGCAGAGATTAGGTGCCAGAGGAAAGAGAGAAGAAAAAAAAGAAAAAATAGGGGTATGCCGGTAATCTCAATTGTCGGGTATACAAATGCAGGAAAATCCACCCTCCTTAATGCCTTTACAAGAAGTCATGTGAAGGTAGAAAACAGGCTTTTTATAACACTTGATACTGCAAGCCGCTATCTCAGGCTGAAGAAGGGGGATGCCATTATTACTGATACAGTTGGTTTTATCAAGGATTTACCAGAGGATCTTTTTAAGGCCTTTGCTGCGACCCTTGAGGAACTTCATGAAGCAGATCTTCTTCTTCATGTAGCAGATATGAGTAATTCAAGATTGAAAGATCAGATAGGGTCAGTAAAAAAAATCTTGGACAGTCTTGATCTAACTGAGATACCAACTATTTTAGTGTTAAACAAAATCGATAGGCTGAACAAATCCCAGATCGATCATTTCGCTACGAGGCTCGGTGGAATCCCGATATCAGCTATACATCCATCTACCCTACCAAAACTGAGAAAAGCAATTGAAGGTATTATTTTCTGATTACGCACCAACCAAGAGAGGTTGTTTTTTATTATGACGCAGTCGTGCCCTGCCAGCTACTAGATTTGATTTTTTGTTGTTTCCTTGTAACAATGAGGCTCTGACAAGAAGGAATAGAATTTATTAATTTCATTCCTTGGGCTGGGTCAAGGGTAAAGAGTGTGGTTGAAAGTGCATCAGCTTCTATTGCTGTAGGCGCCTGAACAGAGACGCTCGCATTAATAACAGGAGATAATCCCGTTTTAGGGTTGATAATATGATGAAAGATTTTTTCCTTGTCAAAAAATACCTCATAATTACCAGAGGTGGCTATAGACCTGTTTGTGATAGCGACTATGTCAGGGTAATTTTTTTTCTTTAGCGGGTCTTCGATGGCAATTTTCCATGGTCTGTTATTGCCTTTGTCACCTATTGTCCTAATGTCTCCCCCTGCATTTATAAGTGCATGTTTGATCCCCTGTTTCATTAGTGTCTCAATTGCCTTATCCACAATAAAGCCTTTCGCAATACCATCCAGAGTAATTCCCATGCCATCCTTTTTAAAGGACATATCATTTCCATGTAAAGAAATCAGTTCGGCATTAACAAGTTCCAAGAGCTCAGCAATCTTTTCCTTATTTTGGATAACCTTTTTTTGGTCTTTAAAAGATTGAGCCAATAGATCTAAGACTGGTTTCACAGTAATATCAAAAAAGCCATTACTGATTTGGTGATACTGCAAGGATTTTTTAATAACAAAGGAAAGTTCAGGAGGAACTTTATTACAAAATCCGTCACGGTTCAGCAGTGCTACAGGGCTATCAGAATCAAACCGGCTCATTATCTTTGTAAGTCTTTCTATCTCTTCAAAGGCTAAGGCGATAGATTCCTCTGCATGGTCTTTGGAGGGATTAAAAGTGGTTATCGACACTATTGTTCCCATGCCTGTCCTGGATCTTGAGACCTTATAAAGATTTTTATCAAATTTTAGTGCTTCGGCAGAACGTATCCCTACAGGGAATGTAGCCAGCCCCAGGCCAAGCATACCAGAAATTTTCAGAAAATCTCTCCTTTTCATACATCCGTGCTCTATCCATTTAAAGGATTCTCTATGCATTGTATTCCTCCAGAATAAATTTTGTTACCTATCGATTTTTATGTGAATAATGTTACATTTCTCTTAAATCTAAAATTCGAAATACCCTATATCATTTGGATAAATAGATTACAAGATCTTTTTCTTGTTAATTTTTTGCTTACTCTTCTCAACTATCATGTCATAGTGTATTTTTTTGTTCTTAATGGTTACAATGAATTTTACCTGTTTTCCATGTAGAATATGTTCTTCAGATTGTCTCCTGAGGTTGGCAAAGTCTGCTGTCTCAAGGAAAGACATAAGAAGCTCTATTTTTCCCTCAAGCCTTTTATCCTCTCTTCTTTTTTTAAGATAGTTATTCACATTTTTCCAGTATTCGCTTTTCGCCACAGTCTCAATACAATGAGATACCGTTGGAGCCAGTACTATTCGGATTGCCATTGTGCAGTATATCCCCTTATTTATCTATCATCTCGTTTGCAATATTGTGACCCGATAAAGTTGATTGTGATGCTCTTTTTCTATACATATATTAGTAACTAATCAGGTTATCAGGTTCACGTCTGCCCGCCCCAATTGTATCGGGACAGGCGGGGTTCAAGGCTCAGGATTAGCTACTTTACGCTCGTGATATTTTTTGAGTCAATTTATGGCAGTTGGCTAGCTTCAATACCTTTCCCGTCCAGGCGGGGCTCAGCCTTCATCGCTTCTTAACCTTGAACGGTGAACCTTAGAACTTTTAACTTGGGTAGTTATATATTATATCTTTCATTGATAAAACCACGCTATAGTGCTATAAATTTTTTAAATTATATCGCGGCAGAGTTGATCACATATATATAATCAGCCAGGAGGTAAGAGTGTGACGAAAAAATTTATTTTTATCCTCTTTATTATTATTTTTATTGTTTCATCTTTTGGTCCGCTTTTGGCTCATAATAGAAAAGCCTCTGAAATAACCGTTGAAGAGAGCATTAAAGAAATTTTGGATTCTGTCAATGAAATTATAAAGTCCGGTATCCAGGCTATCGAGGAAGAATTAAAGGAATTTCAAAAGGAATTAAAAGAAAAAGGAGGCACTGTCCACAGAAAGGCAGAGAGGTCCATAGTGGAGAAACTTCAAAAAATACTTATAGAACTAAGGAAAATAGAAAAGGCCATGAAGGAAAATCTGGCAGAAGGAAAAGACCTCTCAAAAGAGAAACGTGAGCAATATAGAAATAATCGGCAAAACCTGGAAGAAAAGGTAGCTCAGCTTAAAAAGAGAATAAAAGAATTTACTGAAGATATAGAAAAGGAATACAGGTTACTAAAAGAGCCTATCAGTAAAAGAGCTCAAGAGCTTCTTAAGGAAATGGAAAGGGCTATTAATCGCATGCAAGAAAGGCTGAAAAGGAAGCGCAGTACTGATAAAACCCTCTCCATATGATGAGAGCTTTGCTAACTCATATTTCCTTAAAGAGGATGAGCTTTTCTTCAGTTCCAAGGCTCTCGGGCTGGTCTTTTCAGCAACTTATCTGCGGGGGAGTTTTGCCCCCTCCGCATTGCCCCGATAAATCTGGGCCTGCGGTTTCCCCCACTGATAAGTTGCGAAAAGACAGCGCCCTTACACCAGTCACTTCAGAAAAGTCCATCCTCTTCATTAGGGTGACAAAAATTGTCAGGTTTTGCAAAGCTCTAATGATGTAGTGTAGCTGCGAGTTGTTATTCAAATTTTAAATTTATGGTGAAAATTCTATTCGAGTCTTTTTCTTTCAATTGTAACCTGAGTAATTTGGCGGACTTTGCTTCTCCAGGAAAGAATATAAAGCCATAACTAAGGTTATTGGGAGAAAGGGATTTACTTTTCAAGCTTTTGCTTTCAAAGTCTTCCATGACCTCTCTTCGGGCCTGATATGCTGAGTCATAGCCTTTTAAACCGCCTGCAGTTCCTCCTGCAGCAGCACCTATAGCTGCTCCCTTTCCTGCTGCAGAGGCAACATTTTCACCAGTAACAATACCAATAGCTGCTCCAATGAGTGCACCAGCAGTCGCAGACATTACACCTGCATAAGCTCCTTCCTTAAAGATCTTTTTGGTTTGCGCGTATTTCGTTACCCTCTCGTATGCAAATTTATCTGTTAACACAGGCCAGAGGTTACCTTCTTTATCCTGAAGAAATGTTTGATTGGCAACAATATATAGTCCTTTTTGGCCTTGGTTATCTGCCACAATTTGAACCGGAAGCATGCCTGCTGATCTTACATCAAAACCAAAGGCCTCTTGAGCTTCCTTTTTGTCAACAAAAGCCCTTGAGCCGATTGTGGCATTCGCAACCTGAGTAGCATTTGGATAAGCAGATGGATACTTAAATGATAGTGGCCTGGCCTTGTAAGAAGGGGCGCAGCCTGATAAAAAGAAAATAAATATAATAGTTAAGCATAAAAAATAATTCTTTTTCATAATTTTTTTCTCCATTAGTCAATATAAATTAATAATAGAATATTCTCGGTAAATGTCCAGATTTTTTTAAAAAATACTTATTCATTGGTAAGGTTACGTAATGAGATATGTTGAAGTAAAAATAGCAGTGAGCCTAAAATAACAGTAGGAATAAATCCTGAGGCATGAAGAAGAATGGCCATTGATAATGCCTTTTCCTTGCTGAAACCATAAAAGATTAATCCATATTGGCATGCCACATGAAATGTACCGATATATCCAGGCGCAGATGGCAATGTGACACTAAGACACAGTAGTATCAGAATAAAAAAAGGGGCTAAAAAAGGCAATGACAAACCCATTGAAAAACAAAGGATGTAAATCTGAAATGCAGTAAGACACCAAAGTGTAAGAGAGTAAAATATTACTGCGAAAAGTTGAGATGGACCTTTAACAAGGACAAGACCGTTGCTGAAATCTTTCAGCATATCAACAATCCTCTTTCTTATTTTATGCGGTAAAAAGAAAAGAAAACGTCCAAAGATATTGAGAAAGGTGTGGGTCTTTCTTTTCAGCCCGATAAGGAGAAAAATTGAAACGATAAAAAGAATTAACAGGAAAAATCCTCCTGCTTTTAGGGCCTTTTCTATTGATTCCCATTCAGAAGGGAAATCATTAAAAAGGATAACAAATAATACCATTAGAAGTATGGTAAAAACATCAAAGAGTCTCTCAATAACAATGGTTGCTAATGAGGCACTTTTACTTATGTTTTCCATACGTCCAATGTAGTTTGCCCTTATAAATTCACCCAATCGTGCGGGAAGAACATAGTTTGCGGCAAAACCTATAACTGTGGAAGAAAATAGACTGAATAGACCGATTTTTTTTATTGGCTCTAAAAGATGAAACCATCGTAAGGCCCGTATAAAATAGAAGGAAAAAGTTAACACGACAATTGGGATAAAAAAAAGAATATTAGTTGATTTAATGGATAAATACAGGAGGCTTAAATCCACATTATGAAATGCAATATATAGAAATACGACACTAATTAAAAGACCAAGCCAGAATTTCCATTTCATGGTGTATCTTTTTTCTTTTGAAAGAATTCCCGTGCCTGATTAACATCTTCATCGATCTGCTGGGAAAGCTCTTTGCTGCTTGCAAAAGTTATTTCATCCCGTAGGTGGGAAAGAAAATTAACCTTAATCTTTTGCTTTAATATATTGGCAGATAAATCAAAAATATAGGTCTCAACCGACAAGGTTTTATCCTTGAATGTCGGATTATAGCCGATGTTGGTCAATCCTTGATAAATCTTGCCGCCTATATCTATTAAAACAATATACACACCCTCCTTTGGTATTAGCTCATCAGTCAATTTTAGGTTTGCCGTAGGGTAGCCTAATAAAGGACCACCCCTATTCCTACCGCTAATAACCTCTCCTCTTATCTGGTAATTCCTTCCAAGTAATTTTTTTGCACCTACTACATTTCCTTCCATAATAAGGTTTCTGATTGATGTACTCGATACCAAAACATTTCCTGTATAAACGGGATCTACTTGCTGGACATTAAAATTGAACAGAGAACCCATTTCTCTCAGGACTTCTATATTACCTTGTCTGTTATGGCCAAAGGTATAATCATAGCCAACTACTATCTCTTTAACCCTTAATTTATCCACCAAGATATCTTTTACAAAATCTCTGGCTGAAATAGCAGCAAATTCTGCTGTAAACTTTATTATAAGAAGTAAGTCGATCCCTTGATTTATTATCAGTTCTTTCTTTTGTTCTAAAAGCGTTATGAGTGGTTTAGCCTTCGTTGGAAACATTACCTTTATAGGATGTGGTTCAAATGTAATAACCACAGATATTCCGTGTAAACCCCTGGCCCTCTCTATAATCTTTTTAAAAATTTTCTGATGTGCCCAATGGACTCCATCAAAGTTTCCTATAGTAACTACAGGATTTGTAATATTTTTAGGGAGATTATTGAGATTACAAATAATGCTCATAATGAATTAACTGATCAATGAAAAATTATCAATTATTCCCAATAGATCGGGACTAATTTTAAATTGTAATATGCAGGCTCAGGTAATTATCAACAATCTTAATCACTTTTTTAAGTTCTTGAGTTTCTGGAAGAGTAGAGGCAATCTTTTCTATATAGTTCCGTTTCTTAATTTCTTGGAATGTCGGATAAAAATTTATATCATATACCCAACCGATTTGTAGAAGTTTAAAGTCATTTAAATTTTTAATGGCACTTGAACTTGATGTTTGACAGGAATACAGATCATTCAAAACTGTATTAGAATATCCAGGGGTATCTGGCAATCCTAATTCGAGAACCGGATTATGATTATAATTTTGTTCTCTATAATAATTTATTACTACCCTCCAGATGTCCAGTTTATCTGCATCCCTGAGTAATTTGCAAAAAAAGAGACAACGAGGGTCTATATCCGCAGGAAGCGTATGAATATTGTGATAAATGATGCCCTTTATAATCAAATTTTTTTCCACCTCAGTTAAATCTTTTAAGATGTGCGAATTTGTAAGTATCTGTGTTCCTATTTTTGCATGATCTTCAGAGAGATCATCCCTGAATGTTCTATATTTTTGATACTGATAAAAGCGCCCGATATCATGAAACAGACCGAGAACTTCTGCAATTAATATATCATTCTCAGATAAGTTTAATCTCTGGCCGATACCTATTATCTCTTCTCTTACTTTCCAGGAATGCTCTTCTTTTAGATGGATAGCCCAGTCGTTTTCTTGATCCTGGCCTTTAGAGTAAAAATTTGATACGTAATCATTAAACCAGGATTGAAAATATTTTACATTATCTCTGTTCATTTTATTGCATCTTGGAAAACTACGTCCTCTGGGCCTCCGGCTCGTAGATCCTACGGCTCGGAGAGCGCGGTCAGAGTTCTTTGGCTATGCCTGGAAATAAAAAAGGGAGTATTGGCATAAAAACAGAAGATTATTATGTTTTTCTGTTTTGTTTTTAGCATTACTCCATTATTCCCTGGCCCAGACCTGATTTACAAAGCATATTTATTTTATATTTTGTTTAAGAGTTATTACAATGATAATAATACTTTCTAAGTAAGTCGCACCAGGGCGGGCCATCACTCCATTATTCCAAAAAACACTGAAATGACAGGCATCACAAATCCGCCATACTTCTGGCGGATAACTCAAAGCCACGTCATCTGGGCGTGGATTCGTTACTATATGAGTAGGCATAATTTCCTTTCATTCAGCTGTGCTATATGCCTTTTCTTTGAAAGTTCTTTATCCTATTTCTAATTTATTAACAACCTTTAATCTTAACCGTTCACAGGTTCACAGGTTCAGTGTTGATCTAAAACCCGCCTGCCATGCGAGACCTGAGAATATATGGAAGAACATGTTATTGGGCTGTTCAGAGCATGTTTGAAGAAATAAATCGGAGTTAAGGCATGAGCGGGCAGGTCAAGCACTTTCCAGCCTATGAGCAAGGTTATTGAAAGAAGGGTACTACTTATTTATGGGAGTTAAGCTTAAACACTATTTGTAATCCATCCAGGGTCAAGAATTCTTCAATATAATCGATGTTCTCAGCTTCTGATTTTATCAATGTGGCAAGGCCACCTGTTGCAATAACGGTAAGATTAGATCCCATCTCTTTTTTTATGCGATTTACTATTCCATCAACGAGGCCAGCATAACCATACACAAGGCCTGAATTTATACTGCTTATGGTTTCCTTGGCTATTACAGATTTAGGTTTGTCAAATATCTCAACTCGAGGTAGCTTAGAGGCCTTTTGAAAAAGAGCCTCAGCAGAGATAATTATGCCAGGGGCTATTGCTCCCCCCTCATAGGCACCTTCAGAGGATATGTAATCAAAGGTTGTAGCTGTACCAAAGTCTACCACAATGAGGCCCGTTTTATATTTCTGGTATGCAGCTATTGCATTAACGATCCTGTCAGCACCAACTTCTTTTGGATTATCATATTTAATGGCTAATCCTGTCTTTATATCCGGGCCAACAATCATTGGTTCATGTTTAAAATGAAGTAAGCAAAACTCTTTTAGGGAGCTAAGAAGAGGTGGTACAACGCAAGAGATAATTACATCACGTATGCTCTGTATCTCTAATTGTGCTGGGATAAACAGGTTGTTGATTAATACAGTGAATTCGTCACTGGTCATATCTCTTTCTGTTCTTATTCGCCAGTGATTACGCAGTATATCATCTTGAAAGATACCAATAACAATGTTTGTATTACCTGCATCGATACATAGTAGCATAGGAACAAGTATCCAGTGGTTCGACAGGCTCACCATCCTGAGCTATGTCGAAGGATTTCAAGTTTTGGCTTTCATTATAGCATCAATCATAGTTACTGTCTCTTTGGTGGCCTTCACATTGTGAACCCTCACAATATTTGCTCCATTCAGCACAGAAGCAGCAACAGTAGCCATTGTACCACTTTCACGAGATTCTAATGAAAGGCCAAGCACATGTCCAATAAAAGCCTTATTAGATGCACCCACCAGAAGTGGTTGCCCAAGAGAAGAAAATGTATGTAACTTGTTTATTATCTTGAGATTATCATCAAAGGATTTACCAAAGCCAATACCGGGATCAATGATAATAACATCTCTTTTTATACCTGAACTAATAGCCTGTTCTATGGCCTTGCGTAAGAAATCTATTATTTCACCAAAAAGGTCTTTGTAAGTAGGGTTTGTCTGCATATTTTTTGGTGTTCCTTTCATATGCATCAACACAATGGGTACGCCTGCATCTGCAACCAATTGACCCATTGTAGGATCAAATTTCAGTGCACTTATGTCGTTGACCATTGTGGCACCAGCCTCTATTGCCTGACTGGCTACCTCACTCTTATAGGTATCTATGCTAATTGGAATGTCTATCTCTTGGGCGAGAGTCTTGATAACAGGTATTACTCTCCTTAACTCTTCATCAAGTGGGAGGGGATCTGAAAAAGGCCTTGTCGATTCTCCTCCTACATCAATAATATCAGCACCCTCGGCGGCCATTTTCAAACCGTGCTTCACTGCATCATTTTCGCGGAAATGAGTACCTCCATCAAAAAAAGAGTCAGGGGTAATATTCAGGATACCCATAATAAATGTTTTAGAATCAAGCTCAAGATTATAGTCTAACCATTTTAAGTTATTAGCTTTTTTTCCCTTTTGAATCACTTTTTTTTCTTTCCGTTGATTTTGTTGTGTGTCTTTTTCTTCTCTTTTTGCCTACTATTTCATCGATCTCATGGCCATTGAGGGTCTCTTTTTCCAAAAGGGCCTTGGCTAAATTGTTAAGGGTATTTAGGTTATTACTTATAAGTTTATGAGTCTTTTTATAGGAAGAATCTATAAGATTATTAACCTCCTCATCAATCTTTCGTGCTGTTTCTTCACTATAATCCCTGTGCTGGGAAATCTCACGTCCCAAGAATATCTCTTCCTCTTTTTTCCCGAAACTCAATGGGCCGAGTTTTTCGTTCATACCATATTCACAGATCATCTTTCTTGCTATCTCGGTTGCCCTCTCTATATCATTGCTTGCACCAGTCGTCTGGGTATTTAAGGCGATCTCCTCGGCTATTCTGCCTCCCATCAGGATGCAGATGTTATTTGAAAGATACTCCTTTGTATAGGTATGTTTATCATCTAAAGGGAGTTGCTGTGTCAGGCCAAGAGCCATGCCTCTTGGAATTATGGTCACTTTATGTATGGGATCGGTATTAGGGAGAAGTTTTGCTATTAAGGTATGTCCTGCTTCATGGTAGGAGGTAGTTTTTTTCTCATCATCGCTTATGATCATGCTCTTCCTTTCTGCACCCATAAGCACCTTATCTTTCGCATCTTCCATGTCTTGCATATCTATTTTGTCTTTGTTTCTCCTGGCTGCAAGCAACGCTGACTCATTAACCATATTTTCAAGGTCTGCACCGGTAAAACCCGGTGTTCCCCTGGCAATTACAGAAAGAGCAACATCATCGCTAATCCTTGTTTTTTTTGTGTGTACCTTTAATATGTTTTCCCGTCCCCTGACATCAGGCACCGGTACAACTACCTGCCTGTCAAATCTTCCTGGTCGTAATAATGCAGGGTCAAGTACGTCAGGCCTATTAGTGGCTGAAATAAGGATAACTCCTTCATTAGATTCGAATCCATCCATTTCCACTAAGAGTTGATTTAATGTTTGTTCTCTTTCATCGTGACCCCCTCCTAATCCAGCTCCTCGATGTCGACCGACAGCATCAATCTCATCTAAGAAGATGATGCAGGGGGCATTCTTTTTACCCTGGACAAAGAGATCCCTCACCCGGGATGCTCCGACACCTACAAACATTTCTACAAAATCAGAACCACTTATGCTCAAGAAAGGGACACCTGCCTCTCCTGCTATAGCCCTGGCTAACAAAGTCTTGCCTGTTCCGGGGGCACCAACCAGAAGCACGCCTTTTGGGATTCTGCCTCCTAAACGGGTAAATTTCTTTGGGTCTCTTAGAAATTCTATAATCTCTTGAAGTTCTTCCTTAGCTTCTTCAATGCCAGCGACATCATCAAAGGTTACCTTATTTTTTTCGTTAGTTGCCAGCCTTGCCCGGCTTTTCCCGAAAGAGAGTGCCTTGCCTCCTCCTGCCTGCATTTGGCGCATAAAGAAAATCCAGACACCAATTAAAAGAAGCATAGGGAACCAGGATACAAGAATTGTCATATACCATGGAGACGCGTCATCCGGTTTTGCAGTTATCTCGATCTCCTTATTGCGTAAGATTTTTATTAGCTCAAGATCCTTAGGTGCAAATGTTTTAAAGAATCTGCCCTGATTTGAGTTACCAGATATTTTGTCCCCTTGAATGGTTACCTGGCTGACCTCGCCTTGTTCTACCATGTTCAAGAATTCACTATAGCTTAACTGGCCAGTCTGTTTAGTTTCTTTTTTAAAAATTTGAAATAGCAGGATCATCATAAGGCTGATAACCAGCCAGAGAGTAAGATTTTTAGAAAATGTGTTCAACTGTGTTCTCCTTTATAATCACTTTAAAATTTTATAGTGTCCGTTGATAGTTGTTAGTTGTCCGTGGGTTCACTTACCTGATTTTTGCTTATTACCAATTGATTTGATATAAGCACTTAATTTAGGAGTTAGTTCTTCAATCAATTTCTGTAATGAATTTATCTCTGTTTCAGATAACAGTTTTCTTTTATATGCCCTTCTAAGCCAGTGCTTTACTTCAAAGAGAGATCCCCTTGCAATTTTAGCAAATCTCCGATTATCGGCAAAGCTACCACGTCCTGTCCCTTTTTACCCTGTTAAATAAGATTTGAGCCTCCTTCTTAAAAACATCTTCCCATGAAATGTTTTCAAATATTTTTCCCTCCTTGTTGCATCTTCTTTATCAAGACACGCCTCATAGTAAATCAGCTTGAATGGCCCTTTATCCTTTGTAGATTCAACAAGTTGCTTATTTTGTTGCTCAAATCTTAGCTTGAGGTTCTTGATAAACCCTGTATAAAAATCTTCATCCTTCATGCTATGCAATACATATGTGTAAAACACATCCTAACCTCAAGCTATTTAACAGGGCAAGTATTTGCCCCTATACTGTCTGCTGAATTTACCAGTTGTTTGCCAATTGTACCCTGAGGAAAACGGTCCCATTTTAAAACTACTCCCCATACAAAATCTGCTATTTCCTCTGCTAATTGATAAACACGAAGATTTTCAAACCCTGTCCTCGCCATACCATTGTATCCTATCATATCTCGTTTCTAATTCAGCAACGGACAATTGACAATGATCGACTGACATTGTCTAAAATAGACAAATTATAAAAATATCATTTAAAATTTTTTAGTATAGCACATTTCATTCAACTTTACATCTTAAAATCCTTTTTGTTTCCTGTTTGATCTTGTATCTATCATCAATCCTTATGCCATAAACCCACACTATATCATCATGGCTTACAAGAATAGGAATTTTTTTTCTCTCCTCCGATGGAATTTTATTATCAATAAAGATATCTTTCACCTTTTTAAACCCATTCACACCAAGGGGTATAAATTTGTCTCCCGTTCTGAAGTTTCTTGCTCTCAGAGGCCATTTGAGCCTGTCAAGGTCAAGGAATGCCTCTTCAGGCGAATGAGCGGACAACATGAAATCATTTTTAGATATCTCCGAGAAGGAGATTGTTTTATTGATCTCATGAATTTGAAATTTCCCCATATTATTTATAGAGTAGGAGAAATTGTGAGTTTCAATCATATCTCCTAAAGAAAATCTGAGCCTATTATATATCTTCTTTACTATAATATTTTCAGGAAGATTTACTTTGATTTGAGGTTTATCACTATTGATGAGATTTATAATAGTCTTGATATGCCCTCTATCAATCTTTTTGAGGTTTCCCTTTATTTTTTGTATTGCCTGCCTGATAATACGATACTGAAGAGAACATGAGATGGTATTAAAGGTGGTAAGGGAAAGGTCTAAGGAATGTTTTGAGGAATCAAAAGTTATCTTCTTCAATGCTTTCTTTGCCTCTTCATCTATAAATTGGGTTTCTTGTCTGCATAGAAATGCAAGTTCACCTAAGTGTTCGACAAGCTTTGGTTGATAGTCAAGAAGTAGTGGTAGCAACTCTAAGCGTATCTTGTTTCTTAGATACCTTGTTTCAAGGTTTGAACTATCTATTATAAAAGATTCGTCATTTTGTTTTAAATAGGTATGGATTTCATCCCTCGTTATATCTATGAGAGGTCTTATAAAACAATTTTGTCGAATTGGAGGTATTCCGGATAAACCGGTTAGCCCAGTCCCCCTTAGAAAATGCATAAGAACTGTTTCTGCCTGGTCATTCATATTATGGCCAAGGGCGAGCTTTTGGGCATGATTTTCATCTATTGTTTTTTGAAAAAATTGATATCTCATCTCTCTTGCTTTTTCCTCAATAGAGCTCGCATGTGCCTTTGTTATGTTATTTGACTTATCACAGACCAAAGCCAGGTTTAGTCTCTTCGCTAACTTGGCAACAAATTCTGTTTCTATTTCATCTTCTTTGGGTCTCAATCCATGATCAAAATGGGCAACAGTTAGACTGATATTCAAGCACTTCCTAAGTTCATAAAGGATTTTCAAAAGGCAAACAGAATCTGCTCCTCCAGATACAGCTACAATAACGCTATCCCCCCTGTTGATCATTCGATATTCAAGGATAGCTGACAAAACCTTTTTTTCAGTGGGATGTAGGTTTAGTTTGTTGATATTTGAAATTTGAAAATTGAAACTTGAAAATGACATATAAAACTCATACCTTATATTCAATCCCTTAATAATATGATAACCGTTCACGGTTCACCGTTATCCGTTGTCCGAAAGGGGAGATATTCATCTGGATCAACCCATTGTTTGGGCTGTTGATGGATTGTCTATTTAAGCGGTTCACTGCCACTGTTGGCTTATCGGTGAACGCTTACATAATACAATAAATAAATCCCAGCTTTGACGAGGTAAATTAAATATAAGATTAAATCGTCATAAATCAAGTTTCAAGTATCAAATATACATTGACCTGTGATAGTAAGTTTTATTAAAATTCTAAAATGGTCAGGGGGTTAACAAGTAGCATTACTAAAATTTAAAGTTATAAGTAATCAAAGTCACAGAATATCAAAATAAATCAAGTTTCAAGTTTCAAGTATCAAGTCTCAGCAATGAATAAGGCCAAAATCTTAAAAGATATTAAACAACAACTCCGTCTTTTAGAAAAGGATAGGCTTTCTCCTTATGCTACCTTGAGCACTCAGGCTGTCAGACGAAGAGAGGAGCCAGAGATTGTTGACAGCCACAGGGAGGATTTTTCGATTGATGCAGATAGGATTCTCCATTCTTTAGCCTATTCCCGATACATTGATAAGACCCAGGTTTTCTATCTTATAAAAAATGATCACATTACCCATCGCGTCCTTCATGTGCAATTAGTCTCCAAGATTGGCAGAACGATAGGCCGTCTTTTACGACTTAATGAGGATCTTATCGAGGCTATTGCTCTTGGCCACGATATAGGTCATACACCGTTTGGCCACGATGGTGAGAGGTTCCTTTCAGATTTATCTCAAAAATATGGGCTGGGTAATTTTTTACACAACGTACAAGGTGTGCGTTTTTTAGAGGCAATAGAAAGGAAGGGAGTTGGTTGGAACTTATCTCTTCAGGTTTTGGATGGCATCCTTTGTCATAATGGCGAGGTGCATAATCCTGCCTTATATCCTGATAAAGATAAAGATTTTACTCGATTGGAAGAAGATATAAAAAAGGTAATAGAGGATCCAAATGCACCTATCTGGCCTATGACAATAGAGGGATGCACCGTGAGGATGGCAGATACCATTAGTTATATAGGGAGAGATATAGAGGATGCAATCAGACTGGGTTTGATAAAAAGGAATGAAATGCCGCCGGATTGTCGCCGTATATTGGGAGAAACAAATGGAACTATTGTATATACCCTGGTTGAGGATTTAATAGCGGAAAGCCTGGAGAAACCCTCTCTCTCATTTAGCCCTGAGGTTGCACACGCCTTAAAAAGGCTTAAAGATTTCAACCAAGAGTTTATATATACCAATCCCAAGACGAAAAGCCAAACCGATAAGTTACTATTGATGTTTGAGATGCTTTTTAATAAATATTATAATGATCTAAAAGCAGGTAATGATAATTCAGTTATTTTTAAAGAATTTTTAGATGGGATGTCCTCTCAGTATAGAGATACTACACCTCTTGCCATGATTGTCCGGGATTTTATCTCTGGAATGACAGATGATTATTTTTTACGCCAATGCCAGGAGAACCTCATGCCCCAGATATTATCAGGGCATTATTGAAACATTTTGGAATTTCTACAACCTATTGCATAGATCTCTTAGTTTCAATGGATTTATACTCCAATTGTAACTTCTCTATAAGTCCGGGTAATTCCTTGCCAATGCCATTTGCCGTCATTGCGAGGAGCGGAGCGACGTGGCAATCTCATTGCTATAATAGAGATTGCTTCGCTTTGCTCGCAATGACAGAACCCGAACTTATTGAGAAGTTACCTCCAATTGGGGCGAATGCCCCAAACTCATAGCTAAATAATAGCTATTTTTAAGCTACATTGTAACTACTTGTTACTGTTACAATTTTCTCAAATATTTTTTTCAAAAACTTGTTGACAAACAAATTATAAAAAAGTAGATAACCAAAGTTAATCACTCAATTGTTGGAAAAATCCTTTTTTTTACAGTAAATATGCTCTCATTATTATACATTCCTCATAAGCTTAAAGTAGTCTTTAGAAATAAAAAATTATTAAAGATTATAGAAGAACCCAAAGAACCTGTTATGTAATATAATTTTACATAATAGGTTTTTTACTTTTTATTTATCCAATTACAACAAATGTAAAAGCTAAATATGGAGGCTTAAACGGTATGAACACCGCAGGTGAAGCAAAAGAAGGGGATGTTCTCCTAAAACTCGAAAATATTCATATGGCCTTTGGAAAGGTAGCTGCCTTGAATGGTGTTGACTTAGAGGTAAAAAAGGGAGAGATACATTCTATTATTGGGCCAAATGGTGCTGGCAAAACAGTGATGATGAACTGTATTAATGGCCTTTATCGCCCCCAGCAGGGAAATATTTTTTTTAAGGGACAGAAAATTAATAATCTTGCTCCTCATAAGATTGCTGCTCTTGGAATCGGCAGGACCTTCCAGAAGCTTGAGCTGTATGGTGGAATGACCGTTACTGAAAATATCAGGATGGGCTCCCACATACATCTCAAAAGTAATATCCTGAGTGGCTCTATTTATGTCGGTAATCCAAAAAGAGAAGAGATAGAAGACCGAAAATTTATCGAGGAGGAAATCATCGATTTGTTAGAGATCGAGTCTATCCGTGATCAGGTTGCACACATGCTTCCTTATGGCTCACAGAAGAGAGTTGAGCTCGGAAGGGCCCTGGCGCTCAGGCCAGAGGTTATCCTTTTGGATGAACCCATGGCAGGCTTGAACTTAGAAGAAGTTGAAGACATGGCCAGGTTTATTCTCGACATAAACGAAGAGAAACGCTGGAAGATAACCTGTGTATTAGTAGAGCACGATATGGGTGTGGTAATGGATATCTCCCACAGGGTTCTTGTCCTTGATTTCGGCAATATGGTCACTGATGGAACCCCGGATGAGGTTGGCAAAAACCCCCAGGTTGTTAAGGCATATTTAGGTGAAGAGGATCTTTACGTAACAAGGAGATAAAATGGCAGAAAAGATAGAGGTAACAAAAGACCTCACTATCCCACAAGTATTTTTAAAAAGATGCAAAGAATATGGAGCTGGAAAAGTTGCCATGAGAGAGAAGGAGTTTGGGTTATGGCTGCCTTACACATGGCAGGACTACTATGATAGGGTAAAATATCTATGCCTGGGAATGGTCAGCCTTGGACTAAAGAGAGGGGACAAGGTGGCCATGATTGGTGATAACAGGCCGGAAGGTGTCTGGGCAGAGATGGCTGCTATGTGTGCTGGAGGCATACCGGTCTGGCTCTTTCAGGATTGTATGATGGATGAGGTCAAATATATAATAGATCATTCAGATAGCAAATTCTTGGTAGGAGAAACTCAGGAGGAGGTTGATAAGGCATTAGCCATTATGCCTGATTGCCCAAAATTAGAATACGTAATATGGGATGACCCAAAGGGGATGAGGCGCTACCATCAGCCAAATTTAAAAAGCATAATAAAGACCCAGGAGCTTGGCAAGGAGCTTGATGAGAAGGAACCGGATCTATTTGAAAAAATGATTAATGAAGGCAATGGTCAAGAAATCTGTCTCCTGTTTTATACATCCGGCACAACTGCCCTCCCTAAAGGCGCCCTTCTAACCCATTACAATATGCTGAGCATGGGTAAAAATCTCATGGCAGTTGACCCATGTTATGACACCGATGACTTTGTATCCTATCTTCCCTTTGCCTGGATCGGGGAGCAGATGATGTCCATATCCTGCGGCCTCCTGATGGGCTACACACTTAATTTCCCGGAGGAACCGGAAACATCCCAGCATAATATTCGAGAGATCGGGCCTCATGTAATGTTTGCTGCGCCACGGCTTTATGAGGGCCTGACCCGTCAGGTCCAGGTAAAATATCTGGATTCCACCTGGATAAAGAGAAAGGCATATGAAATAGCTACAAAGATAGGGTATCATGTAGCGGATCTAAAGTTTGAAAAGAAGCCTATTCCATGGTACTGGAACGCCCTGAATTACTTCGCTTATGCCACCATGCAGAAGAAGCTCAAGGATCACCTTGGAATGTCGCGACTCCGACATTGTTATACGGGCGGCGCTGCAATGGGGCCTGAGCATTTTCGCTTTTTCCATGCCCTGGGTGTAAACTTAAAACAAATATATGGCCAAACAGAGGTAGCTGGAATATCCGTTACACACAGGGATGGGGATATAAAATTTGACACGGTTGGAACTCCTATTCCTGAAACGGAGGTGAATATCACAGAGGATGGAGAGATCATCTCCAAAAGCCCATCAGTATTTCAGGGTTACTATAAAAATGATGAAGAAACAAAAAAGACATTAACGGATGGATGGCTTCACTCCAGTGATACCGGTTTTATCGACGATGATGGTCATTTAGTTGTCTTTGACAGGACAAAAGATGTTTTGAAACTGAATGATGGCAGGCCCTTTGCCCCCCAATATCTCGAGGCCAGGCTTAAATTCAGTCCCTATGTACAGGATGCCTGGGTTATCGGGGATAAATTACCCTTTGTAACTGCTGTTATGTGTATTGATTATTCCGTTGTTGGCAAATGGGCAGATGAGCATAAGATTAACTATACAAGTTATCCGGAACTTTCCCAGGACCCAAGGGTCTATGACCTTGTTCAGAAACAGATAGAAGAGGCCAATAAAGCGCTTCCTGAACCGGCCAGGATAAACAAATTTGTTAACCTCTACAAGGCATTTGATGCAGATGATGAAGAATTGACCAGGACCAGCAAACTAAGGAGGGGTTTTATGGAACAGCGTTACAAGGATATTGTAGAGACCCTTTATAAGGATGCAGACACGGTCCACCTGGATATGACAATCACCTATGAGGATGGAAGGGAACAGCCTATAAAGACAGATCTGCGTATTCAAGAGATAAAGGCTTGAAGAGGAAGCAGTGGGCAATAAAGGGAAGGTATAAGGACTTTGACTTATAAATACTAAACTCTAAATCCGAAATAATAAACAAATCCAAAGGACCAAAATTAAAAATTCAAAACAGTATGATTTAGAAGACAGGACTTTAAAGTTTACAAAGGAGGTAATAGAGTTTGTTAAAAATCTACCAAGGACTATAGCTAATATTGAGATAATAAAACAACTTGTCCGAGCTTCTGGTTCTGTGGGAGCAAATTATATCGAAGCGAATGAGGCCTTAAGTAAAAAAGATTTTGCCATGCGCATCAAGATTTGCCGAAAAGAAGCTAAAGAAAGCAGATATTGGCTGAGACTTATTGAAGTAAATGGGCCGGATGCTGAAAAACAAAGGAAATTATTGATTCAGGAGGCAACTGAACTTATGAAAATCTTTGGCTCCATTCTGGAGAAGACAAAATAAGTTTTGATATTATGATTTTGTATTTTGAAATTGTTTAGAGTTTAGAAATTAGGATTTAGGATTTTTCATACTTTACTGCGCGCATTACTTCTTACTAAACAAAAGGGGGTAGAAGAGAATGGAATTATTTTTAATGACCTTTACTACCGGGATTATGGTTGGAGGGATATATGCCTTAGTTGCACTTGGTTGGGTTCTGATATACAAATGTTCCGGTGTACTGAACCTGGCCATGGGTGAGCTGACCCTTATAGGGGCCTATGTCACAATTTATTTTTATTTAATGGGCGTTCCCTTCATTTTATGCATCTTGTTTACCCTGATCATTGGTATTATCCTCGGTATTTTAGTGGAACGGATTTTCTTAGACAGGCTTATCGGAGAGCCGATCCTGGCCGTTATAATGGTAACCGTGGGTCTCTCTTTTTTCCTTAAAGGATTGGTTGGGTTTGTATGGGGAGTAGATACCAGGGTCTTCACGCCAGCTATCTTTTCCCTTAAGCCATTTACCATCGGTTTTTTGAAGATCTCAACTGTCTATTTCTGGTCCTTTGTGCTGGCCATTGTTCTCTTTCTCGTTTTTGTTGCCTTTTTTAAATATACACGCTGGGGTCTTTCCATGCAGGCAACAGCAGACGATGAGACAGCCGCCCTATCCCTTGGAGTAAGTGCCAGGTTTGTATATGCAGCATCCTGGGCTATTGCCTTTATGGCAGCGGGCGTTGGAGGAGCACTTTTAGGAAATATAAATGGTGTTAACATTACTATTGGCTTTTTAGGGTTATTGGTATTGCCCGCCGTGGTCCTCGGCGGCCTTAACTCCATTCCCGGGGCCATAGTAGGAGGACTATTAATAGGAGTTTTGCAGAATTTTGCCGGCACTTACTTAGATCAGTATTTCCCCGGAGGGGTAAAAGAAGTCTTTCCCTTTGCATTTATGGCAGTATTTTTACTCTTCATGCCATATGGGCTCTGGGGTTGGATAAAGATAGAGAGGATGTAAATTAGCAATGTAAAATTAGCAATTTAAAAATGATATGGAGTTAGACGGAGGAGAGAAGAAGACCGGAGATGATATATAAAGAATGTAATCTAACAATGTAAAATTATCAATATAAAATTAGCAAGTTAAAAATGATATGGAGTTAGACGGAGGAGAGAAGAAGACCGGAGATGATATATAAAGAATGTAATCTAACAATGTAAAATTATCAATATAAAATTAGCAAGTTAAAAATGATATGGAGTTAGATGCAGGGGAGAAGAAGACTGGAGATAATATAGCAGAACGTTTACTTGATTTTGCCGTAAGAGTTATAAAACTTGTCAATGCGCTACCGAAAACAATTGTTGGGAGACATATAGCAGGCCAGCTTGTTAGGTCGGGAACATCTTGTGGATCTAATTATGAAGAATCTCGTGGGGCTGAATCCAGGGCAGATTTTATTCACAAATTAGGTATTGCTTTAAAAGAGATTAAAGAATCACGTTTTTGGTTGAAAGTCATTTACCATGCTAAAATTATGAAGCCAGAACAAATTGAATCACTCATTGTAGAATGCGGGGAATTAGCTGCCATAATTGCAAAAAGCATAATTACAGCGAAAGCAAATAAATAATTTTCCAAATATTAATTTTTAATTGCTAATTGCTAATTTTATATTTTAACTTGAATTAAGGAGATAATCTATGTCAAGAGTTTGGCTTCCGTGCGGCTATTATCATGAAAACTATGCAAAGGATCAGGGTTGGTGGCAGACACCTGTGATAAAGGGGAAGATGATTTTACTTCTCCTGATTGTTTTTGTTGGATTTCCCTTATTTTTAGACGAATACTGGATCGGTGTGGCTAACATGATTGGCTACACTGCACTTGGTGCCCTTGGCGTACAGCTTTTGATAGGTTATGCAGGTTTGATAACCCTGGGACATGCCGCCTTTATAGCTGTAGGTGCCTATACAAGTACCATTTTAATCCTGCAATTTCCATGGCCAGAATTTTTAATTAACTGGGGCCTTGCATATCCCATCAGCATTGTAGTTGCTGCAATTGTTGCCGGCCTGTGGAGTGTTCTCTTTGGGCTTCCTTCTGCCAGGGTCAAGGGATTTTACCTTATTTTAACTACCATGGCCGCCCAGTTTATCACAGTGGACTTTATCCTGACCCAGTATGTAAGCCGAATTGGCGGCAGAGGACAGGCATTTTCCCTTCCACCAGGCACAATTAAGATAGGTCCCTGGGTTATAGATACGGATTTGAAGGTATATTTTTTAATGATTATCGTTTTGACCCTTACGGTTATGATTATGGCAAATCTCCTCAGAACCAGGGTTGGAAGGGCCTGGGTTGCAATAAGGGACAATGATATTGCAGCAGAGACCCTTGGCATTAATATTATCTGGTATAAATTGCTGAATTTCTTTGTGGCAGGATGTATAGCCGGTGTTGCAGGGGCGTTTTGGGTGGCCAACTTAGCGGCCCTGAGCCCGGAGCATTTTCCATGGTTCTGGTCTCTTTGGCTGGTAGGTGTAATACTAATCGGCGGGGCAGGGATTGATGGCGCCATTTTTGGCTCTATATTTATGGTTATGGTCTTAGAAATTTTGCAGATGTTAGCTATGCCAGCTTCTGAAATATTTCCAAAGATCCTGATTGATTTTGCCTTTTTAAAGGATATGGCCTTTGGCCTTGCAATATGTGCCTTCTTGATCTATGAGCCTCGAGGACTTTCTTATAGATGGTGGCAGGCCAAAAATTATTTTAACCTGTGGCCGTTTTCGTATTAATGAAGCTATTGCAAAATATGCTTGAGAAAATGTCATTGGGAGAAGAGATATTCTTATTTAGTCATTGCGAGGAGCGGGCTTTGGCACTTGGTCATTGCGAGGAGTGGATATTCTCATTTGGTCATTGCGAGGAGGCCAGAGGCCGACGAAGCAATCTTGGAAGTTCCGCAATCTTAAAAAAGTATAAATGAAGAGACAGTATTATGTCTATATATTGACCAACAAACATAATACCGTTCTCTACACAGGTATAACAAACGATCTGAAAAGAAGAGTTTACGAACATAAAGAAAAACTTGTTGATGGGTTTACAAAGAAATACAACATTACAAAATTGGTATACTATGAAGTTTTCGAAGACCCTGAAAATGCCATATTGAGAGAGAAACAGATAAAGGCTGGTTCAAGGCAAAAGAAAATCGACCTGATTAACAGCATAAATAGAGAATGGATTAATTTGTATGAGAAAATATGAGATTGCTTCGTCCCGATGAATCGGGACTCGCAATGACGAAGTGTCAATGTCATTGCGAGCGAATTTACGAAACGTTTTAATAGCAATGACTTTTTATTTTTTATCAGGTATACTTGATAAATTCGTAAAAAGTCAAAAATGGGATGGCAAAGTAAAAAGTTCCAAATGCAAGGCTTGCGAATCTTGAGGAATGAGGCGTACTTACCAGTACGCGCAATGACAAAAGATGAAGCGTAACGTAGCAGTTGGACTTTTTACGAAGTCGTCATACGTGATTCATTCCTAAAAAGTCATGAACCGGGGTCATTGCGAGGAGCATAGCGACGAAGCAATCTAATAAATACAATAAGTTATGCTATATGAGATTGCTTCGTCCCGATGAATCGGGACTCGCAATGACATGCTTTTTGACTTTTTACGAGATATTTATATAACAGTTGAAAGGAGGTGAATTACAGGGATAATATAACAATTATTGTTTAGGCGGGTTTAATTTTTATTTATCTTTTAAAAAGGGGGAAGCAATGAAGATGAAAAAGATTTTAATTGTTTTATGTGCCGTTGTATTTTTGTTTGGCCTATCATCTATGGCTTTAGCCAAGGTGATAAAGGTAGGTGGCATTAAGGATACAACAGGTGCTACGTCTGATGTGGGAAAAGACGCCGCACTCGGTCAGGAAGAATTCTGGGCGCACTATGTAAACGATCATGGTGGCATTAATGGAAAGAAAGTAAAATATATCTGGTTTGACTATGGTTACCGAATCCCTGAGGCCCTTACCAAATATAAGCTCCTTAAAAGGATGAAAGTTCTCGCTATCATGGGATGGGGAACAGGTGATACCGAGGCCCTTTCACCGACTATCAATAGGGATAAGATTCCCTATGTATCGGATTCCTACTCTGCTCACCTCACACGGCCAAAAGACTGGGTAGGAAAGGATGGAAAAAAACATGGGGGCACAGCCTATAACCTGTTTTTTTCATCCGATTACTCCACCAATGCCAGATCCTGTTTGACAGCCTGGTATGACAAGAAATGGAAACCAAGGGGAGAGAGCAGGAAGCCCCGTCTTGCATGTTGCTATATGTTTGGCTCTCCGTATGCAAGCGCCCCTATTGCTGCTATCAAGAACCATGCTGAGCTGCTCGGTTTTGATATAGGCAAGGATCAGGATGTGAGTCTATTTGCCATTGATACCAAGAGCCAGATCATGGCGCTTCAAAAGTTTAAGCCGGATATCATCTGGCACGGAAACACAACTATGTCGGTGTCTGCCACCATAAGGGATGCATATGCCCTGGGGTTACGGGCGGATCATATCGTTAACAACTGGGGTTTTGATGAAAACCTACCGCGCCTTGCCGGAGAGGCTATGAATGCAAAGGATGCACTGTGTGTAATGGGTGCAACTCCTAATGGTTTTTATGGACAAAAATGCGACTTGATGGATGAGGTGGTAAAGTATGCCAAGAAAATCAATCCTGGTGTCCCTCAGAAAAAGCGTATATGCAGAACTGTTCAGGGTTGGTCCAATGGCCTTGTCCTCTGGGAAGCGATGAAACGGGCAGATAAGGCAGGCGATCTAACCGGCCCAGGAATTATGAAAAAGGGCTTTGAAACCATGCGGGATTTCCATATCGGTTTATGTACTGGTAATGTTACCTATACAGCCAATGACCATAGGCCAACAGGAGGTTGCTGGGTTCAGGAATGGAAAGACGGCAAGTTTCAGAAGGTGGACTTTGTTAATGTGAAAGAGCGGTGGCCAAAACAATGGGCCTCTGAATGGCACGGATGGTAAACAAGGAGGTTTCCAATTGGAAGCAGCAGAAAAGATATTAATGGTAAATAATATTGAGGTCAAATACCATGAGGTGATCCTTGTGCTCAAGGGTGTCTCTATTGAAATCCCAAGAGGTGGTATAGTTGCCCTCTTGGGTGCCAACGGAGCAGGTAAAAGCACAACCCTGAAATCCATTTCCGGACTCCTTAAGGTGGAGGTTGGAGAGGTTACTGATGGGGCCATTGAGTTTGAAGGTGTGCGGATACACAAAAAAACTGCGGTAGAGATTGCCAAGATGGGTATTATACAGGTAATTGAAGGCCGCAGGGTATTTGAGCATCTCACCGTTGAGGAGAACCTCAAGGTTGGGGCGCATTTGAGAAAGTCAGGGTCTGTCAAGGATGGATTGGAGCTGGTCTACCACTATTTTCCCAGGCTAAGGGAAAAGAGGAGTGAAGTTGCAGGATTTGTGAGCGGAGGAGAGCAGCAGATGGCGGTAGTCGGCAGGGCCCTGATGACAGAGCCCAAGCTGGTACTATTAGATGAGCCATCTATGGGACTTGCCCCTATGTTAATCCATGAGATATTCAATATCTTAACGAGGCTTAACAAGGACGAACACATATCTATTCTTCTGGTTGAGCAAAATGTAAAGCTGGCCCTGAATGTGGCCCCATACGCATATGTAATGGAAACCGGGCGTATTGTCATGGATGATACGTCTGAAAGATTAAAAGAAAATGAAGATATTAAGGATTTTTATCTCGGGCTCTCTGAAAAAGGAAAGTCAAAGAGCTTCGCAGAGGTAAAACACTATAAGAGAAGAAAAAGATGGCTAACGTAGCCCTAAAATTTAAATAGGGAGGTTTTTATTATGCCTAAGAAATCTACAGTATTATTAATCGCGCTTATTTTTGGTATGGGGGTGCTATTTGCCTCTTGTGCCGCTGTTCAGGTAAAACCTACTGCGGCCAATTTTAAGGCACCAACAATAGCAATCGAAATGATAGAGGTACCCCAGTATGATGGGTACTGGTATTATGGGGGAAATATAAAACCAACAAAAGGTAAGGCAGGGAATCATGGTGCACCCTTGCCATTAATCATTACCTTTAATATCACGAATCCAAATCCATATCCGATTCTACTGGAGGATTACAGTTTTGTCATTGCATTTGAAGACTTTGATATGACTACTGTCAAAGGCTATGAGTCCCAGTGGATTCCGGCTGGTAAGACAAATCAAGTCAAGGCAGCCACCATGTTTACCACTCGTTCAGTATTATTGAAGCTTTTGGTAACCAGTGGATTCAAATTAAAGGCCAAAGGAACCAATGCCTGGGCCGCAATGGAAAAATATTGGACTACAATTCCTGATATGGCCTTTCCCATTAACATTTATGAAGGGAATTTCGGCTTTAGGGCCGATGGTGTCTCTAAGGCAGTTCCATTTAAAGGCACTTATGCCCCATAATTGGGGATGAACAGATGGGTTTAATCATCTAAAAAAAATAGACCGCCAGAGGTGCTGCCTTTGGCGGTCTATTTACTTATCGATAGCATATTGATTTGAAAGAGGTAAGCTATGGGTTTATATGATTTTACTATTTATGATGTTATAAACCGGAATGCCAGGTGTTTTAAACAGAGGCCAGCCTGGTTAGAGTTATCTGATGGCCGGGAAATAACATTCGGCGAGTTAAAGGATATGGTTGATCATCTGGCCAAAGGCCTGCAAGATGTGGGATTGAAGAAAGGTGATCGGATTGGAATATTAGGCAAAAACAGTCTTGAATACTTTCTACTTTATGGTGCGGCTTCTGCATTAGGGCTAATTGTTATTGCTATAAACTGGCGTTTGTCAGCCGATGAGGTGGAAAATAACCTGGCTGATGGAGCGCCACGATTGGTCTTTGCTGATTCCGAGTTCCAGGAGTTGATCCAGGGGCTAAAGGATAAACTAACATCTGTGGAGACATATTATAACTTGAGTGGAAAAGAAGGCTCTTTTGAAGATTTCAATCGATTGCTTGATAATAATGCAGATTTTAAATTAGAAGAGGTAGCTACAGATGACGGCACTGTTATAATCCATACAGCAGCAGTAGAAGGTAAGCCAAGGGGCGCACTTGTGACCCATCGCAATATTCTCTCTGCAACCACACAGTTTGCTCATGTATTCAAGATATATAAAGAAGATGTTCACCTCAATCTTCTTCCACTCTTCCATGTAGGGGGTCTGTTTATCGCTATGACCGCATTTCATGCAGGGGCCCTGAATATTAATGTGAGTAGATTTGACGCAGACCAGGCCGTGGATTTTATTCAGGAAAAAAAGATTACCATGCTATTTGACTTTGCCCCGATACTGGCCTCAATCCTTGACAGCCAAGAAAAGAGCGGGAAAGATATCAGCTCTTTAAGACTGGTGGCTGGTCTTGACAGTCCTGAGACCATAGAAAGGTATCAAAAGGCAACAGGCGGAGAGTTTTTTGTGGTTTATGGTCAGACAGAGGTTTCAGCATTGGTAACTATTTCACCATACAATGAAAAACCTGGATCTGCTGGAAGACCTTTGCCCCTTGCTGATGTACGACTTTTTGATGACTATGATAAAGAGGTTGAAACTGGCAAGGTAGGTGAGATTGTGGTGAGGGGGCCTATGGTTTTTAAGGGTTACTGGAATCTACCTGAGGAAACATCCTACACATTTAGGGAGGGTTGGCATCATACGGGAGACCAGGGACGTTTTGACGAGGAAGGCTTTCTTTGGTATGCTGGACGCAAAGCAGAAAAAGAGCTTATTAAGCCGGGAGGGGAAAATGTTTACCCAGCTGAGGTAGAAAAGGTGATCCTCCAGCATCCTGCAGTTGAGAGAACCGTTGTTTTTGGAGTGCCTGATCCTAAATGGAAAGAAGGAATCAAGGCAGTATGTGAGTTGAAAGAAGGGCAGAGCCTTGAACCACAGGAGCTTATAGATTTTGTTGGTGAACGTATTGCCAGATTCAAGAAACCTCAATATGTGGAATTTATCACGGATATTCCCCTTCTTGAGGATGGCTCTCCGGACAGGGCCAAGGCTAAGGAATTGTATGGGGGAGAGCAATAAGCGTAACTTCTTAATATTTCAGAGAACACTTGGCAGTAAAATAAATATGACTAACTGATGTATATTGTAGGGGTTCGATTTATCGAACCCTTGCGTATCGGGCTTGATAAATCAAGCCCCTACAAAAAAACCCCAAAATATTGAGAAGATACCAATAAACTGATTAAAAAAATGAAAATCAAAAGCTCTACTTAAAACGTAGGGCTTTTTTGTTTCTGTGATGGGTGTATTTTTAAGCTTGTTAATCATAGGGAGACTGCTATAGCAGGCTCATTAATAGTTTCTATTTTATCCGATGAGGTTGGAAGTCTCTCTCCGGCATCTACCATATCCTCTATATATATCTCGGCAGCATCTTTTATGTTTATTAACGCATCTTGTCGAGAATAACCCCAACTGGAACAACCTGGAAGTGTTGGGATAGATGCACTCCATCTCCCATCTTCCTCTTCTTTGAGATCAACCCTTAAAACAAAAGTCTTCATATCTTACCTCCCATTAGATAATGATTGAAAAGTATAACATCTTCAAATAAATGTCAAATATTGAAGTCCAAAAATTAAATTTGAGCTTCGTTTCCGAATTCCAGAACACAGAAGCCTTTGACATTTGTGTAAACCTATACTAACCATGTTTAATAAATTTGGATTTTGGCAACGGACTACTGACAACTCCTTTCAACGGACATCATAGGAATCATGGAGTCAAAAAAAACAGAGGCGATTATTTTAAGGACGAAAGATTTTGGTGAATCTGATCTCATCGTTACTGTTTTTTCCTCTCTTTTCGGAACCCTAAGAGGCGTGGCCAAAGGTGGCCGCAAGAGCTCCAAACGATTTGTTAATTCTCTTACTACTTTTTCCTTGGTAAATCTTGCGTTTAGAGAGCGAAGAACCGGTGATCTTGCGTTGCTTGAAACGTGCGAATTAATCGAAGGTTTTCCTGCAATTCGATCAGATTACAATCTATTGTTAAGGGCAAGCTATATGGTGGAGCTGACAGAGACCCTTTTCCCATCCAATGTGCAAAGTTCTGAGATGTTTCAGTTGTTGAAATTTGGCCTGGGTTCTCTATCAGAAAAGCAAAATACCGAAGAGACTATGATTATGTTTCAGGCACGGGCCATGAAGATAGGCGGGTTTGGAATTAATTTATCTCGGTGCGGCCTTTGCATGCGACGATATGAGGGGAAGGGTAGGGCATTATTCCATCCCCCAAGTGGTTCAATAGTATGTTTGAGCTGTGAGAAGGAATCGGTTTTAAATCCTGGGATGGGCCCAAAAACAGTGCAAGTCCTTGAGGATTTTCAGTCTACTGACCCATCACTATTACAAAATGTACAATGCGATGATGATATAATAACTGAGCTGAAAAAGGTTTTAATGATGCATGTTGAACATCGTTTAGGCAAGAGACTAAAATCTGCTAAATATCTTTAAGCCATCAGTTTCTAATAGACCGTTGACATTTAGCCGTTATCTTTGTGTATTTAAGGTGGTTACCTTCTTGACATCTTGTAAGGCAGGTGATATTTTTCGCAGAACTTTTTGGTGGCTAATGTTCATTGTGTTCATTGTGTTTGTTGTGTTTATTTTAAACTGTAGCTGATTTTAGTCACTTTAACTCGCAACCAGTAATTAGACAATTGACAATGAACAACGGACAACTGTCAACGGACAACAAACAAAGAGAAAGGATTTCTATGACATTTCAGGAATTGATCATTGGCCTGGAAAGATTCTGGGCAGATAGAGGATGTCTAATCCAGCAGCCGTATGACCTGGAGGTTGGGGCAGGGACCTTTAACCCGGCTACTCTTTTGAGGACATTGGGTCCTGAACCGTGGTCTGTTGCCTATGTAGAGCCTTCCAGGCGCCCTACTGATGGCAGATACGGTGAGAATCCCAACCGTTTGGGGCATTATTATCAATATCAGGTGATTATAAAACCTTCTCCCATTGATATTCAGGAAATCTATCTCGAAAGTTTAAAGGCACTGGGAATAGATCCCCTTGATCATGATATCCGCTTTGTGGAGGATGATTGGGAATCCCCCACCCTTGGAGCATCAGGTCTTGGGTGGGAGGTCTGGCTGGATGGCATGGAGATCACCCAGTTTACCTATTTTCAACTGGCAGGCGGCATTCGCCTTGATCCGATTTCCGTGGAAATAACCTATGGTCTGGAAAGGATCGCTATGTATTTGCAAGAAAAAGAGAGCGTTTATGATCTTGCATGGAATGAAAATGTTACTTACGGAGATGTTCATAAAAAAGGGGAGTGGGAAAACTCTGTATATTGTTTTGAAATGGCTAATATAGATATGCTTTTAAAGATGTTTGAAATGTGTGAAAAGGAATCTCTTACAATAAGCAAAAAAGGGATTGTCCTGCCAGCATATGATTATTGTCTCAAATGTTCCCACATTTTTAATATACTTGAAGCTAGGGGGGCAATCAGTGTTACAGAAAGAACATCTTTCATTGGAAGGATTAGGGAATTGGCTAGTTTGGTAGCAAAAAATTATTTAAAGCAGAGAGAAGAGATGGGGTACCCCCTGATGAGAGAAAGTGCCTAAAGTGAGCTAAAATCAGGGCCCCTTTCAGGCTTAATAATTACAATCTCCCACCTTTGGTGGCAACAATCTGAAGAAATAGTTAAAGAGGATATATGACTGCTGAACTGCTTTTAGAGATAGGCACAGAAGAGATTCCCTCAGACTATCTTGAGAACGGTTTAAAAGAGCTTAAGCGATTGGCAGAATTTTATTTAAAAGAAAACCGAATCGAGATTGAAGGAGGTCTTCATACATACGGAACTCCAAGACGGTTGGTTTTAGTCGGCAAGGCCATCGCTGATAAACAGGAAGATATGATCCAGGAGATAACAGGGCCTCCTAAAAAGGCTGCATTTGATGAAGAGGGAAACCCCACAAAGGCAGCATTTGGTTTTGCTAAGAAACAGGGAGTGTCTGTGGATGAGCTAAAATTATTGGAAACACCAAAAGGCGTCTACCTTCATATTAAGCGTAAAATGCCAGGAAAGCTTACAATAACTATCCTATCCGAAGTGTTACCCAAATTAATAGCGAATATTCCCTGGCCAAAGTCGATGCGTTGGGGAAGTGAAGAGTTTTCGTTTGTTAGGCCTATCCAATGGGTACTCGCACTTTTTAACGGTAAAACCATTCCCTTTGAAGTAGCTGGGATAACGAGTGGGCCTCAAACCAGCGGTCATAGGTTTATGGCACCCCAGAGGATGGAAATAGAAGGCCTTGAAGATTATCTACAAAAAATGAATGAAAGCTCTGTAATTATTGATCAAAAAGAGAGAGAAGATAGGGTTGAAAAAACTGTCATCACAGTCGCTAAAAAAGTATCAGGCATACCTGTGATAGACCCCGAATTATTAACTACAGTGGCTAATATGGTGGAGTTCCCATCTGCCATTTGCGGTGGTTTTGATAAGGCATTTCTTACACTCCCTGATCCTGTTCTCATAACAGCAATGAAAGAGCATCAGAGATATTTTTCTGTTAGAGACCATGAGGGGAATCTGATGCCAAATTTCGTGGCTGTTAATAATACGATTGCAAGGGATGAATCTATTGTTAAAAGAGGGCATGAAAGAGTTTTGCAGGCAAGATTGGCCGATGCAAATTTCTTTTTTAAAGAAGACAGAAAAAGACTCCTTAAGGATAGGCTGGAGGATTTAAAAACAGTTATCTATCAGGCAGAGTTAGGGACATCCTTTGCCAAGGTACAACGTTTTACCCGATTAGCAGAATACTTGGCTGAACAGATAGTGCCGGAAAAGATACATGATGTTGGACTTGTTGCGAAGCTCTGTAAATGTGATTTGGTTACTGAGATGGTTATGGAGTTTCCCTCCCTTCAGGGTGTAATGGGGAAAGAATATGCCAGATTGGACGGCTACCCTGAAGATATCTGTATAGCTATTTCAGATCATTATTTACCTGTTCAAGCAGAATCTCAACTCCCTGAATCTTTTATTGGGTCAATTGTTGGCATAGCTGATAGGCTGGATACCCTTGTAGGGTTTTTTATACTGGGCCTTGAGCCTGACGGAACAGCTGATCCCTATGCCCTCAGGAGACAGGCCTTGGCTATTATTAGGATAGTGAGGGATAAAAAGATTGCTATTTCCTTTCAGGAACTCATTAATAAATCAGCATGTATTCTTAATGAAACTATTTCATTTGACCTAAAAGAGGTCACAAATAAGGTAATCAATTTTATAAAGGAACGCTTTAAGAATTTGTTGTTATCTGAAGGAATTACGCAAGATTTTATAGAGGCAGTAATTTCTATCGATTTTAATTTCCTCCATCAAGTAGAGAAAAAAATCGAAGCCTTACAAAGATTTCGAGACATTTCGAAAGATTTTGAAACCTTAGCGATAGCGTTTAAACGGATCATTAACATAGGAAAAGGCTTTGAAGAAACGTATAGGGTGAATCCTGATTTATTTGAGCATAAAAGTGAAGAAGGTTTATGGAAAACATTTCAGTTAGTAAAAGATGAAGTAAAAAGAGAGATAGATAGAGAAAATTACTTTGAGGCATTGAATATACTATCCAGAATAATTAAGCAGGTAGATGAATTTTTTTCCGAAGTAATGGTCATGGCAGAAGATAAAAGGGTAAGAGAAAACAGGCTTGGAATTCTAAAAAGCCTGCATCAGTTTTTTTTGCAGGTAGCTGATTTTTCAAAATTTTCTATTTAGTAGTTCGGTGTGAAGTGTCTGGAATGATCAAACCAGACAAACTCTTTACTATACAACTCCTTGCTACCTCCAATCCCTAAATCCCTAAATTCACAATTCCTCAATTATAAAGGTTTTATTAGTTATCTGGTTTTTTTACTAAAAAATACATCTCTCCATCATGTTTAAGATTGCCTGCAGCTAATTCCGCATAAGGGTCACTACCCCAAAAAATGTCTGCTCGTCCCGCACCTTTTATAACCCCTCCAGTATCTTGATTTAAAAGAAATCTTGAAAAAGGAACCCATCCAGTTATAGTTCCATCTTTCCCCATAATGGGTTTCTGACAGCGAATATACACCAGGGCTCCCTTTGGAAATAGCCTATCATCAACTGCTAAAGACCTTCCAGGTGTTAAAGGAACACCGATGTTGCCCAGAGGCCCACTATCAAGTAGTCGGAAAAAAACATACGATGGATTATAATTCAATATCTCATCTTTAATGTCAGGGTTTTGTTTTATAAAAGATCTGATAGTCTGAAGGGATAAATTATCAGCTGTGATATATCCATTATCTATCATATATCTGCCTATACTTTTATAGGGATGCCCATTTGAGGCACTATAACCAACTCCGATTGTCTTTCCGTTTGGTAATCGTATCCTCCCTGAACCCTGAATTTGTAATATGGCTACGTCGAGAGTATCCTTGAGCCATGCAATTTCAAGATTTTGTCTTTCTAGAACCTTGTTTTCCATTATGTCTTTTCTTGTGAAATAGGGGACAAGACTATTGCCTTTTATCCTGGCCGTAATGCGCTGTCCGGAAAATTTCGGTCGGAAAAGGCCCAAATTCATTGTCAATAGATTGTCTGGCCTTCTATATATTGGATATCTGTGCATAGAATCACGCTCAAGGCTTCCATCAAAGATCGGCTCAAAATATCCAGTGAAAAAGACCTTTTTACTTCCCCAAAAACCAGCTGTCTTATATAAGTAAAATTTTTCCCTTAGATCTCTATTGAATTTTTTGCTATCTGAACTTTGCTTGAAAATTGATAAAAAGGTCTTTAATGATTTCCTCACATGTTCTGCAGGAAATTCATCAGGACCATAGGTGAAAAGTGTATCGTCCGTTAGTTGGTTCAAATATTTCAGATCACTTTCAATAGCCAATGAAAGGGAATCCATATCCATGTCATCCTGAAATGTTGGCCAGAAATATTTTACCTTTTGAAGGGCATTGGCTGGTTCCTTAACCTCTTTTTTGACTAAAGGGTAGCAACCACCTATAATAATAAAGATTAATATTGCTGAAAGATAGCGGTGAATCATATGCTAAATATTAGATTCAAACCTTTCTTAAATACAAGAAAAAAAGTATTGACTCAAAAATTTAATGCGCCTTAAAAGCATTAATAAAGTGAGCAGGCATTTCTTTCCATATAGCCCTTCCACCTGTTAAGTTTCTCAAAAGGGCAGTATGTAACAGAGCACGCGTTTGGGTAACCAATACAATTGTATAAATCAAACACAAAAACTGTGTTAAATTTAACACATTAACATGATAAAAAAATGAATAGTTTCCGTATAGCAAATTTTAATTATCATTATCAATTTCAATCAGTTAGCCATATAGATTTGCCTTTTTTATAATCATTTTATTAAATGGCACATAATTTGCTGATATTTAGCACGTCTTCCAAGTAATATTTTTCTCTACATTAATTTATTATCAAAGTAATTATGATGGATTTAAGACAACGGACAGTTGCAGATGAGATAAGCTGTACAGGAATAGGTCTTCACTCTGGTAAAAAAGTAAACCTTACCATAAAACCCGCTCCACCAAATAGCGGAATATCCTTTGAACGTATTGATATATCACCCGGCTGTAGAGTTAAGGCCTCTTTTGATAATGTAGTTGATACGAATATGGCTACTACTATTGGTTTTAATGGATATAGTGTATCCACAGTAGAGCATATTATGGCTGCATTTTTTGGAATGGGTATAGATAATGCTTTGGTACAAATTGATGGTGGAGAAATTCCTATTATGGATGGAAGTTCTGCCCCTTTTATATTTCTACTAAAAAATGCCGGCGTTACCATACAAAATAGCCACAAGAGATTTCTTCTTGTGAGGAAGTCAGTTAAGGTTAAGGATGGCAATCGATCTGTTCAGCTCAATCCCTCAAACGAGCTAAAGATAACGTATAAAATTGACTTTGATCACCCCTTAATCAAAGATCAATCCTATGAGATAACTTTTTCAAAATCTAGCTTTGTTGATGAAATTAGCAGGGCACGAACATTCGGTTTTTTGAGGGATGTTCAGACATTAAGGAACAATGGGCTGGCAAAAGGTGGATCCTTAGATAATGCAATTGTTGTGGATGACTTCAGAGTTCTCAATGAAGATGGCTTAAGGTATAAAAATGAGTTTGTAAGGCATAAACTCCTTGATTTTATAGGTGATTTGGCTATTCTTGGCTGTATACCAATAGGCCACTTTGTGGTAGAAAGATCAGGACATTCTATGAACCAAAAATTGCTCAGGCTGTTTATGGCGCAAGAAAAGTCCTGGGAGGTAGTACGATTTAAGAATAAAGAAGAGTGTGGGAAAAAAAGTATCAAGATACCGTCCTTTGGTAGCCTTGATTTAGTCCCTGCCTAAAACAGTAAGTAGTAGTCAGCAGGCAGCAAAGAGGTCTTTAGTGCTTCCTGCATACTTCCTACTATATTTCCAATTTCTAAATTCGTCATTCAAAATCAATCCCTTTTATTAAATCTTGCAATCAGTCTCCCTTTTTCTTATGATATTTCAAATATCCTTATAAAATTACCTATTCTAATCTCACAAATTGTTTGCCATCTGTGATGTGAGATATAGAATTAAGGAATTAAGGAATTTAGGGATTGTGAATTGTAGAGTAGTTGCTGGTTATAGGTTATTCACTGTAAACTTTAGGTGTCGCTAATTGATACATTTAAACACGTTGGTTCACTCTATGCGCGGTAGACAGCTTACCTTTGCTTTAGTGCTTTCTCTCTTTTTCTGTATTTTCCCAGAAATTTCTTCAGCAAAAGAGGCTCGCTTGTCAGATATAATTGTCACTAACACACGGGACCATCTACTTAGTTATTTGAATGTAAGAGACTGTTTTACCGAAGAAATGGACATGGCCATTATGAATGGTATTTCAACCAAATTTACTTTTATCGTCAAACTATATGAGATTAGAAGTGCATGGTTTGATCGTAAGATAGCAGATATTAGGTTAACACATACTATAGAATACAACACCCTGAAAAACGAATTTAGTCTTCTTTTACCAGAACAAAATAAAACAAAGGTAAAAACCAAGGATTTTGACGGAGCAAAAGAATTAATGGCGGATGTGGTGGCCTTAAAGGTTATCAGGCTCGATAAGCTTAAAAAAGGAGCTCAGTATCAAATACGAATGAAGGCAGAGCTTGATAAGATTGAATTACCTTTTTACTTAAACTATGTGCTCTTTTTTTTATCCCTATGGGATTTTGAGACAGACTGGTATTCAGTTGAGTTCAGGTATTAAGTGCAATGGAAAGACATGTAGATACTAAAAATGAAGACCTAAAGAGGCGTAAACGAGAGATAATCATCATATGTATTATACTACCCATTATTATCCTCCTTACCTATCTGGGAACAAAAGTCTTTGATCTTGGCGTTGAGTTACCGATTGCAGGCAACATCTTGATCTTTGTCTTAATAAATATCAATGTAATTTTACTGCTTCTTCTGCTCTATCTGACCATGAGAAATCTGGTCAAGCTGGTATTCGAGAGGAAAAAAGGGGTTATGGGCTCTGGTCTTAGAGCAAAGCTCGTTTTTGCCTTTGTCATACTTTCCCTTTTACCAACTATAATTATCTTTTTTGTTTCAGTGCAATTCATTTCTCTCTCCATTGATTATTGGTTTAATCTTCAGATTGAGCAGTCTCTTCAAAAGTCTTTAGAGGTAGGTCAAGATTACTATAAAAGAGTAGAAGATGAGGCATTAGCATTTGGCAATAGTTTAAGTTCCTTAATTACCCATGAAGGATATATGTTGCTATCAAAGGAAGATAAACTAGGGGCGTTTATAGAGGAAAAAAGAAAGGAATATAATCTCACTGCTATTCAGATATTTTCATCAAAATTGCTTCCGAGGGCGGCTTCTTATGACAGGAGTGTTGATTTAAGACCTTTTAAAGACCTGAGCATTGATGTATTGCGCAAAAGTTTCAAGGATTCAACTGATATTAAGGTTATTGAAACATCATTACATGGAGATTTAGTCAGGGGCATTGTGCCCATATTTTCACGAACCGAGACAAAGGCTCAGGTAGGAGCAATTGTGGTTGCTAAATTTATTCCTGGAGTAATTTTGAATAGGCTTGCAACTATTAGCAAAGGCTTGGAAGGCTATAAGCAACTAAAGATGCTCAAGAAACCTATAAAGTTAACAACTTTGATTTTTCTGTCTATTGTGACACTTTTAGTTATCTTTTCTGCTATTTGGTTTGGCTTTTATCTTTCAAAGGGGATTACAGTTCCAATAGAGGAACTTGCTAAAGCTACTGACAGAATTGCATCTGGCGATTATGGATTTCATATTGATCTGGAATCCAAGGATGAGATGGGCGTTCTTGTAAATTCATTCAACAGGATGACAAAGGATCTTAAGGAAAGTAAGATCAAACTCGAAACTGTGAACAAAGATTTAATTAAAAGCAGTAAGGAATCAGAGCAACGCAGAATCTATACTGAGACTATTTTAACAAATGTTGCTGCTGGTGTCATATCTGCAGATTCTCGCGGGGTGATTTCAATAATAAATAAGTCGGCAGAGAAAATGCTTAATATTTCTGCTAAGGAAATAATAGGGCAGAATTATAAGTATATTCTTGGCCCAAAATATCATTCTATTATTAGTGGATTTGTGGAAGGTAAAAATCGTACCAGAAAAGAATTTATACAAAGAGAGATAGGCATCTTAATAAAAGGGCATTACTTAAAATTGCTGGTTTCTTTGAATCTTTTAAGGGATGACCGAAATAATTATCTTGGACTGGTTGCAGTATTTGAGAATATGACCGAGTTAGAAAAGGCACAGAGAATGGCCGCATGGAGAGAAGTAGCCAGGCGCATAGCCCATGAGGTAAAAAATCCATTGACCCCAATTCAGCTTTCAGCACAAAGGTTGAGACGAAAGTATGGTGAACTTTTAGCAAAAGAAAATGGAAGAGTTTTTGATGAATGCACTCGGTTGATAATAGACAATGTTGAAGAGTTGAGGGTGTTAGTGAATGAATTTTCCAGTTTTGCTCGAATGCCAACTTCTAATCCGGTTCCAGATAATATAAAAGAGATAATTCGGGATGCAGTTTTATTATATAAAGATGTTCATAAAAATATTACATTCAACTTTATCGAAAACAATGATATTCCTAAATTAAAACTTGATAGAGAACAAATAAAAAGGGTGATGATTAATCTTTTAGATAATGCTGTGGCAGCCATACCAGATAAAGGAAAGATTAATATCAGGCTTTTCTATGACAAGGCATTAAGGATTGTCAGAATTGAAGTCGTTGATACTGGTAGCGGTATATCTAATAAGGATAAAGGGCGGCTTTTTGAGCCGTATTTTTCTACAAAGAAATCCGGGACAGGTCTGGGACTTGCAATCGTCAGCACAATAATCACCGATCACAATGGTTTTATCAGGGTTGAGGATAATAAACCACATGGTACAAAGTTTATCATCGAACTACCTGCGAGGGTTTAAACTCGTTACTTATTGGTGGTACTGGTTTCTAGTTAACAGATAGTGAGTAACGAGCAATGCTTATCCTCTACCACCTTTTAGCTACCCTTAGCTTTATCTTCTTTTTTCCTGTTTTTTATCTTTTAAAGAATAGAAGTCGTTTTAAAGAAAGGTTAGGTCTGAATCTTCCAGATCTTGATCAATCAGGAGCTGGCAGGTTATGGGTCCATGCACTTTCAGTAGGTGAAGTCTTATCAGCAATTCCTTTGCTTGAGGCATTGAAAAAGAAATATCCATCAAGAGAGATTGTGCTTTCTGTAAAAACAGCTACTGGTTTAGACGTAGCACGAAAAAAACTTAAAGATACCATTCACTATTTATTACCAATGCCTCTTGATTTCTGGTGGTCAGCAAGGAGGATGATAAAAAGTATTAATCCAATCATTTTTATTTTGGTTGAGACAGACATCTGGCCGGGCTTAATCTCATTGTTAAAGAAGAGAGGGGTAAAAACTATCTTAGTGAATGGCAGACTTTCTCCACATACTGCAAAATCTTATAGGAGGTGGAGATTTTTAATCAAGAGAGTGCTGCAGATGTTTGAATTATTTCTGATGCAAACAGAACTCGATAAACGCCGAATTATTAAAGGAGGGCTTTGTCCAGATAAGGTCAAGGTTACTGGAAACATTAAATTTGATAGGTCATGGAGACCTCTTAACAATAAAGAACGAGACAGATGGCTTGACCTCCTAAACCTTAAAAACATGCTCATATGGGTGGCAGGGAGCACGCATCATCCTGAAGAAAAAATCATATTTAATGTATTTAGTCAACTTCGTAAATCCTTCCCTGACCTTTCCCTTATAATTGGTCCACGGGAGGCTCACAGGTTTGATGAGGTGTACAATCTTGCCAAAGATTGTGGATTAAAGGTCATAAGAAAAACGCAATTGTCTGTAGAAGAGACTGGCACTGCTCCGCAGGCCTCATCCCGCGGAGCAGGTCGGGCAAGGAGGCACGAGCGGGAAGGAAACCAGAAATGCAATGTTTTCATTCTTAATACACTCGGTGAATTAGGCCAAGTTTATGGCTTAGCTGATATTGCCTTTGTAGGTGGAAGCCTTGTTCCTAAAGGTGGCCATAACCTTTTAGAACCAGCATTTTTTGGTATACCTGTCCTTTTTGGTCCTTACACATATAATTTTACTACTATGTCAGAATTAATGATCAAATACAGGGGCGGCAAAATGGTTGCTGATGAATCAGAATTGCTCAATGTTATGTTAGAGCTATTAGGTCAAAAAAGTAAAAGAAACGAGATAGGAAAAAAGGCTAAGGAATTTGTGGAGCAAAATCAGGGAGCTCTTGCGAGGGTAATGGGAATCCTTGAACCTTATATTGTTTGTTGAGTTTATTGAGTTATTTAAGTTTGTTGTGTTAAAAGACTATGAACTCAATGAACACAACAAATTAAACGCCTCAAGTGATTAACTTAATAAACGCAATAAACTCAATAAACTTATGAACGCGATTAATTGGTCAATTCTGCACACAACAAAGGAAAAGAATCTTTTTACTTTTTTTCTAAAGATTTTTTCATTTCTGTATAGCCTTACTATTCAACTCAGGCTTATTGCGTATAAGAGTGGTTTTTTAAGGGCCAAGCGCCTTCCCACTCATGTAATTAGTATTGGAAATATAACTACAGGTGGTACAGGAAAGACACCATTTGTTGCCATGTTAGCCAGGTGGGCAGAAACACATGGATTTAAGGTAGCTATCCTCTCGAGAGGTTATAAAGGGAAGAGAAGCAATGATTCACTTGTTGTATCTGATGGAAAAACGGTTTTGGCATCTGTCGATGATGCAGGAGATGAAGCAGTTATGTTAGCTACAACATTATCTTCTGTGCCTGTATTAATATCCAAAAAAAGATATAAAATTGGATCTCTCGCCTTAAAACTTTTTAATTCGGAGCTACTGTTATTAGATGATGGATATCAGCACATATCATTACATAGAGATGTGAATATTCTTCTCGTAGATGCTAAAAGACGATTTGGAAACAGATCGCTATTACCCCTGGGCCCTTTGAGGGAGCCGATTGAGCAGATAAAAAGAGCGGATATTATTATTATCACCAAATGCACAAATACGCATTCTGGAGGTAAGCTCGTCGATTATTTTCAAAAAAATTTCCCTGCAAAATCGATCTTTCGATCGAGGTATTTTCCTGATCAAGTCATATTTCCCCTTGCTGGTAATACACATCCGCCGGATATTTTGAAAGGGAAAAATGTTGTGGTTTTTGCAGGGATAGCACATCCAGATGATTTTTTAGAGACGGTAAAAAGTTGTGGGGCCAATATCGTGCACTTTAAAGCTTTTTCTGACCACCACTTTTTTAGCAACCATGAGATCGAAGAGCTTGTATCGTGGAAAAAACAATCAAATGTAGATTTTTTATTGACCACAGAGAAAGATTGGATAAGGATTGACCGTAAAATTGATCCTGATTTGGACATTGCTATATTAACTATAAAGATAGGTCTTCTTTCTGGTGCGAATACCTTTTTTGAGAGCATCAAGCAGGGAATTGTTCGATCTAAAAAAAGATTCAGCCACTAAGTCACCAAGGCACAAAGGAAACGGATGAATTATAATACAATTTTTGGTGACTTCGTGTCTTGGTGGCTAAATGGTGGTAATATAATTTAAAAAAGATGAGACTCAAATCCAGGCATAAAATCTCAAATCAGGAGGTTAGAAAAATACTGGTTAGATCTGCTAATTGGATAGGGGATACAGTAATGATGATCCCCTCACTAATGGCACTTAAAAAGACTTTCCCTCATGCTCAGATAACAGTCTTGGCTAATCCTTGGGTTATTCCACTTTTAGAGAATCATCCTTCAGTGGACAAAACAATGATCTTCGCCAAAGGTGACAGTGTTTTTACCTCATTAAAAGAATTACTAAGGATTATATCGTGGCTGAGGGCTGAGAGATTCGATCTGGCTGTTCTCTTTCAAAATGCCTTTGAGGCCGCATTCCTTGCCTATACAGGAAAGGTTAAATATAGGGTTGGTTACACTACAGATGGAAGAGGATTTTTATTGACCCATAAAGTGAAAAGGGATCAACATATTCTTTTAGTTCATCAAGTTGAATATTTTCTCAGTCTCATAGAGGCTATGGATTGGCATGTTGAAGAAAGAGAGCCTATTTTATATGTTAACGACGAGGATAGCAGGTCAGGCTCTTTAATGTTATCTTCTATTGGCATAGAAGATACTTCTTTTATTTTTGGAATTAATCCAGGTGCTGAGTATGGGTCGGCTAAGAGATGGCCAGAAGAGAGATTTGCTTTTATTGCTGAGTGGGCTGCCAAAAGATGGAATGCCAAGGTAATAATATTCGGCTCTTTTTCCGAGACAGAAATAGCTGCTAAGCTAACAAATTTGATGCATACCGCCAATCCTATCAATCTCTGTGGAAAAACGACATTAGGTCAAGCTATGGCATTAATCAAGAGATGTAACTTTTTTTTAACAAATGATTCCGGGCTTATGCATATTGCTGCTGCCTTTAATATTCCCCTGGTGGCTATTTTTGGCCCTACTGATCATATTGTAACCAGTCCGGTTAGTAAAAATGCAAGAATTGTAAGGCATAATGTAGATTGCAGCCCCTGTTTAAAAGAGGTGTGTCCTTCCGATCATAGGTGTATGTTATCCATTGAGCCAGAAGAGGTTTGGGAACAAATGGAAGGTTTGAAAAAAGAATTAAAAATTGCAACTATTTAGCCACGAATGGCCTGCCCTGGCGCGACGACACAGTAGTATTATCATGCTTTGTAAAGATTTGGATATCTATGGATATAAACCCACTCTTTTAAAGCCAGGTCTGGGCCAGGGACACAAATCTACACAAATGAATCTGACCGCCATCCGACAGGCGGGAATGGAACTCTGTATAAAGACTTTTGATAAATAATTGTTCGTGATAATTTGTGATAATTTGTGGCTGAATAGCGAAATGGAAAATTTAATGATGAGACCGGCGGTATTTATAGATAGAGATGGCACTATTAACGAACAACGTGGTTATATAAATCATATAAGCCGATTTGTGCTTTTGCCTAGTGTGGGAGAGGCCATATCCCTTTTAAACAAGAATAATCACATCGTTGTGGTAACTTCTAACCAATCAGGTGTGGCGAGAGGTTACTTTCCTATACAATTGGTAAAAGAGATCCACAAGTTAATGGAGCAGAAATTGGCAAAAGATAACGCACATGTGGATGGGATTTACTTCTGCCCACACCATCCAGATGGAGTTGTGCCTGAATATAGCAGGGAGTGTAGTTGTAGAAAGCCGGATGTAGGTCTTATAAAACAAGCTGAAGTTGAATTAGATATTGATATGGAAACATCATACGTAATCGGGGATTGCTTGGTTGATATAGAATTTGCACATAATGCAAATCTACCCGGTATCCTGGTATTAACCGGTTATGGCAAGGGAGAATTAAAATATAGTATGCCTCATAAAAGTATAACACCTGCTTATGTGGCAGAAGATCTATTAAACGCTGTAAAATGGATTTTGAAACAGGAAAAAATTTGATAGTATAAAAACTTTCTTTTTTGCCGCACCTGCCCGCCATCTGGCAGGCGGGGACACACGCAGACCCGCCTGCCAGATGGCGGGCAGGTTATCAAGATTTTAAAATATAATGTAAAATATTTTTTATCCGCGAAAATCTGCGGCCTAATTAAATGAATAACAATCCAAACATCCTGATAATTAAATTGAGCGCAATCGGTGATGTTGTTCATAGCTTGCCTTTCCTGGAAGTTTTAAAAGATAGATTCCCTTTATCTAAGATTGACTGGGTGGTTGAGGAAGATGCATCTGGCATAATAGAGGATCATCCTGATATAGATCAGTTGATAGTTTTCCCTCGAAAGGGCTGGATAAAGAGAATTATTAAGAAGGGCGAATATCGCAGCGTTGGAAAAGAGGTGGCCAATTTTCTTAAAGAGCTTAAGAAAAAAAAATATGATATCGTCGTTGATCTGCAAGGACTTTTTAAAAGTGGCATATTAACCTTCATTGCCAGAGGGAGAAGAAAAATTGCGCTTAATGGAGGAAGAGAAGCTAGTTCTATTTTTGTTAATGAACGAGTGGCCATTCCTGATCCAAATATACATGCCCTTGAGAGATATTTATATATCGCCAGATACTTGGGAGTAACTGAGCTTGACTGGAATGGCCAAATTCCCCCTGATGCTGAAAATAAAAAATATGTTAATCATCTCTTACAAGAGATTGGTAATGACAGAACCCTGGTAGCAGTTAATCCAATGGCCAAATGGGAAAGCAAACTTTGGGGCTTGGATCGATTTGCTTGCCTGGCGGATAGAATAAAAGAAGAATTGGGAGCAGAGGTTATTTTCACTGGAAGTGAAAGTGACACACAGGCAATAAAAACTATTCTATCAGGGATGAATACAGCAGCTCTAAATTTAGCTGGAAAGAGTAGTTTAAAAGAATTGGCATGCCTTTATCAAAAGTGTGCCATTGTTATATCTACTGATACTGGCCCAATGCATATAGCAGCAGCTATGATATCGCCTGTAGTGATAGCTCTTTTTGGACCTACCTCTCCTTTTAAAACTGGGCCTTATGGAGCAAAACACAGAGTTATCAGGGCTGGCCTTGAGTGTAGCCCATGTTTTAAAAAAAAATGTGATGATATGTCATGCATGAAGAAGATCACAGTGGATATGGTTTTTAATACAGTTAAAGAGGTGCTTAAGGATGTAGAAATCAAAAAAAATAATATCCCAGCTTAGAGAATATCGTTAGAATATCAAATGCTAAAATTCAAAGTCCAAATTAATGTCAAAATCCAAACGCTAAATAGGAATGGTTTGACATTGAGCATTTGGACTTCATTTGGCATTTGGATTTTGTAATTTGAAATTGCCTATAAATCTTGTCCTTGAAAAGTTTTTCTACCGTTAGGAGTATATAGTCTAATAAAATTTTTTTAAGGGTCTTAGTAAAGGGGGTAAGAATATGGCTATAAGCAAAGAACTGCTGGACATTTTAGTCTGCCCAAAGTGTAAAGGTGATATCTATCTGAACAAGGCAGGGGATGGACTGATATGCGATAACTGCAAGCTCTTATATGAAATAAAGGATGATATGCCAATTATGCTTATAGATGAGGCAAAAAAAATAAAAGAGGATTAATTGGATATCTCTATTATTGTTGTTAGTTTTAATACAAAAGGCCTGTTGCTTGACTGTTTGGCTTCTATTTTTAAAACTATTAAAGGAATATCTTTTGAGGTTTGGGTTGTGGATAATAATTCTACTGATGGAACAGTAGAAGCGACGAGGGAAAAATATCCAACTATTAAAATAGTTGAAAATACGGAAAATTTAGGTTTTGCTGCTGCAAATAATCAGGCATTCAGGCAGATGAATGGCAATTATGCCCTATTGCTCAACACTGATACTGTATTGACCAATGGAGTTGTAAAAGAGCTTTTTGATTTTATGGAAGCCAATCCTGAGGCAGGCATGGCATGCGGGCAGCTGTTAAATCTTGATGGTTCAAGTCAAAATTCTATTGCTAATTTTCCTACGACGTTAACCCTTCTTTCTAACGAGACTCTTCTAAGAATCTTATTGCCTAAAAAATTTCCAAGCAAAAGAAGAAAATACCTATCTCCTTTAAAAATAGATTCATGCATTGGCGCCTGTTTAATGGCCCGAAAAAAGGCTATGGATGATATAGGATTCTTTGATGAGAGATATTTCTTTTTCTTTGAAGAGACCGATTGGGCTTATAGGATGAAGCGTGGCGGATGGGCTATTTATCTTGTACCCACGGCAAAAATATTCCATGCTCAGGGAAAGACAGTAGGAAGCAATGTACATGCAAGAATTATGTTTTATAGATCAAGGTACCTCTTTTTTAAAAAGTGGCACCCACACTCCTATCCGTTATTCCATTCAGTTATATTTTTAAGGTTGCTAGCTAACATCATTCTTTCTCTTATGGGCCTATTATTTACTGGTGGCTTTAAAAATTCGATAAGGAAAAAATTTATTGTGTACATTCAGTTACTTATCTGGCATCTGCATGGATGCCCGGAAAAAAATAAAGGCTAAAACAAATGCTGGTTAAAGGTAAAAACCTCCCATTAAATGGAATAAAAAAGATTCTGTTGATACAATTGGGAGATATAGGGGATGTAGTGCTTACAACCCCAACGATAAGAGCATTAAAAAAGAATAATCCCTCTGGCGAGATTTTTGTTCTTTTAAGAAGCTTTGCCACGGAATTGTTGGAAGGCTGCCCATGGGTGGATGGTGTGATTTCACTAAACAAGGAGAAGAGGAAGTTTAGAGAGAAGATGACCTACCAAAAGGATTTTCTTTCAGGTCTGAGGAGAAAAAGATTTGAATTAGCTATTGATCTGAGGGCTGGAACAAGGGGCGCCTTCCTTTCTTATATAAGTGGGGCAAGATTGAGGGTAGGAAGGTATAGGGGAGACGGAAAGTTGTGGAGGAACAGGCTTTTTACCCACTTAATCAAACCTGAGAATGAATTACAACAATATTCTGCCCTACACAACCTGAATATTTTAGCCCCTTTTAACCTAACCATCGAAGATACCTCTCCAGAGCTCAGTGTCACAAAAGAAAGGGAAATAGGTGCGGAAAATATTTTAAGGAAAGAACAAGTGCCTTCTGATAAGCCCATAATTGCCCTGCATCCATTTTCCCGGTGGAGATATAAGGAATGGTCAATCAGAAATTATATCAAATTAATCAATTATATAGGCTCAAAATATAAGGTCTCTATACTAATAACAGGTTCAATTGATGAAAGAGATAGGGCATCTAAGATAGCGAAGAGCTGTAAAATAGATGTTCATAACCTGGCAGGGAAGACCTCTCTTGGCGAGTTGGCAGCTATTCTTAAAAAATGTAGTTTATTGATTGGAATAGATAGTGCTTCTATGCATATTGCCGCAGCAGTCGGTACGCCAACGATAACCATATTCGGACCGTCTTCCCCTGTAAATTGGGCCCCGAGGGGTAGGCAACATAAAATTATCACTAAGAATCTCCCGTGTGTACCATGCAGGCAAAAGGGTTGCAATAATAGTGAGGTGAGCCGATGCCTTGAAGAGTTGAGCGTAGATGAGGTAATTCCCGTAATTGACGACAAACTCATGGAGATAGGATTTGCACTAACACGGTGATAATTCAATCACGGCTTTGTGACAACTTCACTAATCAAAGATTTTTTGTTATTCGAAAATAAAATCCGGGAGAACAATAAGCAATTTGTTAGGAATCTTAAAACAAGAGCGATAAAATACCTCATTTAGGAAAAAAAGCGCTGGTTGTGGAAAACCTTTGATTATATAAACAAAAAGGCATCTAAAGATTTTATTTGGCTTGAGGAATAAAGACACCCTGACACGGGAATGTTAATCCTTTTCAAGATTACGCGATAACAAACAACTGTTATCTTGTTGATATATGTTCATCCAAGCTGGCAACAACAGCTATGCTATGCCCCGAGAACATTTTTGAGATGAGCCTTGCGAAGATGCTGACCACGGGAATACGCTTCAATGCTTTTTTTACCGTTTCAGAATGGTAATCTTTGGTCTTCACCACATGAAAGCCACATATCTGGAGTAGCTGCTTCACTGTTTGGGGAGTAAAGTGATACAAGTGGTATGGTAAGTCCCATCCAACCCATTCTTTCCAGTTCTTGCGGGCATCTGTTCCTTCATAATTAGGGACGTCTACTATAAGGACACCATCATTTTTTAACCAATCTCTGGCCTTTAAGATTGCCTTTCGGGGGTCGGAAGTGTGTTCAAGAAAATGCCACATGGTGATGATATCAAAACTATGGTGTGGCAGTTTTACCTCATCTATCAACCCAAAAGTTATAGGAAGGCCAAGTTTTTCAGTGGCATGTTGCGATGCCCAGCTTGAGATATCAATCCCTTGTACATCATATCCATAGTTACGGCATGCCGCTAGAAAATACCCGTAGCCACAACCGACGTCTAAGACTCTCCCTTTTCCCTTTATTCCCTTGAAAAACCGTATTCGATGCGTTTCAAGACTAAGCCTTTTCTTGAATTCAGGCGAGTCAAGCTTTCCTCCCCCTATAAAATGTTCCTCGCAATATTCCTTGCTGTAAAGTTTTGCTATATCTTTTTCTGAAGGCCTCGGATCTAAAAATCCTAACCCACAAGAAGAACACCTGTAGACATGCCACGAGTCCATTTCTATCAGGGCTTTTCTATCCCTGGCACCACAGAGGATGCAAAATTCTGGGGCTTTTTCCATTTTTTAAACTGTTTTTTTAATAAGAAATGGTATTTTAACTATTAAAAAATTACTATAATAAAGGTATAAAAGAAGATCAATTATAATTGATATCAGCTCAAATCATCAGTGTTGACATACAAAAACACTTTCTCTATATTCCATAGGCATAATCACAACCCTTATCCAATCTATTAGTTTTTCTTAAGAGGAAACAATATGTTGAAGATCTTGATTGGCATACCTGTGTTGGACAATATTGAGATGACACGTGTATGCTTACAAAGTCTTTACCAAAATACAGACACCAACAGCTTAGATCTCGATATCTCTATGGTGATCATTGACAATGGATCGAGTGACGACATTGCTGGTCTTATAAAAAGAGAGCTTGATAGTACTCAATTTCCAACCTATTATTTTAGAAACTCTCAAAATTTGGGTGTAGCCATAGCATGGAATCAAATACTGCGATTTTCTCCAGATACCATTTATGGTGAACCTTTCCCCTACAAATACTATGTTATCTCAAATAATGATATCCTTTTCGGACCTGACTGGCTGCAGCCCTTGGTCGAAGTTATGGAGGGCGATGATAGCGTTGGTTGGGTCTCTGCTTTGGAAAACGGCTCTCCAGTCATGCAAGAATTACTTGATGCACATTCAAGGACTAAGAGGTACTATATAAATCCCAATAAACCTTACTCTTCAGAAAATATTATCGAAAGCGTGAAAAAAGTATACGAACAATGGGGTGGGCATGAATCCTTCTGCCGATTTGTGAAAAGCCACAGTTTGCCCCTTTTTATCAAGGGGGGACGATCTGCTGTGTGTTTTATGATAAGACCAGCTATGATCGAGCAGATTGGATTTTTTGATGAGGATTATTCTCCAATTGGAATTTCAGAAGACCTGGAGTATTTTCTAAGGATAGAAAGGATAATTACCCCACCGTGGTTAACAGAAGAAATGTATCCAGAAGAAAGTAAGTGGAAATACGGTTTTTGTGGTAAGAGCATCATACACCATAACTGGGGTATGACACGGCAGGGTCTTCATTTTGATGGACGGAAATGGGAAAAGGAAAAAGAAAAGAATTGGAGAGCCAAGTTTGGTAAATCGCGAAAGTTTTATACCAAACATTTACTGTCCATGTTTTTCATGCCAATAATTACATCATTTCTGATAAATTTCTTACTTTTTACTCTCCCAGTTCATTAAATACTCGTATCATCTCGTGATGATTCTTTTTTACAGAGTATTTTTTGCCTGTTATGGAAGCCTCTATTGACATATTTTTTAACCTTTCTGGTACCATGAGGGCTTTCATTGCTTCTACGAGCTCCGCTGAACGAGGTGGATGTGATATGATATACCCGTCTTTTTCGTTTGTTATAATTCCTGCTGCTCCATTATAGATTGTAGTGACCGCTGGTAAACCGCATGCCATTGCCTCTATCACGACTAGGGAACATGCATCATAGAATGTAGGGAGCACCAACACGTCGCAGTTTGCATAGTAGTCTTCCGGGGTCTTGGTAGGACCTGTGAATATTACTGTATCTTCAAGGCTTAACCTTTTCACTCGTTTTAAAAGCAAAGGGTAAGGTCGCTCTCCTACTACCACGACCTTGAAGTTAGTAAAATTCAATTTCTTTAATTTTGCCGCGGCCTCAATTAAGGGCACCATCCCCTTTTTTTTAAGATCATACGATATGAAAAGAAAGGCTATATCATTATCGGTTATCCTTAGTTGTTGTCGTATCGAACCTCTCAGGCGTTCTTTTAGGCCTCTATTATACTTTGTGGTGTCTATGCCGTTGTATATAACCTTTATTTCCTTCTCATTTGTGTGGTAAAATGATGTAAAATCTTTTTCGATCATCAGCGAGATTGCTATAATTTTGGGTTTTGGATCAAGCCTGAATGGTGCGGACTCTATCCAATTTCTAACCTTATCTTTTAATGAAAAAACGATGAGCAGACGCTTTATCGAGCGGAAAAATATATTCTTTTCCGTATAAAGCTTTCTGGCTGTTGAGAACCTATGGACGCCACCGTGGCTTTGATATACATTCATATATATAGTATTTCCGAAACCAAGAATTACATCAAAGACTTGACTCTTTGCCATCTTTTTATGCTTCAATGCGAACAAAATCATCTTGGCCCAAGATGGTAATAATTTTGGAATCTTTATCCTGTGGAAAACGGCGGCACGTGGTTCACCGTCCCAATTTTGTCCGAAAAGATGTGTCTCCCAGCCATTTTCAGCAAGTGTTGAAGCAAGAGAGACAGCATATGACTCTGCTCCGCCTTTGTGCTTACTAAAATTTTCTATTGCCAATGCTATTTTTTTCACTTATATAATCCTATCCTACTCAAATTACCTCGATGTTGTGATTTCTTGCTGAGAATGAATGTTATGAAGCTGTTAGGTATGCAGGTAATAATTAAAGAGTTACAAAGATTTTTTCTTTTCAAAAGAAGTCTCTAGTTCCCGAAGCTTAACATATCTGCCAAACATAGCATAGGCAGATGTAACGGCAATGATAAATCCAGCCAGACCATCTAAAAAGCCGAGTTTAAGTAAATATACTTCAAAAAACTTAAAGGTCGGCCGCAATAAAAGTAACGAGATGTGGTAACGTTTTCCTCTTTCATACATGTCTTCTGCCATTAGGCTGGAAAAACTGTTCACTGTTTGAAGTTGTCCAGAAATGACGCCGTTATAAGGATAGTGTAAAAGGTCTTCTTTTAGATTTCCAATGCTTCCCTGTATATCAACCCTTTCGTGTACCCGTCCTCCTGTCCAGTGCCCTCGCTCACGCCTGAAAAGGCGAAGTTGTCTGTCAGGATAGTAGCCACTGTGATTTATCCATCTTCCCTGATAAAAAGAGCGACGAGGAATTCGGTATCCATCTTTGGCATCATCTTTTTTAATTTCGCCTAAAATCTCGTCGCGCAAGGTTGCCGTGATCTCTTCATCTGCATCCACACTCAATATCCAGTTTCCATTGGCCTTTGAAATAGCAAAGTTTTTTTGATCAACATATCCAGGCCATGCTTTCTGATATACCTTATCCGTATATTCTCTGGCAATTTCAACTGTTTTATCCTGGCTCATTGAATCAACAACTATTATCTCGTCTGTCCATGTTGCGCTCTCAAGGCATCGCCTGATATTGGGTTCTTCATTTCGGCATATGACACACACAGAAAGAGTCATGGCTACTTTATTATTGCACTAGTTAAACATTACAGATTACAAATACACTATCACCGATTGTTAAAAGCTTAATTCTTTACAAGTAGATGAAAAGTATCATTGGATTAGCCAAATTTAATTTTGTCGAGTGTAAATTTGGCGTGATTATAAGGTAGAGAGGTATGTGGGTCAACAAAAAACAAAAAACAAAAGTAGCGTTGCGAAGTATTTTAAATTGTTACTAACTATTGAGCCAAAAAATGGTAATCGACCAATCCAAACTTATAGTAAATTCAAAATAATTCTGAAGTAATCCTCATCAAGGTGATTGTTTTTAAAAGGTAAAAATGATTCAGTCTCAAATGTCCCTTTAAATTAAATAACTATAATGCATCGAAAAACAATACTCCTATCCCAGCACACTGCTGCTTATAATCTTCAACTATTTCCATATGTCTATAATATGGTCTTATTTCAGACCAAAATGTATCAACACCACATTCATCAAGGATATCATGAAATGCAATGAGGCCAGGTTTTTTTACAAAGTTAGAGTATAATGTGAAATCTTTTTTCACCCCTTCATACGAATGGTCAGCATCAATAAATAAAAAATCAATTTTACTACCATTTAGTATTTTCTGAACATTCATTTGGCACTCTGTAGACTGGGAATCTGCACGCAAGAAATGAATTCGTTGTGTTTTAAAGAAAGATGAGTAAAAGAAACGATTGAGAGATTTTCTATACGATCGTGGTAAATCTATGCTTATTATTAACCCATCTGGTTGTATGACTTTAGACCAAAGATATAAAGTCCCGCCTCTATCAGTACCCACTTCACATATACTTTTTGGATTCCAATTTTTTACTAGATTGAAAAGCTCACTAATTTCAGATTCGATTTGGACTGGTTTAATTGTATTATAAAGGCCTATTCCAGCAAAATTATTCACGACTTGAACGGGATTTTTATGCATTATTTCTAACTCTAAAAGCCGTTTCTTAGAAATTCTTCTTACTAGTGATCCCGCTCCTAAAAATTCATAATATATTTCGCCAATTATCTCCTGATAAAATTTGTAAAACTTTGGAAACTTTCTTCTCAGCAATTTACTCATTTTTACCTATCAGGGTAAGGGTATTTTTTTCAAACACCTACAGCAATTAATTATTTAGTGAAAGTGAATTAAATATCCATCATAGCGGATAAGGAAGAATTAAACATATTGAGTATAGTTGAAGAGTTGATAGGCAGTCAATTAAAATTGGAAATTATCTTCTCATACTTTTTGGTATCATTTTTTAGTAACGTTCAAAAGTTGTGGCAAATTAAAAAATTGATTAAATCACGATCTCTTTCTATGGTTATAGATGGAAGTAAAAACCAAAAGGAAAGAGACCGTGATGAAACGAAAAATTACTATATCACTTCAGTTTGATCTGGCAATAGGAAAAGTCAATTTAAATGAAATAGCGTATAGAATAAAAGAGCTAAGAGACCCTCTAATGCTCCGGGTATTGGAAGAAATTCTCAAAAGCTATGATGATCTTATTTCTGAGCGTTTAAGCCAGACAAAGATATATCCAAGCAAATTCAGAAAAGGCCTTGGGAGGCATATAAGAAGGGATGATCCTAAAGAGAGATTTTGCCGGGGCCGCAAGATACGAAAGCGTGGTTATCGCAGTGCGGCCCGGAGGTTTTCCACTGTGTTTGGAAAACTAGATTTACCGATAAGAGTAGCTGAATGCCTAAAATGTGGAGCCTGTTATTCTCCTCTTCTGAGTGCATTGCAAATAGGCACCTATTCTCATAAGGAAATGAATTTTGAGTATGAAGTTATTGAGTCTGTTATTGATACCAACTATCGAAGGCTTATTGATGGAAGATCCATCGATATATCTTTAGGGGGCATTCATAATATTGTGGTTGGCAGTGATATTGATGAAACATTTCAGGAGCCGGTTTCAGCAAAGGATTTATCTGGCATTATTGCCGATGGCACAGGGGTTAAACAGAAACAGGGTCGTAAAGGAGAACTCAGAAACGTTATCGGTATTACTAAAGAGGGAAGAGTAGAGCCCCTTGGATGCTTTACCAACACCCCCTGGCCAGAGATAGAACGAATTGTCAAAGAACGAATCAAAGAGGCGGAATCATATAACATCCCCTTTATCTACGATGGAGATCCAGGACTTGATGATTTTTTAGCTGATGTGGCTGAATCCCAACGCTGCACTTGGCATGGCCCAAGAGGACTTTATCATTCCCTTTGGCAAGATGGATTAAAGAAAAAAGACAGTCAACCGGAGACAGATAAAATAAAATAGTTAATAGGCATAGAACTTCCAGAAGGAGACTTTGAAATCCTTAAAGAAGAAGATAAGGAACAGGTAAAGGCAAAATATAAAAGTAGTAAATCAGAAATCAAAGATCTCATAAAGATGTTCTACGAGAAAGGCTATACACACGGTGCATCCTATCTTGATAAACTTTCTGATCGTCTATTTACAAACATAGAACTGTGGCTGAAGACAGGGGTAATTGCCCCAAAAACAACATCGTTATTGGAACGGGTATTTAGAGAAATCGGTCGTCGGCTTAAGAGAATAGCGTGGGGCTGGTCTGATAGAGCAGTGACTAATATTTCCAAGATGATCATGATAAGGCAATATTCCAGAGATAAATGGGAGAAATACTGGAAGGATAAACTTGGTATCATGGGCTATTTCGGCATTCAAATCGAATCGGTGCTAATATCATGATGCCACAACTTTTGAACGTTACCCATTTTTTACCATCCTTTTCACTTTATCCAAAAACAAGAATATGTTATATTTTAAACCCCTTAACAATTGTTCATATAAAAAATTAACGTGGGTATGCACTTCGCTCCAGCTAATTCACTTTAATATATTGATTTAACAAGGTTTTTCGGAACTTTTTTTTAAAACCGCATAAAATGTCAGAAAGCCAGTATATTCAAGGAGATACCCTCAATGAACTTGAGTCAACTGCATACCCATGAAAATTAATTTAGATAGGATGAATTTAAAATTAACTCATGTTATTAGAATATTTAATAATTTGCTATGATTAAAAAATAATGGAAAGCTGATATGAAAAATATTGATAAGAAGTGTTTGCATAAGGGAATCGATAATTTCGGAAAATCAATGATCCTTGTTGTCGGCGATATCATGTTAGATAGATTTATATGGGGAAATGTCTCAAGAATTTCTCCAGAAGCGCCTGTACCTGTAGTTGAGGTTGAGCATGAAACCGTCATGTTAGGTGGCGCTACCAATGTTGTTAATAATCTCGTCTCCTTAGGTGGAAGTGTGATGATGTGTGGAGTTGTGGGAACTGACCCTACAGGAAAAGAGATAATTTCAAGATTAGATGAATTAAATGTTGATACTGATGGTATTGCTATAGAACTTGATAGACCCACGAGTGTTAAGACAAGGATAATAGCCCATGACCAACAGGTTGTCAGGTACGATAGAGAAAAGAAAATATCCTTAAAGCCAAAAACTACCAAAGGCATTCTAGATTTTATTGATGAAAAAAAAGAAAACCTCTCGGCCCTTATAGTTTCTGATTATGGTAAGGGTGTCATCTCCCGCCAGCTTATGGATGGTCTAAAAAGCATAACCTCGGATTGTGATTTTCCGGTAACAGTAGATCCAAACGTTAAGAATTTCCCGCTATATAAAGATGTAACTGTAATCACACCCAATCATAATCAGGCAGGAGAAATAGCAGGTTTAGAAATTATTAATGAAGAAGACCTCAAGAAGGTTGGGAAAAAGTTATTAAATAATAAGAAATGTAAAGCCTTGTTGATAACCAGGGGTAAGGATGGTATGACCCTTTTTGAACAAGAGGGTAGGGTAACACATATTAAGTCAATAGCAAGAAAAGTCTATGACGTGACTGGTGCCGGAGACACGGTTATTGCTACTCTTACACTTGGTATAGCTGGAGGGCTTGATATAAAATCTGCGTCTTATCTATCTAATTTTGCAGCAGGTATAGTGGTTGGCGAGGTTGGAACATCAACGGTAAAGATCGATAACCTGAAAGAGTTGATCAACTCCCATCTTTAACATTCGTTGACCGTTGCTTGTTGTCTTTTTTAACCGAATAGGAAATGCTGTCAAATAACCACTGACATTACCAATGAGTATTCCTCAGAAAGAAAAAAAGGTAAAAATGATAAGCAGCCTCTTTTCTCGAGAAGAGGAATTGATAGAGAATGTTATTACACAGATGGAAACGTTTTTTGGTCCAACTGATTGGATAAGCAAAAAATTTATTTTTAACAGAACACGATATTATGAAAAAGAGATGGGATGGCCTCTTTATAGACGATTTATATCTTTTTCCAAGCTTATCAGCTCAGATTCTATTGTGGATATAAAGTTGACGACCAATAAAATTGAAAATGAGCATCGTTTTGATAAAAAAAGGCGGATTAACATTGATCCAGGCTATATATCTTTAGAAAGGTTGGTTCTTGCTACCGGTAAAAATTATATCCATAGAATTTATTTAACAAAGGGGATATATGCAGACCTTACACTTGTCTTTCATGCTGGTACCTTTAATCCTTTGGTATGGACATATCCTGATTATAAAGATGAAGCGACCATTGGTTGTTTTAATATGATAAGGAATAATTATTTGAAACACTTAAGAGAAGAGGAGCAAGAGAGATAATTATGCTTAAAAGTATGACTGCATATGGCAGTGCTGAGTCCTTAAAAGATAGCCTTGAATTTATTGTAGAAATTAGGTCGGGAAATTATCGGTACAGAGAAATTGTTCTAAGGCTTCCCCAGAGCTTACAACCATTTGAGGAAAAAGTCAGGTCTGTAGTGTCTTCTACAGTTAAAAGAGGTAGGATTGAAATTTACATTCAGATTAAAGATAATGGCAATAAAGGTTTAAAACTTGAATTAAACAGGCCATTGGTAAAGGCTTATATTCAGGTTTTCAAAGAGCTGAATGAGGAACTTGAATGTGAGCAACGTGTCGATGCATCATTTTTCTCTCAGTTAAAGGATATTATTATTGCTAAGCAGGATAGTATTGATTTAGAAAATGTGTGGCCAGATTTAGAGGATGTTATTAATAAAGCCATGCGCTCAATGGAATCCATGAGAATAAATGAAGGTAGGGCTTTGGAGAAAGATTTTTTAGAAAGATTAAATAGGATCACGAGATATATCGATGAGATAAGAAGTAGGACCACAGTAATAGTTGAAAGCTACAGAGATAAATTAAGACAAAAGATTAATAAATTAATAGAACCTATTGAAATTAATGAGGATCGTATTATACAAGAAGTAGCTTTACTGGCAGACAAGTCTGATATTACAGAAGAGCTTATTAGGGTAGAAAGTCACTTAGAGCAGTTTAGAAATTTCATAAATCAGGATGATGTGATTGGAAGAAGACTAGATTTTTTATTGCAGGAGATAAATAGAGAAGTTAATACGATGGGGTCTAAGGCGGCGGATTCTTTAGTTTCCCAGCTTGCAGTAGAAATTAAGGCTGAATTAGAAAAATTGAGAGAGCAGATTCAAAATGTGGAATAATTTAAGAATAGCAAATTTCTTTTGGACGCAGATAGACTCAGATTATAAAGATTTTTATTATTTTGAAAAATATCTGCGGATATCTGCGAGAACCTGCCCGCCGTCTGGCAGGCGGGTCTGCGTCCTATATCTATTAAATATGGGAGATAAAACATATGGATCCAACTTTACTTAATATTGGATTTGGAAATTTCATTATATCAAGAAGGGTGATAGCCATTATCTCACCATCCTCAGCACCGGTTAGACGGCTTCGTGAAGAGGCGAGAGATGATAAAAGGCTTATTGACGCAACTCAAGGCAGAAGAACACGATCAGTAATTATAACAGATAGCAATCATGTGATACTGTCAGCTATTCAATCTGAGACAATAGCACAAAGATTTGCTCCAGACGGTACAATACGGGGTGAGTATTTGCTATAGCTCTAAATTCAAAAAATTACGAGTTGACAATAAAGAGATATGAAAGAAAAAGGACAAATCTTTGTAATAACCGCTCCCTCAGGCACTGGAAAAACCACAATAATAAAGAATATATTAGAAAAAGATTTGGGAGGAATTGGTTATTCCATTTCTCATACTACTCGAAAGCCTAGAAAAGGGGAGTCTCACGGGTTACATTATTACTTTGTTGACAGAGAAAATTTTGAAAAAATGATTGAGGCTCATGAATTTGTTGAATGGGCCGTTGTATATGATCACCTATATGGCACTTCTATTTCAAATATAAACCGTGAATTATCCTCAGGAAAAGATCTTTTGATGGATATCGATATTCAAGGGTCTCAAGAGATAAAAAGGCAGTTTCCTGATTCTTTATCAATATTTATTCTCCCTCCATCATTAGACATTCTTAAAGAAAGACTACAGAAGAGATCACCGAATGACAAAATGAACATAGACCTGCGGCTAAAAAAGGCAGCAGAGGAAATTCAGAGATGTAGAGATTACGATTTCATTATTATTAATGATGATCTAAAAAAAGCTATAAAAGAAATAGAGGCAATTATTGTTGCGCAGAGGTCCAATAAAAATAGACGTTTTCCTCTCATTAAAAAGATATTCCGCTTGTAAAAAATATAACTATTAAGGTTATAAGGTTCACCGTTCACGGTTAGCTTTTTTGTATAGTTAATATACTGTCCAGATATAATAGGGGCGGTCAGCCATTAACCTTGTAGCTTTGAACCTAAGCAGTTATTAAAAATAGTAATAATTATTAAGGTTGGAAATTTGCCTCAGGTTATATCCGGTATAAACGCAGTTAAGGAAAACCTTAGGAAGGGTGAAGGGCTAGTTGAACTTTTCATCGCCAAGGGGAAAAAAATTGAAAGGCTGCAAGAAATCCTTGATATCGCAACTCAGAAAAAAATACCGATCAGATTTAAAGATAGGCTTTATTTGGATAAAATATCCTCTAGCTCCTCCCATCAGGGCGTAATAGCTATTTTAAATAAATATAATTATTTTTATTTAGATGATTTGATAGAACGCGCCATTTCTAATACAAGTAAAGGTCTTCTCATTGCAGCTGATCACATTACGGATACAGGAAACCTTGGGTCTCTTATAAGAACTGCTGAATTTTTTGGTGTTCAAGGCCTTATTTTGCCAAAGGATAGATCTGCTTCTATCACTGATGCTGTGCATAAAAGATCAGCCGGTGGATCAGCGTATCTGCCTGTAACCAGAGTGGTTAATTTAGTAAGGGCTCTCAAACAGTTAGCAGGTGAAAATTTTTGGGTAGTCGGGGCTGCAGGAGGAAGCAGCACAAATATCTATGAATTTGACTGGAATAGGGATCTTGTTTTAGTAATGGGAAATGAGAGTAAAGGATTAAGTAGGGTTGTCAAAGATCAATGCCATCATCTGGTGAGCATACCAAGATTAGGAAAGCTTGCTTCTCTCAATGTATCTGTTGCTGCAGGAATTATACTTTCGGAAATAGTAAGACAAAGAGCAGCTTTAGGAATCTCCCAGGAAAACAATAACAGAAAAAAATTTAAATAATCATGACAGTTAGTATCACAGATATCGAGGGAGTCTCTGTTGGTCATGCATCAGATTTTGAGGGATTAACAGGCGTTACAGTTATACTTACTCCATCTGGTATGACTGGTGGAATTGATATTAGCGGATTTGCCACAAGTTCAAGACAGATTGATGCACTGAGCGCATCTCATATCGTACAAAAAGTTCATGCAATCTGTATTACTGGCGGTAGTGCATATGGGCTAGACGCCGCTTCTGGTGTCATGGATTACCTTGAAGAGAGGAACAGTGGATTTGATGTAGGAGTAGCCCGAATCCCTATTGTCCCAACTGCTGCGATTTTTGATCTAAGGGTAGGTTCAGCAAAAAGCAGACCTGACAAAAAGATGGGCTATCGTGCATGTCAGGAGGCAACTGATGGAAAGATTGCTGAAGGTTCTGTTGGAGTAGGAACTGGAGCAACAGTCGGCAAATTTTATGGAATCGAGCAGGCAATGAAGGGTGGGGTAGGTATTGCAGCGAATACACTTAATAATGGTTTAGTCGTTGGAGCTTTGGTAGCAGTAAATGCTTTTGGTGATATAAAAGACCCAATAAGTGGAAAGATTTTGGCTGGAGCAAGGAAGGCGAAAAAAAGCATGGAATTTGCAGATACATCAGGGCTTATGAGGAAAGGAGTTCAACGGCCTATTCCAGCGTTTCAGAATACGACAATTGGTGTAATTGTAACAAATGCAAAACTAACCAAACAAAATGCCTCAGCTGTAGCTAAGATAGCGAGCAACGGCCTGACAATGGCTATTAGTCCCGCGCACACTATATATGATGGTGATATTGTTTTTACACTTGCATCTGGCGAGATTGAAGTTGATTCCTATACAGTAGGGCTTATGGCTGAAGAGATGCTTATAAATGCAATAATTAGGGGAATTACCACTGCAAAAGAGACAAAAGGGATACCATCATTTCTTAGCCTTAGATAGTAGTTAGAGGTTTTTTAAGGGGCAATTGTGACATTCCAGGTAGTCGCCCTGTTCCGACCCGAAACTGGCTGGTGCAAAACACCAATCACAATTGGTAATTTTCACTCGTCAGTGTGCAATTATTTGTGTCTCCGGCCCAGACCCGCCTGCCGGATGGCGGGCAGGCCTGGCTTTTGATGACTGAGTTCTATAGGTCCTGCTTTGGAAATATTACACTGGCAACAGGTTGTTACGATTACGTCGCACCAGGGCGGGCGTCGTGTGGCTCCTAAGAAACTAACCGCGGAAAGGAGCATGAAGATGTCTTTTTTTGCTGCATGCCTTTTAACATGGGGCCTCAGCGTGCCCCGTAAATCGGGGCACACGCGCAACGAGGATTTGACTATTATGCAATATGGCGGTCGGTGCCCCGATTTATCGGGGTCTGCCTGTGCATTACTTATAGGGCATGAGACAAAAAAAGACATCCCCATGCTCAATCACATAGTTTCTTTCATATATAACCCTGAAGCGAAGCGTCGGGGTCATTTGCTGAATAGTTAAAGAGAATTAAATGAAAGGAGATTTCAGGGATAAGCTGAGAAAAATAACTAAGGCAGCCTTTTTAGGCTTTCTTGGTACCACCGCAATGATCCATATCACTCTGCTTTTTATACCTATCTTTAGAGATTTTGAAAATAGGTATTTTACTGAAAGACATTCTGAATTTGAAATCGCAACATTATTGATTGTTGGTTTTCTAACGTTAATTATGGAACCAGTAACCTATATAGTAAACCTGGCAGTATCTTTAGAAAAACATGGTCCTATAGCCTTTCTCTGGCTTGCACCTGTAGCCATAACTCAGTCCTATGCATGTGTCAGGTGGATAATTCAAAAAAATTTTGATCAATGAATTTAGAGCTATGAAATATACATGTGTAGATTATAGGTCTGAGATGAAACTTCTGGGCCTAAAAAGGAGATTAGAAGAAGAAAATCTGAGTGAAGAGGAGAGGGCTCAGATAGTTCAGGAGATCAAGGAGTTGGAAAAGGAAATGGACATGAATTAGGATAATTTACCTCCTCAATTCATAACCCCTCACCCTAAAGTTAAAGTCATAATTCTGCAGTGTATCCCACGTATTTTTTCCCTTTGGACATGATCTTGTATCATCAGGTTCTTTATAGGGATTACCTAAAAGATAGAACCAATTGAAAATAGCATCACCAGAATACTCTAAACTAATCCAGTAACTTCCCGGAAGTAAAATGTCATCAGTGAACGAGAATGGTATCCATTGATAACCATTGAAAAAACCAAGTCTTGAAATGTGAATCATATTACTTTTGGCTATTCTCTTAACTGGCTTGTTGTACTCATCTTTCATTACTGTTAGCCATAAGAATCCCTTTTGCCCACCAAACTTATGCAAGGCAAGGCTTATATCATAGAGTTTTAATGGGTAAGGGATTTCTATTTTTTGGCTATATTTGCGATTAGATGTAACATATTCAGCGGTTTCTGAGACAAAACTCCTGCGTAAGGTCTTTGTGCCCTTTTCATCATGATAGCCTCTGGAAAAGATATCGATTAGGTGTGGAAAGTTAAGGTTACCAAAGGCCCTTTTTGAATACACAGAAAATTGTTTTATTTCTTCTAATGTGTAATGCGGCATTGTTGGTTTTTCAGGTCTTTCACGCAGAGAAGTTGGTTTTAACGGAGCTATTCTAAAGCCCGAAGAAAATAAATTATTCCTAGGGGAAGGTTGTTCTCCAATTGTGGAAAAGGTTTTTCTATCTCTTTCGAATTTAATGGCAATATTTTCTTCCACAGATGGTTGTATGTTTCCTATCGAAGTCCATACAATAGCCCCATCTGTTGAAGCATCATAGGCATCAGGGCCCACCTCTATTGCAATATGTCGTGTAGAAACAAAATTAAGCGTTTGTTGAGGATCATACCCAACCCATCCAAAATTTGGATAATATACCTCAAGCCACGCATGCCTGCCCTGACCAAGCTTAATATTCCAAGAGGAAGTACCTGTTCTCGCCTCCCATCCCTTTTTGGCTGTTATTCCTGTCACTATTCTGACAGGAATTCCACCGCTTCTCAGTATAGCAGCTGAAAGATGAGCATAATTCTGACAATTTCCTATACCACTTTTAAGTGTATACAGGGCATCATACTTGGAAGGATTTACCCTGTAACTCACATGATCTACTACAAAATTAAGTACCAGGCTCACAGCCTGAACCTGGTATTTTACTTCTTTGAGTAATTTTTCAGCTAAAAATTGGATTTTATTACTATTTGACTGAATTAAATCGCTTGGTTGCAGGTACATTTTGTTTTTTTCTGGGAGTGATTTAACAGGGTAGGGGAACTCACCCTGAAATTTTTTGAGGTATCTATCAAGTGTAATCCTGTATTTAGCAATGGCTGATAGATAAGAGGGGGGTTGAGACCAAGTCGTAATTATAATATTATTTTCCCATTGATCGGTCAACTCCTGCGTGTTTGTTGGTCTTACAGATGGGATGAACTGAGAATCTATAATTTTTTGCATTGAGGCTGGATTGCTTTTATTAGGGAATCGAACACTTTTAATACTGAGTTTAGTTATTCCAGAAGGTATACTGATCTTATAAGCTACCGTCACATTAAGAGATGATGACATATTCTCAGCAATGATATATGTCTTTGCCCACACCGGAGGAGCAATAAGCAACATGGATATTGCAAATCCTATAGTCATAAGATATTTATAGTGACTCAAGTGCCTCAGGTGAGCCCGCCCTGGTGCGACGTGATTTGAATATATGCTTGCTTTCAATGTATCACTAATCCTGGTTTACCTTTGATGGGTCAGGTTTTGCCAGGCCTGCCCGCCATCCGGCAGGCGGGTCTGGGCCAGGGCTAAAGAGCCTAAAGTTATCATTGCTAAATTCACAATTCCTAAATTCGTCAATCCCTAACCATTTTCACCCATTCTTTTACCTTGTGAGACTTTTCTTTTGATCGCCCTATAATATCTTCAACATCTAACGTAAGGAGGCTTCTATTCTCCATAACGAGATTTCCGTCTATAATCGAATGTTTTACATCATGGCCATTAGCAGCATAGACAAGATGCGAATAAGGATTATACATTGGAACAAGATGGGGCTTATTTGTGTCAATTACTATCAGATCAGCCCTCTTTCCCACCTCTAATGATCCTGTAATTTTCTCAAGCCCAAGCACCTTTGCGCCCTCTATGGTTGCCATCTCCACAAGAGTTTGGGCATTCATTACAGTGGGGTCAAGGTTATTCACCTTATGCAGTTTTGCAGCCATATCCATCTCGCCAAAAAGATCAAGGTTATTATTCGAGGCACATCCATCAGTACCCAGACCTACTGTTATGCCTTTTGCTATCATGGCGGGAACAGGGGCTATGCCCGAGGCAAGTTTCATATTGCTTTCCGGATTATGAACCACACAGACGTTATTTTCTGCAAGTAATTCTATCTCAGATTTGTTGATATGGACACAGTGATCTACAATAAGATGAGAACCTAAAAGATCAAGGTCTTTTAAGTATTTAACAGGTCTTTTTCCAAATTTTTGTTCTATCTCCTTTACTTCTTCTTTTGTTTCTGACAGGTGCATAATAAGAGGAACACCTCTTCTTAAGGCCAAATCATTTGCTTTAACTAAAAGCTCCTCTCCACAGGTGAATAAAGAGTGTGGTTCAACTGCGATATTTATTAGAGGATCTTTTTCCCATCTTTCAATCAATGCCTCTGTATAAATAAATCCCTTTTCTAATGCGCCATAATTTGGTGAGGGAAAATCGTAGATGACTTCTCCAACCACACTTCTCATCCCAGCTTCTTTAGCAGCCCTCGCTACCTCCTCCTCAAAGAGGTACATGTCGCAGAATGTAGTAGTTCCAGACATTATCATCTCTGCGCATGCCAGAAGGGTACCGACCCGAACAAAATCAGCATCCATCTTCCCCTCCACAGGGAAAATATAATTGTGTAACCATTCCATAAGAGGAAGATCATCTGCTAAACCCCTGAAAAGGGTCATAGCTGCATGGGTATGACTATTAATAAGACCAGGGAGTATCAGGCTACCTTGGATATCAAGCTCTTTTTTTGCCTTTATTGAATCTTTCTTATCTTTTCCTATATAAGATATCGTGCTCCCTGATATGGCTACCATACCATTATGAATAATGTTATTCTGACTATCCATAGTGAGAATAGTCCCGTTATGGACCAGGATATCTGCCTTATTCATTTTTCTAAATCCTTGATAATTACTGGGAGCAATTTGGTTAAAGAGGAAGATGCCTTTTTGGCATTAAAAATCACCTCTTCCATTGATGTAGGTGTCATGCAATCAGGAAGGTTACTATTGGTGATAGCTACAATTACCAATACCTTTAATCCGTAATGAACAGCAGCTATAACCTCATTAACAGTTGACATTCCTACTGCATCACCACCTATTAATCTTAAAAATCTCGTCTCAGCAGGTGTTTCAAGGCTTGGTCCAGTTATACCCACATAGATGCCTTGATTTAAAATAATCTTTTCTCCTCTTGCCTTTTCTTTGGATAAGCCTATAAGGTCTTTATCATAGGCAGAGGTCATATCAGGAAACCTCGGCCGTAATTCATCAATGTTTTTTCCGATAAGGGGATTATCTCCGGTGAGGTTTATATGATCTGTAACAAGCATTATTTCTCCTGGCTTAAAAAGAGGATTTAATCCTCCTGCCGCACTTACCACAAAAAGGTATTTCACCCCTAAATTTGCCATAACCCTGATCGGAAATGTAATCTCGTTAGCAGTATATCCCTCGTAGATATGAAATCTTCCCTGCATGGCAAGAATAGACTTCCCTGCCATAGTGCCAGAGACAAGGATGCCTGCATGGCTTTCAACAGTTGATTTTGGAAAATGAGGGATCTGTTCATAGGGAATTTTTTTATCAATTTCCATTATATCAGTTAGGTTTCCAAGACCGGTACCTGTGATCATCCCTACGAGAGGTTGGTCTATTATCCTCTCGCGTATAAAATTGGCTGCTTCAGTTAACTTTTTAACCATATCAATGCCTCCAATAATTTCGTAAAAAATTAGATCAGATCAATCATAAAGTCAACATAGTTTAGCAATTTTATCCTTGACCGCTGTGCATTAGATTTTTAATATGCCCACATAATCTGCTAATAAAAAAGTAAACTAAAGTTAAAAAGTGTGGATTGATCCGGTGAAATCGGAATTGAGAAATTCCTTAATCTCCAAATTTACAAATTCGCTTATTACTGAGGATTATTAATGTCTTCCATGATCGATGATTTTTTAAACACCGAATTTCTTTCAGATAACACAAAAAAGGTATCATTAATTCAGACCCACATCTCACTCGTTTTTCTTACAGATGAGTTTGTATATAAGATAAAAAAGCCGGTAAATTTTGGATTTTTAGACTTTTCAACTATAAAAAAAAGGCGATATTACTGTCATCAGGAGATTATGCTTAATCGACGCTTATCAAAGGATATATATATAGATGTATTACCAATAACCTATGATGGCAAAAACTACATAATGGGAATAGGGGAGGGAAAGATTGTAGACTATGCAGTTAAAATGAAAAGACTCCCTGATAACATGCTTATGAAATCATTATTTTTTCAAAGGGAATTAAACGATGAGCACTTAAAAAAAATTGCTAAAGTTCTTGCAAGATTTCATGCAACTGCCCGCAATTCCTCTAATATCAATAAGTTTGGCGAGCCAGAAATGTTCAAGGTCAATACCGATGAAAATTTTGCACAGATCCAGAAATATATTGGCACAACAATCCAAAACAAAGACTTCGAGGCCCTTAAAAAATGGACTGAGAACTTTTATGACTCGAATAGGACCCTTTTCATGAGCAGGATAAATAGGAAAAAGATAAGGGACTGTCATGGAGATCTCCATATGGAGCATATTTGCCTTACAGAAAATCTCTCGATATTTGATTGCATTGAATTTAACAACAGATTTAGGTATACTGATATATTAGCTGATATCGCCTTCCTGCTTATGGATTTGGAATATTATGGAGGAAATACCCTTTCTAAAACACTTTGGAATTTATATAAGGAAACAGCAAATGAGCACGATGTGAATTCCTTGCTTGCCTTTTATAAAATCTATCGGGCAATTGTAAGGGGGAAGGTAAACAGTTTTCAGCTTGATGATGCAAGTATAGGGATGGAAAAGAAAGAGGAAGCTGTAGAAACATCAAGAAGATATTTCAAACTTGCCAGGTCATATATAGAGTAGGCAGTACGAAGTAAGGAGTAAGCAGTAAGGATATGTTCGATTCAGAGTATTTCCTGCCTACTGTTTACTGTTTAGTGCTTACTGATGAGAGCGCGGTAATTATGAAAGAACCTTTTGTAAATTTTATGAAAAAGGAACTGCAGGCTGAAACAGTACTTATAGCATGTGGACTTCCTGCCTCTTACAAAACGGAAACCACAGAGGTTATAGCCAAAATCAAAGGCTATAAGATAATAAGGACGGATTTAATAAGGCTTGAAGTGTTAAAAAATGAGGACATATTCGATGAGAAGGTAGCATCCGATATGAAAAAAAGGGAGCTTGTATACGATGAGATGTTCTCTCTTGCAGATGAGCTTGCAGGCAAAGGTGAAGGAATCATTCTGGATGCAACCTTTATTACCCAAGAGCTAAGAAGGAGGGCTGCCGAAGTTGCCGCACAACATAACAAAATTTTTGTTATTCAGGAAACACAATGCCCCCAGGAAATTTCCCTTAAAAGGATATCGAAGAGAACCAAGGAAAACTATGAGTCAAATGCCTTAACTATTCAGGCCTATATAAATAATAAAAAAAAGTTCCAAACAGTTGATTTAAAAAACTTGAAGAGTTTATATCCCTCTCTAAATATTTTACACCTCCTGGTTGATACAACCTCGGATTTGGTGAATGAGTGGACAGTAATTGACAAGGTGACACGGTAAGTGGACTAAAGTTTTAAATGACAAATGGCCAATGACAAATGGAAAAAATACCTAAATCAGTCGGGATAATCTTTAAGCACGATTTTGAGCCTGCAAAAAGGGAGTGTCAAAGATTAAAGGATTGGTTTACAGAAAAAGGAATAAACGTATACACCGAAGAGATGACATCTAGCCCGGCCTTAAACCAATGCCTTGAGGAGGAAACAATTATACCAGATACAGTCGACTGGGTTGTTGTATTAGGTGGAGATGGAACATTGCTGGGAGCAGCCAGAAAGGTTGGGCGATACGGTCTGCCTATTTTGGGCATCAACCTTGGAGGATTAGGTTTTTTAACAGAGATTCCGTTAAAAAGGCTTTATAAGGACATAGAAAAGTTTGTAACTGGAGAAATAACCATTGAAACAAGGTTGATGTTGCAGGCTAGCATTGTAAGAAATAGTGAAGAAAAATGTCGTTTTTCAGTCTTAAATGACGTGGTTATTAACAAAGGTGCATTAGCCAGAATTGTTGACCTGATGGTATCGATTGATGGTCGTTTTTTAACGACCTTTAGAGCAGATGGGTTGATAATATCTACTCCCACAGGCTCAACAGGTTATAATCTTTCTGCTGGAGGCCCGATAATCTACCCGGATTTAGAGGCATTGATATTAGCTCCAATATGCCCATTTACATTGACTCACAGGCCAATTATATTGCCCGATAAATCAGTAATAGAGATAGAAATGGGTGAAAATAGCGAGCAAGTCACACTCACCTTTGATGGCCAGGTTGGCTTCGAACTTATAACTAATGACAGGGTTGTTATCTCTAAGTCAGAAAAAAAACTTAAACTAATTAAATCCCCTGGTCAGGACTATTTCGATATTTTAAGAACAAAACTGAAATGGGGTGAATCCTCTTACAATGAGACAAACCGGTAAATATCTTTTGTCTATAGATAGAAAGGAAATATGTTATTTGCAATGGATAATAGAATCCTACGATGGCATGGCATCTATGAGAACTATTAATTCAGTAAATGGTGAGATTGAAATCTCTATAGTACCCGGGTGTAAGGAAGATATAGTTTCACTTATAAAATCTTTACAAGAAGAGGGAAGTATCCATGTTAATAAAGAGAAATTGTATTGATAGGATAAATTTTTCTCTACCGTAGGCACGGAGGTGCCACGTGGATCAATTATTTTATATAAAAACCTTTGGGTGTCAGATGAATGTGCATGATTCTGACACTATCAGCCAAATCCTTATAAATAAGGGTTATAAAAAAACGGATAGCATCAATGATGCTCATATTATCTTGATAAATACCTGTACGGTCAGACAAAAGGCTGAACAAAAGGCATTAACCCTTATTGGTCGCTTGGCTTCTTTAAAGAGGAAGAGGCCAGATATCATTTCTGGTATTATTGGATGTGTAGCCCAAGAACAAGGCACAAATCTCTTCAAACGTTTTCCATTTATTGATTTGGTTTTGGGCCCAAGAAATATTTACCACATCGATGATTTTCTTGCTCAAATCAAGGAAGGAAGAGGGAAGGCCTTCTCTCTCGATTTAACCTGTGAACCATCCACATTACCCACTTGTAACGGCTACGTAAAAGGAAGGGTTACAACTTTTTTAAAAATTATGGAGGGATGTGATAATTTTTGTTCTTATTGCATTGTTCCTTTTGTGAGGGGTAGGGAGACAAGCCTTCCAGCAGAAGATATCATTAATAAGTCTAAATATTTGATCAGTCAAGGTATACAGGAAATTACCCTTATAGGGCAAAATGTAAACTCCTACAATACCAAAAACAAGACCATGCCAACATTTCCTGGTTTACTAAAGGAGTTGGATAGTATAGGGGGCTTAAAAAGGCTTCGCTTCATAACATCTCATCCGAAAGATCTATCCGATGAACTTATAGGTTCTTTTGGAGAATTAAAGAGCCTTTGTGCTCATATTCACCTTCCAGTTCAATCAGGCTCAGATACTATACTTAATCTTATGAATAGAAGATACACAAGAGATAAATATATTTCTTTAGTAGAACGCATAAAAAAAGTACGGCCTGATATAACAATTACAAGCGATTTGATTGTTGGATTCCCAGGTGAAACTGAAAAGGATTTTGAAGATAGTCTGCAATTAATAGATAAAATAGAGTTTGATAATCTTTTCTCCTTTAAATATTCTGAAAGGCCGAAAACCAAGGCATTACAGTTACCGGGAAAATTAGATGAAAAAGAAAAACAAAGACGCCTATCTGTATTGCAGGAAAGGCAAAGAAAGATAACCTTATCAAAAAACACACTAATGGAGGGAACAATCCAAGAAGTTTTAGTAGAAGGCCCTGGAAAAAAAGGGAACGGTCAGCTCACAGGAAGAACGTCAGGAAATAAGGTTGCCAATTTTTTTGCTAAAAAAAATTTCAAAGGGCAATTGGTGAGGGTTAAGATTATTAAAGGTTTTCAAAATTCATTACTTGGAGAGTTAGTTGACAAATATAATCAGAAGGTATATTAGGGTATCTAACCATGGAACAGGAATATCAGAAAGAAAATCTTCTGGTTGTTGATGATGAGATAGAGGTAGGAAAGGTTGTAACAGAATTACTGTCAAGTTTAGGGTTTAATGCTGAGTCAGAGAACAGTGGAAAAAATGCATTGCAGAGAATAAAAAATGGAAAATATACCTTTTTAATTACTGATATCAATATGCCAGAACTTAATGGAATTGAATTAATAAAGAAGGTGAGGGAAGAAAAACTTGATATAAGCATAATTGCTATGACTGGTTACGATAAAGACTATGCGTATATGGATGTTATTAATGCTGGCGCAAATGATTTTATTACCAAGCCGTTTAAGATTGATGAAATAGAGGCGAAGATAAGCAGGATATTGATAGAGAAAAGGATTAGAGATGAATTAGCCAAATTATCAATAACTGATAACCTCACCGGACTTTTTAATCAAAGACACTTTCATAATAAACTAAAAGAGGAGGTGAATAGGGCAAACCGCCAGAACCATCCCTTATCCCTGATCCTTTTGGATCTTGATAGATTCAAAGAATATAACGATACATATGGCCATCTTGCAGGTGATAAGATGCTAAATCAATCTGGTAAGATAATCCTTTCAAACATCAGGGAGAACGTAGACACAGCTTTTAGGTATGGTGGTGATGAGTTCGCAATTATTCTCGTTGAGGCGAATAAAGAAATTGTATCCAATACAAGTGAAAGACTTAAAAAAGGATTTGAAGAGGGAGATGGTGTTACCGCAAGTCTAGGGTTTGCAACCTATTCAAATGAAATGGATGCAAACGATTTAATAGCATTAGCAGATAAAGATCTTTATAAATCAAAAAATAAGAATAATAAGTAATGTTTTTACATTAATATTATGTCTGATAATATATATTATGTAAACTTACTTACAAATATTAAGCTTTTGTATCCCTATTCACCATTATTATAAACATTTTAATTTTTTGGAGGTTTTTATTTTTATGAGCAGTGTAGTCAAAAAAAGAAGGAAAAAAATAAGAAAACATAAATACCGGAAGCTATTGAAATCTATGCGTCATAAAAATAAACGATAGTCTTTTTTTTAAAAAATAATAAAGGGAGACTTAAAACAAAGTCTCCCTTTTTGTGCGCATATACTTTAAATCTTTATGAATACCATCCACCACCAGTTTTTTTACCGAATTTACCGGCCCTCACCATTGTTTTTAATAAATTTGGTGCGACCCATTTGTTTTCTTTGTTCAACTCATTAAAGAAATATTGCGTTACAAAGTATGCGATATCAATTCCTGTCAAATCCATCAATTCAAATGGACCCATAGGATAATTTAGACCATTCTTTACTGCCTTATCAACATCCTCAATAGATGCAATACCTTCCTCAACAATCTTTATAGCCTCAATCATATGCGGAATCATTATTCTGTTAACAATAAAACCTGGTGAGTCCTTTTTGACTTCCACAGTTGTTTTACCCATTTTCTGTGCCAATTCTGTCGTAGTGTTTACAGTGTCGTCACTTGTAGAATAGCCTCTAATTATTTCTACAAGCCGCATTAAGGGTACGGGGTTAAAAAAATGCATCCCACAAACCTTATCAGGTCTTCTAGTACCTGCGGCTATTTCTGTAATTGACATAGATGATGTATTGGTAGCCAAAATAACATCCGGTTTACATAATTCATCTAACTCCTTGAAAACTCTCTTTTTTAGATCGAGATCTTCAATAACAGCTTCTACAACAAAATCAACATCTTTAAGGTCCTCCATGTCTATTGTGCCTTTTATCCGGCCAATAATGGTATCTTTTTGACTTGCATCCATTTTCCCTTTTTCTACACCCTTTGAAAGAAATCTCTCGATATTCTTGATTCCTCCTTCTACAAATCTCATTTCTATGTCTCTCATGACAACATCACAGCCGATTTGGGCTGCTACCTGAGCGATACCATTCCCCATAGCTCCTGCCCCAACAACACCTATTTTTTTTATTTCCATAGCTCCTCCTTTGAAATAACTTGTAAATAATTAATAATGTATTACATTAGCTTTATTGTGTAACCAATTTAATTAAATATTATATCATGTTTTTTTAAAAAGGGATGCACAATTTTTTAGATTAAATCGTTTTGCTTCTACCACATTCAGAAATAGATAACAAGGATCTATATTATACACGGCCATAAATTGCGTTTTTGTATCAAGTGAACCACTTTTTCCATTCTCCATTGCTGGAGTACTGGAGTAATGGAGTGATGGAAAGCCCCCAACACTCCATTACTCCCTGGCCCAGACCCGCCTGCCAGACGGCGGGCAGACCTGGCATGCAATGCTGAGGCTGTATTGCCAGGACTTATAAATAATATAGACATTGCGATATTTGCCGAGGAAGTCGCGCCAGGGCAGGCAGGGCAGGCCAATGATCGTCCTGGGTCTGAAATTTACGGTCAATTAATAAACCTAAAAGCGCTAATTATAACCGCTCAAAGTATAACTGAGCTATCATAGCTAAAATAGTTACCATATATAAGTTAATCTACGATCAACGGTATCTATAACCATGCTATTCATAACTTTAGCTCACTTTCGTCACTTTTCACGTAGGCATTACCATTCTCACCCTGTTGTCAAGATAGCCGGAAAGAGTAGACGAATTTTTTGGAGACCAGCCTAACGATTGTTCCCACACATCATCACTTTCCATACAGAGATAAATTCCCAGATTATCACGCCATTTTTTTAATCTTTCTGATAACTTAGCATACATTTCTACCCTGATGGGTTTGAAATATCTCTGTTTACCGTCTAAACCGGTAACAAATTCACCATCAAAGATATGTGTACGTGGAAATCTTTGTAAAATACGCCACTTGAGATCTGGCATATACCTAAAAGAGCCAATGCTTATCCAGATAATAGAGGCTGGATCAATATATCTCTCTAAAAGTTGGATAATCTCTTCATATTCATTTTCCCATCCAGGATAATGTATTAAGGGATCAAAATGAAAGGCTATTACAAATCCTGCTTTCTGGCATTCCCGTGCGGAAATGATTCTCTCTTTTAGGCTTGCTGTCTTTCCCTCTTCATTGGCTATAATTCGAGAGGTATTTAAAGACCATGCGACAACTATCCCTTTTCTATAGCTACTTTTAATAATGTCTTTGATAAAAGAGGTTTTTGTCTTGAGCTCCAGTATACAGTTCTTTCTGACAGAAAAAAAGGGAAGTAAAAAATCAGTCCATCCAGTAATATAATTAAGGGCGAGACTATCGGTAAATTCTCCAGTCCCGATCCTAAATATCCTATCTGGCTGGTTATCGATAAATTCACCTATCACATTAAGTTTATCTTCTAAATTAGTAAAAAGCCTTAATGATGGTTGATTAACGTAGGACTGAAGAAAACAGTAACTGCATTCCATTGGGCAGTTGATACCTACATTGAGGATCTGGTACCCGCAGCAGATATATCTCCTTGTACCCGGACATGGTTTTAGAAATTCACCTTTATAGTGGATAAGCCTAAGCGAGTCTTTATCCATCTCTTCAATATCTTCCCGCAATGCTAATTCATTTGATCCTACACGCTCTATTGGTATATTTGGCAATTTTTCAATTATCTTCTTTGAAAGGGAGTCCTTTTCAGCCTCTCTTTCAATCAAGATTCGCCTCACTTTAAATCGTTTCATAGGTATTTGGTAATTACTCAGGTATCTTGCCACAAAGTCACCAAGCCTTTCGGCCGTGAGCTCAAGGCCGAACGGACACCAAGATGATATAATTATTCTTTATAATAGTCTTTGAGTCTTTGTGCCTTGGTGGCTGAATAGTTACGGTATTTTATAAATGCTTTTTTGGAATCCGAAATACTATATGTCCTTCCAAAAATCGGGTATGTGTTTTAATTCAGGTAAGTTATATAAATCAGCTACCTTTCCTTTAAGATCTTCACCTTTTCTAAAGGTTACCTCGAGCTTGTAATAAGTCCCCTCAAAAAAAGGTGGGGGAATTATTTTAACTCCTAAGGGAAGAGAAAGATCGGAAATACCCTTGTTAAATAATTTTTCAGCCCTCGAAAGGGATGGAAATCTTCTGAATTTCAGTATCTTAACTATGGTTTTTACCTTCTGTGGTTTATTCATCGCAGTATTATGTAAAACCTCTTTAATATCTTTTGAATCTATAATCTTTTTAATTGAGCGCCCTTCCCTGCTGGCAATTTCTTTAATCCATTGGATGGTTTCCCATTGCTGATTAAAGCTCCATTTTAAAGATGTAAATAGATCATTAATCTCGAACCGATCATTTTTCTCAACATACCCCAGTAATCCAGCCACCCGTATGGATAATCTTTCCATAGCGACAGAAATCTTTATTCTTTCTTCTAACTCCTCTAAACCTAAAAATAATTCTAATTGCTCTTTGTTTGAAGGAATACCAAGAATAGGCATGAAATTGGTTACTATTTCTTCTGTGCTAATGAAACGGGTTAGCCTTTGCAAAATCATCCCTTTTTCAATATTATTCAATTGACGATGAATGAGATTATCATTTAAATTAAATAAAAGCGCATTAAACAGGGAGAAACTATCAGGTAACACGTGGCATACTATATCCTGCCACCCCAATTCTTTTACAGCCATTAGCCTTCGATAACCGGCAACTACTATAAAATTGTTATCGGAATTTTTACGCAGATATGGTGTATTTATAACACCAAATTTTTCAATAGATGCCTTAAGTGGTTCCAGGTTGAAATTAAAGCTCATACAGAATGGGCCTGGTGTTAAATCAATATCTGAAATGGCTATATTTACAAGGCTGCTTTTTAATAGTTTTTTTTTCATCATAATCGCCTCTGAAAAGATTTTTTAGTATTGTCAAAACTTATTTAGTGAATTCTTAAAATATCCTTTATCTTTAATGAGTTGGTTCAAATTAACTTATCTCCCCCATAAGTAGGATAGGCGTCTCGCCTGTCTATGAATTGCCTGTTATCCATCCTTTTATGTATAACCATTTGTAATCCTCGTATTGTCTTGCCAAACTTGCCTTAATAGGATTGTTTGCAATATAGTTGAGCTTCTCTAAAAATTCATCCTCATCTCTTATAACCTATCATAACTTTCGTTTTGCCAGACCTTGCCTTTTCTTTCTAATATCTTGTTAATCTCATGGGCAGTAAAGCTTTTTATGCTGTGCATTATTTTAGGTAATGACTCAAAAGGATTTATTATAATATGTACATGGTCATTCAATACCACAGCGGCATAAAGCATTAAAAACGCAATCTCTTTGCGGTGGCTGTAATTGGAATCTGTCATGGGTAGAAAATGTAATAAAGTAGTAACCGGAAGAGAGTTGATAATGGGGAAGATGTCTCCTCCATGTAAGTACAGACAGGCGAGACGCCTGTCCTACTGATCCATATCTATTCCTCATATTCATTTCCTTTTTTTCATACACCTTTTGTCATTACCGATTTTTTACTAACACATCAATTCAATGGATTGCATTTAAACATAATTTTTAACAAGGAGACAATGATCAAAATCAGAAAGAGTTTTTTTTCTTAATAGTGCTCGCAATTATCTATTCATTTCTTTTCTCCTCTATCGGCAATAGTGAAGAACGTGGAAAAGAATCTAAAGAATGGGAGAAGCTAAGAAGTACAACTAAAGAAATATGGCGAATAAATGTTCAGAGATATCAGATCTCTTTCATACCAAGCGATAAACTCTATAGATTACTCAGATACAGAACACCTCAAGAGACCAGCGACTATCTCAAATGGGTTACGGAAAGATCTCATCTTTATGCGGTCGGAGACAGAACACCACGGGTTTACCCGTGGATGAATGAGCCCGG
>CAZSWT010000003.1:0-110201 GCA_964611035.1 uncultured Desulfobacteraceae bacterium
TGGGATATATACAGGAAGAGCCAAGATTGAGGAGTTTTTTTACTCCATATTTATACGCCGACTGTATGACATTTGCTGCTATCATTACGTTGTCGTATATAAATTCCGCCTTGTAGGTGCTGTTAGCCAAAATACCTCCAACCTTTGCAGCAGCAAGAAAGACGTATTCAGGCTGTTTCGTTCGAAAGAAGGCATTTACGTCCTCTTGTCGGGTAAGGTCCAGCTCGTCATGTGCGCAGGTGATAAGATTGATATAGCCATTTGCCTTAAGGGAAAGGACAAGGGAAGAGCCAACAAGACCCGTGTGCCCTGCAATATAAATTTTTGATGATTTTTCCACTGTTTTCTCTTTGTTTTCTGCGAGGAGTATATCTATTCAATGTGGTTGTATATCGGGAAACCATTGCTGTCACAGAGCTGGTCTCTTTCAGCCTCTTTGAGATCCGCTGCAACCATTTCCGCGACCAGTTCATGAAACCCTATTCGAGGTTTCCACCCGAGTTTTTTTCTTGCTTTGCTCGCATCTCCCAAAAGTGTGTCTACTTCGGTAGGGCGAAAATACCGAGGGTCGACACGGACAATTGGCTGGCCGATGTGAGGTGTGAGGTGTGAGGTTAGAGGCTCAAGAACGCTTTGCGCTTTTGTTGAAGATTGCACGGTAGATGATTTCGCATTTCTACCCGGTGAAGCATGCTCGGCATTATACAGGTAAAGGATTTCTGATTTCGTGACCTCGGGAATCTGTTCTATGTCAGTGATGATGCCGACCTCATCGATGCCGGAACCTTGCCATTCCAACTTAATACCCAGTTCCCTGCCTGCAGTTTCAATAAACTCCCTGACAGAATGTTGTTCACCTGTTGCAATAACATAGTCCTCTGGTTCTTCTTGCTGGAGCATGAGCCACTGCATTTCAACATAGTCTTTCGCATGTCCCCAGTCTCGTTTGGCATCGAGATTGCCGAGATAGAGACACTTTTGTTGACCCAGTTTGATGCGTGCCAGGGCGCGGGTAATTTTGCGGGTTACAAAGGTTTCTCCGCGGACGGATGATTCGTGATTGAACAGGATACCGTTGCATGCATACATGCCATACGCTTCACGATAGTTTATCGTGATCCAGTAGGAGTAGAGTTTGGCGACTGCATATGGAGATCGTGGATAAAACGGTGTTGTCTCCTTTTGTGGAATCTCTTGAACCTTTCCAAAGAGTTCGCTGGTTGAGGCCTGGTAAAATCGGGTTTTTTTCTCCAGCTTTAGAATTCTGATGGCCTCGAGAAGCCGCAAGGTACCAAGTGCATCTGCATTGGCAGTATATTCCGGGGTTTCAAAAGAAACCTTGACATGGCTCTGGGCCGCCAGATTATAGATCTCATCAGGCTGGACTTCCTGAATGATGCGGATCAGGTTTGTTGCGTCAGTGAGATCCCCGTATTCCATATAAAAATGGACATCCTCTTCATGAGGGTCTTTATAGAGGTGGTCGACGCGGCCGGTGTTGAACGAGGAGGATCTGCGTTTAATGCCATGCACCTCATAACCCTTCCCCAGCAAAAACTCCGCCAGATAGGCGCCATCTTGACCGGTGACACCGGTAATTAGAGCTCGTTTCATAGAATACCTCAGTTTGTTTTATTGATTTTTATGGGTGGTTCGGAGTGCTTGATGTAGAGCGCAGCTGACAGAAGGTTGCGTGTTATTGGTTAATCGTTATTTGTAAAAGATAAAGGGGTATGGATAAAAAATTATTGACACCAATTTTCGTATGAATTATATTCATAACAATAGTAAGGAAAAAAGGAGGAAGAAATGGGTTCCAAAGCCTATTCTTTAGCAAAAGTCAAAGTTACTACAAGTCTTGATGCGGAATTAGTTAAAGCTATTGATGAATCCCTTAAGGCCCTTAAAGCCCGCTCCCGGAGCCAGCTTATAGAGGATATTTTACGCACCTGGCACAAAGAACAAAGAAAGCGAGAACTCGAACGTCAGATTGAAGAATATTACCTTTCGTTGTCTCATGAAGAACGGGAAGAAGAACGACAGTGGGATGAAATAGCTACCCAATCTGCTCATCATCTCTGGAAAGATTAAACTCATGACGTATCCTAAGAGAGGTGAAATCTACCTTGTAAGCCTTCCTGCTCAGCCCAAAGATACTAAGCCAAGGCCAGCACTCATAGTTTCTTTGGACGTTCGAAATCGCTTAGCCAACGATGTCATTGTAGTTCCCATCTCTACTACTCTCCGCACCAGCCCCACCCATATAGAATTACCTGTAGGGGAAGGTGGACTTGACCGGACTTCTATGGCTAAGTGCGAACAAATCACAACCCTTGATAAGTCCTTTTTACTACGCGGTCCCTTTTTTGGAACCATAAGCCATATAAAGATGACTGAGGTTGAAAAGGCTATACAACAAGCCATTGGGATCTTGATATAGAAGCTCATAGCTCTTGGCTCATAGCGAATAGCTGAAAGCAATTGAAGTCGGGCGCAGGGCGCATAGGGCAGAAAGCACAAGGTATAAATGATTGGGATCGGTCCCCAGTTGAATCCTCCGTATGAGGTCCGCTGCGCGGAATTCAACGGGGTAAACCCCAGTTGAATCTCCCCTGTACCATCTACCGGAGCTACAGGGCAGGCTTAGGGGTGCTCCTGGTGGAGCAATTCACCCCAGTTAAATGCGGTTCACAGAGTGAAGCTTTCTTCGAATTTAACGGGGCGGGCCCCAGTGAAATACGCTTTGCTCGTGACTTCGTCAATTTCACGGGGCAAGCAGGATTTTTGAGATTTATTTCTTGTAATGTTTTGTAACACCAATTATCTCTATTCTGTCTTCGGGCAGGCCCCAGTTAAATACGCTTTGCTCGTGACTTCGTCAATTTCACCCCGATGAAATAGGCTCCGCATTTCATTGGGCAGGCGGGGCGGGCCCCAGTGAAATACGCTTCGCTATCACTATCGTGAATTCAACGGGTCAGGCATAGGTGATAGGAAATATCTGATAGGTTATATTTTTATAGAATTGATTAGGCAGGGTGCATTTTTCTTATTTCTTCAGCCTGCTGATACAAAATATTATAGCGTGATTGATTTAACCATTGTTTTTTCTTTACTATCTGAAGCATGGCAATGGTTTCATAAAGGGATACACGTGCAGCGGGAAAGGAGGCCATTTTTATTATGGAAATCGTCTATAAATTTCTTTACGATGTAGAAAGCGAATCAATTCAATCCTGTTTTTACCCTTCTTTACACCAAGTCTGTGATTTCCAACCTTGATACGAAAATAGTCTTTATAACCTTCTATTTTTCTAACATCTTTCAGGTCTGTTAGTGAACTTATTTTCTTTATTTCCTTTATGAGTTTTAAAAGGCGCTTCCTGACATGTGGCTCATTCCGGATGGAATCAAGATCTTTGCTGAATCTTTTTCCATAAAGTATATCCATACATCAATCCATTAACTTGGAAAGAATTTCAGATTCCGAGACATATTCCCCTGTATCGCCCTCCTCTGTAGCTAGACCAAGTTTCATATCAAGGATAGCCTCTGATACCGCACCTTCCAATAAATCCTTCCTTTCGGTTAATGCGCTTATCATGGCTTCTTTCATTAATTTTTTTAGCTCGGTCTTAGAAATTATCAGTGTTTCCATTTTTTATCCCTTTTGCAAAAAGTAACGGTTTTCCTTAAAAGCACTATCTTTCAAATTTGAATATTTGTCAAATGACAAATGATCTTTGGGTACGATGTTGAACCCTGTTAAATAAAACCAACAACAATTTAACTGGGCAGGCCCCAGTGAAATACACTTCGCTTCGACACGCGGGATAAACTTATTTGGCGGATTTGGTCTATATTTTGTTGTACATTAATGATCAAGTCTTGTACCCTTTGGGATGATTTCTATGCCATCTCCAGGCAGTTTCAATAATTGAGTGAAGGTCCTGAAACTGAGGTTCCCATCCTAGCTCCTTGATGGCATTTTTGCTGGAGCTGACAAGCACTGCCGGGTCCCCAGGCCGTCTTTCCGTAATCTTCGATGGAATCGATTTTCCGGTAATATTTCGGGCAACCTCAATTACTTCTTTAACTGAGTTACCACGTCCATTTCCCAAATTGTATGCACCTCCATTTGATCCACCCAGAAGCCTTTGCAAAGCCAGAAAATGCGCCTGAGCCAGGTCAACAACATGAATATAATCCCGCATACAGGTGCCGTCTCTTGTTGGGTAATCATCTCCGAAAATATTTACTTCTTCTCTTTGACCAAGGGCGGTTTGGAGAACTATGGGTATGAGGTGTGTTTCCGGCGTATGATCCTCCCCCAATTCGCCGTCAGGATCTGCACCTGCAGCATTAAAATAACGGAGAGACACGGATCTTAATCCATATGAGCTTCTGTAATCATCGAGAACCTGTTCAACTATGAGCTTTGTTCTTCCATAAGGGTTAATAGGATACTGTGGATGCTGTTCAGTTATGGGAATTTTAATCGGTTCCCCATATGTGGCGCAGGAGGAAGAAAATATGAAATTGTACACATTTCTTTCGAGCATCACATCAAGCAAATTTATGGTATTTGCAACGTTATTCCTGTAGTATTTGGCTGGGTCTTCTACTGATTCACCCACATAGCAGAACGCGGCAAAGTGCATCACAGCGGTAATTTGATATTCTGAAAATACCTTCCTCAATAATACGGTGTCGGCAATAGAACCTTCCATGAAAGGCCCCCACCTTACAGCCTTTCTATGACCGTAGATAAGATTGTCGAGGACGATAGGGATATATCCTTCTTTTGCCAAATATTTGCACATATGTGAGCCGATATAGCCAGCTCCGCCGACAACCAGTATATTTTTCATCATTTCGTTTGTAACCTTAAAACCGTAAAATTCAATTTGAAATAAAGGGCAATGCCCTTAAATATTTCAATATACAAGTTAGTTCGAAGCTCCCCGGGTAAAACCTTCGACAGGCTCAGGGCAAGCATAGCGATATACAAGCTCATAGCTCTTGGCTCATAGCGAATAGCTGGAAGCAATTGAAGTCAGGCGCAGTGGAACTTTCGGGACGTTGTTGACTAAGTTGACTTCCCTACTTGAAAAGCGAATGGTCCAAAGCACAAATGGACTCGTAGGATTGATGCCCCAGTTCAATACGCGTTGCTCGTCATTACATGAATTGAACGGGGCAGGCCCCAGTTGAATCCACATTGGGGTGCTCCTGGTGGAGCAATTAAATGGGGTAAAAATTTCATGGGGTAAATTAAATGTTATTTTTCCTTGGTCAAATGATTGATGCTGGGTGCTGAATGTATAAAGCAATGAGGATTAAATCTTCTAACTTTTTAGAGTATCTTTGTTGGTTCTTTTTTCCATGCATTATTTTTGATGAGAGAAAAAAATAGAGTGGTATATGAAATAGTTTTCTAAAGATTCTCCCACTGTTGAAGGGAGATTTTCTTACTAATTCCACGTTCAATCTCATTAAGAAGCATTTTGATTTGTGGGATAGAATATTCTTTGTTACTTGGCAGGGTGAGTGTATATGTGTCATAACGCCCCAGTTAAATAGGTAAAACATTTAACGGGGTAAACATATAATGATGACGCCCTCCGGGTTCAGGTGGTTCGAAACCAAGTTTTCTTAGCTTCTTTATGAAATCTCTTCGCTTACATGGCATCCATTTAGCCATGGGCAACTGCTTCTTCAATAACAGGCATTCTTTTATTCAAATTTATCCTGCCTATTACTGGCAATTTATCACCATGTCTAATTTTTACAATAAGCCAACCTTCAAGAGAGGACCTCAGTTCCTTCTGGCATTGATAAAGCGTTTCTCCAAAAGCGATAACGCCTGGGCATTGTGGAATTTTGCCGGAAAAACTACCATCTTCTAATTTATCGTAAACTGCTTTACCCATTGCTTTATCGACATATTCAATAAGCATAATATAACCTCCTTTTAAATGCCCTATGTATTGTAAAAAGTTTTTTAGTAAAAGTAAAGGTTATAGGAAGGAATGCCGGTCATTTGGCACCCCCCGCATAGTTCCGCGAAGTTGGTCTTCTAATGGGGGACTGTCCTTATAATAATAAAAGATCTTAGAACTTTGTTACTAACTATTATAAAACATTCATACAGATATTGTTTTACTTCTTTTTTACACTGATTCGCCAATTATTTAGCATATGGCTCTGAGCTCTTGATTCCCATGTTAAACAAAAGCACAAAGGCATTCCACCCCAGTTGAATCCCCTTTGGGGTGCTCTTGGTGGAGCAATTCACCCCGGTGAAATACGCTGCGCCAAGTTAAATACGCTTCGCTCAGACTTTGTCTATTTCACCCGGCAAGCTGTTGCTATTGCAAATTTCACAGGGCACAGCGGGGTAAAGATTGCGGATTGAAAAACTACAAAGACAGGAAACGATGGATTGGCCAATTCTTTCGATGGTATTTCATTGAGCCAACTGCTTTGCTTCCTCAATTACCTTAAAAATTGAAGGTTCCTCAGCAAAACCACTTTATTCGGAAGGTGTTTGTGATGGGGAAAACTCTTAACCCCTGGAAAATGCGGAGTATTGTCGTAGCGAAAGACAAGATTGTTTTATCTATCCTGGAGGTGATAGCGATAGCCAAGATGCCCGATTTGGCTTGTTTGAACAATAGCCGCATCATTCAATTCCAACAGATATCCGCTCGGAAAATGAACTCGAATACGCAAGTTCACACGATTAGTTGCCAGAATCTCCTCTTCGTAATGCTCGACATAGACGCCTTCTAACTTGCGAATCGCAGCCTCAACATTTTTAAGGTATTTAGCCAGTAAATTAAGCAACATGTTGCAGGTGTCTTTCTATTTCAAGCCTGATAGCCATATAATGCTGATAGTCGTTCGCCCATTCGGTACAATCAACAGAGTCTTCCATTTTTCCCTTGCGAAATTTATCGAAAAATGCCTCCGACTCCATACGGTATCGATCTTCATAGACACTGAGACGCTTAGCAACAGCTACAAGTGCGTCTACAGTTTAATCATACTCAATTCTTTGTTTGCGCATATTTCCTCCGAAAGATAATGAACACCATTAGCATAGTATCTTCATTCCTCATCTTGGTCAAATAATAAATGTCTTTGGCTTGGACATGCCTTTTTAATAGGTATTCAGACCGACGACAGCAGCCATAGCATTAAAGTCATTATCGTTATGGAGGAGGAATAAATTATGCTCTAAAGCAGTCTGAGCGATAAGGCAATCGATGGTACTGCGAATTGTAATGCCCTTTTTTTGGCAATCAAAATAGATTCGGGCAGCCTTGGCAAATGAATCAACTGGATCATTGAGATGATAAAAGCGTTGAGTCTCCAGATATTTTTTTAACGTTCTATATTCCTTGTCTGATTTGGCCCCTTGAAGAACTTCCTGAAATATGAATGAGTTTATCCCAAACGGTATGCCTTGGTTTAAAATCAGTTCGAATTTCTGGCATGAATTGTTTTTCTGCCCCTTAAAAAAGTCGATCAAGACAGACGTATCAACCAGAATCATTGCCTTTTACCCTCGCGCAGGGATTTATAGTCATATCCTTCGGCAAACTCGATCTTTCCTGCCAGATCGAGGAGGTTACGACGGCGACGGTTTTTAACAAACTCCTCTAACGCCTGATGAATAAGCTCTTTCTTGGTCTTTGCCCCGCTATACTTTAATGCCTCTTTAACCAAACTGTCTTCAAGAACGATATTTGTTCGCATTTTGACACCTCCTTATACACAAAATTATACACATCTTGTCTCCTTTGTCAATGGAGAGAAAAATATATAGGCTTTGCCCCAGGGAAATAAGCCCCAGTTAAACCCCGATGAAATACGTCCCAGTTAAACCCCGATGAAACAAAAGAAAAAAAGGTTTCATGGGGCAGGCAGAAAAGACAGATAGGTTTCACCCCGATGAAATAGGCTCCGCATTTCATTGGGCAGGCGGGGTAAGCTTTGCTTTGACCCCGAGTGGCGGGATCTACGCCCCAGTTAAAAAGAAAAAACAGATAGGTTTCACCCCAGTTGAATCCCCATTGGGGTGCTCCTGAGGGAGCAATTCAACGGGCACCGCAAGGCGGCATCTTCGACGGGCGGGGTAAACTTCGCTTCGACACACGGGGCAAATAGGGCATGCACTGTTCGGCTCTTTGATTTGTGGGGCTAATCTATACACAAGCACGAGCTTGTTTTGCATGGAAGGGTTCGAGAATTTCGAGAACTTCCCCTGAAAGAATAGAGGCAGGCAAATCATTAACCATACTGTATGCCTCCTCATAGCTTCCAAGAATTTCTGCTGCGGCATAAACCGCATGTGATAGTATCGGCGGACGCCTATCTGCGGAGTGGGCATCGCTGGCAATCACATGGACCAGCCGGTATCGTAGCAGGCTCTCAGCGCACTGCATGACCACCCCTCCAAAATTTCCTGTAATGCTCATGGCAGTCACCTGAATCAGTGCTCCCATCGAAACGAGATCATGCAGGAAATCCAAATTGTGCTGTATAACGGTATTTCGTTCAGAATGGGTGATAATGGGCGTAATGCCATTCAACTTTAGCCAAAAGACTTCATCTCTTAGTGCTTCAGGGATCACTTGTGTAGGAAATTCCAGCAATAGATATTTTCTTCGATTATCAATAGTACACGCATCACCACTTTCAATCCGTTCCAGTAACCGGGGACACAGATGTACATTAGCGCCTGCATATACCTTGAGCTCAATGTGATTTTCTAATAGGACGTTTTGGAGGGTGGCCACCTTTGAAATGACTTCCTCGACACGGTTTAGGTATATGCCATTCAGGGTGTGAGGTGTGGCCACAACGGAGTGGATCCCGTCGCTGACAGCTGCCCGTGCCATGGAAAGGCTCTCTTCCAGGGACTGGGGTCCATCATCCACCCCATGGAGAATATGGCAATGAAGGTCGATCAATGATACGTTCCTTTACACGGTTGAAGATTTGAGGAGCACTTTGATTTAGGTTAGAGGCAAAAGAGGTTTGATTTCCACTTGCCTTGTTGCCTCCTTAATACAAATCTTAATGATAATGAGCACTCCTCAAATCATTACCTTCAGTGGAACATTGACGGAAACCCGGGCGAAAAGCAGGGATAGTGCACAAAAAAATGACAATGAGTGTACGCTTATAGTTGAGCATGGGTATGATATAGAATGTGTGACTATAGTGTTAAGTATGCAAATGTTTCTTTTTTAGGCGCTTTTTTCTGAGATGTTTTTTCTTTTTTCCAACGCCCTGGTCTTGATCATCGTAGCTGTAATAGTACTGATAGTAATATCGGTAGTAATATCCATCTCTTTGAATGTTTATGTTATTCAGGGTTAGACCAAGTATCTTCTCGTCAGGAACCATCTCCAGTGCCTGTTTGAGTGCATTTTTTTCGGTTTTTTCGGACTGGACAACAAAAATTATACCATCAAGTTTATTTGTCAACACAACTGAGTCACTCACTGACAGGACTGGAGATCCGTCAAAGAGGATGTAGTCATATTTTTTTGATATTAGATCGATTATATGCTTCATTTTCTGTGAACCGAGCAGTTCATTGGGATTGTGCGGTATATCGCCGGCATAGATTACATCTATCCCCTGTTCCGGAAGTGTTCTGATAACACCGTCTACAGCATTTTCAACATCTTTCGCCATAATGAGATTTGAAAGCCCCGGTGTTCGTTTCTGGTTGAATACCCTGTGAAGGCGGGGACGTCGCATGTCAGCGTCTACAAGGAGCACCTTTTTTTCCGCCTGCGCAATGGAAACGGCCAGATTGGCCACAAAGAATGTCTTTCCTTCCCCGGGCAGGGCACTGGTTACGCCTATTATTTTTTTTGGTGTATCAACGGAGGCAAAAAACATGTTCGTTCTAATGGTCCTGAATGCCTCGGATATGTTGGCCTTCGGCATTGTATGCGTGATAACCTCTCCACCGTTCTTGCCTGCCTGTGTATCAAATTTTGCTATAGAACCCAGAAGAGGGCGTTCCGTAACCTGTTTCAAGTCATCAGGGCTCTTGACGGTATTATCAAGGTATTCCAGAAAAAAGGCTAACCCGATTCCCATACCCAGACCGACAATAAGGGCAAGCATGATATTCCTTTTTGGTGTGGGTTTGGTTCTTTTGCCCGGTGTTGCTGAATCGACTACCCAGACATTCCCGATTTCGCTTGCCTTCATTATTTCAAACTCCTGCTTCTTCTCGAGAAGAGAGGAATAGGCGCTCTGTTGAACACCGGTCTCTCTGGTAAGCTCAGCCAACCTCTTTTCGGCATCAGGGAGATCTTTGATTCGTTTTTCATAGTAGCTGATGTTATCCCTGATAGATTTTTCCCTTACTTTGAGGGATTGGATAACGGACGAGATTTCAGCCTTTACCTCTCTTTTTGTCTCCTCAATCTGTTCAAGAGTCTCCACAACAAGAGGATGTTTCTTTTTGTAGTTGATTTTCAGGGTAATCATGCGCGACTGGAGATTTGACAGACTTCCGGCAAGCTCATTCAACCTCGGATTTTCTATGCCGGTGACAAATGCAACAAACCCTTTACTCAGTATATCACCGTTTTTTACAATATTTTCTGCGACAAGCTCCGCCTGCTTTCTGAGGCCTTCAGTCTTTTTAAGCTCTGTGTCAAAATTCATAAGCTGTTGTAATGTTGCAGTTGCAGCCTCACTCAAAGAAACCAACTGTTCCTTTTCCTTAAACGACATCAGCCTGTCCTCGGAAAACTTGAGACTTTTTTCCAGTATCATGATCTGTTTATCAATAAACACAAGGGCCCTGGCGGCATTTTCCGTATCTTTCGAAATAATGAGGTCCTTGTATTCCGAGACAATGGCGTTGACTTTTGCTGTAGCCACAGATGGGTGTAGATCGGTGGCTGATATGGTAATCAGGTCGGTATTTCTGATGGGCGAGATATCCAGACTCCCTTGCAGGATAGCAAGGGCGGAACCAGGGGCAAGGATGTGAAATTTTATTTGCCTGCCCTTCCGGGCGGAATCACCCTCAACCAGGATGGAGAAGTTCGGCCCGAAGAAGGGTGTATTCAATGTTCCTTTTCCTATGAGAACTTCATTCGTATCCTCCATGATTTTATATGAATCGAAACCGTCAAACGTAAGGATATAACTGTTCCCCTGGACAACCGGCCAGATGCTCAGTAGTTTGATAGAAACCGGGTTACTCAGTTTTTTATTCGCAAGGCTTTCTTTGGAAGAGAAGAAATCCTTCACCCTTGTTTGTAACCGATTGATAAGAATGCCGGCCATCCTGTGCTCCGGCTTTACCTGGAACTGGTAGTTGATTGCTTGTGCTGCTTTTCCAGAGACGGTGCGGCTTTTTAGAATCTCCACCTGGGTCTGGATCATGGTCATAGGCAAGCTCCCCCCGGCAAAAAAACTCTCTTCAAGAAGAGACTTTAAATTGCTTGAGCTCCCCCCTTTTTTACAGATCTGGATAACCGATTGTGAACGGTAGACAGGCGCGCTCCTGAGAGTTTTTACTATAACAGTTAGCAACACCACACCTGCAACGATACTGATCAGCCACCTTCTCCTGAGTATAACACTCAGGTAACTGCGAAAATCGACTTGTTTCTCACTATATTTTGTATCGTTCATATGATAATAGCCCCGCGGGTAACGTTTACGGTTTCCACCTTTCGTTAAGAATGCTCTGTATGACCTTTGTTGTTGTTATGGTCGGGAGAATCTTGCTTAAGAAAACATTCCAGTTTGCGATGGCAGTCCTTGCAACATAGACGGTATCACCCTTTTCAAGATAGAATCTTTCCAAGCTTTTTCCCTTCATCATTTCGAGAACATTTACGGCGTACACATCAGGTTTCCGTAGATCCCCCCGAACCACAACAACCTGAGACCGGTTGGCACTTGTCTGAAATCCCCCGGAGGAGCTTATCGCCTCCATTAGATCCATCGGATCGGTAAAATACCTGACCCCCGGCGCATTCACCTCACCAATCACAAAAACCTTGTTTTCATTGATGTTCGGTATGTAGATAACATCGCCGTTGTTCAGGAGTATATTCTGACTCATGTTGCCATAGTCGAGAAGCCTCTTGAAGTTTATCGGAAGTATGTCATTATCTCTAGCCAGATACGCCATATAAAGGTTTGCGGTTGTTGAGTTGATGCCGCCTGCCAGCGACAGTGCATCAAGAATAGTCGAATTTCTGTTTGTCTTATACCTTCCCGGTTTTGTAACCTCACCAAGAAGAATAATCTCTTTGAGGGGTTCCGATATTACCAGGGTATCGTGCGGATGGAGTATTACATTCTGGCTCGTATCGCCATCCTCAAGGAGGACCTTCAGATTTACAGGAATGATAGTATCGCTTCGAATAATATACGATTCCTCAAGGTCGGCATTTGGCTTTATCGATACTACAGACAGGATCGATAGAAGGGTACGGTCACCCCTGAGGGTATATGTCATCGTGGCAGGCCCTATATACGTTTCAGGTTTTCCGACAGCTCCAACTACCGACACCTGCAGGCTGTTGGGCACTTTACACGTTATCGTAATCTGAGGATCTTTTATGTACTCATCGTACTTTTTTTCTATAATAGCCTTGAATTCCGGGATTTCCAACCCTGCTGCATAGATATCTCCTATCAATGGAAGTGATACATTGCCATCCGACCGAACAGGAACATCTCTGGAAAGATCAACATGTTTCCATATGTAGATGTTGAGAATATCATCGATGCCGATCGTATATTTTATCTCTATCTTCCCGTTTTTCGGCAGATCTTCCGGTAAGACAATCTCCTTCCCCTTGAATTTAGCCCGAAGATATCCCTCTTTGGTCAGCACTCGCTTTTGCAATTCAATGAGCCTGCGCGCTCCCTTCTTCGAAGGAGGGGTGGAAATCGGCTGTGCGAAGGATGGAAGTCTGGATTCCCGAAGCGCCTTCCGGGCAGCGGGTTCTGCTTTTTTAGCCTGCGGCGAGATATCCCTTATTACCGGATGGGCACATGCAAAGATAATGCCCATAGAAATACACGCACACATAAGGCAAAAATACTTTTTCATCGTGATGACGTATAGCTCCTTTGTTGTTAGTTGTGGGAATTTGTAGGTGATAGTTTGCCGCGCCATTCATTAATCGGGCTCGTTCGCAAGACTTTTGATATAAATACGTGCATCTTCCCGCTGGATTTTTTCCTTAGTGGTATGGGAAATTCCACCTCGATATCCTCTCCATTCAATATTTTTTCAGGGATTGTCTCTATCATGTCCATGGCAGCTTTTTCACCAACGACCTCCTTTAGCCTTTTTAGTCCTTTTGAAAGGGTAGGGCGTCTTTGTTTGCTCGAGTGTGCATCTGTTGCCAGCATGTGCGCCAGTTTATGTTCAAGAAGAAGGGCGGAAAATTTTTCAATTCTGCTCCCCACACGCCCGGTAAGGCTGGATGCTGTCAGTTGGGCCAATGCCCCCAATTGCACTAATTGATAGAGAATTTCCGGATCATTCTGTATGGCGTGATTTCTTTCCGGATGACAGACGATAGGGATAATACCGGAAAAAATGAGGGATGAAATAATTTCTTCTATGTTTGTTGGAAGGGCTTCATTGGGTAATTCCAGGATAATGTACCGCCCGGAATCATTCATTGTCAGAAGTTTACCCGTTTTTATATCTTCAACCAGGTTGGGGTCAAGACGTATCTCACAACCCGGGTACAAGATGAGGGGAATATGTTTGCTGTTTATGGATGCCTGTAATTCGGCTACACAGCTTAGGATCTTTTCACGGGTATTAGCATATTTCCCAACCACATGATGGGGTGTGCAGACCAGCTTTGATATGCCATCATTGGCCGCTATCCTGCACATTTCAATAGATTCATCCAGTAATTCAGGTCCGTCATCAATGCCTGGAAGAATGTGGCAGTGAAGGTCAATCATTTTCCGTCCCCGAAGGACTCTTAGTGCATAAGTACATTAATATTCCGACTAATAGTGTTGTTCTCATAAAAACTCATTTTATTCGCTCATGATGCCCATTTTGGGATTCATGAAATGCTTCGCTAAATTCCAAAAACTCGGTCTAAGGACCTGAAAAGGAGCATGTGTATGTCTTTTTTTGTCAAATGGCCAAAACAAGGGCCCGTTCAGGGGCCTTTCAAAAAGGTGCACGTGTACGGAGCAATAGAAGACAGGGGCATGTTGCTTTGCACCATTTTGAAACGGCCCACTACTGTGAATTTATAGGGCATTACAAAAAAAGACATACATATGCTCCTTAAACCCGCCCGGCATCGCGAGGCCTCAGCCGAGGCGGACGGGCAGTTTGGAATTTTTAACGCTCAGCATTTTATAAATCTTTTTCCAAAAGTGGCCAAAATCGCTCATAAAACGCTTTTTACGAATTTGTCAATAGTGAGATTACGAAATTTTCTAAAACCGAAACCTCAACTCTGTTCCTATAAAATGGTTTTTCTCTTTTCTATCCTTCACATTTTCAACATTATTGATTTCTTCAAAACAATACCCGAACGTAATAGTTGACCATTTCTTGAAATTATATCCTGCTTCCAGGGAATATTGATATTTTTCTTGGGTACTTTTCTTGCTTATTCCGTTTTTTTCATTGTCGAAACCTATTGTGTAGAAAAAACTATCTTTTATTGTATGTGCCAATTCAATAAAAAGGTCGTGTGAGTCGGTGCCGGCGTGATGCCCAAACACCCTTCCATAGTTTTTCATTGGCCAATAAGAATGTTCATACCAGGCGCCTGGACAACTTTTTGGAGAAAGATCGGCGTATTCGGCTCTCAATTTTAATCCTTGCGCCAGAAAGATATCGTTGAAAACCATTCCTAGCAGGTAAGCCTTTTTGTATGGTAGAGTTGCCTCGTCTTCTCCGCCCCATTCTGCATATAATTTTAAGGAATGAGCTACTGGTAAAATGGTAGCGAGGTTTGGTATTGTGAGAGCGGCATCTACAGCAAATTCCTTGTTGCTGTCGCGGTTGTCGCCAGCTCTGTTCCCACTACTGAATAGTATGTAGAGATAATCTGATAGATCAAGATTCTCAATGCCCGGTCTATCACCACCAAAATGGGCGAGATAGGACATTCCAAACTCAAAAAAGGGGTGAGGTTTAAAATCAAACCTTAGACCAAAAAGTTCGGAGTTGGGCGGATGTTCGGAAATTGCTTTATCGTCTAATGTTGAATAGAGCAGAGTATATCGAAAGGGTCCTAAGTATCTAAAAATCCAAGGCAGAAGTGTGGCTCGTGGATTGGATATCTTGATCATTTCAAAAGGACGGGCATTGTTTGAAATAAGAAGTGCGCCATGATAGCCAGGGCCCCACCAAAGAGAGTCTTTTCCCCATTCGATCTCGAAATTATCAACGGTAAACTTCACATACCCTTTGTGAATTGTGAATTCGGTTTCGTCATTCCCTTCAATGCTTTGATATTTTTGATTATAGATATACAGAGGTTGAATATAAAAAGAAAAGACTTTCCATAGTCGGGCCCTTGATTGAAACTGAATTATCGCATTGCTTCCATCAAAGGAGTGTATACCTTCATTATTAAACATTGAGAACGGACCATTGAGGAAGTTGTAGTGCATGGAGAATTCATCCAAAGGTTTGATAAAGGTTCCCGGGGCACTTCCCCGAATTCTGGCCTCGGAGATTTCCTCATCATAGTCTTCTACCATTCTTTTAAGGACTTTGGAGAATGAAGATGGAATATTGTCGATCTCAGAATAATCGACTGCTTCAGCCAATAATCTCCCTGCTTCATCCCGGGTAAAGGGTTGTGTTGATGAAATGCTGCTTTTAATTAGTCCTTGAGAAATCAGGGTATCTATGTCCGTGTAAAACGAAGAATCCAGAGGAATGTTTACAGAGGCGTATGATAAGCTAAAGATGCTTAAGGTGAAAAAAACAATGAGTGCTATTCTTAGCTTTGGAATTCGCATATTTCTATCAAAAATCCCACCTGCGGCGAATGATACTATTCCACGAAGCATTGGCTGCCGCTCACGGGATGGGGAGAACGGACCGAAGGGGTTCCGCAAAGTGGGAATTCTACAGGGTGAATTAGGTTTTGCAAAGGTTTTGCTTGAGTCTATCTTTATACAGCTCCGCCCCTTGAGTTACATTACTAACTCAATAGGAATGTTGTTTCAGTGTCTCTTTTGTGCATTTTTTATGCCAGTTTTTGCTTTTTATTATTTCCCCTTGATTTACTACGGAGAGCACATAATTGTTTGCATTGAACATAAAAAAGAGAGGTGCACAAGGCTTATGAGGTCTTTTCTTCTGTTCCCTCAGGAACGTAGGCCCTATGGGCCGGAGGCCAAGCCTTTCGGCTTCGAGCTCTAGGCCGAGAGCCTCGTCGCAGGCCGCTAGTCACATCAGAAAAGGCCTCAAGAGGCTTATCCGAAGCTTGTTTTGCAAACTATTTAATGCTCTCCGTTATGATTGATATTAATCGTTAAAATTGAAAGGGTAGGATGATTTAAAAGACGGATATGGATTGATTTCTATGGAACTTCCACACCTACTATAAGGAATTGATTCCATAAATGAGAGGTATCGCTGGTGAGTTGTTAAAAGAATCCGGTTGTCAATGATCAATACCTTCTGGATGAAGTCTTTGTCAGGGTAATATTTTCATATGTCTTTAAGGGATATATCCGATACTAAGCAATCCATCTGTCCCATTCATTAGCCTTTTTACCCCGACCGCAGAAAGCCACGGCTTTAGTCCCGACCTTTTGTGGTCGGGATTACGGTCGGGATGTCGTGCCACTAAGTCCCGCCGTTCGCGAAGCGAATCGGCGAAACTAAGTGATGCCACTGGCAAGCCCGTGGGGCTCCACCTCTTTGAGAGGTGGGTTTTGGTATCTGTTCAAGGTAGAGTTGGTGCAACATCCTGGCGATTTTTGGTGACGACCGTTTGACAAAATAGTGATCAATGACAGCTTACACCATTTCGTGGGTGAGGATTACAAGGGAAAGGTCTTCAACCTGCTGATAGATGGTGTTGAGGCTGAAATCCATAATCGTTTCACTATCCTTGTGGATATGGCACAATAATTGCTTTTATAAAAGATAATAACTTTTTCCTCTTTTCTCATTAACACCTCCTCGTTGCCCTGTTAGCATACCCGCTAACAGGGCTTTTTCATCTGTGCTTAACTTTCTACTATTAGGACCTCTAAAAGTGGGTAAATGGCGGCACAATATGTAATACAATCCTGATAATTAGGTAATTCAATCCATGACCATCTTTCCATATATTTTAGACGATTTCTCCTTTCCGTTACGCTAACTATTGTGAATTCAAGGCGATATTCCTAATCTAAAACTATGGCATGATTTTAGCAGATTAAAAATAATATTAAGTGCCACTCAACTTCAACACCTATATAATTAACCATGTGATGTCCAAGGGACTCCAAAGGTTATATTTTAAGAAAGGGAGTGTGTAGAGACACTGAAATAAGCTTCTTAGATGTGCGTGCATCTTCTCTGCGGGGCATCTCACAGCTATATTTGAACAGGAAAGTTGCGCCGCTAAGAATAACGGCATTGCGGGAAGCATTAGAAATGATGGTTGGGGTGTATTATATTAGCCCTAATCCTTTATGATATATTATAAAAGAGGGTGAGTGATTGTGATGGGGGCAGCCATTAGACATTTTCTGAATCCTTTGCATATTTACTGCCGCCTGCGGGATATAGGAATTGCAAAGGGTATAGCTTTGTTTTTATGCTGGAATTATGAGCGCTCTATATTTCGATTTCTGTTAATGAAAAAACTATAATCGGGATGAAAATTATTGGAGATATACTATGCATTGGCATATCATTTTAATCGCGGTATTAGCTATCATCATCATTGCATGTATTAGGTTGGTCAAAAAAATCATTCGACCGATTGATGACGAGGATTTGGAATACTACAGCAAATGGCGATGAATTTCACCTTTTATCAGCTTTTTAGCAATCGGTGTTAAATAAAGTGAAATTAAGACTTACTCTGCCGTGAATCCACGCAGTAATCAATTACTCAGCTTCCAGAGAATCTCAGAGTCCTTTACAAAAAGTTTTGATTTCGGTTTGGAACTTTGAAAAAAGTGATGTAGAATTTGGATAACAAATCTGGCACGAGATATTCATAGGCCTTGGAAAGAGCCAGTATGGCCTTGTGGATTTCGTTTATGTCAAGGCTGTAATTGGTCTTCCATTCTTCCATATGCGTTTTTATAACGCTTCTGGAAAGAGGCCTTCTTTACCTTCACTATGTTGCCACCTCTGTTTATCTCATTTTCAAAGATCGCTGTCTCGCATCCTCTACATCTAAATCTCTTTTTTGGTTTAACCGTTTGGATCATTCCTTGGTTTTGTTGAAAATCATCATCTGTTAATTATTCAGTCTCTCTTGATCATCATTTATTAAATAATCTTTACATCCTGATGCTTTGATCTAACCTCATTTAATCAATGCCTCACATCAGCTGTTGATCATCTCAGGAGTTCCCCCTATCCCTACGATGCAAAACCTTACCTTGAAAAGGCAAGAATTATACTAAAGGACATCATGGAAATGCTTAAGGAAACGAAAGCATTAGAGGAAAAGCTTATCAGGTTGACTAAGGTTGAAAGGAAATTCTTAAAAAAAGAGCGGGAAAATACAGAGGGAATATTTAATTGATTTTAGGTGGAGTAGTGTGGCTCCTGGCTGAAGTGCCAAAAGATATGCAGGTCACGAAGGGAGGCAGGGTAAAGCAGTATGCACTTTTTAGCAACAGCCACAATGGTTCATATGACATTGATTTCAGGTTGACCACGGTACGCGTTGTTTGCAAGAATACCTTATTTTCAGCCCTGAAGTCATGATAAAAAACCTTTTTTAGGCGTGCCTCCCAGGGTGAGTATCCAATATATACGAAAAGAAGGATTGGTTAGACCCATGAAGCTTCCAAACAGATCAGGGATCCAGGCAGCCATAAAGAATCTGGATCTTCAATAGAATGATTTAAGAGGATGAAAAAGGAGGAATATTTTCTGATGAAGGCTACCATTAGAAGGAATGAGTTTATCTCACACCAAAAACATCTTTTAAACGCGAAACCCTCAAAAAAATTGGCTGAAACCGCGCAGGTAACAATTACTGCCTCAGAACAATTTTCAGTTACCTGGACTGGCTTTCGTCATGATATGGATTGCACAGCAGTACAGTGGGGAACAGTCAGATTGCCCTATAAACTCTGGCAACAAATTATCGAAAACCTGGTACCCATTATAAAAGACAAAGAGATTTCCATTAATGCAGAAAACTATCAGATCGAGGTTGGTAAAACAAAAATAGAAAACCCCAGAATTGTAGTCACACATCTGGATAGATTATCTCTTGAAATATCAGGTGATGCAAAACCGATTGAGATAGTTGCATTTGCTCTTAGGTATGATATCAGAACATTGAAGAATACCTCGGTGTGGAAAACAGTCACAATGGCGATAGATGAGGTTCGAAAGCAGATTGAAAGAGCCTCAACTCCTTTAAGGAAATATGGCGTTACCCGAGAAGAACTTGCAATATTAGTAGCCCAGAAACGTAGCATTAAGGAACACGGGCGTTTTATCGATATTCTTTTTATTGATCACTGAAAAAGATCTATTTCAAGAGGAGGTAAACGATGAGAAATATACTGATAATAGTACTGTTTTTAGGGATGATGCTGTTTAATGGTGCTGTCTTGCAAAAGGATTGTATCTTTAAGGGCAGGACCAACATCAAGAGTAAAACTGGCGAGCTGAAAGGGTGGATGAAGAAGGATTTACTTCTGCCAAACCGGATTAATGTCTATGACAAATATGGGAATAAGAAAGGTTTTTTAGTGAAAGATACCCTCAGTCAGGACACCTGGTCTTTCAAGAAGGGCCGGTAATGGATAAGAGGGAGTGGAGCTTGTCGAATAGCACCCTCGAACCATGATTTCAAATCATGATTTCTTGACATATCAGTAAGGTAAGAGTAATTTTACTCATACTTGAGCGCTTTCTTTGACCTATTGGGGAGGATGGAATGGTCGGTTATTCTTTAAGCAGGCATTGCATAAAGCTCCATCAACTTAAAAGAAGGATGGAGTTTTTTTAGTTCAAGCTATTGGATTTTAGCTTTGATTTATAATCAATCATTGACCAAAAGAATAGCCCCAAATCAACCATCTATCTGGGATAATTTATGAGTGCAGATAAAAATACATCAAAGAATCTTCGAAAGCCAAAGTTGAAAACTACCCTTGCATCGTCGGGCCTACTCCTCCCCGAACTCTCTGTTCTCGTATCTGATTCAGAAAGAGATGCCGCCTATGACCGCTTAAGGGAACTGGCAGTTGATGACAATATTCTTTCCAAACCCTCTATTCAATCCCGGAAAAAAATATGGACAAAACTACTTGATCGATACAAATTTGACGCCAAAGATCAGTCCTTTCAACTTTGGTGGAGCTTAATTCCTGAAAGCGAGAGTTATGATTTAGCACAACTCGCCATCTTACGCTGGGCTCAATCTGACCTCCTGCTCAGATTTTTGTGGAGAGAAATTTACCTTCCAAGAAAAAACATGGATTCTTCTATTCAATCTGAAGATATAATAGGTTTTATTCATGAAATGAAGGGAACGCTTATACCTAAACAGTTCTTTTTGGGGCGTTCTCGTGAAGTTCAAGTAAGTATTGCCCAGCATTTCCTGTTGGTCCTGAGGGAATGTGGAGCAGCTAAAGGAAAAAAGAATAAGGTGTTTGTCACCATTCCGGTTGGAGAAAATGCATCTCGTTATGCAGTTCATCTCGCCAGACAAGAATGTCCTGGCTCTCATGAGATTCTTAACCATTGGGCTTTGAGATGGTGGGGAGGCTATTCTTCGAAAGCTGATGAGATTCTCAGACAGATTGAATCTTATCGTTAAGTCACACTCTTTGAGATTTTGCTAAAGGTGATTTATGTCCGAAAGGTCCCTTCAAGAATTGGTAAATGACACGGTGAATGCTTGCCGAAACCCTGTCAGTTCCGATTTCGATCCTTCAGCTGTTGTTGTATGCCCCCCCAATTGGATTCACGTACTCGAACAAAGGGTGTTGGCAGAGCTTCAGCCCGAGATACATAATGAAGATTGTGTTGTCATTTCTGCCGAAGGCTTGATGCTTCAGTTCTGGGAAGATGCCGCATCCAAAGGAGATAAGATTGAAGATCTGTCCCCACGAAATATGCGTCGTTTTATGGATTATGAAGAGCATGAATACCTTGGACGGCTTTTTACGGCTATTTTAAATGCCTTCGAAAAGCATCCTAATCTTAAAACCTGTCTCATAACCGGCCTTTGGATATTCTATCCATCCGTCCATACATCCACAATTCTTTCTGACCTAAAAAACCGCAATTTAAAAGGTCAGGTCATTTTCCTTTACCCCGGGGTTGATCAGGATGGTATCTATCTAAAACTATTGGGACTTGATGAAGGTTTCGGCTACAAGGCACGGAGGATTTAATATGTCCACCAAATTAAAGGAAGTACTCAAAAAAGATCTTGTCCGGGATAAGGTTGATCCGACCGTCAAAGTGGATGATAACAAACGCCTGTATATAGACATACGGGAGTTTGTGATAACCGAAGAGATTGCCGTTGATGCCCTAAAACTGGTACGTGCCATATCAGGTCAGCTGCAAGAGCTTCAACGAGGCTCCATCCCTCAGGCGGTTGTGGATGCATGCTGGCTTTCAGGCTTTTTCGGAACGGGGAAAAGTCACTTAGCCAAGCTTATTGCCGCGTTGATTCAAAATCCGGTCCTGACACATAAGGAAATTTCTTTATCGGCACTTGAGCTTTTCTATCAAACCCACGAACCGATTAACCAGGTTGAGAAGGACCTAGAGGCCGAACTCAAAACGCTTTCCCGCCTTGCTAATCCGGTACTTATCGTGTTTGAAATTACTGCGGCCAAAAAAGGGGTTCATGATTCCTTATCGGAAATTTTCTTGAGAAAATTCTTTGAAGGCCTTGGGTATGCCTCCAGCCTGTGGATTGCACGTATTGAAAGGGATCTTGATGAACGGGGCCTCTATGATGAGTTCAAGAAGGCCGTTTCTGATAAAGGAATGGGTAACTGGGAAGAAGAGCGCCGGGCGTCCCAAAGGGTCCCTGCAATATTAATGCAGGTGCTGCCAGAGGTGGACTCCACATACTACCGCAACGAGGCCGATGTGGAGGCAGGGATCGAAAAGGCAGAAGATGAGGATGAGGCCTCCCCTGAAGGGCTTGTAGAAGAGATAAACAGATATCTTGAGCGTAAGGCGCAGGGAGGAGATGGGAGAATACCGCTGGCTTTTTTCGTGGTTGATGAAGTCGGTCAGTTTATTGCAGCAAATAGCGAGCGTATTGAAGAAATCCGAAGCATCGTGGAAAGGGGCGCAATGGTTGGAAACGGTCGGATATTCACTGTCATGACATCCCAGGAAGATCTGGCTGCCGCCATAGGAGGGGTTGTCAAGGGAGATCAGATGAACAAACTCAATGCTCGTTTTGGGGTAAAAATTGACCTCAAAAGCCAGAATGTGGCTAAAATTGTGCAGGAAAGACTGCTTATTAAGACTCCAACAGGTGCTACCCAGCTTACAGAGTCTTTTCGTGATTGGGAAGGGCCGATTAGCGAGATTGAAAACCTCCAGCTACGAGGTGTTTCCTATCCCACAAGCGACCCGGCATCATTTACCGCCCACTACCCGCTGCTGTCCTATCAGGTGCAATTAGCACAGGATATACTGGCCACTTTACGAGGGCCTCGCCTTAGCGGCACGGAACGTAGCATGATCCAGATTGTCCAGGAGGCAGTGGCCGCTCGCTCTGAAGATGATCTGGGTGTACTGATTCCATTCGATGCCGTATTCGAGGCCAATGAAAGCGAGCTTTCAAGTATTCACCACCTGGGGACTCATGGTGTCAGGGAGATCAATGGGTCAGATAAAAAATTAGGGTGGAGCGATACTACGGATTTCGCACAACCGTCCAGGATACTTAAGGTCCTCTACCTCATCCAACGTTTGGAGGAAAAAAGATGGATACCCCAAAAAGCGGATACAATTACAAAGCTGATGGCGGATCATGTAGAGATTAACCTCTCAGCCCTCAGGGAGAAAGTCACAAAAGGTCTGGAAAAGCTTGTTTCAGCCAGCATGGTCTCCTTCGATGGTGAGTCCTATCATTTTCTGAGTCAGGAAGAGAGAGAGATTGAGCAATATTTTCTGGATAGAAAAGGGAAAGTCAGGATACCTGATCTTGAAAGAGATATTAAAGATCGTGGCAGGGCGATCCTGGCCGCAAACAAGATTACAGATGGGACTCAACAGTACCAGCTAAGATACGGTTCATCGGGTCAGGGCCTATTCGGCTTTGAGACCAAGTTAGATGGGGAGGTTATCTCACCTTCGGGTGGTGGTCCGCTACAGCTTGAGATCTACACCCCGCTTTCAGGTGTAAAGCTTGAACAGATTCGCACACTCAATCTGGCTGACGGCCCTCAGGGGAAAACCGTCTATTGGATTGCTGATGAATCCCAAAAGGCTGACTTGGCTGAAACCCTTCGCCAGATTCGCGCACTGGAAGAGACGATCAATCATTACCAGCCTAAAGCAGATAGGGATGAAATTTCAGCGGCTGCCAAAGATGCGGTTCGAAAGAAAAATACTGATCTAACCCGCGCGCAAAAGAAAGCAGATGACTTTATCTCTCAAACTTTTATGAAGGGTCGCTTGCTATTCTCAGGTGAAGAACACACCCTGCCTGCCCCGGAAGCCGATTCACTGAAGAAGGTTCTTGCTATTGCCGGAAATGTTGTTATCCTAAACCTTTTTGACCGGTTTCATCTTGCAGACAAGGCTTACGATGACAAAGATTCTGTTTATAAGGCCATTTTTAATCCTGCAGGCAACCTCGCCACTTTGGAAGGTATTCGCAATTTCAACTTAGTAGACACTCAAGGCCACATAAAAGCACAAACCGGAATAGTCAGTGAAATGCAGGGAGTTCTAACTGCCCTTGAAAATACTCAGGCGGTTGTAAAGGCCCAGGATATCAGACATAAGCTGCAGGATATACCCTATGGCTGGCCCCGGGGAGCGATCCAATTAGGATCAGCAGCTCTATTTCGGTGCGGCCAGATAGAGATTACGCATAAAGGAAATCCTGTTTATGATTTCCGTCAACTGCAGGACGCTTACAAGGTCTTTTCAAAGATCAGCTCGTTTGATGCCCTTGAGATAAGAAGTGTTACGGATATCCTTACCCCTGAAGAGATTCAGACAACTTATCTCTTTTGCAAGAATACCCTCCAAATGGAGGACGTCACTGAAAGCGTTAACGACATTTTTCTTCATTTCAGGGACTATCGAACGGGGCTGGAACATTTTAAGACAACACTCGCAGATTTTGTGGCCCAAGGATTGCCTCTGCCCAATCCGATCCAGGAAAAAGCCACCTTGCTTGAAGCTTCAAAAACTAAAAACAAACCCCAGGAGCTGGTTAAATGGATACTGGATAATCAGGACGACCTGAAAAAACTTCATGAGCAAGTAAGCCAGGTAAAGGATTTTGTTGAGAGCAATAAACTCGCGCTTCAAAACGCGTTACCTCTTATTAAAAGAGCCGAGGCCTCCCAGGTACTGAAGCAGAAAGATAAGGACGGCTCAATCCCGGAAGCGATCAACCAGCTCAAACACCTCATCGAAAACCGTGAGGTGGTGTCCAAATGGGCCGATTTTCAGACCTATCGTGCAGTAGTGGAAAACGCTTATCGTTCAGCCTATGAAGAGTATAGGAAGGCATTTGGAAAAGAGGTGCAAGCACTTGAACAAAGTGTCAAAACACGGCCTAAATTTGCGTCCCTGCAGTCTGATAAACAGGAAACCGTCTTTACAAAATGGTTTGGCAGTCATGGGCTTGTAAGGGCCGGAATCTCACAACATCCTGTTGGCACTCTCAAAGAGCTGTTAGATGCGGATCAAGCCACTTCCCTCGATGCCCTGGCAGGTCGTGTCGGGACTGTTCCAGGGCTGTTAGCCGATATCCTTGTGGACATTCAAGAATTAGGCAGAAAACCAGAAGAAGAGGAGAGAGAACCAAGGATGCGCACGTGGCGGCCAAAGGCTATCACAAAGGGCATGGTCATCCGAAAAGATGAAGCGATGGAAATCGCCGATGAATTTAGACAGGAATTGGAAGAGCAGTTTGAAGAAGGCGTGGAGGAAGTCATTATCCAATGAGCAGCTACGGTCTCAGTTCGGAAACCAAGAAGTCGGTCAAATCAACGGTCCTCGCTTTAAGGAAGTTATTAGAAGGCGAGTTTGATCCTGATACCGGTGAGCCTATTCCGCCCGGCGGTGACGTCGCGAGGCAAATCTCACGATATGGCATTTTAGTGAATAAGCCTGAGTCGCTCAAAAACGAAAATGCTCCAGATTATCTGACTGATGAAGAAAAGAAGAAACGAGAACGCATCTCTGCAGCCATAAAGCGTGAGGTCGCTATTTTTGGAAAGCTCTCTGATAAGGCCGCTTTGAGACGAGGCATGCGGGCATTTATTCGCCAAACCAGCTATACCTGGGTAAACCGTCTCTTGGGCCTTCGGTGCATGGAGGCACGGGGGTTGCTCAAGGATGATCGTGGTGAGCTTGATTTTGTGGTTACTCCTTCGGATGATTATGGAGGACTGCCTCGAAGGGCGTGGCGAATCAAAGGGGAAGATCCTGCAAAGTGGCAGACTGCCAAGCTATATGATCTTCAGTGCGAAGCCATCGCTGACGCCTGTCGCCAGCTTACTCAAGAAATCAAAGTCTTATTTGATCCTGAACATGACTACGGCCTCATCTGGCCGTCGCCCCCGGCCTTAAATACTCTCCTTCAAAAGATTCAAGAATTGGATAAGATTGCAACCCCCAGCCCTTTTACATCACCAGATTTCTTAGGATGGGTCTACCAATATTTCCAGACCATAGACAAAGATCTGGTATTTAAAGCCGCTTCTAAAAAGAAAAAGAAGATAGAAAAAGACGATATTATCCCTGCGACACAAATCTATACCGAACACTACATGGTGGAATATCTGGTCCAGAATACCTTAGGCAGGTTCTGGTTGGAGATGCACCCCGACTCCAAATTATCGGCAAAATGGGCTTATTACGTAAAACCTCCTGAAGAAAACCCACCAATTGAAAGAGAACTCAAAAAAGCGATTGAGATCAAGCTGATGGACCCTGCCCTGGGAAGCGGGCATTTCCACTTGGTTGCCTTTGATCTGCTTTTGGATATGTATGAAGAGGAAATTGAAAATGCTGGTCAACCCGGATGGCCGGACACTCCTTCAGTCGAAGACAAAAAGGATATTCCTGCCGCCATATTGGAGCATAACCTGTTCGGAATTGACATAGATGCCCGCTCCATTCAGCTTTCCTCTTTGGTACTTGTGATGAAGACTCGTGAGTCCGGTTATGATGGACCAATTGACCATCTCAATTTGGTAGTGGCCAATAGCGCCCCATTTGAATCTGAGGCATGGTATCAATTCCTCCACAGCTTGGAAAAAGAGGGAAAGCATAGTGTAGCCAGGGTTCTGGCTGCCCTGGGTATCCAGCTAAAAAACCTGGATGAATTCGGATCGCTCCTTCGCATCGAAGATGAGATGCAAAAGATTATTCAAGACGAGAAGAAGCAATGGATAGTTCAGGCTAAGATGGGTCCAGAACAAGATTACCTTTTCCCTGAAATGGCCAAGCCCAGGCAAGAAAAACTACCCTTTGAGACTGCAATTACGGACGAAACTTTTTTTGATCGCCTGGGGTCTGCGGTTGCAATAGAACTTGATAGCTTTTATCAAAAGGCGCGACAGGAAGGTTTTGCAGAAGAGGCTATTATGGTTGCCGATGCAGAGCGAGGATTTGACTTTGCTAAACTGACTCTTCAGCGATATGATGTAGTTTATACGAACCCTCCTTATATGGGTAGTGGTAATATGGGGGATCTTCTGAAGCAGTTCATAAATGCTTATTACAAACCTGGAAAAAGAGATCTTTATGCTGCTTTTATTCTGCGTTGCTGCGCTCTTACCAGTGAGAATGGCTATGTTGGGATGGTAACCCAACATGGCTGGATGTTTTTAAGAAGCTTCGAGGATTTACGCGCTGTCCCCGAAAAAAAGCTCATAAAGGGCAATTTCGCAGGTCTTTTGCGCGAGGGACGTTTTGAAACACTGGCTCACCTTGGACCAGGAGCATTTTCCGAAATCAGTGGTGAAGTAGTGAACACTGCACTCTTTTCCTTCAAAAATATACCACCTATTCCTGAACACAGGCTAACAGCATTCCGAGTCCTCGCAGCAAAGCACCCTGAGCAAAAGGCAGAGTTTTTACGTGAAGCAGTGGGAGTACTACCATAGTACTTCTGGCGAGCGAATCATACACTTAAAAGTTACACAAGGAGTAACAGAGTGATCAAGACATCTTCTATTCATCCAGCTGTTTTTCAGCCTCGTCAGAGCCGCTTTATAGACATCCCACAGGCACCATTTTCTTATTGGTTGAGAGATCGTTTTTTGGAGCTATTGTCAGGTCTGACGCTCGACAAGGTGTCAAAGGTGTGCCAAGGCCTTGTTACTGCGGACGATACTCGATTTGTTCGTTTCTTTTGGGAGGTTTCTTCCAAGATCTGGTTAAAACCTCTTGACGCACGACACTGGGTAGGCTTCGTAAAAGGGGGTGGGTATGGTAGATGGTACGGCCAGCAATATTGGGTAGTGGACTGGGAAAGAAATGGAGAAAGAATTAAGGCGTCATCAAATCCTCGAGTTCAAAACGAGAGTTACTATTTTAAAGAGGGGTGGACCTATAGCTATATGGCTAGAGGATCACTTGGGGTACGACAGCTCCCAAAGGATATTATCTTCTGTGACCTATCTGCGGGTGTATTTCCCAACAGACAATTGCCCGGACTCTCCATTTGTCTAAATTCTCGGTTATCATCGTTCATTATTCGGGCAATTAGCCCTAGAATTCAACTGCGTGAAAGCTATGTTCAAAGGATCCCTCTTCCCAAGAAAATACCTAACTCATTTTCATTGGTTGAGAATATTCTTGTTGGTTTGAAAAAGCGTTTGGTCGAAAGAGACGTGATCGAAATGACTTTTACAAACTGGAAAATTGGAAATATGACGCTGAGGAGCTGCTATTTTTCTAAAATACAGGATTCCGAGGTCATTGCAACAGCCTTGCATACAATAGAAGCTGTTTGCGAAAAATTGTTGATAAATGCTTACAGCCTCGACGAGGAAGATACTGCTGCGGTTATGGCCGAAACTGGAGAACCCTCAGGGTGGTTTCCATTGATTAGAGGTTACGATACTATACCAGAAGTCCCGCAGGGGATTTTCAATTTACCCGAGGAGATAATGAACCATTTTGAGAGTCAAAAAAGAGAGAATCTCTCCCATGATGAACTGGATACGATTAAACTGCGTCTAAAGGTTCTATATGAAGCAGGGCCAGGTTCAAAAGCTGAAGATGAAAAGAATTTGGAATCCTTTGGAGATGATGATAAAAAAAACTTTGATAAAGGAGCACGTATACCTATCCCTGCTGATACCTTTATTGAAGAGCTTTCCCATAAGCTCAAAATACACCCGATATCTATCTATTGGCTCCTTAAAGAAATGCGTGAAAAAGAAGATCTTGTATGTCCGTCGGAATTAAAACTGTATGCTGAGGACTATGTAAGCGTCATGATTATCCATATGCTGGGTTACCAGTGGCCAAAGCAAGTTGAAGCAGGTGAACCTCTGCCCGATTGGGCCGATGACGACGGGATTATTCCGCTTACCGATGGATTGGGAGAAACAACTTTATTGGATCGGATAAGAAAACGTTTTGGTGCGGATTTTAGGGAAGAAAAAGAAGCATCCATAGAGTCTGAGTTTTATAATATTGTTGGGAAATCTCTGGAACGGTGGCTGGAGGAAGACTTGTTTGCTCGGCATGTGAAGCAGTTTAAGAATCGGCCCATTGCCTGGCATATTGTTAGTGATCCTTCTGTGGTTAACCATGAGACAGGGCAAAGCGGAAAGGGGAAAAGGAAAGGTGGCAAGAAAAAACATAAACCCGCTTTTTCTGTGATGATTCATTATCACCGTTTTGTGGATGGAGATAAAGGATATGGGAAGCTGTTGCGCCTGAAAAACAAATACCTTGAAAAACTTATGTCCCAGACACGATCAGAATTGGAATCCCTACGCGGCAGAGGAGATGACCCTAAAACCTTTGATCGTATAGCTGAATTAGATCGAAAATTGGTTGAATTAGAGGATTTCAGGGAGAGATTGGAGCGGATTCAGGAGGGTAAGGACCCTGAATCAAGTATATTTGTACGGTGGAAAAGCACTGAGGAACAGCCCCAGGGCTGGAGGCCGGACATAAACGATGGTGTAAAAATAAATATCGCACCATGGGAACGCCTTGGGATGTTTCCTGTTAAAAAAATTGTCGGAGAAGTCGAAAGGGCGCCTGTGTAATATAGGACATAGATTTACACAGATTTGCACAGATAACAAAAAAGAAAAATCCGTGTTCATCTGTGTTTCATCAGTGTCCTCAAAAACCTAAATCATATGAATAAATCAGCCATAGAAAAATGGTTAATAGATGAATTTTCTAAACGTTTTCAGTACAAGGTAAGCGAATACCTTGCTACGCTCATCTGGTTTGACCCGAATCGGTATTGGCTCTCATCAATACCATGGCTGGTAGGCAGGTCGGCCAATTGGACATTTTCATTGGAAGAAGAGAACAAAGTAGCGATGAAGTTGGTTGCAGTCGGTTCTGATATACCTGAGGGAAAAGGCCAAAGTCCCCTTAAAATCCGTCTTTCTATCCTCACAGATCGAAACTCTTATACTGATCAGAACGGTTTGGTAGATTTTAAACAGATTTCGCGTTGGATTATTTATTACCCTTATCCAGTTGAATGGCTCAATGAAGAGACCCGGCCTAAAAAGAAGCCTGCCATGTCATGGCTAATGCCTTTTTGCGAGGCGGGCCTGGAATGGGGTCGAAGAGGGGGCGACGAAGAGAAATTGCCTGCCTTTTTGCGCGCCCACAGCCTGGATCTCACCAAAGACAAAAAGCAACTGACGGAATTATACCACCTCACCAAGACCGACCGTTCGGCATCCCCTATTTCTCGTCTTGTTGTCCAAAACCTGGATAAGCCAGTTGAGTTCTGGGAGGGGAAGTCATGGGATTTGAATAAAGTCCGGAATGAACTGGTGGGGGATCTGGGCAGACAAACAGAGGAGTTATTGGTAGATCCTGAAGCCACTGTAACGTTGTTACACGAGCGAGGTGTTTTGGATGATTTCTTTGCTCGGTTGGAGAGCTATCTTGGAAAGACATGGTATTCTGACAGCGTAATAGCAAACCCCGCAGGTTTCAGCCGGGATCTTGTAAGGCATGTGGCATTATCCACAACATGGAAGCTTACAGGCTATGATACAGCGTTCCCTTTCAGCCCGGAGCTACCACCCCAATATAAGACTGACCATTGTAAGGAAACCATTCTTGACTGGCTGAAAATACCGGAAGTTGGTGAGGCATATGTTAAAAAATGCCAAAGCCTGGAAAAGGAAGGTCTCAATCTTATCGGAAATGTAGATACCAAGATAAATGGACATGTCTTTCCACATATTATCTTGAAACAATGGCATGAGGTAAAGCAGAGACTTGAAAGTGCTGCCGGTACCTCAGTGAATAATATTCGATCTGTCCTGAAAGATATCCATATTGAAGACTATGACAAGGTGTGGGATCGGCTCATGCCAGGAGAGCTGGGCTGGCATTGGCTTTCTTCACTTAAGGGGATAGAAAAAAGGATTGTTGACGGAGAGTCCTGGTTGATCAAGTCTGATGCTGATGATCTGGAAGGGTGCATTACACACTTTACCGATTCAGAGAATGGATGGTGGAGGATTGATGAAATTTTCAGAAAGCTCCTGGTCCTTGCAGTGGATGATCCCGATAGTGATTTAATAAAATCTCTGGCTTTTCCATTGTACAATTCTTGGATTGCGGCAGCCGGGCAGCATTTTACAAAAGCGCTCATTAAAAAAACCGACCTGCAATCGCTGAAGAAAATTCCCTTCATTACAAAGGCCGCTGAAACAGTCTGGTCACTGCCTGATGGAAATAAACGGAAGGCTATAATCATTACGGACGCCTTACGCTATGATTTAGCCATGGACGTTAGCAACTACTTGGAAAAGTCGGGATTTAAGGTAGATATGAAACCCTGGCTTGCGGATCTCCCCTCAAAAACCGAGGTAGGAATGAGCAGGTTGCTTCCCGATTGCGATCTCGCAATGCGACTTAAGAGCAAGAAAATTGAGATTATCCATAATGGGAAAAATTTTGGGGTGAAGGGCAACCGGGTCGAATTTATAAAGGAAAAATTAGGGGAGGATTTAACTACACTTGAGATGAAAGATGTAAGCAAAGCCAATCTCAAAGACATAAAATCAAAGGTCCTGGCGGTATTTAGCCGTGATATAGATGCTGAGGGAGAGGCCAAGGGACTGGGCTTTTTTAAGGACATTGAAAAGGAAATAACTGAAATTGTCCAAAAGGTTCAAGTGCTTGCCCGATGCGGATACCAGGAAGTGCATATCATAACTGACCATGGCTTTTTGCTTTCTTCGTCGGATGGGCTGGTAAAGTGGGAAAGCCCCCAAGGTTCGGATGCATGCGGGCGCCGTTTTGCCATGATTCCCAAGAATATCGGGACTGATTTACCGGCAATCCCCTCCCCATGGAATGATGACCATTGGCTGGCATTGCCGCCTGCTGGTACAGTATTTAAGGCCAGTGGTCAGACTGAATACCTCCATGGCGGAGCATCATTTCAGGAAATCGTTATTCCTCAAATCTGTGCTGAGGTGCAGGAGCAAGCTGTTCGTGTTACACTGACCATGATAGTGGAGAAGGACGTTATTGAGTCCGGCATAGTAAAGATTGATTTAAAAGGCGAAAGCCCAGTCGATCAATTACCGCTCTCCTTCATGCCCACAGTGGTGTTGTCCAGATCCGGTTATTTAGTAGCAGAGCGGAAAGGTAAGGTTGTTTCTAAAACCAAGAATTTTGAGTTAGGGGTAGGAGATCAACTGAAATTAACCCTCTTTCTGGATCGAGGCCTTAAACAGGGGGAGGATGTAGATATAATTGCGAGAGATGATAAGGAATTACTAACAACCAAAACATTAAAGGTGGTCCGAGATGTCTAACGAGGAAAAAGAAAACACATCTTTTCTTTCAATTCCTGACTCGCAACCAGATGAATTGGACAGCAAAGTTAGTGAACTCTTCCCGGGAGTTACGGTGCGAAAGGACCTTGTCAGGAGGATGCGCAGCGCCTACAGTGTGCCTACTTTTGTGATTGAGTTTTTACTCGGAAGGTACTGTTCTGATCCTGATGATGATGTCGTGCGCGAGGGAATGGAATATGTGAGGCAAACTCTTTCTCATAAATATGCCAAGCCTGATGAGAGAGAATTGATCAAAGCGCGGATTGAGCAGCAGCGCCGATATGAACTCATTGAAAAGGTGGGCGTTCGGTTGGTTGAAGAAGATAACCAGTATTGGGCTGAACTAAAAAACATCGACATAAAATACGTCAGGATTGACTCATCTGAGATCAGAAAACATGAAAGGCTGCTAACTGGAGGTCTCTGGGCGGAAGTTGAAATTGAGTATGATGATAGCTTTCAATTCAAGGGCAAAACGCGCCCTTTTATAATCCGAGAGCTACGCCCCATCCAGGTTTCGAACCTTGAATTGGATAATTTCCGTCAAAATCGCACAAAGTTTACAACGGAGGAATGGCTTAACTTTCTCATACGAAGCCTCGGCTTTAGAGAAGACCATCCTTATTTCACACAAAGACGAAAATTGCTTCATGTGGCCCGGTTGATACCCTTAGTGGAAAAAAACTACAACCTGGTTGAATTGGGGCCAAGGGGCACGGGCAAGAGTTTTGTTTACCAACAGGTCAGTCCCTATTCGCATCTTATTTCAGGTGGACAGACTACAGCAGCGCAGATGTTCGTTAATCTGAACACAGGCCAAAAAGGACTTGTTGCCCTTTGGGATGTTGTGGCTTTTGATGAGATGCCAAGGGGAGGATTTGAAGATAAGAAGGTCGTAGATATCTGTAAAAACTATATGGAGGATGGGCAGTTTAGCCGTGGAAGAGAGATCATAGCAGCTGAAGGGTCAGTGGTGTTTGTGGGGAATATAGATGGTGAAATTGAAACCATTGTTCGGACCAGCCATCTTTTTTATCCCATGCCAAAGCAGATGGACCTTGCTTTCTTTGATCGTATCCACTCTTACCTTCCGGGGTGGGAGTTCGAAAAGACTGGGGATGAATATTACACGTCTCACTTAGGATTGGTATCGGATTTTCTTGCAGAGGTATTAACCAAATTACGAAAAGATAGCTATACACATCGGCCTGAAGAACTGTTCCGTTTTGGGAGCCACCTTTCTGGTAGGGACCAAAAGGCGGTTCGAAAGACCGTTTCAGGCCTGATCAAACTGCTGCACCCTTATGGCGAAGTATCCAAAGATGAACTTTCAGGATACATTGAATTTGCCATGGAGATGAGACGAAGGGTAAAAGAACAGCTCAAGAAAATGGGTGGCATGGAATACTGGGATGTGAATTTTTCTTACATAGACAAAGAAACAGTTCAGGAGAGTTTTGTCCAGTTACCTGAAACTGGCGGCGGGCAGATTATTCCCGCAGAAACCATGTCACCTGGAACCGTTTATAGCATTGGACTCGATGCGGAGGATAAAAAGATTGCCCTTTTCCTCATACAAACTCAGGCAAACAAAGGGTCAGGTCGTATCATCCCCCTCGGCAGTTTGAGTTCACGCATGAAAGAGGCAATCAAGGTAGCAGATGCCTACTTGAAAGCAAATATCAAGAATTTTGGAATTGAAAAGGACTTAAAGAGCTACGACTTTTCAATTCAAGCCTTAAATCTGAGCCAGGCAAAAGAGGGCACGGAGACTGCTGTGGCCTTTTATGTTTCTATGGTATCAGCTATCTTGGAAAAACCTGTAAAGGAACAGACGGTTATATTAGGGGAAATGAGTGTCGGGGGCATCTTAATGAGGGTGAGCAATTTAGTTGAGCGAATGCAACTGGCATTGGATTCCGGTGCCAAAAGAATCCTTTTGCCGTCTGAGAACAAACGTGATCTTCCTGATGTGCCTGATACCCTGCTCAACAAAATTCAGCCTGTATTCTATACGGACCCTACTAATGCAGCCATCAGGGCTATGGGTTTGGAATAGTGTGATTTGTATAGCCCCCGGCCAATTGCCTAAGCTGTTTCGGCAAGGGTGCCGAAAGGAAAGATGATGTAAAAGAATAACAAGTTCGGATGAATGATATAAGGAGAGAAATATGAAGAAAAGAGTGGCTAGGTCAAATGTGAAGTTTAACCCGGTCTTAAGCTCTGATTCGGCAAAAAAGGCTAGATTGGATTCATTTGCAAGCCCAAAGCATCCCAAATCGATTTGTGTCGTTAATTATAAAGGGGGAGTAGGCAAAACGACGATTACGTGTTTATTGGGCTATTATATTAGCCAACTTGGTGTAAGAGTGAAAAGGGGAAAAGGAAGTTTAAAAAGAGGTAGAAAGGTTCTTCTGCTCGATATTGACCCGCAATGTAGCTTGTCTTTGGCTGTTGGTTTCGATCCTGAACAGGTTAATAAGACGGATTTTACTATGTATAATTTGGTTAGGCCTTCGAAGTGGTCAAAAATTACCAAAACCAAATTCAGTCAGTACATTCAGAAGGTTCCCGATTCGCTAGCTCCAAAGGATTTATATATTATTCCCGGTTCATTTGATGTTGATGATCTTGACATGGAGATTGCAAAAAGCATCGCAATTGATGGAGAAAGAAGGAAGGATGAGTTATTTCTATACTGCAAGCAAATGCTTAACGGATTTCAAGATTATGATTTTGTGATTGTTGATTGCCCTCCAAACAAAATGTTCCTTACGCAAGCAATGCTTAGGGCGTCTACTTATTATCTGCCTGTAACTATCCCCGACCAAATATCTATCTATGGGATGCCGCGATTACTGAGATGGGTTAGAAACATCCCAAAAGGTGAAAGACCACTTATGCTTGGCTATGTCATGAATGCCATAAATCGCACTGGCGGCCCACCAGGTGGTAAAGTATATAGCCAACAAATAGGGGAAAGAGATTTAGAAAAGAGTATAAGAAATGATCTAATGCCGATTGAAAGGAAAATTTTCGGCACAAATCCGATTGTGGGACAAATACCCAGATTGGATAGAATTGCGAAATTTCTTTCAGAAAGGGGAAGTAAGTTTACCAGATTTGAATTTTCTGAGAGAACTTCTGGGCAAGCTACAATTGAGGAATGCGTTACCGAAATAGTCAAAACAATTTTTGAAAGGATAAAAAAGTACAATGCCGAAACATGAAATAATACATAAGGCCGGTCAACCTATTACCGAGGAAATAAGGTGGATAGTTGATAGATATTTTTATTTAAAAGAGATCGAAAAGCTCGAAAGATTAGGAGGTCGAATTTTGATTTCTATTGCAACACCTTATAAGAGTAAGAAGCCTAAAGGAATTACTATCGACGAAACATTTGTCGACAATCTTAAATCGAATAGAAATGATGTTGTTGAATTGAGAAATATTTTGGATGGATTAACAATAAAACAGTTAAAAGAGGCTTGCAGCTTAATTAAGCACCCGGTGCGATCGAATGCCACATCCGAAGAAATTAAAAGAGAACTTATTAGGAGCCTGCAAGCAGAGGATTTTTGGAGTCGAATTTCTCACAATAATAAAGAAAAATTATAATAATGTGTTTCAGATTGCCAAATCTTTCATTTAGACAAATTATAAAATAAACGAGGAGGCCCTTAAAATTTTAAATAACTTAACATAGCGAGTCATAATCCGCTAAAAAGGGTATCTATATTACCCCTTATAAGTGTTATGGGTTCTGAAAGAATTTAAAAGTGGGCGCTATTACCAAAGAAAGGAGCAAGGAACATGAACAAAAGGGATTTAGTTAACGAGGTAGCAAAGGTCGTAAATACAAAAAAAGAGGCCAAGGTAGCAGTGGATTGTATTTTTTCAACCATTACCAAAGCATTAAAAAAGAAGGATCCGGTTACACTGATTGGTTTCGGAACCTTTAAAGTGGCACAAAGGAATGCCAGGAAAGGAAGAAATCCACAGACAGGACAAGAAATGACGATCAAGGCAAAGAAGGTCCCCAAGTTTGTAGCTGGGAAAGCCTTAAAGGATGCTGTAAGTTAATCATTATTAAAGGAGGATTGTAGTAATCAGGAAGGGAACATGGCCTCATATGGGCTTTGATATTTCTATCATATCCAAACTCTTGTAGTGTTGCACTTGTGAGTTGAATTCAGTCCTCATTAGTTGAAGATGCTGAGGTAACTATTCCCAAAATTTTGTCTTTGGCTTAAACTTGTGTTTAGTATAATATATCATCATTAGCCACAGATTTAGAATTGATATTAAATTAAAGCATGTAGCACGCTTCCCGTGGTTTGAAATGGTCATATAAGAATTCGACAGGTTCCTATGACATCGATACCTGAATTTCAAAAAGCCCTAAAAAAGAATACCACTACGTTGGGAGCTCGGTGGGTGAAGGCTGACTTCCACGTTCATTACCCAGGTTCGTCGGATTATGAGTACAAAGAATTGGACGCCGTGGAACGTCTAGGCAAGGAACTCGATACTGAAAATTATCGCTTTGTGGTGATTCTGAAGCATCAAGAGTTTCCAACCAGAGCCGAGCTATATGAATTAGGCAAATACTGCCCTAAGACTATTTTAATCCCGGGAGCTGAAATAAACGTCTTTGTGGAAGCCATGTTCATGAAGGTTTCCAAGGATCACTATTTCCATTGCGTACTGGCGGTTAATCCTGACTCAGATGGAGACTACGGCTATATCCTTCATCTAGCTCAAGATAAATTTTCCTATAAATCAGGTGACTACCCATCGGGTTTTCATTCGAGCATTCTTGATCTCGGCAAGTTCTTCCGAGATCAGGGCGCCCTTTTTCTCCCCGCTCACCTTCATCAAGCGAAGGGTCCCCACAAATCAAAAAGTATCGATGACATATATGACGATGATGCCTTTCTCAGTTTTATCGAGGACGGGGCGTTTTCCGCCCTTGAAGTTAGACAGAGGTCAACTGCAGCATTCTTCGCTGGGGGTCGGCAGACTGAAAATGGACGGGCCATTCCAAAGGCTGTATGCGTACAGTCAAGCGATGCCCACAGTTACATGCATATCAAAGAGCGACAACGATGCTCATGGATTCAAGTCGAGCGTCCAACGTTTAGTGAATTTGAAGCATCTCTGGTATTCCCGCATCGTCTTTCCCTGGACCAACCATCCGAGCCTAAGCAGCGTATACTCGGTCTTCATATCATAGGAGCTTTTTTCCCTGAGTTATGGATCAGCTTCAACCCTTGCATGAATTCCTTGATTGGATGCAAAGGCACAGGCAAGACCTCAGTATTAGAGTGCCTTCGATTTTTGTTCGGCACCGCGGTGCCGAAGGAACGCTTCGAGGGGGTAGCGCGTCATATAGAGCATATTCTAGGACCTAGCGGCATAGTTGAGTGTCTTGTACAACGTGAGGATGAGAAGCGCTTTGTCTTGTCACGCCGAGCAGATTCTCCACAGCGTTTGAATGTTACCAGCGAGGGCGGTCTATCCCAAGACGCGACCAAAATGGAAACTTATTTTGACGTGTCGATACTGGGATGGCATGAGATTGAGGCCGTTGCTGATGATGCGTCCGCTCGAATACAACTTATCGACGGTATAAAGGGTGCCCAAATAATCCGTCAGCACTATTCTGCTATTGAAAAATACATTCAACAAGCGCGAGATGATCTCCCAGTTTTACAGCAACGCCTCCGACGCTTGGATGAGGCACTGAAGGAGCTGTGGGAGCTACGCAGGAAGCGTGAGACGCTTACGAAACTGGAAAAGGCTGAGCTAGTAGCACTGCAGAATCAGTATGAGTGGTATCTCAAAGCTGAGGAAAAGTTACGAGGCCACTCAAAAAGACTTCAAAAACATCGGAAAAATGTGATTAATCTCCTACCCTTTGACCTCGGTGGTTCACTAATTGAAGATCTAGGAAGCCCGATACCACCGGAAGTCCAACCCGGAATCGACAGGGCCACGAATGCTCTCATCGAATTGGCGAAAAGCGACACCGAACAAAGCGAGACCTTACAAGAAAGAGGTTCCGGGGTCAACGCTACTATCGAAAGTGCGATCGGTGAGGTTGTGCAACATTTCACGGTATTTCGAGATGAGGTCTACAACCCAAAAGTTCAGCAATTGCCTCCCGAGGAACGAGACATTTTAACTCGTCAAATCCAAATACTGGAGGAGACACGATCCCTCCCCCAGATGGAGGAAGATTGCAATAGCTTGCACTCAGAGGTTGTGAAACTTGCCTCAGTGATTGAAGCGATTTGTACAAACGTTTGCAAAGAACGTGATGAAATATGCCTTATCAGGGAGAAAGTAATCGCCGAACTGAATGAGGATCTGGACAGTGTACACCTTACTTTCCAACGTTGCGGTAACAAATTACGGTTGGATTTGTACCGGAGCAAGTATGCAAAAGAGAGTGGAGAATTCATCAACTTCTTGCAAGGGTACGGACGCTCGGAATCATACGAGAATTTTCGTGAGGTTTTCAGGAGTCTTCGCGATATGGACGTCGACGCAAAGGCATGGGAGGTGAACGAAGTGATGTGGGATGTAAAGTTCGTGGAATTCCTTGACATTGTGGACGATGACGATGTCGAGATTTCACTTGAAGTCGGGAGTGCGGGCTTCGTCCCAATCCAGAACCTGTCGGCGGGACAACGATGCACCGCAGTGTTTCCACTATTGCTACGTAATGCTCGCGGGCCTTTGGTGATCGATCAACCCGAGGATAATCTCGACAATCGGCACATTGCGGATACGATCTCGGTCGACCTCCTGAACCGTAAATTACGGCAGCAGTATATTCTCACGTCCCACAACGCGAATCTTGTGGTACTTACGGACGCCAATTTGATATTCCACATGGATTCGGATGGTCAGCGCGGGTGGATCGAAACTGCAGGATTCCTTGCGTGTCCTGAAAGTGACATCCGAGGCCCAGTGCTTGAAGTTCTAGATGGAGGTGAGGCTGCGCTTGAAGCTCGACGGCGGAAGTACGGTTCGGTTGATACCACCAAACGCTCGGGTGATTATGTATCGATAAAAAGTTAACTACTGAAGGCGTCAGCCAATAAGGGATGTTATAGCTGCTGAACAGGGCGTGAATAACCAACTCGTAATTTAGGTAACACTGTTGACTATCGTGACTAATGTTTAATGACATATGAAAATTCTGATATAACTACCTGCGCTACTGCTATATATCCCTAATTATTACAATCTTAAGAATCCTTTGATATTCACTCCAAATCCCAAATTTAGAGTTTAGGCTTTTCACGAAAACGGCCTCCAACAAGGTAGATATTCAGATCGAATCCAAACAACAAGGAATCGCATGTCAGTCTTATTCCTGATTATCCCATATTCTCTGTGAAAATATCCCAATCCGTAAATCCACTTTCTCGATACCTGCTATCCTCTGCATTCGCCTTAATACCTTGACAAAATGATGTGCTGAAAGTAATTTGGCTCAGTGATAACAACTTGAAAACTTACCCCATAGAATAACCAGCCATGACCCTCACCAAAGCAGATATTGTCGATACTATTTACAACCAATTAGATGTCCCTAAAACCAGATCCACACAGGTGATTGAATCCCTTATAGAAATTATCAAAGAAACCCTGGAGAATGGTGAGGATGTCTTGATCAGTGGATTTGGAAAATTCTGTGTCAAAGAAAAGATGAAAAGGAAAGGGAGAGATCCTCAGACCGGGAATGATTTGATGCTGGGTGAGAGAAAGGTGGTAACTTTCAAGTGTTCTGGAAGATTAAAGAATAAGATCAATGGAGTTTAGGGCAGGTTTGGCCTTAATCAGAGAAATATAATGAGTTTGTCAGAAAAAGACTTAAACCTCGGAGATCACATCTATGTAAGACGCCGAGTCTATTCTCATCATGGAATATACGCCAGAGATGGAAATGTTATTCATTATACCGGGGAAGAAAAAGAGAAAAAAGACCCGCTGATCAGGGAAACAGACATAGAAGATTTTCTCAAAGGCGGAAAGCTGAGAAGGCGTGATTATAAAAAGCGTTTGCCTCCTTCTGAGTCCCTCAGCCTTGCAAAAAAGCATTTGTCTAGTAAGGGTCTTTCTCTTTTGACGCTTGGATTTGGACCTCTTTGGGAACTTCAGACGTCTGAAGAATTTCCCTCGTGGGTTTAGTCAGCCTGTCCAGCCCCAGGATTTGGCTAATATAACTTTGTGATTTATTCAATAATTTTGCTATGTTTACTTGAGAGTAACCTAATCTTTCTATTAAAGCTTTGATTCCGGCGGACTCCTCAAGAGGTGTGATATCTTCTCTCTGAAGATTTAAAATGAGCTGCAAGAGGAGTCTTTTCTTATCGTCTACCTCTTTTATGATGCACGGGAGCCTCTCCATACCCACCATTTTGGCTGCCTTGTATCTTCTTTCCCCACTTATGATCTTGAAAGAATCTTCCTTCTCGTCATACTCAACTGTAAGGGGATCTATAATCCCCCCAACTTCTTTTATTGACTCAGCCAGAGATTCCAATGTTTCCTTTACAAATATCTTCCTTGGCTGGTTGGGATCAGGATTAATCCTTTCAATATCGATGAACTTGGCTTCTCGTAGAGGACTTGTATTAACTCTCTCACCCTTTTTGTCCTTTTCTCCATCAACTGCGATTGGGCTGAGAAAAATAGACCTTTCCTCTGCATTCTGCAAATAATCTTTAGACATTGAGAACCTCCCTGCCGATTTGTCTGAAGGTTTGAGCTTGCTCGCTCTTCGGAGCAAGGTATGTAATCGGTTTCCCCAGTGTCACTGCTTCCACATACCTAACTGAATCTTTCAAGACCTGCTTAAAGATCCTCTCTCCAAGATGTCCTTCAATCATAGCCCTAAAGTCCTGTTCGATTCTTCTTCTCCCGTCATAGCGATTGATGATGTAGCCAAGAATGGTAAGGTTGGGATTGGCCCTTTTTCTTGCCTTCTCGATAACTCCGCGCACATAACCGTGTACCTTTTACGTTGTAATCCTGAGCTTCCAGGGGGATGATTACTCCTTCCGAGGCGGTGAGCACAGACCATGTAGCAAGTCCCAGGTTAGGAGGTGCATCCAGCAAGATCATGTCGTATTCTCCCTGGATGTCTTTAAGCCTGTCTGCAAGGTAGTGATGGGAGTCCCGCTCGGAGAGAAGCTCGGTCTCTATTTTTCCAAGACTGGGGTTGGCTGGAACTATATCGATGTTTTCAAATTCCGTCTTTACGATCGCCTCCTTAATTGACTTTTTATCATTCAGGAGGGCATCTGTAATCACACATGGAAGGTCGTGGATGTTGGGAAGAAAGGAAGAGCTCAAGGAGCCCTGCTGATCCATATCCACAAGCAATATTTTTTTACCCATCTCGGCCAATGCCCCTCCAAGGCAGAAGCAAATTGTAGTTTTCCCCACTCCTCCTTTATTGTTGCAAATTCCTATCCTTTTCATTTGATTCTCCTAAAATTGATAGGTCTTAATCTCATGAGTATGCTTTTATTGGTCCTATGGACAGATTAAGCTACCTTAAAGACCCTTCTCATGCTAAATTCGGCTTGCTTGCCGTTATTCCACTGTTTTATGGGTCTCAAGTAGCCAACAACCCTTGAATAGATTTCGGTCTCTTTATTGCAAACAGGGCACCTCTCCTGTCCGCCATTCAGGTAGCCGTGGGAGCCACACGCTAAAGGTTGGAGTGAGCGTGAAATACGGGAGCCGGTAATTGATCACCACCTTCTTGATAAGCCCCTTTATGGCCTCAATGTTACCAAGCTGTTCTCCCAGGTACATGTGGAGGACTGTCCCGCCTGTATATCTTGTTTGCAGGTCATCTTGGAGATCTAGTGCTTCAAAGAGATCATCTGTGAAGCTTACAGGGAGCTGGGTGGAGTTGGTATAGAAGGGGGCTGCACCTTTCCGGTATTCATTTTCGTTGGCACAGAGGATTTTTGGAAATCTTTCTTTGTCAAGGATGGCAAGGCGGTATGAGGTGCCTTCTGCCGGTGTTGCCTCCAGGTTGAAGATATCCCCTGTTTCCTCCTGTATTTCTGCAATGATGTCACGGATACAATCCATGACTTTTAATGAAAACTCTATACCTGTTTCACTTCCAATATTTGTGCCCAGGAAATTTAGGCAGGCCTCGTTCATGCCGATAATGCCGATGGTGGAGAAATGATTCACCCAGTAAAATCCTTTACCCTGTTTGATTTTTTTTAGATAAAACCTTGAGTAGGGATAAAGACCCTTGTCTGTGAATCTTTCAAGCACTTTCCTTTTTATGGAGAGGCTCTCCTTTGCAAGAAGTACCATCTTTTTGAGGCGTTCAAAGAAGTCATTCTCATTTTCAGAAAGATACCCTATCCGTGGCAGGTTTATGGTTACCACCCCAATTGATCCTGTCAGGGGATATGCCCCAAATAGGCCACCTCCCCTTTTAAAAAGTTCCCTGTTGTCAAGACGCAGCCGGCAACACATGGATCTTGCGTCTTCAGGGGACATGTCAGAGTTGACAAAATTGGAAAAATAGGGGATCCCATACTTGCCTGTCATCTTCCAGATCATTTCAAGATTTGGGTTTTCCCAGTCAAATCCAGCCATGATGTTATATGTCGGTATGGGAAACGTAAAAACTCTCCCTTTTGCATCGCCTTCCATCATGACCTCGGCAAATGCCTTGTTGATCATATCAATCTCTGGCTGAAAATCGGCATAGGACTCTTTGCGTTCAGCACCCCCTATGATCACCGGATAGTCTTTCAAGATGGAGGGTGCACAAAGGTCCAGGGTTATATTGGTAAATGGTGTCTGGAAGCCGACCCGGGTCGGGATATTTATGTTGAAGACAAATTCCTGGAGGGCTTGCTTTACCTCAATGTAGTCCAGGTTATCATAGCGCACAAAGGGCGCAAGGAGCGTGTCAAAGTTGGAGATTGCCTGTGCACCGGCTGCCTCACCCTGAAGTGTATAGAAAAAATTGACGATCTGCCCCAGAGCCGATCTGAGATGTTTTGGTGGTGCACTTTCTACCTTTCCTTCAACTCCCTTGAAACCATGCTTGAGTAGATCTCTTAAGTCCCATCCGACGCAGTAGACCGAAAGAAGGCTGAGGTCGTGTATATGAAGATCCCCATTTTTATGTGCATGCCTGATTTCAGGGGGGTAGATACGATTCAGCCAATACTCTGAAGTAACATCTGATGATATGTAATTATTGAGTCCTTGAAGGGAGTAGGACATGTTGCTGTTTTCCTTGATTTTCCAGTCCAGGTTCAGGAGGTAGTTTTCAACCAAATCAGCCTTTGCCTTAGTTGCAATATTCCTTATCTGGGTATGCTGCTGCCTATATAGGATATATGCCTTGGCAGTCTCAAAAAAGGGAGATTCAAAAAGTACCCTTTCTACAATGTCCTGTATCTCTTCCACTTCTGGAATGGAGCCAAGACAGAATTCATGGGCCAAGGTTAAAACCCTGAGTGTGAGTCTTTTCGCTTCACTTTCCCCAAATTCACAGGTTGCCTTTGCTGCCTTGGCAATCGCCGATGTGATCTTTGATGAATCGAACTCAACGGCCCTTCCGTCACGCTTCTTAATGTTTTCAAACATGTATGTAACCCCCACAGGATTAAAACTTCACTTCATCTAAAGGTTTCATTGACTCATTAGCGGCAGAATGGAGGTTGCTGTTTCAGCAAATGGGAGATTGTTGAACCGAATACGGGGATATGAAGTATCAGCACCTTGAATTCGTGGCTGCTCAAATTACCCTGGAAGAGTTGCCGAATTCACGGAAGTTTAAAATTTTTCGTGGATTTTTGGTTTTGGTTATGTAGCAAATTACAAGAGAGGGGGCCGTATATATTTCCCAAATTTGGCGGGAGAAAGAGTTGGTAGCCTAATGAAGTTTGGGGCTGAGAATGCCGGTATATTTTGGTGCAGATGGCAATGAGGTTTTTTACGTTCAAGAGGAGGCATACCACTGCGAGGGAAGATGTTCAGGGGTTCGGAGGTCCAAATCTGCCAGAGATAACAGTTAAGTAAAGGGATTTTACCATACCGCTCTCAAAATTCATCCCATAACCATAACCATTGTACAGGATAAGTTGCTATCTGTTTGCATTTAATATTATTGAATTGTGCCCAAAATTGTGCCTATTTTAAATGAAAAGTGGTGACTTTGAATGACGTTTAGTGACATCTGGCCTGGAAGTTACAATGGTGGAAAAGCTAATTATTTCATAATCATAGATAATATTTTATCATTATTTATCATTGGTTGTCATGGCCTCTTTTGCGGGTTCAAGTCCCGCCTTCGGCACCATTTTAAAAGAAAAATATTTTTCACTCACATCACGTTATAGACAGTCACTATTTCTTCCATATTAGAATTGACAACAACGGCCTTAGTTGTGCACTTATCTAATAAATGGATTAAGTGCTTATATTGTTTGATAATTCGGTCTTTATCTTTTTTGTATAGCCTGTATTCTAACGCGTTACCTGGTTTTCTTATAGAGGTTCCATGTTCTAAAATTATATCGATATAATCTTTTGGAATACCTCTTTGTTGCAATCTTTCGCTTGCATGTCTTGATGTTTTCATAAGGTATCTCCTTTCATTGATTATTTTTATTTAGATCTATCTTATTGAGAACTTATCCTCAAACTTTCCATCGGCATGAATCTCAGCCTTTTACACTAAATAAACCTCGCCAAAATTATTAAAATCCATGTGCCATGTTACTGAATCAGCTTTGAAATTATGTATAAAAGTATATGTAAGATTTTAATTATTTATAATAGTGCACTTATGATTCTAATTATATACTAATATATATATAACAACCAATGTCAAGAAAAAATTTTATCAAGAGAAAAAATATTAAAAAATTACTAAATATATGGTAACTACCCGGGTTGCCAGGTTCAAGGTTCACAGTTCAGGGGTTCAATCCCGATTTTATCGGGAAACCATTGTCCATGCCAAGACTCCTCAACCGGCTCATGAAAAACCCGCATTTAACTGTTAATGGTTCAGCAAATAACCATTGAACCCCGATTTATCGGGGAACTTTGAACCTGTGTAGGATAGACATGTTGTAGACCAATAGATCAAAATTTGTGTGGAATCATATTGCAGGTGATAGTTTATATATAAAGAGAGATTTTTTTGCCTATCTCGCATTCTGAGTGTTGGGAGCCATATCTCTCTCGTGATTTGCATTTCTCTGACTTTTTAGGGTAAGAAAAAGCTTATGAACAGGATAAAAGCTATAGGGTTTGACCTTTTTAATACCTTGGTCATTGCCAAGCCTCATATTTTAGATGAGGCCATGAGGAGGTTGATCAAAAGCCTTCGGCAAAGCGGTTTCAAACTTGAGAATGAACAATTTAAAGAAGCCTACCGGGATGCTGCTCTGGAGTTTGTTAAAAAAGCTCAAGAGGATGGTATAGAAACACACAACCGTTTTTGGATAAGCGCAGCACTAAAGAGCCAGGGATACAATATCTTGCCTGATGATCCCCAAATAGCTATAGCAGTTGACAACTATTTTTCAGACTTTTTTCTACACTGTCATCTTATTCCAGGCACAAAAGAGATGCTCAGTAGCCTGATGGATGTATACCGTCTCGGGCTACTTACTAATTTCACTCATGGGCCTGCTGCCAGAGAGATCATTGCCAAGTTAGGTCTCAACCCTTTTTTTGATGTGGTGCTCATTTCTGGCGAGCTAGGCTTTCGCAAGCCACATCCTTTGGTTTTTCACAAGCTCATTGAGCGCCTGGGGGTTGAAAAGGATCAAATTCTTTATGTCGGAGATAACCCAGAGCCCGACATTACGGGTGCACAGAAGGCTGGGCTCCAGCCTGTTTTAACTACCTATGTGAGGGATCAAAATATACAGTCTGTACCGGGTATTTTTTTTCAGGGTGATGAAAAATTGGACTGCAAAGTACCTAAGATCTCTAAGTGGAAAGATTTGTTATCTCTCTTGGACAGGGAATGAGCTTTAAGCAAAGAAGGAGAACCCAATTCACTGTTTTCTACATCGCCTTTTTTTTGAAATTATTTGTGTGATTTCATCTGGATCTCCGAAATAGATGCAATGAGCCAAACACACATTGTCGGCGCAGGCTGGTATAAGTCCCTTATCCACCCTATGATGGCAAAGATTACACTTCTGTGCAATGCCTTTGTTCATGTCAAAGGCAATGGCATCGTAAGGACATGATTCTATACAAGCCTGACATCCAGTACATTTCTCATAATCTATAACTACAATACCGTCTTCTCTCTTGCTAATAGCTTTCTCTGGGCAAACCTCTGCACAAGGAGGGTCATCACAGTGTCTGCAAACATTCACCTGAAAAGAGAAATCAAGTTTACCATCGATTATCTTGGGGCCAACTTCTGAAACAGAGATTAAATAAACACCATCAGTTGAATTGTTTTCTTGTTTGCATACAACTTCACAGGCCTTGCATCCCCAGCAGGACTCATGATCTATAACCAGTGCATATTTTTTCATGAACTACCCCTTTAGTTACTGCTCAAGGTATATCTTGCATAAAAGTGTTCTAACGTTAGTTGCACCCACTGCAGGATCACAGCCCTCATAGGCATTATCTGTCAATATGTTAATGTTTGATTCATCCCACCCGTGTCCCGGGTCTTTTCTCTCTGGAAACCACCAGGCATGCTGTGCCCCAATAACCCTTGGGTCAATGCCTGCAAATATTTTTGCTCGTTGCCTGACCTTGCCACGAGGGGATTCAATAATCACCCAATCTCCTTCACGTATGCCTTCTTTGCGTGCAGTTTCAGGGTGAATTTCCACAACTGGTTCCCTGTGAAGCTCTCTTAGCCAGGGCACCTGGCGATTTTCTGAATGAAAAAATCCGGGAGACCTCATCCCAGTAATAAGGATATATGGGTACTGTTTGTATAATTCTGGCGAGCTTAAAGGGCTTTCAGGGACTTCACGGTATTGAGGAAGGGGATCGTATCCCCATTTTTTAAGCAATGTTGAATATAGTTCAAACTTATTAGTTGGGGTAGAAAATCCTTTTTTCTTATATTTTTGATATTTTATTTCCCCTCTTATGTAATCCATCTCGCTGAATTCCTGCCACGTTGTACCCATGGGTTCTAATATGTAATCTAAAGCTCCTTCAAAATTATCCCACCAGTATTCTCCCTGACCCACTCTGTGAGCAAGGTCATTGAGCATTTCATGATCTGATCGGCACTCTCCCATCTGGATGACCTTTCTCCTCGGCAGGATGTAGCCATGTCTCTTCCAAAAATCCCCAATGTAGTCCATCTCAAGCCATGTAGCCGCTGGCAAAACAATATCTGCAAGTTCGGCTGTTGGTGTTAAGAAAAAATCAGAAACAGCCATGAACTCAACCTTTTCAAGTGCACGGTAAACCTCTTTTGCATTTGCACGAGTCATAACAGGATTTGAGCTGATTAAAAATAGCATTTTTACTGGATAGGGCTTCTTTGTAAGAATAGCATCCCACACACATTTAGGATTAATAATTGCAAAATTTCCCGCAAGACGGAAACGATCTGCCCCTAAACGTTTTGCTGCCTGCTCTTTTGAAAGTTTCTTGTGGGCACCAAATTCTGCCACGGTTCTAACCTTAGGTGCTCTAAATAAGACCTGTCCTCCAGGTACGTCTATATTTCCAGTTATACCCATAAGGGCCATGAGAGAGCGGTTGTTGTCTGCGCAGTTTATCTGCTGTTCAATGGCCACTCCCCACTGGATTGCTGCAGGTTTAGTAGTTGCAAATAGTCGTGAAGCTTCCCTGATTTTTTCTTTTGGAACCCAGGTGATCTCTTCTACCTTGTTGAGTGGATATTCATTGATTCGTTTCACAAAGGGCTCCCATCCATGGACATAATTTTCTACAAATTCCGTATCATAAAGCTCTTCATTGACGATGACATTGAGCATTCCCAGGGCGAGGGCTGTATCTGTTCCTGGTCGGAGCTGAAGCCAGATATCAGCACGGGCTGCAATACGTGTTAATCTTGGGTCAACGGCAATAAGTTTCGCCCCTTTATCAAGGCTCACTGAGAAAGATTCACCCTTATATTCATCAGAGTTACCTATCACCAAATTGTTCCCCCACACCATAATGCACTTTGGATTGTTTTCGTAGTCTACGATAGGATTTGATCCACAGGTAATGATACTGGTAGCAATACGAGGGCCGTAGCAGAAATGACCTGCTGTAAGAACATTTGGGGTACCAAGAAGATTGGCAAAGCGATAAATTACCCCTTCATTTTCCCTTCCTGTTCCATACCCCATTACAATTGATTCTGCCCCAAATTCTTTTTTATACTGCACTATCCGTTCTGCAATGGTATTCAGTGCTTCATCCCACGAAATACGCTCCCAATTTCCGCTTGCCTTTGCCCCAACTCTTTTGACAGGATACGTCAATCGATCTGGATGGTAGGCCAATTGAGTGGATGCAATTCCTTTGCTGCATAGAGTTCCATGATTTATGGGGCAGTCAGGATCACCAGCAATTTTGACCGCCTTACCATTTTTCGTATAGACCAAAACTCCGCAGCCACCATGGCACATTCGACAGTGGCTTTTGACTACAGAATCATACCCATAGGTCTCCATCTCCCTTTTTATATTGGAGTAAGTGAATTCAGTCATATACTGACTCCCTTTATCAAGGCTACTTTAAAGTCCAGATGTCTATATAGCTCAAGATCTTAAAATTTTTGTCAAGCCCGCCTTGGCGCGATATGATCATAACAAGCTATTGTCACTTTATCACTAAGTGAACGGGAGCCATAAAATTTAACCCTTGCATGCCAGGCCTGCCCGCCGGACGGCAGGCGGGTCTGGGCCAGGGTTTTTGCAAAACACTCAGGTGCTAAATATGGGTAAATACTGGATACTGGTTTCCGGATTCTGGATTCTGGATAAAACCAGGAATACTCTTTTATCTATCCAGCATCAAGTATCCAGCATCCAGCATCGCTTCGGTTCAACAAATGGAATATGACTATGCTAAACTCGTCGGTTTGAGGCGGAGCTTCGCTAGATAAATGCATAATTACTTATAATTCCAGGGTTTGTAGCCGATAGTATAGCAGGATTTATGCTATTAATTACAAGAAAAAATAGGGACGTCAAAAAGGGAAGGATAAGAGGACATTCGTGTAGAGCATGCATTGCTCATATGTATCTTGGTTACATAATAAAATGCGTTTTCTCCTGATAGGCAGAGCAGAGATTTTTGAAAGCTCAGTTGATGCAATCTCTGCACGAACGTTTTCCGCTACTGTTTATTCTTTAAGAAGATTCCTGATCCAAAGGTTTTTTAGCGGGATCTTTTTGAGGCCTTCAGCGGATTTATCTTATTGGTTTCCTTTTTGGTGTTTATCTGTATGTGAGTAGCCATATTGCAGACCCCATTTTTCCATTTGATAGAAGGGTCTAGGAAACTCATACAGTATTTTCCGGTAGGATATTCAACGATTCTCTGGCAACCATCACACTGATCAACAATGGGGTGACAGTTACCTCCGTTAAACTGGCATCCTTTTTTGGTCATAAAGATGCACTCAAAGCCTGGCCTTAACGTTGTACAAACCATAATAACCACATCCTTTCTTTATAAATTTTAGATAAGAATTATTCTTATTTTAAAAAAATGACTTATAGTTCCTTTAAAAATTAATCGAACAACGAATTGTGCCTTATGCCTTAAGAAATTATTATTGTCAATAAAAAAAGTAAAAAAAGCAAAGTTCGATCAAACTCTAATCATGATATTTAATATGTCTACCTTTTGTTTGATTTTTTTATTCAAACAGGCCCATCAATCTTTTTAGTCTCTTTATTGCCCTGGGGAGAATCTCACCAATCTCTTCATTAAATCTCAGGTTTGTGCGATGATCAAAGGGGGTGTCTCCTTTATTAATGATCACCAATTTTGCTCCAGAGCGAAGGGCCTCCAGAGGCATGTCTGCTGCTGGTGTTACTACCAAGCTTGATCCAACAACCAAAAAAAGGTCACTTTTTCGAGAATGCTCAAAGGAAAGCCTTAGATCTTTTTCAGGAAGGGACTGCCCAAAATCTACTACACTTGAGACCAATGTGCCTCCACACTGACACATAGTCATGCCAGTGGACTTGTTAACCTTTTTATCGCATCTCGTGCACCGAAGTTTGGTCATATTCCCATGAAGCTCAGCCAGCAGATCAGGATTTATCCCTGATTTTAAATGGAGATTATCTACATTTTGAGAGATAAGAAATTTTAATTTGCCCATTTTTTGGAGATCAACGATAGCAATGTGGCCGCTATTTGGCTCAACTGAATCCCAAGAGCGGTTCAAAGGTTTTGGAGCAAGTCCTTTATCTCTCCGGGTCCATAGACCGTCAGGACCTCTGAAATCAGGAAGTCCTGATTCAGTGCTGATTCCAGCGCCAGTAAAAACAACGAGATGTCTAGATTCATATAACCATTCAGAAAGGATTTGAATTCTTTTTTCAAGATCTTTTTCCATGGCAAATATTTAGATATTTATATAATACTTCTTTTCTAATCCCTCCTTTTGAAATTTTGAGGCTTAAAAATCTAATGGCTTACAGATGATCTCTTTGACTTTCATGTCAAAGAAATTTTGGGTATGTGCTGGTTTAAGTAGAAGTGCTGTATCTACTCCAGTTGCTGTTCCACCAATAGAGATAACATCCTCATCTGTTCTGATTAGCCCAGCATCTGTGGCCATTAAGGCCATCTCAATTGCAACCTTTGTTCCATGACCAAATGTTCGCAAGGTATAGGCAATAACCTCATCTATTTGATAGGTGCCAGTTTTGTTCCTAAATGCCCTTCCTACGCCACCAAATGCGTGTTGGGCTGTCAAAACAATAGCACCTTTTTCGAGAAGGAGTTTTCTATCTTTTTCTGCGAGTTCTTGATGGTCTGGTTTTTTAAAACCTGTTACATGCGTTACAATTATGAGAGAAAAATTATTACCGAATAGATCAAGGGCCTTGAAGGCGGTTTTTCCACTACAACTTGAGACCAAAATCTTATTGATCTTTAATATTTTGGCTCTTTCAAGAGCAGCTTCAAGGGTTGCCTTTGTGTTGCTTGGGCCAGGGTTTGTAAAATAGCGACAGTTTACAACCTCAAAGGCTTTATCTTTTTTTGACCCTTTTGATTCTTTTGGCTCATCTGTTTTATCCTCCTTAGTTAGAAGAGATTTAACAGCCTCCTGACCTTTTTCCACCAAAAGATGATTTATGTCCCTGAACTCTTTTGGTAATTTTACAATGTTGGCCTTTGGAAGAATTTCAAGGATCTTTTTTGCAGCCTGCTCACTGCCTTTGCTATTTTTGAAGCAGATTTTTGTGGTTATATCGGAAAATAGTTGTAGTTGTTTGAATCCTGTCATGCTGGGCAGGGAAACACCTCCCAGATCTGTGCTTAATAGGTCAAGTATGCCAGACGTAATAATTACATCTCTAAAATTTCTCTCAAGGTTAAAAAGCCCTGTTTCAAGGTCACTATCTTCATGAAAGTATTCTTGGCCCTCTTTTACTATTTGACCATTTATTTCGAGGGACTCTGTTGCCAGATACTGAATGCCTACAATCAGAAAACCGCGTACTAAAGGGAAGGCGAGCGCCTTTCTCTCTGGGGAGTAACCGACTATTTTTTTAGGGAGAAGTTCATTATAAATAATCCCTTTATTTATTTTTTTCTTATCATGTAAATAGCTGACAGCCTTTTCCGCAGCTTGTTTGTTTTGAAGCATTGTATAAAAAAGTTGATCAAAGTTTTTTTTGACTTTAATTTTATTTGTTTCCATTATATTTTTCCTTAATTATACTAAAATATTATTCGCCAATTATTTTTACCAAAACCCTTTTACGTCTGCGACCATCAAATTCACCATAGAATATCTGCTCCCAAGGGCCAAAGTCCATTTTACCGTTAGTTACGGCAATAACAACCTCTCTTCCCATAATCTGCCTTTTCATATGTGCATCTGCATTATCCTCACCAACATTATGCCTATATTGGGAGACAGGCTCATGGGGAGCAAGTTTCTCTAGCCATTTTTCATAGTCGTGATGTAGCCCGGATTCATCGTCATTAATAAATATGCTGGCTGTTATATGCATGGCGTTGCAGAGAATAAAACCCTCCTTAATCCTGCTTTCTTTAAGACACTCTTCAACTTGGGGGGTGATGTTAACAAATGCCCTCCTCGTGGGCATCTCAAACCAGAGTTCTTTTCTATAGCTTTTCATAGATAGCTCCTATGTAATGTCGCCGATATGTGACATTTTCTGTAATTTTAAATAAATTATTTGCCTTTTGTACGTAAATGGTCTCTTAATTGTTTTGTCAAATGAAGACAATAATAAACACTTAAAGGGGAAAAATCTATGTTTTATTTTCCCTTGATTTCAGTGCAGAATGGTGATAAATGCCTATCGCGTGAGAAAAAAGAAATAGTGTTTTATCCAGATAAAAAAGTTTACGTAATGCCTATTTATAAAGAGAGGTACGATCAAGATAGGAAGCAAAGATAGCAATAGGCATTTGATCAAAGGGATCTGCAGAAAAGATTATCAATAAAGGAGGAAATCAAGATATGTCAGTGGATTTTGATAAAGCAATGGATGAAATGCAGGCGTCTATCATAGAAGATACCCAGAAGATATATTCAGAAAAAATGATTGAAAGATGGCTTAGTCCAACACGTATGGGAGAGATGGAACAACCTCAGGGATACGGAAAGGTTAAGGGGCCATGCGGGGATACCATAAAGATTTTTCTTAGGATTCATGATGAAAGGATTATTGATGCCAGGTTTGTTGCTGATGGGTGTGCAACGACTATGGCTGCAGGTTCTATGGCCTGTGAACTTGTGATAGGAAAAGACATCAAGGATGCATTTAAAATAAACAAAGAAGTGATTTTAGAAAGTTTAGGCGGTCTGCCAGAAGAAAGTTCGCACTGTGTGCTTTTGGCATCGAATACTCTAAAAGAGGCATTGACTGATTACCTTACATCCAAGGATGAACCATAGAGGAGGTTTTTCAAAAAACAGTAAGGAAATGGAAGGATATAGGACTCAATATAAGAATTCTGTCTTTTCCGGACAAAAGTTAGAACTTGATGGTAAATATTTTAATCATTGCAAGTTTAAGGATTGTATTATTGTTCTGGAGAAAGGGGAAACTAATATTGCCGGTTGTAGTTTTGAAAACTGTAAATTACTCCTTAAAGGCAATGCCTATACTGTTGGAAAAATAATAAAGCTATTTACTGGGAAAAGCCCTTTAAAGGTGTTGGACTTTGATGAGCCGTTGTTTAAGAATACTACGCCAAAAAAAGTTTAAGCCCCTATTGTTTTTCTATATCGTAAACAATTTGTATTATTGTTATTATGATCTAGCAAAGATATATACCCTATGTTCCTGTAAGCCTTTTCTTTAGCACCTTCCAGCGTTGCATCGCCGGCGATTATATGCAGTGCTCTTCCACCGTCTGTTACAAGGCCTCTTTCTGGATCTTCCCTTACGCCTGAAAAATAAACAGCAATTCCCTTTTCTATAGTATCTAATCCTGCTATCACATGGCCCTTCCCATAACGGCCCGGATATCCCTTGTTCCAGCCCTTACTTGCCTTTGAGCGGCCTTCCATAGCAACTATATCCACATAGTGCTGGTTATTCCAGACAGGATGAATTTGATCCAAATTCCCTTCCCATACTGCCATACCTATCTCGAAGAGATCCGTACTTAGTTTTCTTGAAAGCACTTCCCACTCCGGATCGCCATGCCTTACATTAATTTCAAATACATCCAGTTGGTTATAAGGATCAAGATTCAGCCCAAAGTATAAAACACCTTTATAATTCCATCCCAAACCTAAATCGCCCCTGTTGTAAATTGCATTAACTGTTGGGTTTACAATCTCTTTGATAATCCTGTTTACCAGCCATGGGGTCACAAGTTTATGGGGTGCATAACATCCTGTGCCACCTGTATTAAGGTTTCCACCAAACTCAGCAATTGATTGCTCATCATTCTGATCAAAGGCCTGTTTGTAGTCCTGAACAAACATTTTTAAAGGGAGCACATGTTCACCATCCAGGTAGACATAAAAGGAGATTTCAGTGCCATACTTTCTTTCTTCTATAACAACCTTATCACCTGATTTTCCGAATATTTTTTCTACCATTATTTTGTCGATTGCTTTCTCGGCTTGTATGACATCATCGCACCCTATGGCACCTTTTCCTGCTGCAAGGCCATTTGCCTTTACAAAGACCTGATATCCAATATTCCTAACATATTTTTTTGCCTTTTCCGGGTTATCAAAAACCATATATTCTGGCTTACCTACCCCTATTTCCCTTAAGATATTATCAGTAAATGCCCTGTCACTCTCTAATCTAACATATTCTCTCTTTGGACCAATGGTTCTCACCCCTTTTTCATTTAAGATATCAACCAAACCCTCCTCAAGAGGGTTTTCTGAACCTATATCGACCAAATCAACGTTGTTTTCCAGGCAAAATTTCACCACCTCATTAAAATCTCTTATATCCATACATTCTATCAATTTTCTCTTTCCCTTCAATGTGTAGAGCACTCCAGCATTACCGGGAAAAAAATAGACCTTTTCAACATGCTGACTGTCTCCATATTTATCAGCAAGTGAGTGGTCTCTGCCTCCGGTGCCATATACAAGAACTTTCATATTTTCCTCCCTAAACGGTGATGTTAAGACGTTGACTTATATGTGGGCATGGGGTGGGTGCAAAAGTTTGATTGGCAGAGTATATTGAGATTGTTAGAGTATGTCAATATTAATTGAGTAATTACAGGATCGGTTTAGACTTGTCTTTTTTTTATATTTTGTTATACTTTTTCAAATTTTCAGGCAAACAATAGCTAACATTACTGTGACTACTGAGGTTCAAAGTTCCAGGGTTCTCCGACAACCTGAATAGTTGCATATTATTTACCAATTCTATTACAATGAAGATTGGAGTCATTTCAGATACACACCTAAAAGAGGTGAATTCTCGCCTTATTGATATATATAAGGATTATTTTTCTGATGTGGATATGATTATCCATACTGGAGATCTTATTTCTGAAGAAATAGTTGATTTATTAAGCCAGAAGCCACTCCATATAGTTCATGGAAATATGGACGATTTTGATATAAAAAAGAAATTTCCTAAAAAAAAGATATTAGAGGTAAGCGGTTTCCGTTTGGGATTAATACATGGATGGGGCTCACCTTTTGGAATAGAAAAGAGGATAAGACCAGAGTTTAATGATGTCCATGCCATTATTTATGGCCATTCTCACAAATCGGCTAACCATATTGATAATGGAGTTATTTTTTTTAATCCAGGAACTGCCACCGGTTTCAGCATGAGTGGATCCCATTCGATCGGAATTTTGGATGTAAATGACGAAATACATTTTACTATAATCAAAGTTTGAGGGCATAAGATGAAGGTTCTTTGGGCGCCCTGGAGAATGGAATATGTGAGCTCCGATAATAAGGGGGGGTGCATATTTTGTCCAGGCGAAGACAGAAGTTTAGATGAACAAAGGTTAATTTTATGTATTGGTAACCTAAGCATTATTCTGATGAACAGGTTTCCTTATATAAATGGACATCTTTTAATAGCCCCTTTGCGACACATTTCTACTTTGAATGCACTATCAGCGGAGGAAAAACTTGACCTAATCACACAAGTTGAAAAGTCTATTGGTGTTTTAAAAGAAGTGTTGAGGCCAGAAGGATTTAATGTAGGCTTAAATCTGGGAAAGGCAGCAGGGGCCGGTGTTGAGGATCATATCCATTTTCATATTGTTCCTCGATGGGGAGGAGATACTAATTACATGACTGTATTTGGAGAAGTGAGGGTAATTCCAGAGCATATTCAAGAGACATATCGAAAATTGTTACCTTTTTTCAAATAGTTTTAGATACTATAAAACATTCTTTAAAGCTTTAAAGGAGGATTTTATGAAACATATAAAGGCTATTATAAGTATAGTATTAATGTTACTGGCCGTGGTACTTATTGTTGAAAATCTTGCGCAGTTATCCCAGAAATTGACACTTCAAGTTGACCTTTATTTTTGGGAATGGAAAACTGAGCCAATGTCATTTTATCTTGTTATTATAATTGTCTTTCTATTAGGAATCCTCATAGCTAGTTTATACGGTATACTTGAGCGCTTTAAATTGAAGAAGGAAATAAGGATAATTTCCAAGAAGAAAAGAGAAAAAGACAAAGAGCTGGATTCATTGAGAAACCTTCCTATTGTTGAAAGTAAGATAGAAGATATGGAGCTGTCAGAAAAAAATCAGGATTAGAAGCTGAGTAGCGGGAGATTAGGATAATTTAATATATCGGATTTCCCAGAACCCACGCCTGTAGGCCAGTGGGCATTATTCCAGTAATCCCTGGCCCAGACCCGCCTGTCCCGATATAATCGGGACGGGCGGGTCTGGCTAGCAATGCAGTAGTATTTAAAACGAGTCTGAGAAATAATACAGCGGCACCACAATGCTCCAGAAAAGTCGCACCTCCCGATCCCGTCTCGGTCTCGGGACGGGGAGGGCAGGCCATTATTCTCCCGCAATCCTGCGGGATGGAGCGAAGCGGAGCTAAGTTCTAAATGTTGGAAGAAATTAAAAATTTATTTTTTAGCAATCTTGATATTAGACTTGGCGTCTGGTTAATCATTGCCTTTGTATGTGGTTTCCTTATAGATAGGTTTATTAGATCAAGACGTGCTGAAAAGCTTAGAAAAAAACTGGATAGGGGAGATAAGGCTTTCTTCCAGGGCATTCAGCATATACTTTCCAATGAGCCAGATCAGGCTATCGAACAGTTCACAAAGTCGGTTAAGATTAACTCAGATACTATCGAGACCTATGTCGCTTTGGGCCATCTCTATAGATCAAAAGGGGATATCGAGAGGGCTATCAGGATACGACAGGGAATAATTTTACGACCTAATCTGGACAAAGAGATAAGATTGAGGGCAATATTTGATCTGGGATTAGATTACAGGAAGGGGGGTTTTTTGAATCGGGCTATATCGGCATTCCATGAGGTTCTTGAGGATGATCCAAACAATGTCGAAGCCCTTGAGCAGATTGAGCGAATTTATGAGGATATGTACGATTGGGAAAAGGCCTTTAAAACGAGAGAGTCTATCTCAAAACTCGTAAAGGGTGATCATCGGCATATACTTGCTCACCAAAAAACAGAGCTTGGGAAGATACAGGAAAAGAATGGTGATAGAGCAAGGGCTGAGAAATCCTATAAAAAGGCTATCTCTATCTTTGACAAATGCGTTGATGTCTATCTTCATTTGGGTGATCTCTATTTTAGTCAACAAGAGCACAAGAAGGCCTTATTTACATGGAAGAGGGTAGTTGATGTCGCGCCTCAGTTTACTTTTCTTGCCTACAAAAGGTTAGAAAAGGCCTATTCAACGATGAGGAATCTAAAGGGGGTAGAGGATTTTTTAAGAGATACTGCCCGAAAGAATTCTGATAGCTTTACAAATTTAGCCTTAGCCAAGTATCTCTATAATAAGGGGGAGACAGATTCTGCTTTGAATGAACTGAATCAGAGCATTAAATCAGCCCCTTCCTTTTTAAATGCCAGAAAATTTATAGGGGAGATACTTTTAAAAGAAGGCAGAAATGAAGAGGCATTAGAAGCCTATAAAGATCTCCTATTAATATTAGATTTTCCTTATTTAAAGTTCCAATGTAGCAATTGTGGATACAGACCAGATGAACTTGTTTGGAAGTGCCCACAGTGCTTGAAATGGGATTCGATAGATATTATAAAACCATCTTCTTCTGACTTATCTAATGGTAATGTATCTTCTTAAATTTCTACATTTCCATATTTAGGGCTTTGCCCCAATTGGAGTAGTGGAGCATTGGAGTGATGGGTCTAAAAAAAACAATAATTCTTCAGCTCTTCCTAACCATTACTCCAGTATTTTTACCCCGTTAAATATGAGTTTTTAAGCGCCCATATTGTAGGATAATCTGAGGAGCATAATAGTCGCCTATTTCAATAAAAGACACTATTTAATAGGGCAGGCACTCCATCATTGCAGGTGAATGCACTATATTGCAGCTAAACAATTTATTATTTTCTCGCCTACAGTGGGATAGAATTTCCTATACGTTAAATTATAAGGTTCTTATATGATACGCAGATTGCTACGTGGAAAATATGTGCTGATATTTTTCTTTTTATCCCTATTCTTTACCCTGTTTTTCACCACCTCTCATCGAGTTACTATCGCAAAATCCAATTCTGCTAAAATTCTTTTCCACAAGGCAGAGGCGTGCACAAAAACACTTTATCAATCTAAAGCTAAAAAGAAATACAGACATAATTGGGAAAGATGCATCAAGGGATATGAAAAGACTTATAAGACATTTCCAGGAACAGATGAGGCGGCGCGGGCTATGTTCGCTGCTTGTAAATTATGGACTAATCTCTATGGTTATTCAGGGAGGAATTCTGATATTGACACGGCCGTATCACTCTATCGAGAACTGGTAGAGAAATACAAGACCCATAGATTGGCTGATGATGCCCAATACAGATTGGGGGAGATCTTTTATAGGTATAAAAAGGATTCAAAGCAGGCCTATGTTGAATTTTTAAAGGTAGAGATAAAGTTTCCAAATGGAGATGCAAAGGTCAAAGCATCTAAGATGATGGATAAGCTGGAACGTCTCTTAGGCAAGAAAAGATTGGCAAAAGCAAGTGTCAAGGAAATCAAGTCCAAGAAAAAGAAATTAATCGCAATAAAGGATATCAGGCATTGGTCGACCCCAACTTACACAAGGGTGGTTGTCGACTTGGAGAACCCAGTCAAATACAAGAAACATCTGTTAAAGAAGGACCCGGACCTTAGTAAGCCAAGACGCCTTTTTTTAGATCTACAAAATTCATGCATTAGCAAGGAGATAGAAAGTTCTATACTCATTAAAGACGGACTGTTAAGAAGGGCACGGGCTGCTCAACACGACAAAAAAACTGTCAGGGTTGTCCTTGATATTGATAATATGGAAGGATATAGGATCTTTCACCTTTATGATCCCTTTCGGATTGTGATTGATGTGCAAGGCAAGGAGCAGAAGGCAAAGCCCGTAAAAACAGTAGTTGCTCAAAGGTCTCAGAAAGAAAAAGCAACAAATGAAAGCAAAAAAGAAGGCATATCTTTAGCTAAACAGTTAGGTTTGGGAGTAAAGAAGATTGTAATTGATGCAGGCCATGGCGGAAAAGATCCGGGTGCTATTGGAAGAAATGGCCTAAGAGAAAAAGATGTTGTGCTTAAGCTTGCAAAATTAGTGGCAGAAAGGGTGAGAAAAGATCTTCATTGTCAGGCTATTTTAACCCGAAGAAGTGATGTATTCTTACCTTTGGAAAAGAGAACTGCAATTGCCAATATGAAAAAGGCGGATCTATTTATCTCCCTTCATGCAAATGCGCATAAGAATAGTAAATTACAAGGCTTAGAGACCTATATCTTGAATATAGCCTTAGATGAAGAAAGCATGAATGTGGCTGCAAGAGAAAATGCTACCTCTACAAAAAATATAAGCGACCTCCAGATGATTTTAAATGATCTTATGCTTAACACAAAGATAAATGAGTCGAGCAGACTGGCAAAATTTGTGCACAAAGGTTTGGTAAAGGAGCTGCGGAAAAGATACAAGATAGTTAAGAACAGGGGTGTGCGGCAGGCACCATTTTATGTCTTGATTGGTGCTGAGATGCCCGCAATTCTGGTAGAGGTAGGTTACATTACAAATTCGATAGAAAATAGACGGCTTAAAAGCGTGTCATACCTCAAGAGGGCTGCTTCAGGTATAGTGAAGGGCATTGATTTATACATTAAGGATATGGAGTTGGCCTATAAAGGTGGATAAAATTTTAATTTTGCAGCCACTTAAGATAGGCATCTATAAACATATTAATGTCCCCATTCATCACCCTATCAACATCTCCAACTTCAAGGTTTGTCCTGTGATCCTTTACTAATCTGTAAGGATTGAATGTGTATGACCGTATTTGATTACCCCATGCTATCTCTTTCTGGGATTGGTGTCTGAGATCTTTTTCTTTGCTTTTTTTCTCTTTTTCCAATGCATAGAGGCGTGCTTTAAGAATTTTTAATGCGAGGTCTTTATTTCGATGCTGAGACTTTTCATTTTGACACTGGACAGCTATATTGGTTGGTAAGTGGGTAATCCTTACGGCAGAGCTGGTCTTATTAACATGCTGTCCGCCTGGACCGCTAGCCCTGAAGGTTTCTATCCTCAGATCCTTCTCGTTAATATCTATTTTTATGTCATCTTCAATCTCTGGCAAGATAGATACCGATGCAAATGATGTATGTCTTCGACTACTGGCATCAAAAGGAGAGATCCGGACCATCCGGTGAATGCCATGTTCCGATTTTAGGTAACCGTATGCATGAGGGCCACTTACAGTGAAGGTAACATTTTTTATCCCTGCCTCATCGCCTGCCAGGTGATCAACAATTTTGGTCTGCATCTTTCTGGACTCTGCCCATTTGAGATAAAGCCTGAATAACATTTCAACCCAATCTTGAGCCTCTGTTCCTCCTGCGCCTGCATTTATGGCTACAATGGCATTTCTTTTATCATCTTTATCACTGAAGAGGGTCTGAAGCTCGTATCTATTTATCTCTTTTTCCAGCCCAGAAAGGTTGGTGCTTGCCTCTGAAATCATTTTCTCATCGTTTTCTTCCTGGGCTAACTTGGTCAGGATATCGAGCTCTTCTAACTCATTTTTGTATCTATGCCATTCCTCTAATTGGTTACTGAGCACCCCTCTTTCCTGGCTTAGTTCGGTGGCTTCATTCTGGTTGTTTTGCCAGATATCCGTTTTAGATAATATTTTTTCTATTTTTTTTAGACTTTTTTCATCATCAGTTAAGTCAAAGATGCTCCCAAATATCATCTAATTTCCTATTCAGAGTATCTATTTTTTCGATTATCTCTGCATAATTCATAATTTTATCTCCTTTTGTAATGTCAGTAGTGAGTTGTCAGTAGTCTGTTGTATTTACATTAATAAATACACTAAATTTAATATTGAAATTGTTAGTATCACCGTTTCTATTTAGCTGAATTAATTGATTTTTTGGTTACTTTCAACGGACAACTGACAACGTTCGACGGACACTATTTTTTTTTATTACTATCCAAAGAAATTTAATAATTGTTGCGACTAATAATACTATAGCAAAAATATTCCCTAATTGTGAATAGAATGTTTTTTTGTGTGTTAATTTTATCTTCTTTTGTAAAATTTCCCTCGCAAAGAGCTCACTTTTGTCTACTATCTTTCCATTTGCATGAATAAAGGCGCTTATCCCAGTGTTTGCAGCTCTTGCCATAGGTAAACTATTTTCTACGCACCTAAAAACAGCCATGCTCAGGTGTTGATAAGGGGCACTGGTGCGGCCAAACCATGCGTCATTGGTTAGGTTTACTAAAAGCTCAGCTCCTTGGGCAGCGAATTTTCGAGAGATATCAGGAAAGATAGTCTCAAAACAGATTAATGCCCCTATTTTAAGACTTGGAGAATGTATAGGTTTAATTTTCTTACCAGTGGAGAAATCTCCTGCTGCTGGAACTAAGCGATGTACAAATGGGATGTATTTTTTAAGTGGAACATATTCACCAAAGGGGACAAGATGAACCTTGTCATAATAATCAAATACCCTGCTTTTAGATATCATATATGCCCTGTTGTAATAGAAAATGCTGTCTTTATCTTTTGCATATGCAGGAGAACCAAACAGAATATTTGCATTGGTTATTTTAGCAACCTCGAATACTGCCTTAGAAAGATGAGATGTATCTTGAAAAAAATATGGAAGCGCAGTTTCAGGCCAGATGATGAGCTGAGGTTTAAAATCTGCTGATTCTAAGGATAGCTTCTTATAAATAGACAGTGTCTCTTCTTGAAAATCTGAGTCCCATTTTAAAGACTGATCGATATTTCCCTGGACAATCACTGCCCTTAGTTCTTTTCCTTTTGAGTTACTATCTGCTTTTTCTTTCAAATTATTGTAGCCATATAAAAGTATAAATCCTATAAGCAAAGAGGTGAGAATTGTTTCTATTCCTATTATCCGCAAGACGTGTCCGTTTTGTTTGTTATGATCATAATCCGTAGATCCTGAATCGTAACCTGTATTGAACCCCAAAAACTTTTTCTTAATCGTTAGAGAAGCGATGTTATATATGGAAAAATTTACCAGAACGATAACAAATGATATGCCATAGACACCGGCAATATCTGATATCTGTATTAGTGGCAACCTGGAATATTGGCTGTATCCTAAAAGGCACCAGGGGAGACCAGTCATAATATAAGATCTTGCATATTCAAGTGCGACCCAGATGCTCGCTCCCCAAAATGGTGATAGCCTATTGTTTTTAAAATTAGCCACGATAAGTGCAAAAAAGGCTATATAGAGAGCAAGATAGAACGAAAGAAGCAATAATGCTGCAAGGCTTAAGATAAGGCTAATATTGCCGTAACGGGAAAGTACATTAACTATCCAATAAATAAGGGTTAGGTAGTGGAAAAGACCAGCAAAAAGCCCTATCTTAAAAGCATCTGATAGGGATTTATCCTCAAGACTAATAAGAAGAGGGATGAGGGATATCCATGCTATCCAGTCCAAATTGATCGGGGCAAAGCTGGCAGTTAACATGAGACCTGAAAGTCCTGATAGCAGTACATTTTTTGCACTAATCTTAGTCATTTCAGCGTTTCCTTGAAATTTTCCACAATATTAAGGATCTTATAAAGACTATAGGCACCCGTTCACAGGTTTCCCGATAAAATCGGGATTCAAAGCCTGCCATCCCTGCCCCCAGTACGGCAGGCGGGCGTCGGGCAGGGATGAACCTTTTTCAACCGTGAACGGTTATGACTATAGTATATCTATGTTTTTTTTGTAAAAGACTTTCCTTAAAACACACTTAGATATTAATTTTTTCTTTAATGAAATAGAACCCCGAGTTGGGAAATAGATTTTATTATCAATATGCCTGGTTGATATTATAAATTATGCTTGACTATCTATAGATATTTTATTACAAGTTTAAATACTTAATTGAGCGGGCATAGCTCAGTTGGTAGAGTACAAGCTTCCCAAGCTTGGGGTCGCGGGTTCGATCCCCGTTGCCCGCTCCATGTTATTGTAAAGAGCGTTCTGTTCCCTTTTCGAGGTACGCAATTGTTGTTTGGGGAAGGCTGTTACTTTGAAAAGAGGATGAGCCAGAAAGTTGTGTACTTTTTTTAACTCTGGCAACAATTGAGTTAGGTTTGAGGGAGCGGGCCTTTATGCCCGCTTTTTATGTGCGAGGGATATTTTTTTTATGTCAGAGCCTAAGAGAATTGTAAATGAGGTGTCCCTTTTAACTGAGTCTCTTTTGATTGAGTTTGGAATGGACCTGGTGGATGTTGAGTTTCAATTTGAAAGAGGTAGATGGATACTCAGGGTTCTTATAGATAAACAAGGAGGCGTTACGATAGACGACTGTGCCAGCATTAGTAGGGAGCTTGGTGATTTAATTGAGGCAGAGAATATCATTAATTTGTCCTATGTGCTGGAGGTTTCTTCTCCAGGTCTGAACAGGCCATTAACAAAAGAAGATGATTTTATACGTTCAATCGGTAAGATGGTGCAATTAAAGATGTCCAGGCCTATCAACAAAAGAAGGAATTTTGCTGGGTGCCTCACTAATGTCAAGAAAGGGATGATAAGTCTCGTAATGGAGGATAATAATTTAGTTGAATTGCCCTTGAACGAGATAGATAAAGCGAGATTAAAGTATGAATTTGATAATTATTTTATGGGCAGGGAATAGAAAATGATTACAGATTTATTGAGAGCTATTGATCAGGTAAGTCGAGATAAAGGAATTGATTCTAAAACCCTTATAGAGGCTCTGGAAGAGGCAGTTAGCTCAGCTGTTAAAAAGAAATTTGGTTCTGAATATGAGTTAGAGGTGAGCTTTAATACGGAAATTGGAGAGATCGAGGTTTTTGAGTTCAAAGAGGTGGTAAAGGATGTAACAGATGAGAGGCTTCAGGTATCCTTAAAAGAAGCAAGAAAGCTTGATCCAGAATCAGAGATAGGGGACAGCTTGGGTATGAAAACGGATATAGATGCACTGGGAAGAATAGCGGCTCAGTCAGCTAAACAGGTAATAACGCAGAGGCTCAGAGAAGCAGAGAGGGATGCTGTGTATGATGACTTTAAGGATAGGAAAGGAGAAATAATTAACGGCATTGTGCAACGTTTTGATAAAGGCTCCATTATTGTTAACCTGGGTAAATCAGAAGCTGAACTTCCTGCTAAAGAACAAATCCAGAAGGAGACATACATACGGGGTGATAGGATCAGAGCCTATATTTATGATGTCAAACAATTCAGCAGAGGTCCTCAAATAGTATTATCTCGGACGCATCCTAACTTTCTATCAGCCCTATTCGAAAATGAAGTACCAGAAATTTCCGATGGCATTGTGACCATTATGCAGGTAGCCCGAGAACCTGGAGGCAGGGCGAAAATAGCAGTAGCTTCAAAGGATAGGGATGTTGATCCAGTAGGGGCCTGTGTTGGCATGAAGGGATCAAGGGTGCAGGCGGTAGTTCAGGAACTAAGAGGTGAGCGGATTGATATTATAACGTGGGACCCTGATCCAGCAAAATTTGTGTGTAATGCTTTGGCCCCCGCCGAAATTTTAAGGGTTATAGTTGATGAAGAGAACAGAAGCATGGAAGTCGTTGTACCGGATGATCAGCTTTCTCTTGCGATTGGAAAAAGGGGTCAAAATGTTAGGTTAGCATCTCGTGTTACAAACTGGAAATTAGATGCAATTAGCGATTCAGAGTATAATGAAAAATTAAAAGAAGATTATCAATCCTTGCTTAAGCTTCCTGGTGTCGGTAAAAAATTGGCAACCTCTCTAAATGAGATAGGTTTTAGATCAATAGAGGATATTGGAAAAGCAGATGAGGTTGATTTGGCAAGTATAAAGGGAATTAGTGAAAAAAAGGCCAAAGAATTGATTCAGAACGCCCTGAATTATACGCAAACGGTAATTTCTGATAATGATAAAGCCTCGGATGAAGAAACGGAGGGATTGCCCGGAGGAGTCAATGGGTAAGTTAAGGGTTTACGAGTTAGCCAAAGAAGTAAAAATGAGTTCTAACGAACTGGTTGAGCGATTAAAGAGCGCTGGTTTCTCTATTAACAACTATATGAGTTCTCTTGATATGGATGATGTAGGCAGAGCTAAAGATTATCTTTCAGGGGCAACCGATGAAATTCTCGAGGAAAAAAGGATAAAGCCGACCATTATCCGCAGACGAAAGAAAATCATTCCTAAAATAGAGGAAAAAGTCCAAGAAGAACAAATAGTTGAAGAGGAAGTTACACCACTTTCTGAAGAAGAAATTTCGGTGCCAGAGGAAAAAGTAGAGGAGGTTTTAGAAGAAGAAGTTGAGCAGGAAGTAAAAGAAATACCTATTCCTGAACAACCTATCAAAGAGGTCAAACCTAAAATTGAGAAGAAGAAAAAAGAGAGACCCAAGACTATCCCTGCAAGGATAATAAAAAAGGCAGAAATTCAAGCACCTGTAACAAAGCTTAAGGAGCCGGTAACTACGATACCGTTATCTGAAATTGCAATTTCTCCAAAGAAGGAAGTTAAAAAAGAAAAAGAAGCGATAAAGGAAAAAAAGGCAAAGAAATATAAAGAGGAAGAAATAACTCCTCGGAAGGATTATCACAGACGAAGGAAAGAAATTTTTGAGCGGAAGGATCTCTATGGGGACCGGGAACGGGGCTTTGAAGCAAGAAGTAGATTAAAAGCTAAAGGCAAACTCGACAAGAAGAAGTTAAAACAGACAGAGATAACTGTTCCCAAGGCTATAAAGAGGAGAATAAAGGTCCCGGATGTGATAAGTGTAGTTGAGCTGGCAAGGCGGATGGGTATTAAGTCCACAGAGCTCATTAAGAAATTAATGGAAATAGACATAATAGTTACCATTAATCAGACAATTGACTTTGACTCTGCTTCTCTTGTGGCAAGTGAGTTTGAATATGCATTAGAACCCTCGTCTTTTGAGGAGGAGGAGATAATTAAAGAAGAAGAGGAAAAACCTGAAGATCTTCTCCCTCGACCACCAGTGGTTACAATAATGGGGCATGTCGATCATGGAAAAACATCTCTTCTTGATTATATTAGAAAATCAAAAGTTATCGACAAAGAAGCTGGCGGAATAACCCAGCACATAGGGGCTTATTACGTCCACACATCCCATGGTGATTTAGTGTTTCTTGATACACCTGGGCATGAAGCCTTTACTGCAATGCGGGCAAGGGGTGCAAAGGCAACAGATTTGATTGTATTAGTTGTTGCTGCTGATGACGGAGTGATGGAGCAAACAATAGAGGCTATTGATCATGCGAAAGCAGCTAATATTCCAATCGTTGTTGCTGTTAATAAAATCGACAAAGCAAACGCAGATCCAGAAAAGGTGAGGAGAGAATTATCAAAATATGGATTCGTATCAGAGGAGTGGGGTGGTGATACCTTATTCAGTGAGATATCTGCTAAGACAGGACGCGGTGTGGATGAACTACTTGACAGCATACTTCTTCAATCAGAGATATTAGAGTCGAAGGCGAATTATAAAAAGCATGCAAGGGGGGTAATTATTGAAGCCAGACTTGACAAAAGCAGGGGTCCCTTTGCCACTGTTCTTATTCGTGATGGCACCCTTCATCAAGGTGACTTTTTTGTTTGTGGAGAGAATTACGGCAGGGTAAGGGCAATGCTTAATGATAGAGGTCAGAAGATAAAATCGGTAACGCCTTCTATGCCGGTTGAAATATATGGTATTTCTGATGTACCTATGGCCGGAGATGACTTTATAGTAACTTCCGATGAAAAAAAGGCAAAATTAATTAGCGAGCATAGAAAAACCAAGGCTCGGTTAGATACAGTAACTACAAGAGATTCTGTGAGCCTCGATAATCTTTTTGATAGGATTAAAGAGGGCGAAGTGAAAGAATTAAACATTATAATCAGGGCCGATGTGCAAGGATCTGCAGAGGCTTTAATAGATTCTTTAACGAAACTAAGCACAGAAGACGTGAAATTAAAAGTTATACATGGCGGGACTGGAGCGGTAACAGAAAGTGATGTAATGCTGGCCTCAGCCTCAAAGGCTATAGTTATCTGCTTTAATGTGATGGCAAATCCAGTTGTTAAAGCCCTTGCAGCAAAAGAAAATGTAGATCTAAGATTTTACGATGTCATCTATAAGGTGATAGAAGATGTAAGGTCTGCCATGGCAGGACTCCTTGAGCCAGTTTACAATGAGAATATTATTGGAAGAGCAGATATCAAAGAGATATTTCACGTCTCCAAGGTAGGCACTATCGCCGGTTGTTATGTAACTGATGGTAAGATTGAAAGGGGTGCCAAGGTACGCCTGTTACGCGATGATGTAGTTATATTTGATGGGAACCTGTCTTCATTAAAGAGGTTTAAAGATGATGCAAAGGATGTTTCCTCAGGCCTTGAATGTGGTGTGGGATTAGAAAATTATAATGACATAAAGCCTGGGGATGTCTTTGAATTTTATACCTTAGAAGAGATGAAGGTGGAGCTTTGATGTGGTGGTCGGAACCCTCAAAATTTCCCTCTATATCCACAATCAGCACTCCCTTAAAGAGAAGAGAAAAGTTGTAAAAAGTATTGTAACCAAGGTGCACCACAAATTTAATGCATCTATAGGTGAGGTTGGTTCCAATGATAAATGGCAGCTGATAGAGCTGGGAATCGGCACTTTAGCCAATGATAGGCGATTTGTGAATTCAGCCCTTGATACTATTCTCTCGTATATTGATTCTCTTTACCTCGGGGAGATTATCGATTCTAAAATAGAAATATTTAATGTGTAAATTTGTAAGCGGTCAGTGGTTAATAAATAGCCATCAGGAGAAGACAAAGAAAGAATTGTGGCCCCGGTTAAATACGCCCCAGTTAAATAAAAGCATAAAGGCATTTAACGGGGCAAAGTGAGGTAAAGATTAAGGAATTTGTGAAATAAACACAACAAACCCAATAAACTCAATAAACACAACAAGCTCAATAAACTCAATCATGCTTGCAGGTAATAGATCCCAAAGGGTCGGTGACCAGATTTTACGGGAAATATCTGATCTCCTTTTGAGAAAAGTGAAGGATCCAAGGTTAAAAGGAGTCACTTTAACTGAGGTTAAGGTGAGTAAAGATTTGAGAAATGCGTATATTTACTACAGTATTTTTAGCCAGGATGAACAGAAAAAGCAGGTTCAGAAAGGATTTGAAAGCGCAAAAGGATTTATACGCAAAGAGATAGGCGAGAGGATGCACCTGCGATACGTTCCAGCTATTCGCTTTATTTATGATGTATCTCTTGAATATGGGGAAAAGATAGAAAATCTTTTAGAGAAAACAAGAGAGAGCAAGTGATTTTAGATGATATAGCTAATATTGTGAAAAGAGGTAAGAGATTTTTTTTGGCAAGCCATAAGGACCCCGATGGGGATGCTATTGGCTCCTTATTAGCCTTAGGGGAAGCACTTATACTTTCAGGGAAGGAGGTTGTGCTATTTAATGAGGGCCCTATACCAGATTCTATGGCCTTTCTTGTAGGTATTGAGGGAATAGGAGATAGATTTAATCCGGAATTAGAATCAGAATTTGATGCCCTCTTTGTTCTTGACTGTGGAACACTTGAAAGGTTGGGAGGGATTTCGTCCAATATATGTAATATAAAGCCTTTGATAAACATAGACCATCATGAAAATAATTCTCAGTTTGGTGATGTAAACCTTGTTGATACTCATAGTTCCTCTGTTGGCGAGATTATTTATCGGTTGATACAGGTAGCGGATTTACCAATGAGTAAAAACATAGCGGAAAATTTATTTGTGGCTATACAGACAGATACAGGTTCATTTAGATATGGAAATACCACAAAAGAGGCATTTACTATTGCAGGTGAGATGATGGGGTGGGGTATCAGTCCTTGGAAGATATCGCGAAGGGTTATGGATGGATATTCATTAAAAAAACTGAGACTTCTCGCCTTAACCTTAAAGACAATAGAGATATTTCATGCAGGAAAAGTGGGATTGATCACTATTAATCAACAAATGCTCTCAATAGCAAAAGCTGATAATTTTGACAGTGAAAGATTTGTTGATTATCCCAGATTTATTTCTGGGGTAGAGATAGGTGTTCTTATAAAAGAACTTGGAAAGGATTATTACAAATTTAGCCTGCGCTCTAATGATTGGGTAAATGTTGCAGATTTAGCATATCATTTTGGTGGAGGTGGTCATCCAAAGGCAGCAGCCTTTACAAGACATGGAAGCCTGGATTCGATAAAACAGGAATTCCTTGATAAAGCACAGGAATTTGTCATTGGTCATTAGTCATTTGTCATTTGCAACCTGCAACAAGTTGCTAAGGAATTAGAAATAAAAATTGTAATACCAATTGAGAGTGAAGAATTGTGAGTTATTTTTTCAATTGTTTTGATGTAGTCTTTATGGAAGGTTAGGATTAGTTTTCACCAATGACCAATGGCAAAAGATGGGATTATATTAGTAGATAAGGATTCTGGACCAAGCTCATTCAGGATTGTAGAAAAAATTAAAGACTTGATAAAGGCAAAAAAAGCTGGTCATGCAGGCACACTTGATCCATTTGCAACTGGAGTATTGATAGTTCTTTTAAACCAGGGAACGAAATTATCCCCGTTTTTAATGTCTCACGATAAGGTGTACAAGGCGTCACTCAAGCTCGGAATAGAAACAGATACTCAGGATTTAACAGGAAAGATCATTGATAAAAAAGATATTGGCAGCCTGACATATGAGATGATCAAAGGGAGTACAACCCAGTTTATAGGTACTATAAAGCAGGTTCCGCCTTCTTACTCAGCTGTTCATTATAATGGGAAGAGGGCATATGCGTTGGCGCGAAATGGCATTGCTATCGATCTTCAGCCAAAGGATGTGAGGGTTGATTATATCACTATATTATCAGTAGATCTTCCTTATGTGTGGTTTGAGGTTGGCTGTAGCTCCGGGACCTATATTAGGACACTTGCTGCGGATTTAGGCAAAAATTTGGGTATAGGGGCACATCTTACTTTTTTAAGGAGACTAAAAAGTGGCCCCTTTCATGTTGATGATGCCTTGACTCTAATACAAATAGCTCATCATCTATCCAATAATACAATTGACGAGGTGATAATACCATTAAGAAATGCCTTAAAAGGCATGATAGAGGTAGAAATTCCTGATGAATTAGCAAAGAAGATCAGGAATGGCTATCAGCCCAATTGGGGGGAACTGTCTCGGGAACGTATTTCGTCTTTCAATTCCTATGACTATCTAAAGATAATCACAGGTGAGGAATTGGTTGCGATTTTAAAGGAAGATGAGAACGGGTACAATATAATCAAAGTTTTTACATAATTAGAAACAACATCATTTATCATTGTGTCTTAGCCAATTGCTACACAAATAGGCCATTGACAATTGATGTGATTTACTAATGTTATAAACTGTATTTAAGGAGGAATAGAAGTGGTATTAACAAACAAAGATAAAAGGAAAATTATCGATAAATTTAAAATCCATGATAAGGATACCGGCTCGTCAAAGGTTCAAATCGCTCTTTTAACAAAACGGATAAATGGTCTTACTGGTCATTTTAAGATACATCCTAAGGATCACCACTCAAGGAGAGGTCTTTTGAAGATGGTGGGCCAAAGAAGGCGTTTTTTGAACTACATAAAGAGAAGGGATCCTTCTCAGTACAAGACTCTCATTCAGGAGTTAGGCTTGAGAAAATAGAACATGTCATATAATGGTTAATTTATTAAAATTGAAGAGGTGATTATGAATGTATCAAACAATATCAATGGAAAAGCACTAAATATTGAGACAGGAAGAGTGGCTAAGGAATCAAGCGGGGCCGTAGTTGTAACAATGGGAGAAACTGTTGTTTTGGTGACCGTTGTATCTACCGATGAAAAAAGAGAAGGGATTGATTTTTTTCCATTAACAGTTGATTTTCAAGAGATGTCATACGCGGCAGGGAAAATACCGGGTAATTTCTTCCGCCGAGATATGGGGCGGCCAAGCGAAAAAGAGATGTTGACATCTCGGCTTATAGATAGACCACTTAGACCCCTTTTTCCAGATGACTACAATTTTGAGACCCAGGTAATTGCAAGTGTTTTATCCTTTGATAAAGAAAATGATCCTGATCCTTTAGGTATTGTGGGGGCCTCAGCTGCTATCACTATATCAGATATTCCCTTTGGCGGGCCCGTTGGAAGTGTGCGGGTAGGGAGGATTGATGGTAAATTAATAGCATTCCCCACATTAGAGGAACAGGAAGAGAGCGATATAAACCTGATCGTTGCTGGAACAAAAGAAGCTGTAGTCATGGTTGAAGGTGATGGTAAATTTGTCTCTGAAGATGAAATGCTTGAGGCAATATTCTTTGGTCACACATCTTTGCAGCCACTTATTGATATGCAAATAGAGTTGAGGGAGTCTGTCGGAAAGGATAAAAGACCTTTTATTCTAGCTGAAAAAGATGAGCAACTAAACGCAAAGGTGGCAGAGATCGGTGAACCTCTTATAAGGGAGGCGCTCTCATATAGTGAAAAGATGGTGAGACAAAAAAAGAGGTCTGAAGCCATTGATTATATAATTGAATCACTAAAAGAGGAATATGAAGATAAGACAAGAGAGATAAAGAATGCCGCCTATGATTTAGAGAAAAGCTTGGTCCGGCATATGATATTACATGAAGAAAGCAGAATCGATGGAAGGCCATTTAATGGGGTAAGGCCGATTGAATGTTCAGTGGGTATTCTGCCAAGGGTTCATGGATCAGCTCTATTTACCAGGGGTGAGACCCAAGCCATGGTTTTAACTACTCTGGGCACTGAAAGGGATGAACAGAAGATAGAATCAATCTATGGGGACTCTTATAGAAAATTCACATTTCATTATAATTTCCCTCCATTTAGCGTTGGTGAGGCCAAAAGATTAGGAGCTCCTGGCAGGAGAGAGATTGGTCATGGTGCCCTGGCAAGAAGGGCAATTTTTCCTGTTTTATTAGAGCAGGAAGATTTTCCTTATGCAGTCAGAGTTGTGTCTGAAATATTGGAATCAAATGGCTCATCTTCTATGGCAAGTGTATGTGGCGCTTCCCTTTCGTTGATGGATGCAGGTGTTCCCATTAAAGACCCAGTGGCCGGGGTTGCAATGGGTCTTGTTTCAGAAGGTGATGTTGTAACCATATTGACTGATATTATAGGTGATGAGGATCATTTTGGTGATATGGATTTTAAGGTTACAGGGACAAAGGGTGGTATCACTGCTCTCCAGATGGATATTAAGATTGCTGGGCTAAAAAAGGAGATAATGGGGAAGGCTTTATATCAGGCAAAAGAAGCAAGAATGCATATCTTGAATGAAATGGATAAGGCTATATCACAATCGAGGACAGACATATCCAAATATGCACCAAGGATTACTACCATAAATATCAAACCAGAAAAGGTAAGGGATGTTATTGGCCCTGGAGGGAAAATGATTAGACATATTACCTTAACAACAGGGACACAGATAAATATTGATGATGATGGCAAGGTGTTGATTGCCTCAACTGAGGGTGAGGGCACAGATAAGGCCCTGGAAATGATAAAGGATATAGTTAGGGAGGCAGAAATTGGTAAATTTTATTTAGGCAGGGTAGTCAAGATTATGGATTTTGGCGCCTTTGTAGAGGTCCTACCTGGCTCCGAGGGTTTGGTACACATATCTCAATTGGCAAATGAGAGGGTAAATAAGGTAACTGATATACTGAAGGAAGGTGATGAGGTTTTAGTAAAGGTTATCGATATTGAGAACGGGAAGATCAGGCTTTCCAGAAAGGCAGCATTAGGACATAGTATAGACGATACATAAGAAGACGTATCTGTTAACGGTTTCCCCCGATAAATCGGGGGAAACCGTTTAACCTGTGAATGCCTACAAGATATCCATACCCTAAAAAACCAGCAAATTTAAATTTTACCCTTTTAAATTTCCCAAAGGAAACCCTATTTAACAGGGCAGGCAAGATTTTGAATAATTACAAAAAGACTATTTTTGACAATGGAACCAGGATAATTACTGAAAGCATATCCCACGCTAAATCTGTCTCTTTAGGCATTTGGGTGAATGCTGGATCGAGAGATGAACTTGATAAAGAAAGAGGGATATTTCATTTTATTGAACATATGATTTTTAAGGGCACTACAAACAGATCTGCTACTCAAATTGCAAAGGATCTTGACACAATCGGCGGATTTTCAAATGCATTTACTGGTAAAGAACAAACCTGTTTTCATGCAAGAGTTCTGGATAAACATCTTCAGTTTTTAACCGAGCTCTTTTCCGACATATTTATTAATTCGCTATTTGCTGAAAAGGATTTGGAACTTGAGAAAGCTGTTGTTCTCCAGGAAATTAGCATGACAGAGGATACTCCTGATGAATATGTTCATGTATTATCTGACCAAACATTTTGGCAAGGGGATCCCCTGGGAAGACCGATTCTGGGTACAAAGGAAACAGTCAGTAACATTACCAGTAAAGAGATTCTTGATTATGTGTCCCGCTTTTATTCTCCCAAGAGAGTAGTTATTGCAGCTGCAGGAAATGTGGACCATACTCGTGTAGTCGACTATTTCAGATCCTTTCTTGAACCCCTTTCAGACGGAAACAATATCTCTTTTACAAGGCCTGTCCCATTAGTTACTCCAACGGTATCTTCCTACTCCAAGGAATTAGAGCAGGTGCATCTTTGCGTGGGTGCTCAGGCATCATCACTTTCTGGAGAGAAGAGGTTCGCAGAGGCTATTTTTAACACTCTACTCGGTGGAAATATGAGTAGCAGGCTTTTTCAGGAGATCAGAGAGAAGAGGGGGTTGGCCTACTCTGTGTATTCTTATATGAATGCGTATATAGATACAGGACTGCTACGGATATATCTCGCCACAGATAAAAAGGAAATTAACAAGGTGTTGGAACTGATTGAGATGCTGATTAAGGAAATAAAGAATGGAAATCTATCAGAGGATGATATAGCAAGGGCTAAGGACTATCTTATAGGAGGGATTTTGCTTGGTGCAGAAAATGTGAGTAATTTGATGCTACGGCTGGCAAAAAACGAATTTATCTTTGAAAGATATATACATTATGAGGAATTAATAAAAGAATTAGAAAAGGTTACCCTTGATGAGGTGATAGATGCATCCGAGAGAATATTTTCAGCAGGCAACGTTTCTATAACAGCTTTAGGCCCTGTGGATAGAGATGTGATAGCTGTAGATTCACTGAAGTTTTAGGCACTTTTTGACATGGATACAATTATCTTGAAAGTCAAAAGGTTGGGGAATAATACAGATCTCCCATTACCCTCGTATCAATCGGATGGTTCCTCCGGCCTTGATCTGTGTGCAGCTGTTAATAAAGAGCTCACTCTACAACCTGGTGATATAAAGCTTATCCCGACCGGTTTATCAATTTCCCTTCCTGAAGGCTACGAGGCACAGATACGACCCAGGAGCGGATTGGCCTTGAGGTATGGCCTTGGATTTGTCAATGCTCCTGGCACTATAGATGCAGACTATCGGGGTGAAATAGGGGTCATAGCCATCAACTGGGGAAAGAAACCCTTAACTATAAAGAGGGGAGAAAGGATTGCTCAGATGGTTATTCACACGGTTTCCAGGGCAATAGTAGAAGAAGTGAATGAGCTTGATACTACACAAAGGGGAGAGGGTGGTTTTGGTCATAGTGGCTGCTAAAATCAGTAGATTGTTTTACCATTAAAGGCAGTTCAGTTCTGTTTTGATTTTTCTCCGGTTTGGTCTTTCTTTACATTTAAGGGCTGTGGTTTATAGGTGTCGCCAACAGGATTTCCGTCAATTGTGCGAATCATTTGCTGCGGATAGGTTTTTTCATGATTTTCAATCGCTTTCATCCACTTGCTCTTCACATCATCTTTGAGTGATGCCCATCCCAACCTTCCGGAACACTTGGGAAATTTCGAGCAGCTTAACCACAATCCTTTCCCACCACGCCTCAGATTTAAAGGAGCCTGGCATTTTGGGCACCGCAGGTCTGTGAGCAATGGTGGAATCTTTGGCGGGACAACACATCCTTTTTTGTCAAGATTTAGGATGCCTTTGCAGTCAGGGTATTTTGTACAGCTAAGGAACGGTCCGAAACGACCTTTGCGCAACATCATTGGCGAACCACAATTGGGACAGGCCACGTCGGTCTGTTCTGGTGAAATAGGTTTGCCACTGCTGTCAATTGGCGCTGCAAACTTACATTCAGGATACTTAGAGCAACTAAGAAATCTGCCATTACGGCCGAAACGATATACGGTAGTACTGCCGCATTGTGGGCAGGTATATGGGGCAGGTTCTATTTCTGCTTTGGCGTGGTTCATGTTTTTGTAGGCCAAATCGAGACTCGATTTGAATGGTCCATAGAAGTCGTGGAGCATTTGCACCCAATCGGCATGTTTTTCTTCAACATTATCAAGTTGCTGTTCCATATAACGAGTATAGCCAACTTGCAAAATTTCTGGAAAAGCTTCTATAAGCTTGTCATTTACTATTTTGCCAAGATCGGTTGCGTGGAATATGTTATGAATTTTTTCTACATATTTGCGGTTTTGAATGACCTGAATGATCTGGGCATATGTACTCGGTCGACCGATACCCTCGGTTTCAAGCTTTTTCACAAGCGATGCCTCAGTGTATCGGGGGGGCGGTGAGGTAAAATTTTGCGTTGGATCAATCTGAATCGCTGCCAGAGGTTGTTTTTCTGTCACAAGAGGGAGCATTACTTCGTCAGATGTGGTGGGTACGCCAGCAACTTTATAAAACCCGTCGAAGACTAATGCACGGCCATTCGCACGGAAAATGAGTTCTCCACCATGATCAACGCCTGAGATCAAGATGACTGTAGAGTCCCATTGGGAATCGGTCATCTGGCAGGCTACAAATCTTTCCCAGATGATTTTGTATAGTTTATATTGCTGGGCATTCAGCGATGATTGAATACGGTCAGGATTTAAGCTTACATCGGTAGGGCGAATTGCTTCATGTGCCTCTTGGGCTGATTTATTGGAGGATGAAAAGAAGTTTGCCTTTGCTGGTAGGTACTGATCTCCAAATTCTGAACCTATGTACTGCCTTACCATATTGATTGCTTCACCCGAGAGATGCGTTGAGTCAGTTCGCATGTATGTGATCAGGCCAATTGAACCCATCCCATGGATTGATACGCCTTCGTACAGAGACTGAGCGGTGCTCATGGTTAATTGGGCGGGGAAGCCAAGCTGGTTTGCTGCTGTTTGCTGAAGCGTGCTCGTAATGAATGGTGCATAGGGGCGGCTCTTTACACGTTTTGTTTTAATTGACTTTACCTGCCATGATGGCCCACCAGACATATGACCTCGTAAAAGTATTATTCGCTGTGCCGGGCCTTTGGCTTTAGGGTTTTCTGTCTCGATTTGCTCATCGAGTTGAAACCCTGCGCGCTTCACTGCTGACAACACAGTTTCAACATTTTTCGAGTCGAATTTTTTGCCATCAATTTCAATCAATTCTGCAGCAAGACTGTTATGCTTAATCAGCCAGTCGTTTTTTTCTCGCACCTTCCGACCATCTGATTTTCTACCATTTTGTTTTTCGGTAGTTTCAGCCAGCCATTTCTGCCAATCTTTACTAAGGGTAATCACATTATCCACATCAGTGGTGAAATAACCCATTACTTTCCAGTATTCATTTGGTATGAATGATTCTATCTCGCGTTCCCTTTCCACAATCAGTCGTACCGCTACTGATTGCACGCGACCAGCACTCAATCCGCCAGCTACTTTTTTCCACAGCAGGGGTGAAACCTGATACCCGACGATCCGGTCAAGAATACGACGCGCTTGTTGTGCGTTGACCTTGTCCATATTAATTGGACGCGGATGAAGGAATGCATTTTCGATTTTGCTCTTGGTAATGGCGTTGAATACTACTCGATTGGCATTTTGAGGCATGACTTCAAGTGCCTCTGCTAAATGCCAGGCGATGGCCTCTCCTTCCCGGTCAAGGTCTGTTGCCAGCCAGATGCCCGAAGCCTTTTTAGCTAATCGTTTAAGTTCTGTAACTGTTGCTGCCTTCCTCTTGATGATTTGGTAGGTCGGTTTGAAATCCTGATCCAGGTCGACTCCTGGCACAGGGTTTTTGACACCTTTGGGGTTTTTCTCTGGCAGGTCACGCACATGCCCAACGGATGCAGACACTATATATTCTGAGCCCAGGTATTTATTGATAGTACGAGCCTTGGCAGGAGACTCAACAATCACCAGTTGTTTGCCCGTTGTATCAGGTAGCGCAGTGGATCGTCTGACATGTGTTCTTATTTTTTTCTTAGTCATATCAATTTGTTACTTGAAAATTTAAACTCGATACTTTAAATTATATATACTCACCCATTTTTAAGTTTCAAGAGATGAGAAACATCTTTCCTGGCAGCTGTTTAATTAACCCTTTTAATTCAAGGCTTGTGAGTAGACTGGCTACTTTACCGGAATCCATGTTGCTGTGCTTGGCGATATCATCTATGTGAAGAGGATAATAGCACAGAATGTCATAAATCCGTTTTTCATCCACTTCCATGGGTGGCAATGTTACTTCCTTGCTTTTATCACCTTCTTTGGAATAGGGAAAATTCAATCCAAGCTCTTGCAGGATATCATCTGCATTCTCAACAAGTTTAGCGCCTTGCTTGATAAGAAAATGAGTTCCCGTACTTTTAAAAGACTCTATGCTACCAGGTACAGCCAAAACCTCTCTTCCCTGTTCCAAGGCAAGTGAGGCTGTGATGAGAGAGCCGCTTCTTTTAGAAGCCTCTACCACTACTATTCCCTTTGATAGACCGCTAATAATCCTATTTCTTATGGGAAAATTTTTTCCCTCTGGTGCAGTTCCTAAAGGGAACTCAGTTATGACAGAGCCATTGTCAATAATATGATTAAAAAGTCTGTTGTTTGATTTCGGATATATAACATCTATACCAGAACCCAACACAGCAATGGTATGCCCGTTTCCCCTTAAACAGCCCCAATGTGCAGCTGAATCAATCCCTCGTGCCATGCCACTGGCAATAACTATGTTTCTAATGGCCAGACTCTGACATATTTCTTCAGTAATTTTCAGACCATAGTGGGTTGGATTTCTTGAGCCTATAACAGCAATCACTATCTTATTTTGAGGGATATCGTTCCCTTTCAGATAGAGAAGGGGAGGGGGATCATGAATTTCTTTGAGATCTTTTGGGTAACAAGAATCGAAAAAGGTTATCAGCCTGGACCCGCTCTTTTTTAGCTTCGCTAACTCGGCTTCAGGGTCTCCCTCCCATGCCTTAGCAACAATACTCTTAGCTGTTAGAAGCCTCAGTCCTTCTACCGCACGTAAATCATCCAGCGTGGCACTAAATACCGCTTCTGGATCACCAAATCTATCAAGAAGGCGTCTATAGGTAATGTTTCCCAGATTGGGAATCATCTTAAGGGCGATCCAGGTAAGGATGCGTTCAGATGATTTTTCCATAAATAACCCGCAGCCATGTTCCTGTGTGCAACAATATAAATAGTCAAAATAAGGTAGAGTCAAGCTTTTTATTATGAATGAGTGAAAAATCTTTTTTTATGGTATAAAAAGGGATAACAAAATCATAGCATAGTACCATGCACATTTGCACTTGACACGGAATTCGTGTTGCACTATATTAGTGTTATGAAAAATGTAACAATCACACTCGACGAAAAGGTAGCTTCATGGGCTCGCGTTCGTGCTGCAGAGCGGGAGACCAGCGTTTCTCGCCTTGTAGGCGAAATGCTCAAGGAAACAATGCTTCAGGAAGAGAGCTACCATGCATTGATGCAGCACTATCTTTCCCAATCCCCTCATTTGCTTAAGGAACCTGGAGCCAAGTACCCTGATCGAGATGAACTTCATGAGCGCTAAGGTCTTCGTTGATACCAATGTTCTCGTGTATGCCAGGGATGATTCTGAACCCGAAAAACAGCAGAAGGCAATGGCCTGGATGATGCATCTTTGGACTTCACAGGTAGGCCGATTAAGCTTTCAGATCCTACAAGAATTCTATTCAACTGTCACGCAAAAGCTCCAACCAGGAATGGACCTTCAAAGCGCGCGTAACGATGTACACTCCTTATTTGCATGGCACCCAACATACGTGGGGGCTGATACAATTCAAGGCGCATGGTCGATCCAGGACCGATTCAAGCTTTCCTGGTGGGATTCCCTGGTTGTATCCGCCGCTCAGATCGCTGATTGCCGTTATCTCCTCACAGAAGACTTCCAGGAAAACCAAGTGTTTGGTAATGTTCGAGTGATTGATCCTTTGCTCCATTCGCCTGAATTACTTAATGCGCCGTCCGAGTAGGGCTTTTATATTACGAGATAACGCCTATGGCGCTATTATGCTAATCAGGAGTGATAATAAGTTCTTCCCGAGGGCACTAATGGGTCAGGTCGCGCTATGATTAGGAATAAACGAAAAATAATATCACACTGTTTTTTTGTAATTCTTTTGGTTGCGGTCTGTCTTTATCTTCACTCTTGCGGTGCCGTGAAAACTACCTGCAAAGTCACAAAAGGGACGGTGAAAATAGCGTATAACGTGACGAAATCCGCCGGGAAAACAGTGTATACAATCGGCAAGTTCACGTTCAAGGTTGTCATGGCACCTCTGACATGGCCCCTCGCACATAGAGATATTGAATCTATCGACGATTTGCCGCCAAAAGAAGCAATCAAGAAGGGCCGTGTCAAGACCTCACCCTATGTGGTTAAGGGCAAGCGATATATACCTATGAACGTTAAGGAGGCAGAAACCTATCGACAGAAAGGTATTGCTTCCTGGTACGGGTATGAAACCCATCGAAAAAAGGGTGGTCACATGACGGCAAACGGAGAGGCATTTGATCCCGAGGTACTGAATGCGGCCCATAAATACTTACCCCTCCCGACCTTCGTGTGGGTAACCAACCTGGAAAATAACCGTCGAATCGCCCTGCGGGTCAATGATCGCGGGCCGTTTGTAAAAGGAAGGATTATAGATCTAAGTGCCGGCGCTGCCAAAAGACTGGATTTTTATAAAAAAGGAACGGCAAGGGTACTGGTGGAAACGATCAAACTAGAGGGGTGATGTCCCTGAATTTCTATATGACCCTGATATTTGCAGTGTTACAGCAGTTATCAGAGTTTAAACATTAATGAAATTTTAAGATTTCTTTATGTACACTCTGCATGAAAGGCCCCTATTATCTCCCCTATTACTGCACGAAGTTACCTATTGCGCTCGTCATATTTCTATCGCGAGCGAGGAACGTCAGATACGTTTCGATCTTCTTCTCTCCTTCAGTCAGGTCATTGCGCGACTTCATATTGAAATGAAGGACAAAGCGCTTCACCCATTCTCAGTATCTTCTCTCTGTGCGAATTGAATAGTGTCGCCGCCGCATCACATCGTGCATGTCATTAAGAATCTTACTTGACATAGATTTTTTCCTATTTTGTCGTTTTTTTATCAGAAAGAATATACTATACTGGATAATTAATTACCTCGCAGCCCCTCTCATACGGGATCTCCGCTCCGCTCCGACAAGCTACGACGTACCAAAAACGGAAAAATTGGAATGTAGCAAGCTGCGGGAAATCAACCCTTGTCCTCTGGGGGATTGAAAGCAAGCAAAATTGCCTGTTTGCCTGTTCAATCCCGATATATCGGGATCAGGCAAAATTGCTTTATACGTAAATGTTCGGCATAGAAAGGAAGACTGAATATGGCAAATATGAAAAAGGTAAAATCCAAAAAGTTGTTTATGGGAAAGTTAAATTATGGTGGTGACTTGTTGGAAGAAATAACTGACATTTGTCGAAAGAATAATATTCATCTTGGACGTATCGAAGCACTAGGTGCCGTTCAGAAGGCTCGTCTTGCATTTTACAATCAGGAAACGCATGAATACCAGTTCTTTATAATAGATCAATCGCTAGAAATCACTAAACTTGTGGGAAATATTTCACTTAAGGATGGGAACCCCATTGTCCATGCACATATCACACTGGCAAACAAAACAGGAAAAGCCTATGGTGGGCATCTTGCACCAGGAACGGTGATTTTTGCATGTGAATTTATACTGGAATCCTTTGAAGGTCCGATTTTTGAGAGGGGATTTGACGAAGAAACCAGCTTGTCTTTGTGGACAATCTCGGAATGAAAGAAAATGAGCAGTGCTGAACAAGAAATTGAAGTGGAAATATTTATTTATTGAAGGATTAAACATACTCTCTATGTATCTACAACTTCGTCTACGCCTTTATTTTTCAGCTCAGCAATAAGGTTAGCAGCCCATCTAGTGGCATTACCTACCACTGTCGTACATGCTGTTGAATGCCCGCCTGCTTCTAAAAATTCTCCCCACTCTTCATACATATAAAATGACTTCCCCATAAGCTTCTTTTGTATTTCACTGCATGTAACTGTCCCATATTCATCTAAAAATTTATTTACTAATTTCTCGCTGAGCCTATATGCTACAAACCTTTTTCTTTCAGGATCTTCTATATTTTCTAATTCTCTTCCATAAATCTGGCTCAACACCATTATTGTGCCTGCCAAGGCTCCACAACTTCCAAAAGTAGTTAATCCTATTCCGCCACCAAGACCGGTTGCAGATTTAAATATTGCTTCATTTTTTAACTCTGGAAACATTTCATACAATGCTCCGATCGCACATTGAGCACAACCACCGTATTTTTTTTCGTACTCAAAGCCTAATTCATACGCTTTTTGACTTGTTTTATCAGACATATTGGTATTCCACATTTAATTTTTAATACTTAAAAAACTCATTCTTTAAGGCTTGTTGCAATACCATAATTTTAGATGTTAAATCTGATATTCAGGATGTTTCCATCCCGAACAATATAATCTTTTCCTTCCAGCCTTAGTAAACCCTTTTTGCTTACCCCCTTTTCAGACCCGCATTCAATGAGATCCTCATAGGAGAAGCATTCGGCCCTGATGAAACCTTGGGCGAGATCAGTATGAATGGTACCGGCTGCAACTACAGCAGGTTCGCCCTGATGAAGGCTCCATGCACGAACCTCGTCGGAACCCACCGTGAAAAAACTTATATAGCCCAAGACTTCATAAGCGGCACGGCACAATCGATCCCTCGCGGATTCCTGGATGCCCATGTCCGCCATAAAAAAATCTATACTCTTCTGATCATCTAACTGGGATAATTCCATCTCAAATTTACCCGCAAATTCTATGACCCTGTGGTTCGTTCCGATCTTCTCTAATAGGTCATTGTCTTTTCCAAAATTTGTCTCCTCAGAGTTCAGGATAATCATAGTGGGTTTTTGCGTGAGAAACTGAAATCCGCGTAATATCTTTTCATGTTCCCCATCGAGTTCTAGTTTCCGGATCGGCTGATTGTTGCTCAAATGGTCTATAATCTTGTGAATTATCTTTTCTTCCATTTCAAGGGAATTGTTTTTTTTACCCTGCTGATAGGCCTTTTTTATCCGTTCCAGTCGATTCTCAGCAATAAGTAAATCAGAAATCAATAATTCCTCATCGATTTTCGCAATATCCCTCAGAGGCGTGGAAATTCCTGCCGTATCGTTGTGGAAATGACGCACCACAATAGCCAGTGCATCCGTATTTTTTATCAACCCCATAGAAGAGCTGGAAAAGAGTCCCTCCTTGGCAGATCCTTCGGTCAGTCCTATAAAATCAATCAGCTCAATAACTGCATAGGTGGTTTTTTTAGGCATATACATGTCAGAAAGGATCGTCACCCGACTGTCCTCCACCTTCATCATCGCCTTGTTGGGCTCCGATTTGGCGTTAACATACTCTGTAATCTGAGCCTGAGTCCTTGTCATTGCATTAAAGATGGTAGTTTTTCCCGAGTTCGCTAGGCCGATAAGTCCTATATTCATGCTTCTTCCTTCCTCTCTTTTTTGTATGGTGTACCATCATCACTTCTTTGTCTCTTTCGTATCATTTCAATAGTCATGCTAAAAATCTAGCACCAAGAAATCAGTTTCCCTGCCTGTGGTACCTTACGGAGGTGTGACATCCACGTGAGATGTAAAGAAAGGTTCAGATCCCACAAAAAAAGCCACCCGCAACCCTTCCAGGGGTGGCCTGATCGTGTCGGTTCCTCAGGTAAAATGGTTCCAATGAAATGAAAGATTAAAATGACCGTTCTCTAAGTAACCATTCTGTTGCAGCTTGTCAAGAGTCAGCTCTGATGTTAGGATCTTTATCATCATTACCGCATACAAATACTAAATGGGGTCAGCACTCGATATGAGAGTTTACGCAGATAGAAGGTATAATGTATTGCTTGATCTCTTTGTTCAAGGAGGGGAGGGGTTGTTTAGTTTATAGTTACGATGTGTTTCCAAATTCATCCTCTTTTTTTATCAGATATGTACTAATTTCATTCAGCATTTCATTTGCCCATTTTACTGCTGTTTCGGTATCCTTTGGTTTTTCTCCCTCGATTCTGAGAGGTCAAAGTGCCCATGGATACGCATTGTCTTATAACCTATTTTTAGGGCATAGATCCCCAGTTTTTTACCTTCCAGGCTTTTCATTATTTTTGAGAGCAATGAGAATGAGAGTAAAAAGGTTTAATCCTTAATCTTTTTTTTCAGTGAGTAAAGCCTGCAATATGGCATCTCCTTGACGCGTCCCTGCAGAGATCCAGTACACTAAATCATACCAGCAAAAAATATAGTGTATTTGTCCCTTTTTCATTATGTTTTTATCACTTGATTATTCTATCAAACACGTCTTAAAATAAGGTATTGTCATAGCAGGATCAAGTTTCCCAAAATCCGAGATTGATTTTTACAAATCTGTGCGTCTTGTTATTTCAGTCTCAAAAAACAATTCAGAGATCAAAAATTGATGTCACTTTCAAGCCATTGTTGCTCATCTCCCTATTTTTATCACTATTGAGCTTTTTAACCCATCCTTATAGCATACCAGTCCATATGGATCCTTTAAATAAGCCTGAGGCTTATAAAACCTGTTTTCCTGCAATATATTCTAAGCAGTGGAAAACTCCCATATCCTTAAACGAATATCAGCAAAGAGCCGGGAAAAGTGTCGTCTGACTTTTAAGAAAACCTGTCCCCCATGGAATACAATTTTACCGGCTACCTGATACAGTCTCCATCGTACAGTCTGAACCTGATGTCTATGCCATGCGAAAGAGAGGGTTTTCAAAATAAATAACCGAAAAAGATTATAGGCTAAGATCCCAATTCTGAAAAAGACGGCATTGGCCTCAAATTGCCCGCATGGCATCCTTTCCATACCAAAGCCTATCTTTAACTCCTTTATCCGGTTCTCACTACAGTCTCCTCTTTGATTATACCATTTTATAACCTGTTCAGATGATTCTATTCTATTGGTGGCTATCACTGTATACTTTACACTGGCGTCTTGCTCAGAAAAGATATTTCTCTGATAGGGCCTTCGTATCACAATAAGACGAAAGGCCTCTTTTGTCTTGTTCATTGAGTGAACTGTATCAGCAATATATCCACTCTTATAAGAGCTCCAGTCCTTATCAGGTATTGCCCTTATAGTCTTTAGCACTGCCTCATCAAGATCGGCTCCTATGGCAAATTTAATGCCCTTACTTTCACAGTAGTTTATGATATCAGCCTGATATGCTGCGCTATCAGCTCTTAAGGCCTTGATTTTACCTTTAGGCATCTGTCTTTCACAGTGTTTTATAAACTCAAGGTTCCTTGCAGGAGGGGCATCATTGCCTTCTCTGAATTCATCGCCTAGAATGAGGCCATTCTCTGCTATGTGACCTACTATTGGCATATAGCCCTTAAAGCCTTTATAGGTCATCTTTGCTGATTCCTTCTCAGCTACAATAGCTGTGGCATCAATGTCTAAGGTGTAGCCCTTGAGGCCGTCATGTTTCATGCCCTATTTTATGATTTCACGATTCAGTTTCTCAAGTCCTTTAAGCCCTCCATTTTGCCCAATCCTCCTCAGCCAGTCTCCAATAGCATCTGTTGAGGGTATCCTTTTTAATGGTAAAACCTCTCGCATTCCCTCATCATCTCTTATCTGGCGGATGTCTTCCAGGCTTCTACCCCCGCCATTGAGCATTAAGATGAGGGGGAAGATGTATTCAGATGGCTTGTAGCCAGCACCACTTTTAGGCTTGGGTAAATAGCTGTCCACTGATTTCAGTAATTTCAATCCTACTGCAAATTCACCCATTAAGGCTAAGCCTGCATGGGGGGTTATTATATCTCTGGTCATTTCTAACTTGAAAGGAAGTATTGTTTGTTGTATCATTTTTTTCACCTCGTTGGTTATGGTTTGATTTGTTTTTGAACACACGTATCTTACCGAATCAACGAGGTTTTTTCAAGTTTTCAGTTGTGAAAATCAGGGTTAATAGCGATTTTAGGGAAGTTTTATATATCGCCATTACGATATGATACTACCTTTCTTCAACTACCAATTTTAAGTTGTCCCAAAAGCAACGTTGCGCTTTTACTGGTATTTTTATAATACCTTTAGGACAAAGAATCGTCTCACAAGAATGTAGAAAAAGTTTGGCTACGAGCCCTGATAGATAAAGAATAGTATAATAATTTGGCAGAACATAAGTGTGGGCAGTAAAATCATTGTCAAAGGTGAAATTGTTATTGACCAGAGGTATGTAAAAAGTCGTATAGTAATATCTAACTTTTTTTCAAATTGGGTCTTAATTTTTTTATGTGGTGAGTAAAATGGCTACAGATGAGAAAAGAATAGACCAAAGAGTCGAATCAGCTAACCTTTTATCATACACCTGTCTTGATGAAAATAACCACGAAATGATGCAAGGAATGGGAAGGACTTTAAACGTAAGTGATGGTGGAATTTTGATTGAAACACATGTTCCTATTGATCCGCATCATGTGGTGTCTATGACTATGGCTCTCGAAGATGAACTTATGGATTTCAAGGGAAAGATTGCCCATTCCAGGAAACGAGCCGATGGCAAGTTTGAATCTGGAATTGAGTTCATAGAGATGGATGAAGAAAAGCAAAAGTTTTTTAAACAATACATCTTAATGTTCAGGAGGCAGCAAAACATAACATAATGTGAAGGATTTGATTGAGAATGTAGTTGAGTGTTTGGTGAGGGAATTTAATGTCTGAAAAGGAAAGAATAAAGTCTTTGATAAAAGAAGCTGCACTTTATCAAAAACAGGGCCTCTTTGAAGAGGCTAAAGAAAAATACGAAGAGATCCTGGCATTTATTCAACATGATGAAAAATATGTAAAGGACAAAAAACTAATAGATGCCATTCAAGGCAAAATACGAATTATAAATAAAGATCTGGATGAGATTGATAAATCTATAGAGACACCCATGCTGTCAGAAGAAGAACAGGAGCTTATTAGTCGATTATTTTCATCTTCAAAAAATAAAGACATGGCCGCAATCGAAGGAGCTGTTGCTCTCGCAAAGTTCGGTCAATACCAAAAAGCGTTAGAAGAATTTCAAAGACTAATAGAGGAGGGGAAAATGCCTGTGGTAGCAGCCAAGAATAGCCTCATGTGTCACATGGCAGTTTCTTCACCGGATGCGGCTATCGCTCAATTCGAACAATGGGTGTCTCAAGATGCATTCTCCAGAAGTGATCTAAAATACATACGAACATTTCTTGAGAATACTTTAGTAAAGCAGGGCATCAAAGCTGATCTTCCGAAGGTGGATGAAGCGCCTACCGAAGAAGCTAAACCTGAGGAAAAAGAAATAGATATCATCGATATATCTTCAGTGAACGTACAATTAGCCAATGGCCCTCGCAAGGGTGAAACGGTGGAGTTTGAAGTCACATTTCAGTTAGGGAATAAAATTAGTATTATTATTTCAGCTCAACAGAAAGATTTGGCGAATGCTTTCAAGACTGGAATCAGACTGTCGGAGATGAAGTGTTTTTCCCCTATAGCTATATTCAATGCTAGGGGAACGGTTTCCGCACTGAAAGTAATAACGTCCGGCCCGAGGCGCGGGGATCATGCGTTGGATATCACAATAAATGGTGTGTAATCACTGACCTGGAAAGACTATCAGTTTCAGCTCACGTATTTGGGTTAAAGAGGATGAAGATTTTTAGCCCTTATTTTATAGAAAGGGTATTAAAAGCGTATTATAAGATTTATGGCTGTATTCAATCCTAAAGATAGAGTCATTGAATGTAAGATTGTGTATTATGGCCCTGGTCGAAGTGGAAAGACAACCAACTTGGAATATATTTTTAAAGCGGGAAAAAAATATACAGATAGCGAGCTGGTTTCCATAAACACCAAGGGTGATCGTACCCTCTTTTTTGATTTTCTTCCACTCGGCTTGGGTAAAATCAGAGGTTGTGACGTCAAGGTCCAACTCTATACCGTACCTGGACAGGCAAAATATAATTCCACCAGAAAACTGGTCCTAAAAAATGTAGACGGTGTAGTTTTTGTTGCAGATTCCTTAGAGATTCGACGGAAAGAAAACCTTGTATCTCTAAAGGATCTACAGCAAAACCTTGCTGAAAAGAACATAAATATATTCGAAATTCCACTCATCATACAATATAACAAGCGAGATCTTGGCGCACAAAGTATTCCCGTTATGCCTTTAGAAGATATGGAGCGTGAACTGAATAGTAAGCTCAAGGCTCCTTCTTTTGAGGCAAGTGCCTTAAAGGGAACGGGAGTGAGGGACACCCTGAAGAAATGCTTAGTTCTTACATTACGTCATCTGCAAAAAGAGCTACAATGGACGCAATAGGGGTTTACCATGAGTGCTAAAGCGTCACTTGCGGGGAATTTGAGCTTTATTAGCCTGGCAGATATCTTTCAAATACTTGGTGGAAACAGTAACACTGGGGTAATGCGAATTACGAGTCAACATGCTCCAGAACCTGGGCTCATATATTTTGTTAATGGGGATCCTATAAATGCTACGAGCGGTTCTTTGAGCGGCTTGGATGCAGTTTACGCCCTGTTTGGGTGGATTGAAGGGAAATTTGAATTTTATGAAGAAAAAGTTGAAATTGGACGTGTAATTAAAAAGAATAGAATGGAGATATTGCTCGATGCAATGAGGATGCTTGATGACGGGTTAATCAAGAAAGTGGGTCCGCTCTCTTTTGATGAGATAGCTTCCGTAGAAAGCAGTAAAACCGGATCTGAGAAAAAAGGGCCCCCCAAGGTCATTAAAGGACCACTGGTAGATTACTCACATGTCCTTGATGAAGAGGAATACCATACTGGAGAGAGAATAGCCAGAGCCGGGGGGCATGGTAAATGGATTTGGATTATATTGAAAGGATCGGTAAATGTAAGCAGAGAAACACCCAACGGTTCCATGAACATAGCGAATCTTGGAGAAGGATGCTTTATTGGGGGTTTTACCATATTACCATTCACGGAATATACTCGTAGTGTTACCGTAACTGCTCTAGACGATGTTCGATTGGGCTTGATGGATACCGAGTTTCTTTATCGAGATTTCATGTCCCTGTCACCGGATTTCAGAAAAATTCTTCTTAGCCTGGATGGCAGACTGAGAAAGATTACGGATAGAGCTGTAGAGTTGTATATGAAAGAGGACAAGACCGACAAGGGATTTACTAAAAATAAGAAGATGGTTATAGAGAAGGGTTCCTCGAAACAAGAGGCGTTCGCAATATTAGAAGGTGAGACATACGTGATTGGTCAGACCCAAAAAGGTTACCTGCTGTTGTTTACACTTGAAAAAGATGAGGTATTTGGATATATGCCGTTCGCGGATATGGGACATGAACCTCGTTCTGCCTTGGTTTTAGCGTCAAAGGATTTAAAGGCTCATAAACTGGATACGGAAAGCATTCAAAAAGAGTATGAAAATCTTACAGGCACATTCAGAAATATGATTTATAATTCGTGTATGTGTACTTTTCTTACGACAAAAATGGCGTATCACCTGCATGAGGTGAAATAGCTACACTTCTTTTTTTTAAAGAACAGGGTGATGTACCAGAATCACAATAGAAAATTTTGAGTTTTCCTCCATATTAGCATCACTCACACCATTTACACCCTCAATAATTGACGTAATAGTTCTCAGAGGATAGCTCTTTATTAATTTTTCGTCCGCGAGAAGTATGCTAAAGAGGTCATCACCGACTTTAATAAGATCGGCACCTTTAATCTCAGTGGGACTATCATGATTTATGCCTATCGTTTGCCCTTCATACTTTTTGAGTAAATCCTTGATTTTCGCCTTTGGTTTTAACACATTTGTGATGTCTTCTATCTTTTTTTGAAGTGCTTTTTTTTCTTCCTCCTCTTTTTGTTTTCTCAAAACTTCAGCCCGTTCTTCCTCTTCCTTCTGTCGTCTCAAGGCCTCAAGCTTTTCTTCCTCTTCCTTTTGCCTTCTCAGAGCCTCAGCCCTTTGCTCATCCTCTTTTTGTTTTCTCAAGGCCTCAAGCTTTTCTTCCTCCTCTTTTTGTTTTCTCAAAACTTCAGCCCGTTCTTCCTCTTCCTTCTGTCGTCTCAAGGCCTCAAGCTTTTCTTCCTCTTCCTTTTGCCTTCTCAGAGCCTCAGCCCTTTGCTCATCCTCTTTTTGTTTTCTCAAGGCCTCAAGCTTTTCTTCCTCCTCTTTTTGTTTTCTCAAAACTTCAGCCCGTTCTTCCTCTTCCTTCTGTCGTCTCAAGGCCTCAAGCTTTTCTTCCTCTTCCTTTTTCTTTGCTAGAAATTCTGCCTTTTCCTCCTCCTTTTTTTTCTTCGCTAAAAGTTCTGCTTTTTTTTCCTCATCAGTTTCCTCTCTTAACTGAATATCATAATATTTTAAGAAAACAATCCCGCACTTAGAGCACTCCACAGACAATGAATCATTCTCTTGTCCACATTTGGGGCATATTAATGGTTCTCCTTGTTGATCATCAGTTTTTGAAATTGGTTCCTTCACTTCACCATTTCTTCGTTTCTCCTTCTCAAATAGCCCTCGAACTTCAGGAAATAATATGAAGGAACTTCCACATTTCGCACATTCTTTCGATGGAAATAGATTTTCATGTCCACATTTGGGGCATATAATCGTCTTTTTGACCATTTCTTCCTCCCTTTTTCCCATTTTATTTTACCCTTCAGAATGCTTTTAGATCCTGTTCTTTAACAATCTCTTAACTCCCATGTTTTTGTTTTTTTCTGCTTTTTCTCATATCTCTTATTACATCAATACTATACACTTAATTAAATGCGTGGCTGCTCTCTTACTGAAGTCGGTTACCTGACACGGTCTATAAATAGCATGTACAGCGTAGAAAGGTCAATGTGTGAAAAAGCACTGAACACTAATTTTTTACTATAAAATCATAAAATTCAGACAAAGTCGTTAGCCTGAATATATGGTGCAGGCTAAGTGAAAAATAATAAGAGGGATGATCCTACATGTGTTCTGCTTCATCAACCTTACTTTAGGAGGATATAGGAGAATTTGTCAAATATTTCCTTCACATCATGCCCGGATAAACGCTTGTAATTATCTGTTAAAAGAGATATCCAAAAATAATAGGTGGGTGAAGCATATAGTGAAAAATATTTTTTAAAAGGTATCAAAATCTTTCTACTGAAAATGGGCTTTAAAAAGGAGGGATACTATGGGTTATAGGTTTCTTGAACTGAAGGTCGAAGATAATATAGGCACATTGGCCCTTGCCAGGACAGAAAGCCTTAATGCACTTAGCCTGGAGTTTGCAGCTGAAATCACAGGAGCCGTGAGGGAATTACGTGAAACGGATGAGGTAAGGGCAATCATCCTTAAAAGCAATGCCCAGATTTTCTGTGCGGGTCTTGACCTAAAAGATTTTGTCTCCGCGGGCCTTGATGGTACACCAAAAGGCAGTCTTGATTTTCCTGAAAAATTGCACGAATTATTTGATTGCTGCAATGTGCTTGAGGAATGTCCAAAGCCTATTATAGCGGCAGTCCATGGTAAGTGCGTGGGTGGTGGACTTGATATGATTGCCGCCTGCGATATTCGGCTCTGTACAGAAGATGCCACATTCTCTCTGAGAGAAGCTGGCATAGGGCTTGTGGCGGACATGGGCATACTCCAACGCCTTCCCCTGATAATCGGTCAGGGTTTTACGAGAGAAATGGCCTATACCGCACGCTTTTTCTCTGCCGAGGAGGTTGCACGCATGGGACTGGTAAATGGCATATATGCAGACAGAGAGGCACTTATAGAGGAGGCAAAAAAGCTTGCCGCACTGATCGCAGAAAATGCTCCCCTTGCTGTTCAGCAAACCAAAAAGGTGCTTAACTACAGTAGAAGTGCAACTGTTGAGGATGGAATGTCCATGGCAATGCAAAAAAATATGGTACTTTTATTTTCACAGGATGTGCGGGAAGCTATGACAGCTTTTATGGAGAAGAGAAAACCACATTTTAAGGGGAAGTAAAGCGAGGCCCATTGAATTATAGAGTAAGTGTGAAGGGGTCATAGCCTTTTACATGAGTGATCCCTCTATACATTTTTATTTAACAGTCTATGTTTGATTCCAAATTCAGGGTATCTTTCATGGAAAGCGAGATGCGGTTTCTTTCAAGCTCCACGTCAAGGACCGTGACCATTACACGCTGGTTAACCCTTACCATCTTAGCTGGGTCTTTCACGAAGTGATTCGCTATCTGGCTGATGTGAACCAGGCCGTCTTGATGCACTCCGATATCAACAAAGGCCCCGAAGGTGGTCACATTGGTGATCACACCTGGAATCCTCATACCTGGACGAAGATCACTGATCTGCGTAATCCCTTCAGCAAAGCTCGGGCCTTCAAACTGTTTCCGAGGATCACGCCCGGGTTTGGCGAGTTCATCCATGATATCGGTCAAAGTAGGCATTCCCACCTTTTCCGTTACATACACTGATAAATCAATGTGCTGACGAAGCTTTTCATCATCGAGCAGATCTTGTACAGAACGACCCAGATCTCTTGCCATGGTTTCTATAATGGGATACGACTCTGGATGGACCGCACTCGCATCAAGTGGATTTTTTCCTCCCATGATTCGAAGAAAGCCAGCGGCCTGCTCAAACGCTTTGGGACCCATCCGTTTCACCTTTTTCAACTCATTCCTGGATGAAAGAGGCCCATGTTCGTTGCGATATGTGATAATGTTTTTGGCCAACTGGGGGCCAAGACCCGAAACGTACTTCAAGAGTTGCTCGCTGGCTGTATTGACTTCCACACCTACGGCATTGACACAGCTCATAACCACATCATCCAGGCTTCTTTTGAGTGCCTGCTGGTTTACATCATGCTGGTATTGTCCCACACCAATAGATTTGGGATCGATTTTCACAAGCTCCGCCAGTGGATCCATAAGGCGCCTTCCTATGGAGACTGCCCCCCGAAAGGTTATATCCAGATCGGGAAACTCGGCTCGAGCCACCTCAGAGGCAGAATAGATGGATGCGCCGCTCTCATTGACAACTACCACCGGAATATTTCCTGGTAGATTACAGTCTTTAATAAAGGACTCTGTTTCCCTTCCTCCAGTGCCATTTCCTACTGCAACGGCCTCTACTTCGTGCTTCGAACATAGGCTGAAAAGGATCTCTTTTGCATCAGAGCGTTCCTTTTCGGATTTGAATGTATACAGAGTATCAGTGTGAAGTAATTTTCCTTGTCTGTCCAGGCAGGCAACCTTGCAACCGGTACGGATACCCGGATCAATTGCTACCATGGTTTTTTGGCCCAACGGAGGGGCAAGTAGAAGCTCTCTGAGACTGTCGGCAAATATTCTTATCGCCTCCATGTCGGCCAGCTCTTTGGTTTCACAACGGATCTCTGTTTCAATAGCAAATGACAGAAGTCTGCGATAGCTATCCTGAACTGCCTCTTTCACCTGAGAGGATACAGCATTTTCTCCTTTGACAAATAAGGCCTCCAGCAGGGAGAGAGCTTCATCCTCAGGAGGGTATATCTGTAAACTCAAAAAACCCTCCTTTTCACCCCTGCGCATGGCCAAAATTCTGTGGGAAGGTGCTTTAGAGACTGGTTTTTCATAATCAAAGTAGTCACGAAACTTGGCGCCCTCTGACTCTTTGCCTGGAATTACCATCGCCCGGAATATTCCTTTCTGAGCATAAAGGGCACGCATTTTTTCGCGGGCTTTTGGATCTTCATTTACCCACTCGGCAATGATATCTCTGCTGCCTGCAAGAGCATCTTCTTTTGTTTCAACCCCTTTTTCCTGATCAATATAGGCGATTGCCTCCGCAAATGGATCTGTGCCTTCCTGCTGCTCGAAGAGAATCTTGGCCAGAGGTTCAAGTCCTTTTTCCTTGGCTACGATTGCCTTTGTACGCCGTTTTGGCCTAAAAGGTAAATAGATATCCTCAAGGGCAGTCACACCCTGAGCGGCAAGGATCTTTTCTTTCAACTCATCTGTGAGCAATTCCCTCTCATCAAGCGAGTTGAGTATGCTTGTACGGCGCTTTTCCAATTCCTGTAGTTGAGCCATCCTGTCACGTATGGCGGTTACGGTCACTTCATCAAGAGAGCCGGTTGCCTCCTTCCTGTATCTTGCAATAAAGGGCACTGTGGCGCCCTCTTCAAGCAACCCGGCAGTGGTCATCACATGATGTTGCACAAGGTTCAGTTCATCGGCAATCTTGGCAATATGCTCTTCGTTCATTATTCTCCATGGTAATTGTGCTATGTGCTATAGATGTGAGATATGAAATGGTTAAAAATGCACATTTTTTTAAGCTTTCTAAGAATGCTTTTATTATTTTTATTACAACACTAGAGAGTTGTAAATAGTCTTTTTTGAGAGTCTCTGTGCTCACCAGCACATTAAATGTCTTTCATTTGCCTGATTAAGAAGGGTATGGTTTTAGGGAGGGCAGGAGGCTGATATGTAACTGACAATCTCGACATTGAGTAACCTCGAAGCTTATGTTTGCCTTTTAACGACTTCGATAAGCTTTTTGCCTGCCGCCGGAGAAATACCGAAGTCCGGTAATTCCTTCAGTAAGTCCTCAAGCGTTCCATACCCGTCAAGATATCCGTTGATGCGGGCAGCTGCTGTGGAATTCACAAAATCCTCTTCTTCGGGATACATGGCATTGAACTCTCTCATGAGGTCTCGCTCGGAGCGAAGCCGATACTTCTGGTGGTAGTCCTCAGCCAGGTAAAACTCGGTGAGGGGAGAAATCTCTGTAAAAATTCTTCCTTTCCTTCTGGTTGCTTGAAGATCTTTAGACAACGTGGCCAGCCTTTTTTGCTCGTCATTATGAAAAAATATAATGGACATATATTGTTTCGACAATGACGGTGCATCAGGGCTGTGACTATCCCAGAAAACCTCAAGCAGCTTCTCGTATGAAATTACAGTGGGGTCGTAGTCGATTTGAATTGTCTCGGTATGATCCCCCAGGTTGTGATAGGTGGGATTCTTTTTTGTTCCCCCTGCGTACCCGACACGGGTCTGGATTATGCCCTTAATACTCCCGAACCGGGAGTCCGGACCCCAGAATCAGCCCAACGCAAAGGTCGCCCTTTCTGTTTTAACGGGCGCTAAGGCATCTATGGGCGGCCTTGCTGTGGAATGCACCGAATTCACGGTTGTTATGAGCATGGTTTCACTCTCTTTTGTTGCCTGAACAGAATCGCAAGCCTGGAGAAACAGGACAAGTCCTAAAAGAACAACTACTATTTCAGTAATAAAAAACCGCCTGCTCAAGTGTTGATGTCCTTGGGCGGGTCTGCCGTGGATAAGTGAGCCGCAAATCTTTTCGTAATTCACTTCAAAGTTCATTGGCAATTTTAAAAATTTGTTTCCAGAGCGTATCGACAACTCCAGAGGCAGGGACCGAAAGGCAGATTCTCTGCTATTTCTTTTACTTTTCTTCAAAGAGTTTCAAGTATTCACCGTAGCCCTCTTTTTCTAAATCTTCTTTAGGAATAAATTTTAAGGCAGCTGAATTGATGCAATACCTCAAACCCGTAGGCATCGGTCCATCAGTAAACACATGCCCCAGATGAGAGTACCCGTGCTTGCTTCGAACTTCTGTGCGGAGGGTGAAAAGGCTTCTGTCTTCTCTTTCAACGCTGTTATCCGGCTTAAGATGTTTTGTAAAGCTGGGCCATCCGGTTCCGGAGTCAAACTTGTCAAGCGAGCTGAACAGAGGTTCTCCCGAGACGATGTCAATGTATATGCCAGGTCTTTTGTTATCCCAGTATTCGTTGTTAAAGGGCGGTTCAGTTCCATCCTCCTGGGTAACCTTGTACTGCATCGGCGTCAATTTTTGTCGCAACACTTCATCGCTGGGCTTTGAATATTTCCTGTCTTTTTGAGGCCCTCCGGTTTTTTCTATAGCGGGATCGCGCCATACTTCTTTCAGAAATTGGTCACGCCCTGAATTAAAGCGATAACTTTTGTATGGAATCGGACAAGTTTTGTAGTAGTCCTGATGGTACTCCTCTGCCCTGTGGAACTTTGAAAATTGGACAATTTCGGTGACAACTGGTTTTTCAAATTTCCCCATTGTATTGAGCTCTTCTTTGGACTGCTCTGCGAGTATCTTCTGTTTCTCATTATGATAAAAAATGGCTGTTCGGTACTGTGATCCGCGGTCCGTGAACTGCCCGCCGGGATCGGTCGGATCTATATGCCTCCAGAAAATGTCCAGTATTGCCTTATAAGTAACCTTCGAAGGATCATAGTGTATCTGCACTGCTTCAACGTGACCGGTCTCACCGGATGATACGCTTTCGTAAGTCGGATTTTCCTTATGACCACCGGTGTAACCGGATATGACCTCGACAACACCGTCTACTTTCTCGAAATCTGATTCAATGCACCAAAAGCAGCCGCCGGCAAATGTTGCTGTTTCTAATTCGATGCGCTGTTTGCCCATGGTATCTCTCGCTTTATTTTCATGGTTTGTGGCATCCCGACAGCCAAACGCCATCAAAATCATCAGTATGCCTAACAATAGTGTTTTCTTCAAAATCATCACTGGAATAATGTAACCATTATTATGAAAAAGTCAAAAAGCTTCCTTGCTACCTGCACCCGACATATGGATACAAAGCATATGTCCAAATCGCCACCAGAAGCGGGTGTGTACTTTAATTTTACTGCTCGATCCACATCTTTATCTCTTCCATGTCTGGGATTTTGCCGACACTTTTTACTTTGCCGTCAATTACCACAGCTGGTGTCAGAAAGACGCCATATTTCGCGATTTCCATAACATTTGTAACCTTATCTACTTGAGCATTCAGGCCACTTTCAGCAAGTGCCTCTTTGACGTTTTTTTCAGTAGTTTGGCACTTTGGACATCCCGAACCCAATATTTTGATTTCCATTGTTTTTTCTCCTTATCTGTTATCAAGCTATATACATTCAATCAGGCATTCCTTGATTTTCTCTCTTGCGAGAACCTTGCATGTTTTAACCCACTATCGCGCCATAACACATCCCGGCTATAGTTGACATGACCACGATAATGACACAAAAAGTCGCCGTCTTTTTAACTCCCATGACACTTCCTATAACCAGCATGTTGGGAAGTGAAAGAGCTGGTCCGGCCAGAAGCAGGGATAGGGCCGGTCCTTTACCCATGCCGGCGCCCAATAGGCCTTGAAGTATCGGGACCTCGGTCAACGTAGCGAAATACATGAGGGCCCCGGAGACCGAAGCAAAAAGATTTGCCCAGAGGGAATTCCCTCCGACTAGGTACTGGATGTAATGCTCAGGAATCAGGGCGGAATGTCCCGGTCTTCCCAGCATGAACCCGGCTACCAGCACACCTGCACCCAGAAGCGGAAAGATCTGCTTCATGAATCCCCAGGTGGACTGAACCCAAGTTACTCTTTCGTCTTTGACGAACCAGCCCTTGAGCATGAAACCAAGGACAACGAGAAGCCCACCTGTGATGTACCACTTGACAGCAAAGATGATCGGCCAGAGTCCGGTCGAACCTTCAGCCGGTTTTGCAAAGGCGGCAAAGATGAGGATCAAAACCAGCGTCAGCATAAAAAAGGCTTCCTGGGTGAGGGTCCGGCCTTTGTCCCCTTCCTCCGGAAGGTAGATCTGCCCCGCTATCCGGGCAGTGTCGTCTTTCCTGAAGAAGAAGGCCATAAGAAGCCCGGTCAAAATGGCAAAGAGAACAGCCCCGATGGCGCGGGCAAGACCCAGTTGCCATCCAAGAATCCTGGCTGTCAACACGATGGCAAGCACGTTAATAGCCGGACCGGAGTAAAGAAAAGCCGTTGCCGGACCGATACCGGCTCCCCGGGTATAGATCCCTGCAAACAAAGGCAGAACCGTGCAGGAACATACGGCTAAGACAGTTCCGGACACGGAGGCCACAGAGTAGGAAAGAAATTTTTTCGCTCTCGCACCGAAATACTTGAGTACCGAGGCCTGAGAAACGAACACAGCAATAGCGCCGGCAATGAAAAATGCCGGGATCAGACAGGTCAAGACATGCTCTCGAGCATATTCCTGAAGCATCATAAAGGCCTCAAGCCCGGATTGACGTATAGTAGAATTACTCCAGGGAATAAAGTAGCACGCGAGGAAAATGAGCACGATGATAAGAAGCTTGATTCGTTCTTTCATAACGGTTTTTCCTGACGAATAGAGTGGCTAATATAATATTTGATCAATTTACATCATTATATAATTATATCATTATATAGAGAGAGTAAAAAAAATTTACTATTTTTTACATATATCCTCTCTTCGAATATAGGGAAGTTTATCCACAAGATCTGCGATCTCTTTATCATCCTCTATCCAGTGCTTGAGATTTCCTAAAAGGCTGGCCACATATGGGCTGCTACTCCCGTCTGTAAGGTGATAATTAACCCATAACCCGTCTTTTTGGAAACTGACCAAACCGGCATCCTCAAGTAATTTAAGATGCTTCGAAACAGCAGGCTGAGAGACACGTAGTGCTTTCTGTATCTCGCAGACACACATAATTTTATGTTGTAACATCTTTATGATTTTTACTCGATTAGGATCAGAAAGAGCTTTCATGACCTTAATAAAAGCTTTCATATAAAACTCCCTACTATATTCTAATATGGTAATATAATCCTTTGTTGTTCCATTGTCAAGGGAATTTCATTACGTTGAATGTGGTGTTGATTTCAGTCAAGAAGTAAGGTAATTTTGCTACCATGTCTTTATATCTTCAGAGAATCTTTCGATTTGTATATCCGCCTGGCCTGGTTTTATGCTTGGGTGCGCTCCTTTTAGGGCCAGGGTGTTCAAATGGTATCTTAGAAAAGCGGCCAGTTCATGAGAAAATATGGATGTGTGATAAACAAGCAGATGAGGCAATGAAGGAGCACGATTATGAGTCAACCATTCTTCTGCATAAACGCTTTTTAGAGAAGATGCCTACGAATGGACTAGCTTTGTACCACCTTGGATATGCCTATGGCCAGACAGGAAACCATATGAAGGAAGTATTTTATAAAAATCCGTCGTTGAATACTCCGCCCTTCAGGGCGGAGTTCTTTAATTAGATCAGCTCATTTCTTGCCGCCGCCTCCGCCCCCTGATCCGCCTCCTGATCCGCCTGATCCACCTGGTGCACCTGATCCACCTGGTGCACCTGATCCACCTGGTGCACCTGATCCACCTGATCCACTTGTTGCACTGCTGCCTGAATAGCCAAGGCTGTCTGCGCTTTTTCCACCTTTGATAGCATTGGAGTAGCTATTGGCAAGGTGAGTGGGGTTAGATGACCGGGATTGGGCCATAAACGAATTCCTCATCTTTTCCATATTTCGTGCCGTGTAGCCTTTTTGGAGGGCGAGGCAGACGAGATTGGTAGTCGTCTTTGAGGAAAGACCGAGCCGTGCCATGTCGCGTGCAGCCTTGAAGCTTTGCTTGGCAAGCTCCATGGTCTGCGATTGAGTCATCTGCTGGGTACGCTCCTGTAGCCTGTCCATAATGCCGCGGATGTCCTTTTGATCCATGCCCGCTGTAACGGTCTTCGCGATAGTATTTCCGATGGCGCGGACCTGGGAGCGCTCCTTGGTAAGGGCTCGTGCCTGCTTATAGGCGAAGGCATAACGGGATCTTACTCGCTCCATCGCCTGCACGATATTCTTGGCCTGTAACTGTTTGACCATTCCTTCATATGCCTTGTTCATGATAGGCTCAACAGGTAAACCCTCTTTTTGGGCATTCATAATGGCCTTCTGGGCTCTCAGAGCCTGTTCCAGACTGAACTGATTTTTTAGCATGAGCTTAGTCATCCTAATTGCATTATCAGTATCTATTCCAGAGAGTATCATTCCTCTGGTACTGGCCTTGAGCTGTTCGGTGGCCAGCGTGGAAAGACTCTCTTCCACCTCATCCCCGAATGCTAAGGAACCACAAAACAAGACTGCACATACCATGAGACATATCTTTTTCATATTTTCTCTCCTTTCTTGTATTTTTAATCTTATAACGTGTGACCATGGAAAAGGTTACAAGCCTGGAATATAGATGCAGTTTGTGGTCCCGAAATCGTCCTTTTCTTTGAATTTGCAGGAAGGGAGAAACAAGACTCCGTCAACGATATAGAAATAGGTAAATTCTCGATATCCGGGGACTGTTACCTTCCATGTTGAGCTATCGCGTTTCTCCGCCCGGTGGAGCTGATAACCATCAAGGGAAGAGGCAAAGGCAACAGCTATGGCATCAGGTCGTTTGAGGTAGAGCTCCACCGCTCCCCCTTTCACTCGGTAGTAGTGGTGTGCACAGCCTGTAAAGACAGAGAAGGCAAGAATTGAAAGCAGGAAATATTTCTTCATACCTATAGCTCCACTGAAAGGACTGAATTCTCGCCACCGAAATCATCCTGCTCCCGGGTGGGTATCGTTGGATCAGGAAATCTCTGACGGCCCTCAAGTATATAGGTAAATTGGTATTCCCCTTGTGGGAGGTCGAGACTGAGCTCAAAGTATCCACTGGAACCAATTCTCTTCATGGGTATTTTCCTCCATTCAGTGAAGCTGCCAGTGATCTCTGCTTGACGCACATCTGGCCGGTAGATAACGAACCTGTAAGGGGTAGACGTGGTTACCTGAGGCGGCATGGCAAGAAAAAAAATGATTACCGCTGCTGCCAGTGCTGATGCAAGTAGACTCACGGGACGCAATAGAGGGAAAAAAGTAAACCTCTTTTTTACCTTGACTTTAATTGATGGAACACGATCTACAACCTCTGAGCGGATGAGTTTTTCCTGGCGTAAGAGTTCAATCACCTCGTCTTGAAAGACATTGTCTCCATGCACCTTTTCCACAAATTCAATCTTATCATCAATGTCTAACTCGTCATCGATGAACATGCTGATCAAATATTCCATCATATCTCTCCTCTATGAAGGATTTTTTTAAGCTTGAGGCGGGCCCGGTGGACTTTCACCTTCACATTAGCCACGCTTATATCAGTGATAGAGGCAATTTCTCGGTAGGAGAAATTGCCGCTTACAGCGATGGCCAAAAGATCTCTTTCATCCTTCTCAAGCTCCTCCATGGCCAAAAGTACGTGGCGATATTCCTGGCGCACCATAAGGGTGCGTTCCTGATCAACAGAGCAATCTGCCTGATCTTCCTTAAGCTCAGTTTTGTGTCCCTCTTTCCGCGCATGGTCAAAAAGTGCATTGCGGGCTATGGTGTAGAGGAGTGAGAGGCTTGGAAGTTCCTGGCTATAATGTTCAAGGGAGCGCGTGAAGCTTTCCTGCATAATGTCGCTTGACAGGTAATAGTCTGCTGTCATACGCATTAGGTATGCGAAAAGTTTATCCTTATGTTCTATGTAGAATGCTCGGTATTTATCCACGCTGTTTGTATAACGCATAGCAGAGAAAAAAGTTACAGGTTTTTTACAGTTTTTTCCGGTCCCCGTATGAATCATAGATTAAAGACTGGGTTATAAATTCCTTATAAGAGATATGAAAATGATTCTGAGCCAGTTTTGAGTCCATGCGTTATCCACCAATTTTGTATTGAGGGACTTAATAGAGATGACAGTGACAGAAGGAAAAAGGGTCTTGGTAGATTGTGAAAGAGCATTATTCAACGGATCTGAAATATATGGTGTTCGTCATTTCAATATAGATAATAGACTATGTGCCGGAAAAGGAACCCACAATCAGAAAAATTTTATTGCAGACTTGGTACGAGACTGTCGAAAAACCCTAAAGCCATAGATTTGGGTTTGTAAATAGTTGATATTACTATATGTGAATTTCAATAAAAAGCAATATTTGGACTTTTTCGACAGTCTATACTGTAATCATAATAGTATTAAATTTTAGAGGCTGCGGCCAAAGCCCAGAATGGCTTACCAGTGGGGTTGGTTTCCAATGCGATGCCCCATTACCTCAAGGGTGTTTTGGACCACAACAAAGGCATTTGTGTCCACCTGTCGTATTATCTCCTTGATGAGATGTAATTCTCGCAACGTGATAACCGTGTAGAGAATTTGCTCGTCTTGGCCGGAGTAAGCTCCTTGCCCCCGAATAAATGTCACCCCTCTCCCTACCTTATCAAGGATTTCACGGGAAATTTCTTGCCATTTGGGAGATATGATGAAAATGGACTTTCTTTGACTGAGTCCTGTGAGCATAATGTTGATAACTTGGGAAGATACGAAGATATAAATCAGCGTGTATAGTGCTACATCCAACGAAAAAAGGAGTGAAGTTGCTGCAAGTATAATAACATTGAAGGCGAGGATTGTGGTTCCAATGCGAATGGAGAAGCGGTTAACTAAAATGACCGAAAGTATGTCCGTTCCACCTGATGACCCACTTGACCGTAATATAATCCCTACTCCGATACCTGTGATGATACCTGCCAGAAGAGCGCTCAGAATCTTGTCATGGACTGGCAGGGATACATGGATTACAGCAATCGCTGCAGAGAAGATCAACATCCCCACGATACTGTAAAAGAAAAAGCGCCGCCCCACGATTGTCCAACCCAGAATAAAGACAGGAATATTAAGCAGGAAATAGAACAACGCCAATGGGAAAGATGGAAAGAGATAATGGAAAAGCAGGGCGATACCTGTGAATCCGCCGCTTACAAATCGATGGGGCACCAAGATCCCGTTGATTGCAACAGCAACCAGCATGCTCCCCAGAAAGATAAGAAAAAGATTCCAGAGTATCTGTTTAAGAGATCTGGGGATGAATCGTCTACACCACCGTGGGATTATTATACGCTTTGTACCTGAGACAGTTTGTATTTCTGGTGATAATCTGTTTTTCATAAAAATTACCTTTTCGATTTTAGTCATGCAAAGGGAAATGAGGGCTGGATTATTGGCAAAAAAACGAGCCTTTTTACGATGGAAGATGGATAGACACTATAAAGGTACTATTTGCTCAAATTTCTCGTAGGTAGATTTTTCGGTTATACTAAAGTTTTTCTCTGGTACTGGGAAAAAGTGCTACTACAAAATAAAAGAGTATTCGGGAATGCCTTGCCAAAGGTGTATTCATTTTTCTCGGCAATCTGGCGATCATGGTATTTAAGCGTTAGACCCTTAGTCCTTCGATTCATAAGTTCGATGACGAACTTATTTACTCAGGACTTAGTGCTGCCTGCGACGAGCCTCTCGGCCTAGAGCTCGAAGCCGAAAGGCTCAGCCGAGGCGAGTGAGCAACATTTCTGAAACAAGTCGTCAAAATACGTCACCGTATTTGCGAATCGAAGCACTTAGCTTTGCCTTACCGCCTTTTATTGGTTTTGACCTTTCTTTTCTTCATGGTCAAAAATAAAACAGATAATTATATTGTCAAGGGTAAGAAGTCATCTATTCATTATTGAGGAATTTCTACCAATGTTTTTATTTGAGCATCTTCTGGATTGTAGTTTCGTATTCCGGAAAATACCGGCCAATAACCTGAAGCTCGAAGGTTCTCAGAATGCTGGTGTTGCTTTCGCGCTTAAGGAGAAATTCAAATGATTTTTCTACCAATTCCTCTGCTGAGATGTGACCACCGGCAAGTTTTTCATGATATGCACGATCTACGGTAACCCTATGAGTCGTGGCTGTTTGGCCAGCTACGGTAACCTCGAAGGTGCGATCGTCAATTTTCTTCACCGTTATCATTGTTCATCCTTTTTTCGCAGGTTCGCTCTTTCAAACCCAGAAGGGCTTGGAGAGGAGACGTGATCTCTTTACGAACGTCAACTATAATTGTATCTAATTGACGGAACCGTAAATCAATGCTTTAGATAGGTTTCCGCCTTACTCGCCGCTCGAATACCAGATTCAAAACAGGCCATTACACCGCCGCCCATAGTCCCTGCTCCGGCAAGAAAGAGCCCGTCGATCCCTGCGGTAAAGTTAATAAACCGACCGGTCCCTACCTGATCGAAGGTTTGTTCAGGCCCATAATTTCCACCTCGCACAGCATTTACCCGATATTCGTTAGAAAGGGGAGTAGCATACTCAACAAAATCGATATGTTGTGAAAGCGTGGGAATGTAGCGTTCGGCTGATGCAACAAGCCGTTCCCCAATCTTTTCTTTAAGTGATGTATACTCCTCGCCCCGCTTCATTGAAGGAAGATGTGCCCATTGTTCAAAGAGTTCGTAGCTCATCCCTGTAATGATCTGAAGTGTGTGATACCCCTCTGGTGCGTGCCCACCTTCAGGGTCTTTTACAGAGGGGCTGGTGATAAAGAATATAGGGAGGGATTCAGGTACAGCCGAGACAGGCCATTGCGTATATAGTTTGTTGATATCATAGTCATTGTAGTGAATTATATTTGCATCGGTTATTCCCATAGAGGGTAAATCCAGATCAGTACCGATGAAGGCATAGAATGCACCGCCGGATGGGCGCATCTGCATAACTTTTCTTTTGATTTTAGATGGCACCAACTCAGGATTAACCAACTTGCCCAAAGTAACAACAGGGTCAACATCACTGATCACTGCACGCGTGGTGTATTTCTCATCGTGCTCTGTCGTGATGATGAACTCATTAGCCGTTCTGTCTATGGAGATAACCCGTGAACTTTTTTTCAATTCGGCACCGTGATTCTTAAGCCCATTTACAAAGGCATCTCTTAACGCACCACTGCCACCACATGGATAATATGCGCCATTCAGGTAATGTGCCCACACCATGATGGCAATAATAATCGAGGCCTTTTCAGGAGGAACTCCATAGTCACCACAAGAGGCGGCCAGCGCGGCTTGCAAACGCTTATCGGATGTTACATCATTGAGTAGCTTCTGATAAGGAACACGCGAGTATTTCATCATGACAGGGTGCCTCAAAATATACCAGAGCATTTGGAGAACACCTTCCCCCATCGACTGGGAAGCCTTCACGGCCTTTGTAATCTTTTCGAAGACCGTGAAAAATTTGTATATTCCAGGCTCCTCTTCTGGGAAATCATTGATGAGTCGTTCTATGAATCGGGTTTTTCCTTTGCAAACACGTAGTTCATAGTCTGGAAAGATATAACGGTCGAATCCTTCAGGACTCAACTCAACAAACTTTATTGACTCACTTACTCCCAATTCATCAAGCAATCTCCAGAAGCGATCCTCTTCGCCGAGTTCTCCGAGATAGTGGAGCCCTGTGTCGAAAGTATATCCTTTACGGCGGAATGGGTTCAAGTACCCGCCGAAAGACGGCATAGCCTCAAGAAGCATGACCGAATAGTGTGACCGAGCAAGCTTGAGTGCTGCCGACAGCCCTCCTGCGCCACTGCCTATTACTATTGCATCATAATCAGCCATTTTTTGCCTCCTTCCGATATTGGAGTATACTGGGAGAGTTTTTTACCCAACTCCTGGTTTTAAAAATATGATCCCTCAATTAGTATGCATCATAGCAGATCATAAGCAAAAAACATGATTTTGAAGAGCCTGCCTGTAATGTTTCTGGAGGGCCTGACCGCCGTGTTTCGGGATGGTTTATCCGCCGTCCTTCTGGCGAACCTTGCCACCTTTTGTGTCCTTGTTTCTTTCTTTGTTGTCGCGATGCACGAGAAGAGTAAGTCCACGATTTCCATAAATCCGCACACTTTCTCCCTTTTCAATGGGCAAACTGTTTTCCGTTACCTCAGCCTGCCACAACTCAGCATGGACATGGACGTAACCCGAGGGAGCCAGTCTATTTTCAGTAATACCTCGTAGCCCTATCATCGAGTTTGCAGACCCCTTATGGCTTCGGTCATAGGCACGCCACGTAAAGGGGAAAAGGATTACATCTTTCGCAATCCAGAATGCGATGAGGCCCCAGATAAACCACGCAGGAAGACTTACCCATCGCTGAACCAGGGCCAGCATTAAAATCAGCAGAACGAGCGCTGGCATCTGGAGTAGGGCATATCTCACCACAACCCGAGATGACCAAGCTATTTTATTCATGTTTTCTTATAACCCGTAGCTTGAGGGTGTACCTTAAAGCATCAAAAACCGTTACTTTTTTAAATTGTTTTCAATGTCCCTGTCCAGGTCGCAAAAGAGGGAAAATCTAGCCCTCTTTCCTCTTTTGTATAGAACGCGGTATAGGTAAGATTTTTCCAGCCAATGAAACCCAATCCTTCTGTACATTTGTGGTATCTTCTGCGCCAGGTTCCCGTGTTGAGATATATATACTGTTTTAAGCCATCTGGCGTCTTAATAGTCCTTACTGGAACCTGAAGGGGATCATGAGTGTGCCCGAAGACCACATATCTGATGCGACTATCTAAATGAGAGTATTCAGCCGGAGCGGCTTCCAGGAGATCATCCTTCTCAACCCACTCTTTTAACTTTTCTAAAAAAGGCATCAATCTTTCAGATGAAAAGATCTTAAACTTTTCAAGTAGGTACAAAACTGACTGAATCTTATCTGCCTCATCCATAAAATTAAGCCATTTGTCATGATGCTTATACCATCTCTTTACATACTTCAATGTATTGAAGGCTTTAATAACTTTATCCACTGAATCCTCAATAGCTTCTTTTATAAAAAGATTTTCCTTTACCTGGTAAAGAAGCCATTCCAGTGTCGCGGCAAAGGGCCGTACGTTTTCAATCTCCTGAAGGTTCCGCTTTAATGCAACCTGCTGTGCTGGGGGCAGCCTCCTGATGACCGGGTGCTGCATAATCTCCCATGGTAGGCGTGCGACTAACTCAGTGGTAATGGGATCACCAATGGGTACCCTCATGTAGTCTTCGTACCCATAGGAGGTAGCCCCTTCATAGTTGTATTTGTCATATTCATGCCCATGGCGGGCAAAAACACCGTATTCTGTGTCCTGAAAATAATGGTCAAAGGGAGTTCCAGTAGATTTAATTCCAAGGTTTTTGCAAACCTTTTCTCTGAGATTTGGGTATTTGTTACACAGACGGTCGTGATTCCCCGGAATATAAACCCTCTTAGGCTCAATGTGAAACCCGAACTTTTTTGTAAGGTTACCACTAAGCAATGTAAATGTAGCCTTGTTTGCATTAATGATCTTGTCAAATATATCATTGGCATGCTGTTTGATCTTAGCCTCTTTGGTTCCCCATGGTCTTTCATCTTCAGGGAGGGGTTCAAACCACTCTTCTGTCCGTAATAGATCAAAGCTATCGCCGAGGAATACAATTTTGATCTCTTTGACCTCTCTTTTCTTTTTTTTCAGCCTTTCAGCAGCGCTCTTCAGATTTTCAAAAAAGATATGAAAGGCATCCACGGGAACATTGTGTTCACCCGCAGTCCCATCAACAAAATGCAGATCACTGATAATCACAAGCATTTTTTTTACCTCCTTTCGGTCTCCAGATCTTTCACCCTGATCCCTTTCTTTTCAAACCACTCAACATCTGTGACGCCGACAAAGCTTTTTATTTGCTGCCTCATGTAATGTGTTTATCTATGGGCTGGACATTATCTTAGAGTAGTGCTGCCAAAATATAGTAATAGCGGTCATGAGCCGTATGGGTTTTACTGACTTTCCTTCTTCCAGCTCATATTTTTCCCCACCTAAAATAAATGTTCTGGTTTTTGGATTAGTATATGTATCACCGTGGTAAAAGCTGTTACGAATAAAACGAATTAAACTAAACTCCCTTACCATGCGGCTCAATGTAGGATCCTTGATATTCTTACTTTGCAAAATATGCTCATATGCATCTTTGAGATGTTTTATTTTCACATCCTTAAAAAGCTGTCCATGAGTTTCTCTCACAAACTTTTCGAAAATGTTGCACACGACGAATACGCCGCCAATATTTAACCATCGGATATACTCTTTGTGCATCCCGTCCTTACGTGACAACGAGCGATATTTTAAAAGAAAGGGATTTGAGGTGTTGGATAATTCTGTTTTGGCAGCGTCCAAACTGCTGTGTGCAAGAAGGTCAAAGTGATACACACCAGTGATGTTCATAATATCTTCAATAAATTTTGATAGTTGCAACTTCCCACTGCTCAATTGCCTTTGAATGTCCTGTTGCACTTTTTCAATATCTAATAAAGTTTGAGCTATTGTCGTCATTTCGAGGCCTCATCAAAAAATGTCTTATTCATTTCATATACTCATTTTAAAAACTAAAGAAAGCCTTGTCAATGCATGGTTTACTCACTACATCAAGTACTATTGTTTTGTATACATAGCAAGCTTTCGTTTTCGCTTCAGAATTGTTTTTGAGAGTATGGCGGAATGGCAAAAGGTTCTATGGTATGGAAGTGCACGGCTCGCAAGCGGGATTAAGCGGTTTTGCACGAACGGGTATTTTTAGAAATAGCACCAGGGAAAGCCCATCCTCTTTAAGGAAATATGAGTTATGCAAAGCTCTCACTATGACGAGAAAGGCGTGGGATCAGGACTCCATTCTTCACCATTCACCATGTCGATGTGAATAATGAAAACCTGACTCCATAATCTTTGCTAACGTATCATTTCATTAATGACCTCTCTCACAGATGGTGTATCAGAGACCAGACCAGCCACCTGTCCGGCAGGTAATAAGCCGGCTTGCAGGTTCCCCTTAATCCATGCATCCTCCATAACTTGTCTGGTAAAACCTGGGCGGGCAGACTCTTCCCCCTTTATCAATCTTTCAACGAGGCTCGTTCGTAATGCACGGATTTGGAAGCGCCCCATATTCACAAGTCCTGTTCCTGTTTCATCAGAATCAAGAATTGTTGTTTTATAGATAGAATGAGCAATACACTCCTTTGTTGCAATAAAGCGTGTACCCATTTGCACTCCTTCCGCACCAAGAGCCAAAGCAGCCTTATATCCGCGAGAATCTCCGATGCCACCGGCTGCTATGACTGGAATCTTCACAGCATCGACTACTGTGGGCACAAGCACCATGGTAGAAACGCCCTTAAACCCCTGTACTCCGCCTGATTCCGCCCCCTCTGCCACGATAGCATCGGCTCCTAATACCTCAGCACCCTTTGCACCCTCAACCGTGGGAGATACAACAATAACTTTTACACCTAAATCATGCAAGATCGGAATGAGCCCTTTGGGCGAACCCCCAGAAACAGTTGCCACTTTCACCCCTGCTTCAGCTAAAACCTCCACAAATTTTTGAGCTAAAGGGTTCATTACAAAGATGTTTGAACCAAAAGGTTTGTTTGTGAGCTGCTTAGTGGCCTTAACTTGATTCCGCAAAAATTCTGGGTCCTCTGTAAAGGCAGTAGCTAATAGGCCAAATCCACCAGCTTCGGATACAGCCGCAACGAGCTCAGGATTGCAAATAACCCCCATTGCGCCCTGAATGATAGGAAATCGACTACCCAGTAATGCTGTTACTCTCGACATGGCATTTCCTCCTTTCAAGCACTCTGAGTGCCCTGTAGCAATGGTAAATTCTCTTGTTGAACGGGAAGTATAGGATGAAAGAGGCCTGTGAATCAATAGAAAAGGGTATACGCAAAACCACCTTACATTTCAATCGTAATTCCGGTGATGTCTTTCTCTAAAACAAATTTCACCATTCACCATGTCAAAATGAATAATGAAGACCTTATCCCTCATCTTTTATGTATTCCCCAGAACGATTTACTACCTCACAAGTGTAAAAAAATGAACCCCTTTACAGGTGAAGGCACATTTGCCCTTGACATTATTAGAAGCAATTATTAATTTATATGAAAATACTATAGATTAAATTAGTATAAAACATAAACATCTAAAGTAATAAATGGGGCCTTGAAAACTGATCAGAGTTAAGGGCAATACAGTTCACTTAATGATTGCTTTTTGAGTTTAGATGCTATATGCTTGCCTT
>CAZSWT010000004.1:0-92829 GCA_964611035.1 uncultured Desulfobacteraceae bacterium
TTTTTTATCTATTTTTTTAACAAAATTTGCAATTATTTACAAAAGCAATCCAGAAAAAAGCCAAAAAATATTTTCTCCCAGCTACCATTTTTTGCTATTCTGAGTAATAATGATACGGGTCAAATCTCCGTTTGACTCATGTTAATTGATTAAGCCACGCCCGAGGCGGGCAAGCCCGCCCAACAGATGGCGGGCAAGCCCTCCAGAAATACGGCGGGTAAACGTTCCGGGAACTACGAAATGAAGGGCTTTGTCCCGACTTTTTGTGGACTGAATTACAGTCAGGCCTGCCCGCCAATCTGCCACAAAGACGGCGGATAAAAATAACGGCGGATAAACTTTGAGCAGAAATCGGTAAATCTGATCTGAGATCATAAAAGGGGACATCCTCTACAACAACTTAAAAATGTAAAGTGAATATGAATTTGCGGCGAGCATTTTAGAGTAATTACATGGCAAATATAATAAACCTGACGAAATTCATTTAATCTACGAACTATAACACATAAAATATAGTTTGACATGGAAAATAGTATATGCTATATGCAATTATTCATTGATTGTATGAAAAATAGCACATTTGGTATACTATGAATACGCTTACAGGCATAGGAAAAATTGATAGAGAAAGAATTGCAGCGATAATCCGAGGCACAAAAGGCACAATATCTACTGCTGAAGCTGCCGGGATTTTAAATGTTGTATCCACAGATGCTTCAAAAATGCTTTCAAGGTGGACAAAAAAGGGCTGGATGTCACGGGTGCATAGAGGGCTGTATATCCCTGTGCCTTTAGAATCACGAACAGCGGATGTGCCGCTTGAAGATCCGTGGCTTATTGCTGAACGTCTTTTTGCACCATGTTATATTGGCGGCTGGAGTGCTGCGGAATATCTGGATCTAACTGAGCAGATTTTCAGTACTGTTATGGTTATGACTGTTCAAAAACCAAGAGACCGTACCCTGAAAATAAAAGAAACAGTCTTTATGCTGCGCACTGTTTCTGAAAAGGCATTATTCGGTCTCAAGCCCGTATGGCGTGGGCAGGTAAAAATATCAATATCCGATCCCACACGAACAATACTCGATATGCTAAGCGATCCGGTTCTCGGGGGAGGGATTCGTTCAACAAAAGATATGTTCACTAATTACATGCGCTCCGAAAATAAAAACCTTGAAATGCTTATCGAATATTCAGAACGGTTGGGAAACGGCGCTGTTTTCAAACGTCTTGGATTTCTGCTCGAATTGATCACGCCTGATGAAACCAGGATTATTGATCAATGCCGTTCAAGACTGACTACAGGTAATGCAAAGCTTGATCCAAATATCAACAATGCAAAATTGATAACCCGCTGGCGTCTGTGGGTACCGGAAAACTGGAAAAGGATGTCTCAGGTTGATTGACAAGTCAGAAATAATGGATTTCTCCAGGGAGTTTGGCCTGGCTGCAAATGTTATTGAGAAAGATTATGTGCTAGGTTGGATACTTGCTGGCATATCCAATCATAATGAAACAGGATCGAGCTGGATATTCAAAGGTGGTATATGCTTAAAGAAGTGCTATTTTGAGACCTACCGGTTTTCCGAAGATTTGGATTTCACTATCCCCGACCCTGCTCACCTCGATAAGTACTTTCTTGTAAAATGCTTCAGAGAGATCGCAGAATGGGTTTATAATTCCGCAGGCATTGAAATCCCGCAAGAGTTAATAAACTTTGATGTTTATGATAACAATCGTGGCGGTATGTCTGCCCAGGGTCGGATTGGTTATCGTGGTCCCATGCAAAAAAGAGGTGATCTTCCCCGCATCAAGTTGGATTTAACCAATGATGAAATTCTTGTACTGGAACCTTCATTAACAGAAGTTCACCACCCCTATTCAGATATACCAGATAAAGGCATTCAGATCAGGGGATACTGTTTTGAAGAAGTGTTCGCAGAAAAGATCAGGGCATTGGCAGAACGAGAACGGCCTAGGGATTTATATGATGTGGTTCATTTATATCGCCATGATGAACTAAAACCTGATCAGTCACTTATCCTAAGTACCGTTGAGAAAAAATGTGAATTTAAAAAAATTCCGGTTCCAACAATGGACACATTTAAGAACCGTTCTGAGCATGAAGAACTTGAAGCGGAATGGGGAAATATGCTCGCTCATCAATTACCTGCACTACCTCCTTTCGAGCAGTTCTGGGGAGAGTTGCCGGAAGTAATGGAATGGTTGCATGGTGCCATTGTAAAGGTTGTGAAAGAAGCTATTCCATTAGGAAAAGTGTTAATCGATGAGACATGGCAGCCACCTTCAATGGCCCAGGTGTGGCATACTAAAGCACCGCTTGAGAAAATCCGCTTTGCAGCAATAAACAGGCTTTGTGTTAACTTGTACTATAAAAATAGTTATCGCTTGATAGAGCCATATTCATTGCGACGTTCTAAAGCAGGAGATCTTCTACTTTTTGCTTTAAGACACAAAACAGGCAAATGGCGAGCGTATCGAATCGATAGGATTCAGTCTGCTGATGTTACAAATACAACTTTTATCCCAAGACATCCCATTGAACTAACCTCGGTCGGTCCAATGTCTGCACCCATGTTAACTCGTAGCTCTGATGGGTTTTCAATTTTCAGTCCAAACATAAAAAGTCCAACAGTAAAACACTCCAAATCAAGAAGACCGAGCTTAGAGCCAAGACATGTTTTTAAATGCGCTGTTTGTGGAAAACAATTTACCCATAAAACCTATAATAGCATTTTAAATCCACATAAAAATAAGCAAGGTTATCCATGTCCCGGTCGAACAGGAGTTTTTATAAAGACAAAATGAAGAGGGGTCAAAACCTTAACATTTTACAAAAAAGATAGTGGCAAGAGGTCTCCGTTTGACTCTTGTTATGTCTTTAAACGTTCTATGGGATATCAAATGAAGGGATTTACCCCGACCGCAGAAAGCTACGGCTTTAGTCCCGTCCCGACTTTTTGTGGTCGGGATTGTGATCGGGATTATGGTCGGGCCTGCCCGCCATCGGCTTCGCCTTCAGGCGAGGCGGGCGGGTCGCTCTCGCTTAGGCGAGGCGTGCAGCGCAGGCGCTCGCGCCGCGTGCGGGCGGGATGTCCTGCTACTAAGTCTCGCCATTCGCAAAACGAATCGGCGAAACTAAGTGGTGCTGCGAGGATCCACGAAATTTCATAGATTTTGAAACAGTGCATGTCACCTTGAAGATTCTGTTGACAATACAGAGATTTCAATATAAACTCTCCCCATGATCCAGCGCTACCAAGAAATCAAAATATTAGGGCAATTGCTCAAACGGTTTCCTGTTGTAGGGATTGTCGGAGCTCGCCAAGTAGGTAAAACAACTCTGGCACGGAGTTTCATCGATAGAATTGATAAGCCCACATCATACTTTGATCTTGAAAACCCGGAAGACCTGGCACGACTCGCAGATCCCATGCTCGCCCTGAAGGATCTGAAGGGATTGGTCGTCATCGACGAGGTACAACGGTTTCCCAATTTATTTCCAGTGCTGCGGGTACTGGTGGACAGGCCGCGCGGGCAGTGCCGTTTTTTAATTCTCGGCAGTGCATCTCCAAGGCTCTTACGCCAGAGCTCGGAAACACTTGCGGGGCGAATATTTTACCACCAGCTCAATGGTTTTACGATGGATGAGATTGGGCCGGAAAATCATATGCGATTATGGTTGCGAGGCGGGTTCCCACGATCGTATCTGACCCGGACTCACACCGAAAGTGATGAGTGGCGGCGGGGATTTATTAGGACTTTCCTTGAGAGAGACCTCCCGCAGCTAGGAATCACCATTCGTTCAACGACCTTGAATCGTTTCTGGCGTATGCTTGCCCACTACCATGGTCAAATTTGGAATTCATCTGAATTCGCACGCTCTTTCGGGGTAGCAGATACGACTGTCAGAAATTATTTAGATCTTATGACTTCAGCACTTATCATCCGGCAACTACCACCATGGCATGAAAATATATCCAAGCGCCAAGTAAAGGCGCCCAAAATATATATAGCTGATTCAGGGTTGTTTCATAGTCTGCTGAATCTCAAGACCTTCAGGGATCTCGAGGGACACCCAAAATTGGGTGCATCGTGGGAAGGATTTATTATTCAGCAAATTATCCGCCAGTCCGGAGCGCATACCGACGAGTGCTTTTTCTGGGCAACACATGCAGGCGCTGAGCTGGACCTACTTGTCATTAGAGGGCAGCAAAGGTTGGGCTTTGAAATTAAGCGCACCAGTTCACCACAGATAACCCCCTCGATGCGGATTGCTCTGAGCGATTTAAAGCTCAATCGTTTGGATGTAGTGCATGCCGGAGAGGCAACCTTTCCATTGGATAAGAAAATTCGCGCGGTAGCTCTTATACGACTGCTTGATGATGTTAAGCCTCTGCCTTATTGAAGCGGGACATCCTTAGGAAACTTAGCTGAAAGAATTTGGGGTCAAACCCTCCAGTGAAAGGGGTCAGGTCTCCGTTTGACTTATGTTAACTCAGTGGGCGTTTCGGGAATACCAAATGAAGGTCTTTTGCCCTGACATTTTGTGGTCGGGATGTCGTGGTCCATCGGTGTCATGGATAATGATTGGTTTGAATTTCTCGCCCAGCAGCCACTTTTACCTAAAACACCCCGCCCGAAACACGGCGGGCAAGCCCGACAATCCGCCACAAAGACGGCGGACAAGAAAACGGCGGATAAACCTTGATCGATAAATCTTCATGGATTACATTATTGCATGACCCTTTCATCGTCTTCCATAAACCCTGTGCCATAGCCACCTTCTTTTATTTTTTATCTTTCTGGCGATCCATCTCGTCTATTATTATCTCTGTAGCGAGCCTGGCAGAGGTGCCAACGACCTTTGAACAATGATCAATCATACCATACTCAGTGGCTTGTTTCAGCTCAGATGGGTTATATAGATTAAAGGTTCTGCCCATGAGGCTCTTCTGTATGTCATAGCATCTGCATCTCCCATATTTCTCAACAAATCTATCATGCAGTCTTTTGGTCAGTATATAGGAAGTCATGGGTTTCATCATGTCAGAAAAGTCTTTCTTTTTCCTGCCAAAGAGATAACCTATGACCATTGCCCCGCCAACAAGTGCACCACAGGCTCCATCTCCTGTTAGTCCCAATCCGTCTGCAAGCCCACTTGCACTGCGAAATACATCATCATTTTCGATGCCTAAGGCCTCAAAGATGCCAGCAATGGTGGTCTGGGCACACCCTGTACATTTTCTCTCGTAGTTTCGCGCAGACTCAAATGCCTTTTCTAATATAACATCCCGCGACTTTTCCATGGAGACTCCTTTTAATTATAAAATCGGGCTCATGTCCTGAATCGTGAAAATTAACGATGCGCCCCTTTTGCTTCCGTAATTCCAAAATAGCAGCCCCGGTTTAGATAACAACACAAATATCCGTCATAGTATTTCCTTTCAGGTGTAATGGGCCGTCTTAGAATACAGTAGCCACCAGTTATTCGTCAAGCTGTGATGCCTTGACACAATGAAGAACGTTGAAGCGGGAAGCTCTTAAATTTCTAAATATAAAACTATAGCTCAGGGATTGAATCTTAGTGAATTTGGGGTCAAACCCCAGTTAAATACGCTACGCTTGTTTTCTCCGAAAAATTTAACGGGGTAAACCTGAACTATTAACTAAGGAAAGGTCTTTAATATTCACGTCGACACAGAGAATGGTGAAGAATAAAGATCTAATCCCACTCCTTTTCTAATACTTGGTATTTTGCATCCGTTTTCTCTACCTAATAATTCAGTCTTGACTTTTGTTTCCCTTGTGGCATCATAAACGATAACAAATTTCAAAATCTCTACTATTTATTTTTCCTATGGAGAAACCACTCAAAATGTGCATGCCATGCTCCTCGCAGAACCTTATTTTGTTCTGTTGGGAGCCTAAAGTGCAACCTGCAAGAGTTACTAACCACATCTAACCCTTAAACAAAAGGAGGCAAATCATGAAGAAGATAATTTTGACATCAGTACTGGCCATAGCTGTGTTGATATCTTTTGCGCCGTTCTCCAATGCTGAGATGGCAAAGGAAGGTTCGGCTTCAGGTATACAATACGTAATTACGAAGTTTACCGTTCTCCCTATGGGAAAAGGAGTTGTTCAAATAAATTACGAGGGTTGGGGCATCTTCCGGATCGACACCGGAAAGGGACTGCTACACAATGCGTCTACTCGCGTTGTAGGTGGGCTTCTCGCTGTTAAAGGAGTCTACAAAAACGATTCTGGCATGGTCTCCCTTACCCGCCCAGATGGGGACCAAGTATTTATGACGTACAAGACCTCTGGTGTGATCGGAAAATCCGGCAAGGGTACCTTTACCTATATTGGTGGCACTGGAAAATGTGTTGGTATACAGGGCGGTGGTGAATTTACCAGACATATGTTGCGTCCCCCAGCCAAGGGGTTTGGTGCGAGCTTCAGCGTATCTAAAGGCAATTGGAAAATACCCTGAATTGAGTGACCAGGCACAACCTAGGTGTGAACAGGAGAGGCAGGGTCAAACGGCGAGCCGATCGCTTAACGTGTTGAAAACTTCTTAACATTTGTCTCCCTATCGGGTAGAATCTGATAGAGGGATTTTTTTGCTCAAAGGACCACCTGCAGGGAACATTGGAAAGTAAAGTTTTTGCAATAAGTTATGACGATTCTTTAATCTAACTGCTGTTTTTAGGATTATCAGTAACAAAGCTGCTTAGAATTTTTCAGTCAGTATAGCATCTGCCCGTTGCGGAAGATTTCTTCCAGAAAGAAAAGGACCGCTGATACTCAGTCAGCAGTCCTTTTTCACTTTTCTTCAACACGTTAAGCGATCGGCTCGGGTCAAACGGCTCTGCCTTTTCTTTGTTGAATCTCAAAATACTGGGACTTCCGGGACGTTGTTGACCCCGGTTAAATAAAATCAATGACAATTTAATTAGGCCTCGATGCTCCGACCCCGAGGGTCGGGATCCTCCACAGGCGGATAAATCTTCGCTTCGCTACGACACGCTATATTGAATAACTCTAAATTAATCTGGGGTCAAGCCCGCCCTAAAACTAGCGGACAAGCCCTCCAGAGGCACTCGATCTATTGAAATTTGCCATGAAAACCTCATTTGGTCAATTCAACCATCAAAAATCATGAATGATACTTGACACGTTACAAGTTACACATTATAATATTCTAAGAAAAAATGAGAATAGTGAATGATCACATCTTTCAAGCATAAAGGTTTGGAAAAATTTTTTCGTAACGATGACCGAAGCCATATTAACCAACAATACGCATCTAAGCTTGCCAGAATTTTAGACCGTTTAGATGCATCCGTAAGACCTCAGGATATGAATTTACCTGGTTACAAGCTCCATATGCTTTCTGGTAAGGGAAAAGGGGTATGGTCAGTATGGGTTACCGGCAATTGGCGAGTCACGTTTCAGTTTGATGGTCCTGATGCAGTGGCCGTTGATTATAGAGATTATCATTAATAAAAGGAGAGCTTTCAATGACTGACATCAGAAAACCTACCCATCCTGGAGAAATTTTGCGAGAGGATGTTATTAAGCCTCTTGGTTTAACAGTTACGGAAGCGGCAAAACGCTTGGGAGTCACTCGAAAGACACTGTCAGCATTACTTAATTGCAGAGCATCAATGAGTCCGGAAATGGCAGTGAGGGTAAGTAAGGCAACAAAGACATCCCCTGAAAGCTGGTTATACATGCAGGCAAAATTAGACCTATGGATTGCCGAACAAAGGCCTCCCAGGGTTGAGGAATTTGGAGAGGTTGCCAGGGCCTAAGTATATTTATAAATTCGATAGATGGAAGAGCTTTTGTTCAGGTGGAGGTAAAGGAGACCATGTTACAACGCAATCAGGAGCTCATTGATCAGTTTAACAGTGATGAACACCGCTATCGGCAGCGGCAGTTGCGGAAGCAGAAGCGACGTCTGCGATTCCCAAAGCTGGGCGAGTTCCGTCACCTGATCTTGGACCTCCGGGACAGAATGCGCGAGAGGCGCAGACCGGCAGACTGTATCAGCAGCAAATGGATTGGAGGGAGACTATGAGGGAGGAGCCCTCTGCCAAGCCGAATAGCAATATTCTGCTTTACCAGACAGAAGATGGACAAACACGTGTTGAGGTGCGGCTTCAGGACGAAACTGTGTGGTTAAGCCAGAAGCTGATGGCGGACCTGTTCCAGAAGGATGTGCGGACGAACAATGAACACATCAAGAACATCCTTGCGGACAGGGAACAGGCTTCCGAGGCAACTATCCGGAAATTCCGGATAGTTCAGATCGAGGGCAAGCGGGAAGTCGCTCGTCCTGTGAAGGGGGACATTCATACAGAAAGTGCTTAACGTTCCTTGAGGCAGTAAATGAAGGGCTTACCCCGACCGCATAAAGCCAGGGCTTTAGTCCCGTCCCGACTTTTTGTGGTTGGGATTAAGGTCGGAATATCGGGCTCCATCGACGTTACGGATAATGATTGGTTTGCATTTCTCGCCCAGCAGCCAGGGATTGACTTAGATCTTACCGGTTGGTTTTTCAATAATTGGTATTTTGCATCCGTTTTTTCTACCTAATAATTCAGTCTTGACTTTTATTGCTCTTGTGGCATCATCGTTAATAAGCATCCCCAAATTGTTAATAGTTATCTTTCATAATCTAAACCTTTAGGAGGAAATTATGAGAAGAGGTCCTTTAAAGATGCCGATGTGAAGCCTCCATGAGGGTTGCGATTACCTGATTGGAGGTCTTCTGATTTCAATGTATAATGCTTTTAGTGTTTAATTGGCTTTTTCAAAAAATTACGACCAAGTCTTTTGGGGGAAATTGTTTTTCTCTTTTCAAATAGGAGAATAAAATGATTATTATTTGCTATTCGGACTATCCCATACAAAGTGGTAGGGAAGTTGCTAAGCGCTTTTTGGGGTTACCTCGTCTACCTGAGTATATTAAGGGAAAAGGTAATTATGTTTATTCCACAACCGAAAAAGGTTATCACAACGTTTCCATTTTAGAAGTGGATGCCGCTAAGGTCAAAGAAGCATTTGATACCATCACTAAGGCCTATCTCAACTTTATCGATGTGCCGGGCTACAGCTACGATATCAGAATATGTCATAAAGTTAGTGAGGCTATCAAATTAATGCAATAGTACAAGAAAAGGGTAGAGTCATCTGTGGCTCTTCCTTTTTCTTTTTTCATTCTATATATTGTATAGGTTATAAATATGGCTTCACTTTTGTATTCTGCTACTATGAAAAGGATTGAAAGTCCGAAAAACTTATGACTTGTGTTTGTAAGCTTGATACAAGTTTAGTAAATTCAAAGAGTTGACTATGGCAGGTAAGCTTTAATTTTGGACTGGGCATCCAAGCTCAAGATATTGTGGGTTTTTTGATAAGAAAAGAAATTCTTTGGTTAATCTTTATCTTTAACAAAACCTATCCCCTTCAAAAATTAATATCCTCTTCTGCTCCATCCAATAGAACCATTTTCCATCTAATATATAGATAAAATATATTTATTTTAATCAATTTAAATATTTTAGTTGACATATATATTAAAATAGTATAATTATACTTAATTAATTAAAATAGTTTGTGGTTGAAAAAACAGGGTAAGTTCATTGGATCACAACTTTTAAAAAGAGGAAACCTCAAAATCAATTGAATGAAGGGTCAAACCTTTACTCTTATTTAAAAATTTGTGGCATGCTACATGTTTTTCTAAAGGAAATAGCTTATTTTTATCAAGTTTTTGAATCCATCTAATCTTCAACACAAGAGGTGCATCATGACAGAAAAAACTCTCCTTATCTTTCAGCTTTTCTTGGCCATTTTTGCTATATACGCACTACTGGATCATACCTACCACATACTCGTGCCCTTCTTCTGCTTGACGGGGATGTTTTTTGTTGGGAGGGAAGAAGTGTCTTTCAAAAAGATCAGTGAGGAAGTAATTCACCAAAGCCAAAAAGAAGCTATTGCCTAAGCACGTCGAGCCTACTTAGTGTGCGGGTCGAACAGTTTGTCTAACAGAATCTGAGACCTTTGCATAACCTGGTGAAAATCGCCATTTTTTGTCATGTGTAGAATATAAATCTTGAAAATTCCCCTAACATGTCATCGGGAAGCACTATTCCGAAATAAGAAGTCCATGAAAATGGTTTAGAAACAGTGATTTGTTGCCAAAAAAGTTTGATAACTTGTTGAAAACGCTTGCAAAAGTGGCTTTATTATGCTATATTCTTCCCCAAAAAATGACAAGTGATTAAAGGGGGAAGACATGGGATACAAAAGAATAGGAAAAGTGATAAGTTTTGCAGATTTGGCAGTTTCCAAGTCTCTTAAACATAATCGCAGTCTCACGATGATGAATAAAATCAATAAGCTTATAAGCTGGAAAAACATAGAAGCCTTATTATTGGAATATTACGAAGTTGGCACGAGCAAAGAAGGAGCAGATGCCTACCCACCATTGATGTTACTAAAGTGTTTACTGCTTCAGAAATGGTTTCGCATTCCATCTGATCCTGAGCTTGAAAATCAAATAAACGATAGGATATCATTTAAAAAGTTTTTAGGTATTTCTATAGACAAGCCCTCTCCTGATCATTCTACCTTCTCTCGATTCCGAAGCAGGTTATCCAAAGAGGCCATGATGAAGCTCAACAATGAAGTATTGCAAGGATTTGAGAAGATGGGATTAAGCATCAATGAAGGCATAGCAGTAGATGCACGATTGGTAAAATCAGCAAGTAGGCCTATGAGCAATGAAGGCCTTAAGAAGCTGAAAGAGACAAGGAATACACCTGAAGGCAAACTGGATACAAACGGAAAGCCGTTGAAGTTTTCAAGGGATCTGGAATCAGATTGGACGATAAAGAATGATACACCTCATTATGGACTAAAAGAACATACCTCAGTAGATGTGCATAGTGGTTTTGTTTTGGCTACTACGCTGACTCCTGCGTCTGAGCATGATTCGAAGTATCTCCCCTATCTCACGATAGCCAGTTGTCATACCAAAGATCCTATCAAAAAGGTGTATGGAGATAAGGGATATTATGGGCATCCCAATCGAGCCTTTCTCCATATGAATGGAATCAAAGACGGAATAATGCGGAAAGATACAACCACTGCCAAGTTGACTGAAATCGAGACAGAAAGGAACAAGAGGATATCAAAGAAGAGATACATTGTTGAGCAATACTTTGGACTGAGTCATTTACATGATGGGGCATACAGGGCAAGGTTCACCAAGATTCTCAAAAACATCTGGGATACAATGTGCAGGCAGATGGCGTTCAATATGTTTCGGGGCTCTAAGTTGTTGGCAAATGCATAACGATAATGGAGTAGTATGCCCAAAGACAAAAAAAGGGCGTACCGACACAAGGAAAAGCCCATCCAGGGCTGTTAAACGGAGTTATACGCAGAAGAAAATCTCATTAATAGATTTAGACTGAAAAATTAACCGACAATTTTTGACAAAAATTGTTATTTCAAGTGCAGTTTACTCATTATATGGAAAATTCAAAGGTCTCAATCTGGACTGGTAAGCCGCTTACAAACCTTTCATGTAAAAGGGGACGTAAAAGGGGACGTAGTTTCTGAATGAACTTATGCGAAATGGGATCAAGTCTCCGTTTGCCTTTTGTTTAATCAGTGAGTGTTCCAGTAAATATGAAATGAAGGGCTTTGTCTTTGTCACAGATAATGATTGGTTTGCATTTCTCTTCACAGCAGCCACTTTTACCTAAAACAGTGCCAGTCCGCCATAAATACGGCGGATAAAAAAGATGGCGGATAAAACCGCCCGACGGAAGGCGGACAGGCCCTCCAAAAAAACGGCGGGCAGGCATAATTAAATAAGTTTTTTCTATTCTTGAGAATGTAGGGTCAAATTGTCATTTTTTTCACAATCATCCCCTCGCACAGCGCTCACGCATTATTGAAACAGTGTTCAGGATATTTCCCATAATAGACCCTTATTCGGCGAGTCTCTCAGTACAAATCATTCGTCAAGCAAAGGATTAACTCTACGTTTATCCAGTTTGCCACACAATGACAATAACTCTCTGAGCCAAAAGTACAGCAAGCTGAGGGTCAGATGTCTTATCTTTATTCTTGCCACAATCCCCTTCTCAGCAAAGAATTCAGTCCGGAACTCAATCTATTGACAATCACCCTAAATGTCATTTTGGTAGACCAAGTCACCAAGAAATCCTGTAAAATAATATTGACCTATGCAGATATTTTATTCATATCTATTTACAGGGCCTCTCAATTCCAGACAAACAGCAATAAGCAAAAGGAGAAATGAGGTAATATACTATCGATCTTAAATACATTCGGTGTGAATTCAATAATAATGTACCTTACAACCCTTGAGATGTATCAGGAAAGGAATATGCGAGCTGGTAGTAATGATATACTATAAAAATATGCAAGAAGTTTCACATTTAACATCTTATTAACGTGATAATTATCACATTATTCGTCCTTATTATGTGATTAATATCACAAATTCTGCCTAAATATTCTTGACATACTTGCCCAACTTCTATTATAACGGTGAATATGAAACGGGATATTTATAAAAAAATGCTGGAATGGAAATCATCCAAGCGGCGCAAACCATTGTTATTGCGAGGTGCGCGTCAGGTTGGAAAGACCTACACACTTCAACAGTTCGGAGATAAAGAGTATGACAATGTCGCGTATTTCAATTTTGAAGAAAATCCTGCCCTTGATGATTTTTTCCAGCAAAAACTCGATCCCAGAGCTATAATCGCTAATCTTTCCCTGTACATAAATCGTGAAATTAAACCGGGAAGTGATCTGATTATATTTGACGAGATACAGGAAGCCAATCACGCATTAAATTCTTTAAAGTATTTTAGTGAAAAGGCTGGTGAATACCATATCGCTACAGCAGGATCTCTGATTGGCATTAAGCTGTCTCGTCCAAGATCTTTTCCGGTGGGAAAGGTTAATTTCCTGAACATGTATCCATTGACTTTTTTGGAGTACCTAGATGCCGTAGAGAAATCGAGATTAAGGCAACTGATAGAAACAAAAGAGGATTTCAATAGTTTTCCCCAGGCATTTCATAATGAATTAATTGAATGGATGAGGAAATATTTTTTTTCCGGAGGGATGCCAGAACCTGTTAAACATTTTGCTGAAACCGGCAATCTCACAGAGGTCCGGGAGATTCAAAGGGAAATCATTGATTCCTATTTGCTGGACTTTTCCAAACATGCCATAACTTCTGATATTCCCAAATTAGGCCTCATATGGAACTCAATCCCTGCTCACCTTGCTCAAGAGAATAAAAAATTTATCTTTTCGGCAATTCGTAAAAGTGTGCGGGCCAGGGAATACGAGAGCGCGCTTCAATGGCTGGAAGACGCTGGCATGATATACAAATCCTATCAGGTTGCTACGGCGAAGTATCCGCTAAAGGCCTATATGAATCGAAGCAGTTTTAAGGTGTTTGTTCTTGATGTCGGCATCCTGGGCGCGATGTCCAACTTGTCCCCGAAAGCTGTCATTGACTACAGTAGTTTATTCAGTGAATACAAAGGGGCATTTGTGGAAAATTATGTGGCTCAACAGTTGCGCTCAGATAAGCAGATAGATTTGTATTATTGGACCAGTAAAGGGAAAAAGGCGGAACTTGACTTTTTGTGGGAATTTGACTCACGGATCTACCCACTTGAGGCAAAGGCCGGTATTAACCCAAAAAGTAAGAGTCTCAATTCCTTCGACCTCCAATTCAATCCAACGGTGTTGTCGCGAACAACACTTTTGAATATGCGACGTGATGGAAAAATCCGTAATTACCCTATGTATGCCATTACCCTGTTCCCGGAATTATAAAAGGGGTGCTTTACTATTAACTAAAAATTTTGATTTAGGGATCAAATCGTAGAAGGGTTTATAGATGATGAATCCTTAAAGGAGGATATTGGTTCCAAAACGACTTAAATATTTTTTTTAAATGTGCCCAGGCCCGTCACAAAGAGGGCGGATAAGCCCGCCACAATGATGGCGGGCAGGCCCTCCAAAAAAACGGCGGGCAGGCCCGCCAGTCCGCCACACAACCGGCGGATAAAAAGGACGGCGGGTAAACCTTGAGCAATAAATTTTCAGGGATCACATTATTACATAACCCTTTCCTTGTCTTCTATAAACCCTATGCCATAGCCACCTTCTTTTATTTTTTGTCTTTCTGGCGATCCATCTCGTCTATTATTATCTCTGTAGCGAGCCTGGCAGAGGTGCCAACGACCTTTGAACAATGATCAATCATACCATACTCAGTGGCTTGTTTCAGCTCAGATGGGTTATATAGATTAAAGGTTCTGCCCATGAGGCTCTTCTGTATGTCATAGCATCTGCATCTCCCATATTTCTCAACAAATCTATCATGCAGTCTTTTGGTCAGTATATAGGAAGTCATGGGTTTCATCATGTCAGAAAAGTCTTTCTTTTTCCTGCCAAAGAGATAACCTATGACCATTGCCCCGCCAACAAGTGCACCACAGGCTCCATCTCCTGTTAGTCCCAATCCGTCTGCAAGCCCACTTGCACTGCGAAATACATCATCATTTTCGATGCCTAAGGCCTCAAAGATGCCAGCAATGGTGGTCTGGGCACACCCTGTACATTTTCTCTCGTAGTTTAGCGCAGACTCAAATGCCTTTTCTAATATAACATCCCGCGACTTTTCCATGGCTACTCCTTTTAACTATAATATCGGGCTCATGTCTTTAATCGTGAAAATTAACGATGCGTCCCTTTTGCTTCAGTAATTCAAAAATAGCAGCCCCGGTTTTGATCACAACACAAATATCGGTCATAGTATTTCCTTTCAGGTCTAATGGGCGGTCTTAGAATACAGTAGCTACCAGTTATTCGTCAAGGGGTGATGCTTTGACACAATGAAGACGTTGTTGAACCTGGTTAAATAAAATCAATGACAATTTAACCAGGCAGGCCAGGTTAAATAACTTCCAATTGAAATAATGAGAGGGAGGCGCTGATTTCAGAGTACCTTATGAATTTGGGCCAGTGCTGGTTGCTAAAGTAGGACTAAATAACTTTATGGAAGGGGATGTTGATACAGAAAAAGTGCTTAACATTCCTTTATGCAGCAAATGAAAGGCTTTGTTGACATTATGTACAATGATTGTTTGTATTTTTCTTCACAGTAGCCACTTTTACCTAAAACAGTCCACCACTCCGCCACAAAGAAGGCGGGCAGGCCCTCCAAAAAACGACGGGCAGGCCTTGAGCAAAATCGGTAAATCTAATCAGAGGTCAGGATTTGAATCGTGGGATTTCCCCTCTATCTCACAGCCTGCTTGACTGTTTGGCAGCGCAAGGATTTTAACCTATTGACTTGTGAGATAATTTGATGTAAAATTACCATCAATTGATGTATTATTACCATCAAATAGGTCTAAAAGATGCTCCAGAAACTATTTTCATCCAGGGTCAGAGTCGAGATTCTCAGCGTTTTTCTCATGAATCCCGAAAGAGAATTGTACGTGAGAGAGGTAGAAAGAGTCACAGGTGAGGATTATAAAAATGTCAGCATGGAACTACGCAATCTTGAGGAGATCGGCCTTCTGTCGAGTCGAAATGAGGGCAATCTAAAGTACTTCAGTCTCAATAAGGAATTCGTGATATATGAAGAACTAAAGTCAATCTTTATGAAAACCAAAGGTGCAGTTGGAATTCTTAGAGAAGCAGTATCAACGAAACGGCATATAGACTATGTCTTCATATATGGTTCCTTTGCAACAGGAGAAGAAAGGGCAGAAAGTGACATAGACGTGATGGTAATCGGGGGGATTTCCCTTGAAGAGGTATTAGCCTTAATCAGAGGACCAGAAGAGAAACTCTCTCGGGAAATAAACGTATCGCTGTATGACCTTCAAGAAATGAGGAAGCGTGTGAAAAATCGCAACCCTTTTATCATGGAAGTGTTAGAAGGAGCCAAAATAATGCTTGTCGGTGATGAGGATGAGTTACGAAGAGTTATTGCATAAGGGACTGATAAAACTTTCAAGCCATCTCCGTCTCAGGTAAAAAAATAGAATTGAGCTTGCAAAAAGGGACATAAAGGCAACAAGGTTAATGATGGCCAATGATAGGGATTGGGCATTTAACATGGCCTATAATGCTATTTTGCAAGCTACACGGGCACTGATGTTTGCTAAAGGTTTTAGACCTGGTACTGGTGAAGTGCAGCACAAGGTTGCTGTCCAATTTGCTGAAATAGCGTTAGGAGAAAAATTTCGAGATGAGATATATATCTTTGACAAAATGAGAAGCAAGAGACATCGTATAATATACGATGTATCAGGTATCATTTCGCACAAAGAAGCTCGTCAGGCGTTCGAGTTTACAGTAAAGTTGGTTGATAAGGTTGTGGAATTGGTGGGTATTGGAAAAGATAAGGGGAAGTGAAATTGTGAATGGAGCCAGGTCCGCCATAATGACGGCGGGCAAGCCCGCCAGTCCGCCACACAACCGGCGGATAAAAAAGAGGGCGGGCAGGCCCCCCAAAAAAACGGCGGGCAAGCATAATTAAATAAGTTTTTTCTATTCTTGAGAATGTAGGGCCAAATTGTCATTTTTTTCACAATCATCCCCTCGCACAGCGCTCATGCATTATTGAAACAGAAATCAGGATATTTCCATCATAGGTTTACAGCGTACTAACTCTTGAGTTTGCCAATTAGATATTGACGGCTTCGTAAAAAGTCCAACTGTCCCGTCCTGGTGGGAGAGCTTTTTCCTTTGCCGTCCCAATATTGAGTTTTTACGAGTTCATCAGATATTAGACTTCCTGCCTTTCTCGACGAAATATAAAAACAGATAAGCTAAGATAAGCTAAGGTATTGACGATTGATCCCATATTGTTTATTAAGAAAGAGAAGCAAAAAAATGGTTTCCCTGTGAAGTCGTAATCTTTGTTCTGGATAAAAAGAGGGATCATATTCTTCTCGGTATGCCAGGGGTAAAAATAAAAAGAATGGAAAGAGGAGTCAATGAACAACCATAGCCAATTTTCAAATTTCTTTTATCCAAAAAATATTGTGGTTATTGGGGTATCTTCGGAACCGACCAATCTCGGCAAAAATATCGTCTTGAACTGCCTGACATTTGGATACCAGGGTGAGATACTATCTTTGGGTTTGAGAAAAGGTGTTGTTTTTGGGCAGCAGATTTACCAGTCCTTGGAGGAGATCGATCGCCAGATCCACCTTGCCGTCATCCTCACACCGGCAAAAATCATCCCGGAAATCTTAAAACAATGTGGCCGTAAAGGGATCAAATGGGTAGTGATTGAATCAGGGGGTTTTTCTGAAATGGGGGAAGAGGGTAGTGGCCTGGAAAATGCTTGTATTGAAGTTGCCAGAAAGTATGGGATTCGATTTATTGGCCCAAACGGCATTGGCATGATTAATATGGAAAATGGTCTTGCCATACCATTTATGCCCTTACAAAGGGATATCTCTTTGGGACCGGTCTCTATTCTGGCACAGAGCGGAGGCGTGGGATTAAGTTATTTGGGGTTTTTAGCAGAGGAGAATATCGGGATAAGTAAGTTCGTGTCCATGGGAAATAAATTGAATGTGGATGAAAATGATCTGTTGGAATATTTGATCCATGATGAAGGGACCAGAATCATTCTTTTATATCTTGAGGGTTTTACTGACGGCAGGAGATTTATAGAAATCGCCTCAAAATCCAAAAAGCCTATCCTTGTTCATAAGTCGAACCGATTCAAAGCGAGTGCACAGATCGCACATTCCCATACCGCTGCACTTCTCTCTGATGACCAACTGGTGGATCACGCCCTTGAGCAAGCCGGATGTGTGCGAGTGAATACCATGGATGATGCCATGGATTATACCAAATCCCTGACATTGCCCCCCTTAAAGGGCAATCGGCTTGCCGTGGTGTCCCGCTCAGGAGGTCATGCAGTGATTGCAGCGGATGCCTGTGCCCATTACGGATTTCAACTTCCATCTTTTCCAGAGGACTTTTTAAAAAAAATCGAGAGCCGACTCAGGGCTCATGTCATCCGCTTGCAAAACCCATTGGATTTAGGCGATCTTTTTGATCTCGATGTTTACGAGTATATAGTGGATGAGCTGTTGAAGCGTGAGGATTTGGACGGTATTCTTCTGGGGCATGGATATCGCTACCAGGGATTTGAACAAAGTTCCTCCCGGAAACTTGTCCAAAAAGTGGCACAACTGGTGGAACGGTATCAAAAACCTGTTGCATTCTTTGTATTTACAGAATCTGTTGAAATAGATCACCTGAGAAGACATTCCAATATCCCTATTTTTTCAGCCCCAGAAAATGCCATGAGGGCTTTTTATCTCTCCTATAAATGGGCTTCCAGAAAGCCGATCTCCATAGAACCCCAAACCATTTAGGGCTGTAATTAGTACCAGTATTAATGATAAGGTGGTTATCCACGATGACCTATTGCGTCTGCCCCACATAATGAAAACCATTCAATTGCCCCTTCTAATTGACACACAACCTCCTCATCTATATTATATAGTATTCGAGGAGGAATTCCTGAAAGAGAAAATTGTATCGTTATTTTGAAGGAGGCACAATATGGACACACATCAGATAGTTTGGAACGAAAAGGTGGCCAAGAATGTTATCAATCACCTGGAGAAGCGCCGCATGGAAGGGAGCTACTCCTCAAATGCCTCACAGGCCAAGGACGAGATTGTGGCCATGATTCCGCAGGGGGCGACGGTCTTCCGCTGCGGTTCAATGACAACTGTAGACATGGGCCTTTGGGAAGAGTTGGATAATCTGTCCGGAATTGAGGTTATTAATCCTTACCAACCCGGACTCTCACCAGAGGAGAGCCTGGAACTCAGGCGCAAAGGTATGACGGCTGATGTAATGATCGCAAGTTCTAACTCTGTCACCATAGATGGGAGATTAGTCAACCTCGATGGTATGGGTAACCGTGTAGCGGCCATGATATTCGGGCCTAAAAAGGTTATTCTGGTAGTCGGGATGAATAAGGTGGCTCCCGATCTGGAGTCGGCTATGGCCAGAGTCAGGAACTACGTAGGACCGATCAACGCCATTCGCCTTGGGGTCAATACTCCATGCGTTGAGACCGGGCTGTGTACCGACTGCAAATCGCCACAGCGTATCTGCAACATGTGGAGCATCATAGAGGGGCACATGATCAAGGGCCGCATCCATGTAAAACTTGTCGGTGAAAGCCTGGGTTATTAGCTGAAAGGAGTAAGCCCTATGGATCTCACAGAGCTTTATCAGAAGGGTGAAGAACTTCTCAGGAAAAGGGATATAGGGGTGTATTTGGACGGGGTGGAGACTGGATTTATTCTGTCTCACAACCGCCGTGTTCTTGATCGATATACCTTCAGGCAACGATGCATCGATGCAGTAGAATCCAACACACATTGTAAGGTATTGGGAATAGAGCTTTCGACTCCTGTAATCATGTCAGCAATCACAACCCCGCTCCCCGCTATTGTGGAAAATGGCCTTACAGAAGTGGCGCTTGCCCTTAAAGAGGTTGGAAGCCTTCTATGGACGGGGTCAGTTATCCCTAAAAACCTCAAGGAGATCGTCCAAACAGGAGTCCCAGTTGCAGCGAACGTAAAACCCCTTGAGGATCGTAAGGAATTGTTCAGTGCCCTCGACGAATTTCAGGAGGCAGGTGTCAACTGGGTGGGCATTGAAATTGACGCCGCACTGGGGACCAAGATAGGAGATAAGCCAATGGCAGCAGGATGCGCTCCGCTCTTCATGAAAGAACTCCGGGAGATCAGGAAAAAAGTATTCACTCCCCTGATCTTCAAAGGGATTCTGAGTCGAGCTGACGCTATAAAATCCGTGGATGCCGGTGCAGATGGAATCATGGTCTCCAATCACGGTGCACATACCCTGGACTACCTTCCCCATCCACTGCAGGTGATGGATGAAATCGTTTCAGAAGTGAGCGGAAAGGTAGCGATAATGGTAGATGGTGGATTCAGGCGCGGCAGTGATGTACTTAAAGGCCTCGCTTTTGGTGCTTCTCTTGTGGGCATCGGCCGGCCAATTCTCTATGGATTAGCCGCAGATGGGAGGGAAGGGGTAAAAGGTGTAGTAAATGGGATTACTCAGGAACTCAAGCGTATTATGACCCTCGTGGGAGTTCCTGAACCGGGACAAGTCCCTCACGATATTTTAATAGCTGATTGACCAGAGCCGGTGAGCACTATGAAAAAGAAAGTAATAAACTTTGAATCCAGGGAGCGCCTTTTTGAAAAGGTAGAATCTTATATCGAATCAATAGAACTCTTTTTAGAGGAACAGGATAAAGCCGTTCCCCTGCTTTTAAAGGCATTTAAGTATGCTGATCAGGAATTGAAGCATGAGATAATCCTGCTTCTGGGTAGCTGGGCTAAACAGGAAGTGGCCTGGCCGTTGTATGAGATCCTTGACGATACAAAGGAAAACAAAGATATTCGCAATTCCGCTTCCATTGAACTCAGCGTTATCTTCCCATTTCTTAAAGAGCCCCAACCCTTACTGGATCGTTTGCTGGAAGATCTTAAGAGCCCTGACGCTGAACTGCGGATATATGCTGCTTTTGCTCTTGGGTGGGAGGGAAATACTCAGGCTGCTATACCTCTCATTGAGCTCCTGTATGACTCTGATATTCGTGTCCAACAAACCGCGGTCAATGCCCTTTCTAATATGAGGGATGATCGCATCTTTAGCCTGATGCTGGAGCGATTGGAACATGGGCCTTTTGAACAAAAAAGGTGCATCCTTCTTAATCTGTGGCGTTTTTATTCTAAGCAAAAAGAGGTGATATCGGTGTATCTCAAATACCTGAATCATGAGGATTCAGATCTTCGTTTCAACACCCTGGTACTTCTTGGATCGATAACAGAGGCCAAAGACTATGTGTCGGTGTATCGTAGGTGTTTGAGGGACAAGGATACCCGTATTCGTGCTCTGGCTTTAAGGGAGTTAAATGAGGCCAACAGAGAGGATCTTCTTGGATTTAAAGAAGAGATTGAAGAGATGCTGTCTGAGCCTGATATGAAGGTTAAGCAGGCCGCAATAAATATTTTGAAACGATTGTAAATAGAGAGAGTCAGGGATCAGCTTAAACCTGCTGCGGAGAGGATATCGGGCACCAGCTCCTCTCTGCCAATGGCCATTATGTGCACACCATCACACATCTTCTCTTTCTTTATTCTCTTTATCATCCGGCCGGCGATCTCAATACCCTTATCAAGTGCCCTGCCTTTTGGTGCAGAGGACATTTCATCGATTAATTCCTGTGGAACGTTGACACCGGCAACATTTTTATTCATAAACTTTCCCATTGGAGCCGAGGTGAGCAGAATGATACCTGCCAATATCTTCACCGGAAATTGCTTTGCATAATCCATAAACTTTGCGAAATTATCCAGGTCATATACCGCCTGGGTTTGGATAAATTCAGCACCTGTCTCAACCTTTTTTTCAAATTTGATGAGCTGGGGTTCAATGGGATTGGCCTCGGGTGTAACAATTGCTCCTGCACAAAAAGATACACTGCCATCCAAATCATTACCCCCCAGATCTTTTCCTTTTTCCAGTCGTCGTATTGTAGCGAGGAGTTGACTGGAATCCAGGTCAAAAACCCCCTTTGCCTCCTTATGGTCACCTAAGATTACAGAATCACCTGTAAGACAGAGCACGTTATTAATCCCCCTGCTTGAAGCAAATAAAAGATCAGCCTGGAGAGCGAGGCGATTTCGATCTCGACAGGTCATTTGCAAAATGGGCTCTCCACCCATCTCTTTTACAAGCAGGGCACCTCCCAGAGAGGGGAATCTCATAACAGAACTCTGGTGATCGGTGACATTCATTGCATCCACCTTATCCTTTAAAAGCTCAATGTGGTGATGCATCTTTTCCAGATTAGTCCCTTTGGGTGGTGCCACCTCAGAGGTGACTAAAAATTTACCTAATTTCAGGGCTTTTTTGAATGATGAAGCCATGCTTAACCTCTCAAAGTATTTTTTCTCTCCCAGAGACTGTGGAGCCGCTGAGTCTTTGCCCTGAATTCCTGAAAGGGGAATTCAGGGGATATGCACTACTGGACTGAGGCCGATTGAGATGAAGCCTCCAGGATTATTTTCCCCGGTGAGGGCTCTCCCTGGTGATTTCGCGGTTTCTGATATGTTCTCATTAGATCGAGACGGCCCAGTTCTTTCAACCGGTTGTAAATCAGGGTCCACGCACAATCCTTTTCCGAATCAATCTCGCATTTACCATTGTTTGTTCCCCCGCAAGGACCATTAACGAGCCCTTTATGGCATGAGGTGACCGGGCAGATTCCCCCTGTCTCCCCCAAGATGCAGGTACCGCACTGAGTACATATCTCATCAAATTGACCAATGCCGTTCTCTTTTCCGATGAATAGGGTATCCAGGGCAGGGATAACCATTTTTTTTAACTGTCTTGCGATGGTCTGCACCCCAAAGGCGCATGTCATAATCAACAGGACATCTGCCTGGTCAATCTGCTGTCCATATTCCTTGAGGGCCTCGCCTGTCAGATTGTCGCATGCTACCGGTAATATCATTGTTCCAGTAACCATCTTTCCTTGACCGGATAAACGCTCTTTCATGGCCCTCACCTCAGGTTCCCCTCCTGTCCGAGTCAGGGTGGTGCATGTACCGCACCCGATGATGAAAATCCTTCCCAGTCCATTGAGAAGGCGGTCAATCTCTTCCTCTGGTTTTTTCTTAGTGATAGATCTGATCATATGCTTTCTCCTATTTTTCCTCTAAGTCACACCTGAGGCATCTTAAAGCCTCCCGGTGGGCCTCCTCCTTAGAGAATCCTTTCTCTACCTCTCTAAAGTCCCTTACCCTTTCTTCTGGCTTCTCAAGCTGGATCTTGATCCTCGGTTTTTCTTCGGTGGTTTCCTCATCCAGTGCCAGACCAATATCCTCCTTCATTGCAGTCTTTTCATCCACAATTTCTACCCTTCCTTTTTCTCCTTTAAGGTATTTGTCTATTGCGAGTGCCGCCCTTCTGCCTGAGGCGATTGCATTTATGACAATACTTGGTCCTGTGGTAAAATCGCCTCCTGCAAAAACACTGGGGATATTTGTAGCAAGGGTATTTTCATCTACCGCAAGACTACCCCATAGGGCCCTTTCAAGCTGGCTGTCTTTGGATAGAAAAGAGATATCGGGCGCCTGTCCGATGGAAATAATGATAGTTTCGGCCTCCACCATCTGGGTCACCTTCTCGTTAACACTGAGAGAGGAATGTCCCTCTTCGTCAAAAACCGTCATACTGCGCATAAACTCAATGCCGGTGATTGTACCACCGTTATGTATAATCTGCTTGGGAGCCCATAAAGGATTGATAACGATTCCCTCCTCAATGGCCTCCTCAATGTCTTTCTCCCATGCAGGCATTTCCTCCTTTGTCCTCCGATAGAATATTTGAACGTCCTGGGCGCCCACCCTGAGGGCGGTTCTGGCCACATCAATAGCAACATTACCTCCTCCCAAGACCACTACCTTTCCTTTTAGCTGTATCTCCTTGCCGCTCCTGATGTCTGTTAAAAATTGAAGGCCGTAATGAAGACCGGCTAAACCTTCTTCTTCGCCAGGAATGTTGATCCTCTTGCTGGCCTGGGCTCCTGCGCCAATAAATACGGAGTGATACCCCTCTTCTAAAAGGTCATTTACGGTATGTTGGGCATCGATGGGTGAGTTATACCTGATCTCTACGCCACAACTTTCGATGTAGGCAACCTCCTCTTGAATCACCTTGCGGGGGAGACGGAATTCCGGAATCGCAATTCCCAGCATCCCTCCAGCCACGGATTGAGACTCAAATACAGTCACCTTGTATCCCATTTTTGCCAGAAAGTAGGCACAGGTCAATCCGGTTGGCCCTGCACCCACCACAGCTACCTTCTGGGTTTTTGTTACCGGAAACGGCTCTTTTGGCTTACCTATATGATCAAAATACCAGTCTGAGGCAAATCGCTTGAGAGAGCGGATCGCAACCGGTTCATCCAATTCACCTCGCCGACATTTTAATTCACAGGGATGGATACAGATCCGACCACATACAGCGGGAAAGGGATTTCTCTCCCTGATAATTTCTACTGATTTTTCATATTTATCAGCTGCAATAGCAGCCACGTAATTGGGCACATCAATCCCTGCGGGGCAGGCGTGCTGGCAGGCAGATATGACCATAGAGTCACAAACAGCTCCAGCACAGCGATGTTCCAGGATATGATCCTCATATTCCTCTAAGAAAAAATTAAGGGTAGAAAGGGCAGGTTTGGGAGCCGTCTGCCCAAGACCGCATAGGGAGGTGCTTATTATGGTTTCTCCCAGATCCCTGATTGTCTGAATATCCTCAATCCGACCTCTTCCCTGTGTAATCCGTGTCAGAATCTCCAGCAATTGGGTGGTCCCCAGCCTACAGGGAGCACATTTCCCACAGGATTCCGATTGGGTAAAACTCAAAAAGAACCGGGCCATTTCCACCATGCAGTTATTTTCATCCATAACCACCATACCGCCTGAACCCATGATAGATCCAATTCGCTGGAGGGTATCGTAATCTATGGGAAGGTTTAGATACTGGGCAGGCACGCAACCGCCCGATGGCCCCCCCATCTGGACGGCCTTGAACCTTCTTCCCTTTGGAATGCCATCGCCAATATCAAAAATTACGTCTCTGATGGTCACACCTATAGGGACCTCCACCAGGCCAGTGTTGTTCACCTTGCCAGCCAGGGAAAAAATTTTGGTCCCTTTGCTCTTCTCTGTGCCTACTTGGGTATACCATTCCATGCCGTTTTTAATGATCAACGGAACATTGGCCCACGTCTCCACATTGTTGATATTGGTGGGTTTGCCATTCAATCCTGCTTGAGCGGGGAAAGGCGGTCTGGCCCTCGGCATCCCTCGCTTCCCCTCAATGGAGGCCATGAGGGCAGTTTCTTCGCCACAGACAAAGGCCCCTGCGCCCATCTTCAGGGAAATATCAAAATTAAGACCGGACCCCAAGATATTCTCCCCTAGAAGACCCAGCTCCTTCATTTGTTCTAAGGCAATTTTCAGGTGCTCAATAGCAATGGGGTATTCTTCCCGCACATAAATGTGGCCGTGTTCTGCTCCAATGGCATACGCACCGATGAGCATTCCCTCAAGCACGGCATGCGGATCACCTTCCAGAACCGCACGATCCATAAATGCACCTGGGTCGCCCTCATCAGCATTGCAGATGATATATTTGGGTTTTCCGGCTGCCTGGCGGGCAAACCCCCATTTTATTCCTGTAGGAAAACCGGCACCACCCCTGCCTCTGAGTTTGGCGGCAGTTACCTCATCGATCACCTGATCTGGGGTCATCCTGGAGAGCGCCTTGACAATGGCCTGATATCCACCAGCGGCAATGTAATGTTCCATGTTCGTGGGGTCGATTTTTCCGCAGTTGCCCAATACCCTTTTCACCTGTTTCTTATAAAAGGGGATCTGATTGCGATAATAAATGGGATTTCCTGTCAAGGCATCCTTATAGGCCAAGTGATCAATTAACTGGTTTTTCTTCAGGGTAAGATCTATGATCTCTGTGGCATCTTCAGGAGACACTTCCTGATACTGAACTCCTAACGGATCAATGTACATTACCGGCGCCTTAGCACAAATCCCATGACATCCGGTGGAGCGGACCTCTACTTGGCCAGAAAGGCCCTGTTTTTTGACCTCCTCTTCAAGGGCAGATCGAAGGTCAGCAGCACCATAAGCGCGACAGCCAGTCATACATACATGTAGACATATTTTTCCCTCATCCTGCTGGGCAAGTATTTTATTCCGGTACCACTCTAATTCCTCAATGGATAAAAGCCTATTCATCCGTTTTTATCCTCCCCCTTCTCCTTCCCGTACTCGGCTAATATATTGGTCAGCTTTGGTGGAGATAGTTTGCCAAAATAGGTTCTGTTCACCATCATGACAGGGGCAAGAAAACAGGCCCCCAGACAAGCCACAGTCTCAAGGGTGAATTGATAATCAGAACTGGTCTCGCCCTCATCCAGCCCCAACTCTTTTTTCACGAACCTCAAGATGCTTCGGCCTCCCTTGACGTGACAGGCCGTACCACGACATACCCTGATCACATATTTTCCTTTGGGCTTCATGGATAAACCAGCATAAAAGGATATTACGCCTTGTACCTGACTTGGAAAGAGATTCAGGGCCTCTGCAATGGTCTCAATGGATTCCTCTGGTATGTAACCAAATGTCTCCTGGATATCTTGTAATAGAGGGATCAAGGCCCATGTCTCAACCCTGTGTTTATCTATAATGGCCTCGAATTTACGCCAGTCTATTTCTTGTGGCTCCATGATTAGACCCTTCGTTGCAAAAATTCTGTTTTTTCTGGCGGAACATTTTTTAGCGAATTCCGTATTTGATACTGGATACTGGTTACTGGATATTAAGTACATCGAGCATCAAGTATCCAGTTTCAAGTTTCAAGTTTCTCAACCTTTACCGAGCACTCCTTCCAGCCGGGTGAGTCAGCTTCACCAAGTTGGGTCAGATTGATCAACTGCATTGCATCATTATTATGAAAGCCTGTTGGGATGAACGCGAGTCCTGGTCTCAAAACCTTCTTTATCGTTACCTCTCTGGATATAGACCCGTAAGGGGAAGATATCCTTACCATATCTCCCTCTTTAAGATTTATTCTGGCACTATCCACAGGGGATATCTCCACCTCTCCCTTTATACTAAAATTCTTAACTCTATTTGAATGGCCGGTCCTGGTGCCACTCCCAAGATGGTATCGAAGGGAACCCAAAATGGCTGTAAAGGGATAATCTTCTTTGAAGCCCTCATCCTCCGGAGAGCTTACAGGAGAAAAATAAATAGGTTTTCCCTCTGCATTTGGATGAAAAACCCTCAGATTGCTCGATTCCTTGATCCAGGATTTTTCCTTATTCCGTTCCAATTCCGAGTACATCGGTACAAGTTGACTGATTTCTGCTCTTATTTCCTGTAGAGAGAAATATCTCTTGGAATAATCCATCTTATCGAATAATAAGTTAAGGATTTCCCAGTCGGGTCTTGCCTCACCTGGTGGGGGAACCACAGGCTCAAAGGATTGGATTCTTCCCTCCATGTTGGTGAATGTTCCACCCTTTTCACTAAAGGCAGCTCCCGGCAAAACAACGCCTGCCATATGGGTGGTCTCCGTAGCAAGGATGTCCTGAACTACCAGTAGTTCCAGGTTATTTAATGCATTTCTGATGCGCTCAGGCTGTGGGAGACTGAGAATAGGGTTTTCACCCATGATATAAAGGGCCTTAAGATTTCCATTCTCTATCTCCTCAATCATACGAATTATATTGAGTCCCGGATCCGGTGAAAGTTTAACCTCCCAATTCTGTTCCCACTGGTTACGTATTGTATCATTGCTGAGAGGCTGGCGGCCGGGAAGGGAATCTGGCGCTGAACCCATATCTCCTGACCCTATCTCGTTGTTTTCCTTTGCAAGCAAATATATACCTCTACCCTCACCACCCACACTACCTGTCATCAGTACGAGATTGAGCAAGGCATCCACAGTTGCAATCCCGTTTCTCTGCTGAAATATCCCGTGTCCGATCACAAAGGCTATTTTTTTTCCTGCAATCAAATCCGCTGCTTTCTCAATTTGTACTGAATCAAGCCCAGTGACTTGACATACCATTTCAAGGTTAATCGAAGTGAGGCCTGAACAATAAACATCAAAGTCCTCTGTAAGTCGGGCAATGAAATCAGTATCATATGCCTTCCTCTTATAAAGAGAGGCTGCCAAGCCATTTATCATCGCGCAATCGCTGTGGGGAGCAAGGGGCAGCCAGAGGGAAGAGAAAGGAACTAACTCTGTTTTTCTCGGATCTGCCACAATGAGTGGAATTCCCTTTATCCTTGAGGCCCGTTTGAGGTAGTAACCAAACACAGGTACCGATTGAGTGGGATCAGCCCCTATAACGAAAATTATCTCGGCCTTCTCAAGCTCAGCTAATGGTTTGACTCGGCCACCACCATCAAGTCTTTCATTTATTCGGTTTATTATCGTCCTACCTGAGCCATAACTGCCGTTATCCACGTTATTTGTTCCCACAGCAACACGGGCTATCTTTTGAAAGAGGTAATTTTCCTCAATAGTGCATTTTGATGAACCAAGAAATGCCAAGCTTTGAGGCCCATGCTTCTTCTTTATTGAAATAAGGCCTTTGGCAACAACCTCAAGCGCCTCATTCCATGGGGCAGGTGTTAGCCCTTCATCTGTTCGAATTAATGGACGGATTAATCTCTCAGACACATTTAAAAAGTCATGGGTAAAATGACCTCGTACACAAAGGGTGGATAGATTAACTGTATTTTCTTGGTGTGAAGGATTTACTTCAATAATCTGGCCATCAACTGATCCCATCACCAGAGAGCAACCCACACCGCAGAATCCGCAAATCGTTGACGATTCCTTTTGAGGTGAGCCCACATACTGTGTATTCTTGAGCGATAACGCACCTGTAGGACACAGAGATACACAGGTACCGCAGAATGTGCAACTGGATTTCTCCAGAGGCATCTCATGCACTGTTGCTGGGCGTGATTTGAATCCCCTGAGATTGTAATCGATGGCGCCAACCACGACCAATTCATTGCATGCACGAATACACCTTCCGCAGAGGATACACTTACTGAGGTCTCTGATAATGAAAGGATTTGCCTCTTCCAGACCGGTATAATAGGGCATAGGATATAGATCTATCTGGCCCACGCCCAGTTCAGCAGCAATTTGCCTCAACTCGCATCTGTTTCCCTGGCTACATACAATACACGATTCAGGGTGATTGGCCATCATCAGGCGGATAATATTTCTTCTGTGCCTTTTAATAATAGGGGAGTCTGTCTGTATCGCCATATTTGGAGATACAGGGGTGACACATGAGGCCATAATTCGACCACTTTTTTCATCTTCCACTATACAGAGCCGGCAGGCGCCAACCGGTTCCAAATGGGGATGATGGCATAGGGTAGGAATCTTGATACCATTTTCCAAGGCTGCATTTAAAATGCTCGTCCCTTGAGGGCAACTGATAGTTTTCCCGTTAATGGTGAGGCTTATCTCTTCCAAGGGTTTTTGCTCCTCTAAATTAGGGGCTTTGCCCCAATTGGATTATTGGAGTAATGGAGTATTGGAGTGATGAGTTTGCTTGAAGGCTAAGGACATAAGGTAAAACGCTCAAGACAAAGCAAATACTTTTGGCCTTCCGCCTAAGCCTTATAACTTATTTTTAATTCCTTTTCAGTTTTTAACACCCAGTACTCCATCACTCCATGTGGATGGCACCTATCACTAAAAAGTTACTTTAACTTCAATAAGTTGTATAATTTCCAAGACGTTTAATTTACAGTTTTTTCAGCTTAGCTGCATCCAGGTAATGTCTCAGTTTATCCTCTGCGCCCATGGTGATGATGTGAATCCCCTGGCATATATCTTTTAGGCCAGACACGATTTCGGCAAAAATCTCAATACTTGCTTTTTGTCTGTCAGGGGCCTTGACCAGTTTTTTAATTATCCAGTCCGGTACCAAACCTGATTGAAAGTGGCGATTAAGAAACTGGGCTACCCCCGCTGTTCTGAGTATCATGACCTCTGCAATAACCGGTACACCGAAGGTGTTGGTACGTTTCATGAATTTTTCAAACAATTCCACATCAAATACAGGTGTGGTCAAAAAGTAACCTGTACCTATTTTTGTCATTTCCTCCATTTCCTTCATCTCCAGGTCTGGCACGTTTTTCCCCCACTTAGATTCTATACCGGAACCAATCATGAATTCAGCCTTGAGGGGAAGGTCTTTACCATCCACTGTTTGCCCTTCTCGAATATGCTCCAACACAGAGGACAGCTTCCCTGAATCTACATGAAAAAACATCATCTCTTGGAGGCTGTCTCCAGTGATCCTGTAATCTTCTGTAAAAGCTAGAATATTCTCCACACCCGTTTTATGTGCACGGAGCAGGTCCTTCTGTATCTGCAAACGGTTCTTTTCGCGAAGCGTGGTCTGGTAGATCGCTTCAAACCTATTTTGATGCAGCAGTTCACAGGTCTTAATGGTATCTGTAACAACTCCTTCAATTTCCAATTCAGGCACTGTCAACCCGTCCACACGGCCACGTACTGACTCCAATTTTTTTATGATTTCTTTTGGTTCCTCATCAATGGGAGGTTGTATTTCCGATGTGACTACAAATCTCTTTTCCTTAAGGGATTCTTTAAGCTTCATTTTCTCCTCCTGACATTTTTGTCATTGATTATTAGTCATTGGTCATTCGTGTTTTGTAAGTAATCAGCAAATGACGACGGACAAATGGCTAATGACCTCCTAGTTAGAGCAGACCCAATGATTTGGCCACTTCCTCCTTTAGCCGGGGTAGTGGCAGGGGTTTTGAAAAACAGAGATCCGCCCCATATTCCTTCATTTTTTCGAATTTCTCATCATCCAGGTAGGCCGATAAAACGATAATTTTTGTATCTTTGGTCTCTTCATTTTCCTTAATCTTTTTACAGACATCGTACCCTTTGATATCCGGCATCATGATATCCAGTATTAAGAGATGCGGTTTGAAATGATTGACTTGCAGACCAGCCTCAAAACCATCTGAGGCAGAAAGAATCTCGTAATCATATTGCTCTTCTTCCAATGCCTGGACAATGGTTTCCACAATAATTGGATCATCATCCACAATCAGAATCCTTTTTCTCTCACTAATCATTTCTTCTTCTGGAATGGGGATGCCCTGTTTCTTCATAAAATTCTCCAAATCTGATTTCTTGATACGACGATGTCCCCCCACTGTTTTATATGCCTTTATATGACCAGCCTCTACCCAATTGATAATCGTTTTAGGGGAAACGTTACAGTATTTGCTCGCCTGAAAAACCGTAAGAATATCATCCATAGAAGGATCCTCCACTTATTTTTGATTTTTAGTTATTATAATAATTATAGTTTTTTCATAATGTCAAGAAAAAAATTAAAATAATAATAATTATATTAATTATAATAACTAAAACACCAAATGAGCTCTTCCAATATGGATAAAACACTTTAAAAGCTATAATAAAATCGCGGTATAAAATTTTATGCACTCATTGGGCGGGATTTATTGTTATTTTAAAAAGTTTGGTTTTAGGTAATGTCAGTCGTCCGTCGTCCGTTGTAAGTTGTGGAAATATTTTCAAGCACTTAGGCAAGATGCCAGATTCCTACATTATTTTCTGCGATACACAAAAATTACTTGAATTTTATTTTTTAGACAACAAACAACTATCAACGGACTCTACCCAGTTCTATTTACGGAAGAAGAGGGTTTGCATATGAATGAAGATGATTTTACCATTAAGGAAGGAAGGAAGGAAACGGATCCCATTAGGTAGGCAATATGATTGCCAGATCTTAAGGGTTTATTAATGATTTTTTCTATTTTGAAAATCTTCTTTGTATATTGGAAGAATAATAGTGAATGTTGTACCTGATTCCCATTCACTTGATACTCGAATATCTCCTCCATGCTCTTTAATAAAGCCATAACACACTGATAGGCCAAGACCAACATCTTTAACGCTATTCTTTGTGGTAAAAAAGTCATCAAATATTTTATTAATGTTTTCCTCTTTTATTCCAATGCCAGTATCAGTTATTTCAATATATACATTATCTCTTTTTGTGAAGGTCTTTATAGTTAAGGTTCCTTCATCAGGCATTGCATCCCTCGCATTCGCAATCATGTTTAGAAAAACCTGTCGAAGTTGATTCCTGGAGGCATAGACTTTTTCTACATTATCAGCAAAATTGGTAGAAATGCGTATGCTGTTTTCCTGTAGTTGCTTTCCGACAAGAAGCAAGATCTCATCTAATATGATGTTAACATCTGTCACCTGTTTTTCTTCCTCATCAGGCTTTGAGAAACGTAGCATTTTACGGAGCAATTCTGTAAGGCGCACAGTTTCAGAGAGGGCCATATCAAGGATTTTTCTCCTTTTACTCTGAGGAGAAACTTCTGTTTTAAGAAGTTCAAGGGTATTCATGATACCATACAGGGGATTGTTTAATTCATGGGCAATCTGAGAGGTCAACCTCCCCATGGCAGCCAACTTTTCTGACTGTAACAATTTCTCCTGCGTCTCTCTTAGTTTACGTTCCATATCCAGTCTCTCTTTAAGGTCTACAAATATGCCCACGGATGCAATCTCTTTCCCTTGAGCATCGTATACGATTCTTGCAGAGAGGTTACCATCAATGGTTTTTCCATCCCGCCTTACATGAACCATTGGGTAGGATTTACATTGTCCAATACCACCATATTCAGGGCTCCGCATCATTTTCATGACCCTATTGGCCATCCCTTCTGGATAAATTTCTCGTATATTCATTTTGCCAATGACTTCTTCAGCTTTATATCCCAATGTCTCTTCAGCGGCACTGTTCCAGATGATAATATTTCCTTTCATATCTGTTGCCATGATGGCATTGGGTGAACTCTGAATAATCTTGTTTAAAAAATCATGGGCTCCCCTCAGCTCCTTTTCCATCCTCTTTCTTTGGGATTGATCCACGTTGATCCCTTCATACCCTATGACATTCCCTTTCTGGTCATAACGCACATGACTTGTATGTAAGACCGGGATAGGCCTTCCATCCTTGCATTTAAAATAAACTTCATAATCTATGATATATCCATCGCGTTCAATCATCTCCTGCCATTTTTGACGATCCTCTGGATTGAGGTAAAGATCCTTGGCGATATCAATTTTAAGAAATTCCTCCTTGTTTTCATAACCCAACATATCCAGAAGGGCCTTGTTAACATTTAAAAATTTTCCTTCCTTCGTGCTTACGTATATTCCACAAAGAACATTTTCAAATAATCTCTTGTATTCCTTTTCTGAGGCCTTGATCTTTTCTTCACTTTTTGCTCTCAGGGTGATATCTCGATATATGCCTACCTTCGATAAGGTACCATCGGAATTTTTCAAAGGAAATTCAATAACATCATATGTTTGATCCAAACTCTGAATGTAGTGCTCCCAGCGAGTAGTTTTTCCTGCAAACACATCCTTTGCCTTGCACCAGGGGCAGACTGTATCTTTCCCATATATAATCTGATAGCACTTTCTTCCAATGCCACGTCCAAAAGTTTTAATCATCACATCATTCATGTGCTCTACGTTAAAATCATTATCAACAATATAGACTCCATCCACCATGGCTTCAAAAATAGTGGTAAGGTTTTTTCTCTCCATGTCGAGCATAGTTTCTCTCCCCTTACTGTTTTATCATAGATAGTGTAACATTATCTCTATCCCTTGCAAGGTAAAATATGGGTGGAATGGGTGGGTAAGCTATACTAATTTCCCTCTTCTGTTACATTTTGGTGTTTGAGGAAATTGATTCCATTTAAACGCGGTAGCCTTTTTTTAATTTTCAAGGGCTGTCTCATTTCCAGTTGACTCTGTAAAAATAACAATATAAAGTAGATAGCAAAATTTATCGTTTTTCTAAACCCTATAATCATTGAAAAGTATAGAGGGAGGGAATATATGGCTAATGATAAACTTATTCTGGTAGTTGATGATGATCCAGATCTGGTGGAGGCAATCTCTATGAAATTAGAGAATAAAAACTATAGGGTGGCAAAGGCATATGACGGGATAGAGGCCTGGGATAAGATACAGGAGGAAAGACCAGATTTGATTATCTTAGACGTTATGATGCCTCGCAAAGATGGCTATGAACTCTGTGATGAGCTTAAAAAAAATCCAAAATATGAAGATATTACTATTGTTCTCCTAACAGCAGTTGGCTCCGCTGTTACCAGTACCAGGTATACTCACCAGGGGGGCATGACTACCTTAGCGGATGATTATATAGCTAAACCAATCGACCTGGATAAACTGATGTCTATGATCGATGACTTTACCGGCCAATCCTAAGCAGACCTTACATTCTCTCAGATACTATGCAGAAAGGACTTTTTAGGGTAATACGCCCCTTTTTTCTATGGTGGCTATATAATGGAAAAATTGAAGATAGGAGGGCTCAAACAGAGTCTTGAACTCTGTCAGTTTGACCTCAGAGGCTTGAATTCGTCGGAGGAAATTGCTTCAAAGGTAAGTAAACTCCTTCTTGCTCAAAAAATTAATATGGAGTTTCTTACCTTTTACTCACAGAGAAATAATTACAATCAGCTCACCTTTTGTATCAGTCAAGATAAATTTTCTGCTACTTCAAAAATCCTTAAAAAAGAAGGCTCTTTACCTATTGGTTGGGAGATAAATAGCCGTGGACAAGTAGGTATAATCACTATCTTTCCCCATCAATCGGCTATAATGATATTGGGTCTTATCATGTTTTCATGGGCAGCGCAATCTATACCTATTTATGGGATTGCTACATCATTATCCGCGATCTCATTTGTAACTGATTACCAGTTAGCAGACAAGGCCATCAAAGTTATTCAAGATTTATTCCAAATGCCTGAAGATCATGCACCAATAAAACCTGAGATCCGTTACCACCAGAGTGATATAGTCAAGGAAGATTAGATTTCATGGAGACCATTGCCGTTTATTGGGAATCCCGGATCAAGACATACGGGTTTCAAAGAATACCTGACTTAGCCCTTATTGAATTTTCTTGCCCCCTCTCTGACATCAAATCCCTGGGAGAAATCTTTTCTCAAGATTATCTTGAAATCTTGAGGCCAAAATTCATAATAGCCCAGGAGGCAGTTCATAAAATCTCTTTTGTTTTTTGCCTCCCTAATAAAGAAGGTAAGGATTTCCATGCAACTCTAAAAAAGACCTCAAGCTCAACCCCCGAAAGATACATCCATCCTGTTAGTATTATTTTCTTCCATGGACCACACTTTGGTGATAGGTACGGTATAGCAGATACCACCTTCTCATCCCTTTCAAAGGCAGGCATAAAGATTATAGCATCTGGCTGCTCCTCGGCATCTGTCTTTTTAGTTTTAGCCCAGCATGACATAGACAAGGCTGAAGAAATATTGTCTGAGACATTTGAGGTAGCAAGATAATATTTTTAAGTATGGTATCATATGAAAAAATTTGACTGGCATAATAACCTCTTTGAGTCACTATCATTTCCAACCTTGATCCTTGCCCCTGATATGACCATTGTTGCAAACAATAAGAGATTTCTCAAGAGATATGGCTACAGCAAGAAAAAGCTCATAGGCGCAAAATGCTATCAGGTTCTTTATCAACATGAAGAACCCTGCCCTGAGTCATCTTGTCCTCTTCTCAATGTCCTACATAATAAAGAAGCGACTTCTTCCCTTAAAAAAACTACAGGTCCTAATGGAGGAGAGATATATGAAGACAGGGTATGCTCCCCTATTTTAAATAATAATGGAGACGTGGATTATATAATGGTAAGTTTAAGAGATATTACCAAAACCAAGCTCTTAGAAATAGAATCACAAAAAACCAGTGATTTTTTGGCGAATATTATTGCCAGTTCTGCATCTGCTATACTGGTTGCTGATATGAAGGGTGTAATCCTCCGCATGAATGAAAGCGCTCGCAAATTATTTGGCTATACCGACAAGGTAGCTGTTGGGACAAGTATCGCCGAGTATCTATATACCCCGGGAGGCGCAAGGAGCGTAATGAAGAAACTCAGAAGCCCTGATTATGGTGGGGTTGGTAAACTCTTTACTACAGAGATGACAATAATTACTTCCTCAGGTGAAGAGATACCTGTTGAGATGACAGCCTCCATAATCTACCAGGATGGTAAGGAGGTTGCAACCATGGGTATCTATAATGACCTGAGAGCAAAGATAGAGATAGAAAAGAAATTAAAAGAGGCCGAACAAATTAAATTGGAGCAATCGAACAAAATGGCCTCGTTAGGTCAACTGGCTGCAGGGGTGGCACATGAAATAAATAATCCGCTGAGTGGGATATTGATTGATTCCAGTTTGATCTACGAGGAGCTTGACGAAGATAGCACTATCAAGAATGATATACAAAATATTATTGTTGATACTCACCGGTGCAAGGACATTGTGAAAAATCTTCTTGCGTATTCAAGGCAAGCAGAGTTCAAGGAAGAAATCCTGGATATGAATAATGTAATAGAGCAGACCTTTGATCTTCTTGAACACCATGCCCTTTTGCAAAATATTACGATACACAAAGAATTTTCTCCATCTATGCTAATGTGTAAAGGTGACAAAAATAAACTTATTCAGGTTTTTACTAACATCATAATAAATGCTGCACACGCTATTACCGGCAAGGGAGATATCACAATACGTACCAGCAGGGATAAGCCAAAAGGAAAAATCTATATTGAATTTAGCGATACAGGATGTGGCATCCCAGAAGTAGTCCTTCCAAGAATCTTTGACCACTTCTTTACCACTAAAGAAGAAGGCAAGGGGACTGGACTGGGTTTGGGTACTGTGAAAAGCATAGTTCAAAAGCATAGAGGAAAGATAAAGGTCAAGGAAACAAGCCCTAAAGGCACAACCTTTCTAATAGAGCTACCTCTGTTTAAAGTAACGGAAAATACCCCTTTGTAAAAGGAGAATTTATTTATGGCCCTTATAGAAGACCAGACATATCAACCGACAGTACTGGTGATTGATGATGAAAAACGAATACGTGAAGGATGCTATAAGATACTCACAAAAGAGAACTGCCTGGTTGAGATGGCCGAAAACGGAGAAATGGGGCTAAGAATGCTTGATGAGAAACATTACGATATTATCCTTACAGATTTGATGATGCCAGGTATAGGAGGAATGGAGGTTTTAGCTAAGGTTCGTGAGCAACATCCTGATTCTGTTTCAATCGTGATTACTGGTTTTGCAACCCTGGAACACTCTATCGAGGCAATGAAAAAGGGTGCCTTCGATTTTATACCCAAACCTTTTACACCAGATCAGTTGAGAGTTGTAGTCAGCAAGGCTGTTAAAATGACGAGAACCCTGCAAGATATTGCCACAGAAAAAACACGCCTTAAAACCATAGTAAACTATTTAGCTGGTGGCGTACTGGTAACTGATAAAAGCAAAAATATTATACTCTATAATCCTACCTTACTGAAAATGTTAGGGTACGGGGGGGATGCCCTCGATGATCAACCGCTCAGTGCCTTAAGTAAAGATGAAAAATTGACTGGGATTATAGATGGTATCCTTGCATTGAATAAAGGTGAGTTCAAAATTCTGAACGCTGAGATAGAACCACATGAAAGAGGAGAAGAGCCATCAAATCAATTATATCTAAGGGCCCAGGCAGTACCCTTCCGGAACAGATCAGGAGAGATCCTGGGTTCTGTAACAATCATCGATGATATAACCCATCTAAAACTATTAGATGAAATGAAGTCCGCCTTTGTTAACATGGTCTCCCACGAGATCAGAAGTCCTCTTACTACTATTTTAAGTCAGATCAAAATCCTCATGGATGGGCTGGCAGGCGAGTTAGGTCCTAAACAAGAAGATATACTTGGTAAAATGTCACGGAAGGTTAACGGTCTTGTTGAATTATCCAATGAACTCCTTGACCTTTCCCGGATAGAGGCAGGATTGATAGTTCAGGATAAGCAACCAGTGCAATTGATGGATATCCTCGAGGGTTTAGTGGAATTTATACAGGCCAGGGCAAAGGAGAAAAACATTTCCCTAACCCTAAAAAAGACCAATCTACCCCTTATTAATGCAGACATGAAAAGTATGGAGGAAGTTTTTAGCAATCTTATCACCAATGCTATCATCTATACCCCGGAAGGGGGGAAGGTAGATGTAATGGGGGACGTTAAGGGAGATTTTGTGAGTATAAGTGTCAGTGATACCGGCTATGGTATCGCACCTGATGAGATACCTCGGATCTTTGATAAATTTTATCGGGCAAAAACTGAAAAAACTCGAAATATTGTGGGAACAGGCCTTGGCCTTCCTATTGTAAAGAGCATTGTGGAGGCCCACAACGGAACTGTTAAGGTAGAGAGTGAAGAAGGAGTCGGATCCACCTTTTATGTCCGTCTTCCAATATCATGAGCCTGAGATTACATTAAGTGCAATACATACAACCAAGAGCATCCATGGATAAATAACTAACTTACCATTGTGGAAAGGTTATTTATACATGTCTGATTATTCCTGTTTGCTATGATTTTTGTTTTATCTCACCTGTAGCTGCTCTTTCAAGTCGATAGCGCTTCTCGCTCTTTCTGCAAAGCTCCCATATAATACACGATTGTCTATATTTACAATAGGTGCATGGATCTGTACATGCCTCACAATTATCTAAACATTCCTGACAATATCCAATTCCCATCTTCTGGCATGCCACCCTTGCTTCTCTATCGGGGTGATAACGGCATTTCATAATAGGATCACCGTAATATATCTACATGATTCTCCTAAATTCATAATCACTTAACCTATCAGCCTTTGGCGTCTCTTTTGTAATATCAATTTCAAGATAAATACGGTTTCCTTGCCTGAAGCCTATTTTCTCAAAAAAGGGCAATTGCATATTATCAGACAGCGAAACGATAGTATAAACGGTATCTACATCTAATTTCAAAAATCGTTTTCTGTAATCATCAAATAAGGCTCTTGCAACTCCCTTATGATGATAATCTGGATGCACGCCTATGGTATGGATCCACCCCATATTTTCTGGCATTCCAAACTCCCTTGAGCCAATATCGCCCAGGATAAAACCTATCACATTTCCTTCAATCTCGGCTACACATGAACCTAAAAATCGTCCCTCTTTATTCTTTTGAAGTTCCCTTTTCCAATATCCTTCCCTTTTTATACCAAGGTTTTTCTCTTCTATCTCAACTATTGCATCTACATCGGATTCCTTTATGCCCCTAATTACTATTTTTGATAAATCAAAATCCTCCATAATTTTTCCTCCATATTTTGAGTATATAGAAAAAAATATAATGAACTAACCCGCCGCAATCAGTGGGCCATCCTCCCAAAAAACTAAGCGGGAAAAAGAGCATTGGGATGTCTTTTTCTATTATGGAAATATAAGTGAAATGGGCTTGTATGTCAAAAGAAAATTGTCCACGATTTATGCCGTTATCAGGTTAGGTTACCGAGAAGATGCTTAATTAAAATACATGAACTGCAGAGGCTTTGAAAGAGATATAAACTGGGATTCCCTCTTCCAGGCCAAGTTCGATAAGAGCCCCCTTTGTTATCAGGCCTTTAAAGGAAACATCCTTTATTTGTACATCAATCTCATAATAAAACCCCTGATTGTCGATTTGTGTGATCATTCCTGAATAGTTATTTCTCATGCTTGAGGAAAATTTATTCCTGCTTATAACGATATCTTCAGACCTGACTGCCAAATATTGTGAAGAGGGGTCAACTATTCGGCCTATTTCAATCTTTAATCCTGATACCACAGCATATGTTTCGTTAAAAGAGGCCTTAAAAAGGTTTTTCATCCCTACAAAATCAGCAACAAAAGGGGAGGCCGGTTTTTCAAAGATTTCTTTCACCTGACCTGTCTGTTCAATGCGGCCTTTATTCATCACTGCTGCTCGTCCTGCCAACGATAGTACCTCAACAAAATCATGGGTTACCATTAAGAAAGTAGTATTAGAAGATTGATGAAGCCTCTTGAGGGCATTTCTAACTTCTTCCCTGAAATTGGGATCCAGTGCAGAAAGAGGTTCATCAAGGAGAAGCACTCTGGGTTCGATCATCAAGGCCCTTGCCAGGGCTACACGTTGCTTTTCGCCGCCGCTTAAGTTAACAGGAAAGCGCTGTTTCAGGCCGAAAAGATTCAATACTTCAAGCAAGCGATCAAGCCTTTTTTCTGCCTGAGTCTTATCTATCCTGTGAAAGTATAGACCATATTTGATATTTTCAAGAACCGTGAGATGAGGGAAAAGAGCATAATCCTGGTAGACAATACTAATGCCCCGTTTTTCAGGGGGTAACCCGGTGATTTCCCTTTCTCCAATAAGAATTTTACCACTCATTAAGGGGATCAGACCCGCTATTGCCTCTAAAAGCACAGTCTTACCTGCCCCGGTGGGACCCATGAGAATGAAGAATTCGTTTTCCTCCACGCTCAGGTTAATATCGCGGAGTTTAAATTCCTTCAGGTTAATGTTGAGATCCTGTATCTTGATCATGTTTCTTTTCTGTTTCCTGAGGTAAGAATTCGGAGTATCAGGAAAAGTAGCAGGGAAATCGACACGAGCCACACTGCAACGGGCTGAGAATATTTTAGGCCATATGCCTCGAAGCGTTCATAGATCATGACCGGGGCAATCATGGGGTGGTAGGCAACGATTACCACTGCCCCGAATTCACTGATGGCCCGGGCGCTGCACATGATAAGGCCAATAAGCATGCTCCGCCATGCAAGGGGAAAGGTGATACGGAAAAAGGTGCTGGACATAGAGGCGCCGAGGCTCCGCGATACCTTTTCCAGACGGGGTGAAATCCCCTCGAAACCGGCTTTTGTGGCATTCAGGTAGAAGGGGATGCCCACAAAGGTCAATACGGTGATAATGCCAGTGACACTCCCCATAATCCGTATCCCGAGCTCGCTCAAAATCTGGCCGATCCAGTGATTTTTCCCTGCTACGCTCAGGATGGCAATGCCAACCACAGGATGGGGGATGGCGATAGGCAGATCAATGATGCTTTCCACCAGCCTCTTTCCTCTAAAGGAGCTTCGGGCCAGGAGATAGGCGAGGGGCGTTCCCAGAACAAAGGAAATCAAGGCGGCCAATCCAGCCGTGTAAATACTCAGCCAGATTGATCGCACAACATCCTTATCCTTGATTGTCTCCTTGAGCATTGAAAGAGAAGGAGCAGTCATCATTTCGATCAAGGGGAGAAGGATAAAGGCCATGATCACCAGGCCACACGAGATACTAATCCAGAAAAACGGCTCACGTCTCATGATTCACCTCGTTCATTTTATTCTCGAACTTCAACCAGATCTCGCAGCGATTTCGGAAGCCGTGCCTTCATTTCCGCTGTTGGAACCCTACATGGAATAAAGGGGGGTTGGCCCATCTCCTTGAGGATCTTTAGTCCCCCCTGCGGATCAAGCATATACTGCAGGAAGGCGATTGCTGCCTGAGTGTTAGGGGCGTTTTTCAGAAGGGTAATTCCGTAAGTGCATGACTTTCCCTTCTTCTTAAGAAAGGTTCCAGGTTTCTTTCCTGTGACCTTTGCAACGGCCTGCTTGTAGAAAGTATCATATTTATAATTTCCCAGGTTGATCTGGTCAGGGAGCTCCACGAATTTGAGTTCGTGCTGAACCGCAACTGACCGGTACTCCCATGCATAATCCATATTTCCTGTCTGAAGAAGGGCAACAAGCTCTACTGATTTGGGCCTGATATTTGTCTTTGGACGATTATCAATAAGCCTTTGATACAGTCCTGGGATTTGATAGTATTTCTCTGCCAGCTGAAGGACCATTACTGATCGATAACCGCAGGGATCAAGGTTGGGATCAGAATGTCCCCAGACGACGTCTTTTTTCAGAAGAATTTCATACCAGTTTTGGGCATTGATTTCTTTAGCATATTTACTTTTATTTGTATAGCAGAGCACCAGCCTGTTTGTGGCAAATCTGATATTCCAGTCAGCACATGCGGGAATGAGTAACTGATCGATGACTGTGTAATCGGCCGATGCCATGATATCACAGGGTTTTTTAAGGTCCGTTATTTTTCGGGCGCATTTTCGACTTCCAGCCGCTTCCCGGATAATATCCATCTTTGGGTATCTGCCCTCAAATACCTTCTCCATTTTGGCAAAGGGAATTGTCAAACTCCCAGCATTGAAGATTATGATTTTTCCTGTAGTATCTCCAAAGGATTTACCGCAAGGTAACAAAAGAACTATTGCAACTACTCCATACATTAACCATTTATATCCGCTTCTTTCTTTCATATGTTCCTCCATTGTTAAGGTATAAAGTGATTTTATGATTTGTATCTTTTTTGATATATGTATTATTTGACATAATTAAAATTCCCTGTCAATAAGAATTTTATAGATTAGCACAACAAATTTTACAGAAGTTACATGTATCTAATTTCTTCTTTACATCAAGAATTGGATAGGGGAGGATAAAAACTGAAAGTAAGCAAGGAAATTAAATGGTCGAAAAGAAAATAAACTTATTAACCATATTATTCTTTGAAAATCTACTTAAGTACAAAGAAATCAGGCATTTTGTATCAACTCGAAAAGGCGGCTTCAGTAAACCTCCATTTGATTCTCTTAATCTGGGACTTCATGTAGGAGATGATCCAGACAATGTCCTGAAAAATAGAAAGAGACTTGCCAATACCGTTGGAATAGCATTACGCCACTTTACTATAGGCGAACAGATCCATTCCGGGAACGTTACTATCATATCCGAAGAGTCGAGAGGTAAGGGCAGCACGAATAAAAAAGAGGCAATCAATGTTACAGATGCCATGGTGACAAATATAGCAGGTATTTGTCTGGTAATCCTTGTAGCTGACTGTGTTCCAGTGTTGTTTTTTGACCCAGTACAAAGGGCTATAGGGGTCGCCCATGCAGGGTGGAAGGGAACACTACAATTGATTGCGCAGAAAACTGTTATGGCTATGGAAAAGGCATTTGGCTCTATGGCAAAGGATATTGTAGTTGGCGTTGGACCATCTATAGGGCCATGCTGTTATAAGGTTGGGCCAGATATTATCTCTCAGGTAGAAATCATATTTCACACCAAGAAAGAGTATATACTCAATGAATCAAAAAGTGGCGAGGGCTATTTTGACCTATGGAAGGCAAATTTAGATCAGCTTCTTCACGCAGGTATAGAGAGAAAAAATATCGAAATGGCAATGACTTGTACATGCCATACTTCCGACCTATTTTTCTCTTTCCGGCATCAAAAAGGAGTTACAGGCAGATTTTGTGCAGGTATTACTCTCTTTTAATTTCCCTTACCCTAATCAAGATTGAGAATTGTTCTGAATCTTGAGGCCTTTGCTTATTTTATTTCTCCTCAGCAAATGACCCCGACGCTTCCTCTCGGCCATGAGACATGTCGGCGAGCTCATGTCGAGTCGCTCAAGGCGGAATGGCGCTCCATGGTTATAAATGGGAGAAACTTATAAGTTACATACGAGTTTCATAAGCGACTATTTTAATTGCTAATTGCTAATTTTAAATTTAGTTTCTTAGGAGTATTGATCATATCTCAGTCCGGCCAAGATCGACTCGTCATAGAGCCTGGCTTCTATATCAACCCCAAAAAAGTCTGCAACTGGTTTGAGGATCTCCGGACTATTCTTCCACACCGTGCGGCCTATATCCAAAACAACCTCAATCCCTTTTTTCGTCATTTTTCCAAGGGGTTGACGACATGGCCCGACAGGCATTCCGAGAATCGACATCAGGGTCTTTGTGGCAAGGGGATTTCGTGCACGGCAAAGCACTTTTCCATAGGGAGTATCCTCCTGGGTTTTTACAGTCACAATCCCGAATAAGGGTTTCAAAGCGATCATAAGTTTTTCTGCTTCAGCATGCTTACCTTCATTGAGGAGTGTGGTCATATCCTTGACTGCTTTGGGAGCTATGTTAGAGGCCACAGATATTACTCCGCTCGCCTTGATCATAGGATCAGTCATCATAGCAAAGGTCTTATCATCATCACCAGAAAGAATTGTAAAGTCCTCCCCACAATATTCCCTGGTGCGTTTCATATTTTCTAGGTCTCCTGTAGCCTCTTTCACAGTGCTCATATTGGAAAATTGGGTATGGAGTATGGCGAGATCTTCAGGGAGAAGCTGTGCACCAGTACGCCCCGGGATAACATAAGGGATGATCTGAATCTGCGGAAACATTTTTGCTACAGGGGCAACATACTCCCTGCGAATTTCAAGGGAACTTGGACCATTATAGTAAGGGTCTACCAGTAGAGCTGCATCAACGCCTGCATGCACTGCGTGCTGCGTGCTTTCCATGGTTTCCTGGGTATTGTTACTTCCTGTCCCTGCAATAGATTGGCACCTTGCCTTACTTTTTTCAGCCACTACTTCGACTACCTTGTTGTGTTCTTCCCATGTCAATGTCGGGCTCTCACCTGTCGTACCAACAGCGAGTATCCCGCTTACACCGCCTTCTATCTGAAATTCCACCAATTTTTCCAGACCCTCGTAATCTACCTCATGGTTTTTGAAAGGCGTCATCAGGGCCGTGTAATACCCACTAAACATTGTAGCACCTCCTTTTTATTATTTGTTTCTCCTAAAAAAAAGCAGCTGGAGCACGCCCCAACTGCAACCTCACCGAGAGAGCGCTCCACGAAAAAGGTCGTGACAGTACTGTGGATTTTATCCACAATCCCAACCCGCTTGTGTAACAGGCTATCAGCAAGCTTCGGCGGTACACCCTTTTACCGCAAGATCATTATACGGGTCCTGCTCCCCTCTCTCACGACTACTTATGAGCACCGCGCCTCAACTCTGGTTATAGATCACCCTAAAACATGAAATGTCTCGTGTCAAGAGAAAAAGCCGCTTATTTTTACCCCTTAAAGCAAGCAGTTACTTTTATTGATCGATAGGGATTCTCGATGAATGTACGAATATCAAAAGACTCGGTTCATATTTATCATCGGTATTTATCCATAATGCTTATCAGCTTGAAAAACCACTTGCAATAAATAGTGTAAGCACCTATTATCGCTGCCTGGGGATAAGTATTCTTTTCCAAGTGAGAATTGATATACGATGTATGACCATTTATTTAAGAGATTTACAACCTTTATCCTAACGGAGATTACGTTATGTATAAAAAATTAATTATCGGGTTCGGCGTTTTCATTGTTGTTTTACTTTGGTTAATAATTTCTATATGTCCTGATTGGCTGTGGTTTGAAAATCTAAGGTACTCGTCAGTTTTCTGGACGATGCTTTTAAGCAAGTTCGGGTTTGGTGCGGCAGTCTGGTTAGTATTTATTCTTATATTATTTTTCAACCTGTACGCAGCCAATCGCTTAAGCCAGGGCAGCGGACCGAAAATGGACTTCAAGGCTGACGGTGGATATTTTGCCAGACTTGGTCTTTCAGGCAAAAGCACAAGTCTTCTCTTCATAGTGGTTATGCTGCTTATTAGTTTAGTGGTTGCCTCAAAGGGTTCATACCAATGGGACATGTTCTTACGCTATTTATTTCAGCAACCTTTTGGGAATACTGATCCTATTTTTGCCAAGGATATTGGTTTTTACGTGTTTTCTCTTCCCTTTTACCTCTTCATTCAAAATGGGTTACTGATTTTATTTATTTTAGTGGGCCTGCTCACCATGGCGTGGTATCTGAAGGAGGGAGCTCTTCAAGTCATTGGTGATTTTAGTCAGGTGGAAGGCAGGCCAGTCTCTGTGCCCAAGGTTACTATTGCGCTCAAGGCCAAGAAACACCTTATTTTCCTTGCTGGAATAGTTGTTCTGCTTCTTGCGTGGGGGTATCACCTAAAGATATATAAACTCCTTTATTCTACCCAGGGCCCTGCTTTCGGTGCAAGCTATACAGATGTCCATATCAAGGTTTGGGCCTATTGGGTTTTGATCGCTTTCTCCCTGGGCCTGGCCGTAGTCTTTTTTCTTAATGTAGTTAAGCCCAGGGCAAAGGTAATCATGATAGGAGCAGGAGTCTGGATAGGGGCTGTGGTGCTATTTGCCACCATTCTACCCACGCTCGTGCAGAAATTAGTGGTAAAGCCCAATGAATTGGTGAGAGAATCCCCATACATAGCCTATAATATTGACTATACCCGCAAGGCGTATAACCTGAATAAGATACAAGAGGTGGATTTCCCGGTGAGCGACACACTCAACGCAGGAGACATCGAGGAGCACAATGTGACGATTCAAAATATCAGGATCTGGGACGAACGTCCCTTGCTTCAAACCTATAGGCAAATTCAATCCATACGCCTCTATTACGACTTTAACAATGTAGACGTAGATCGTTACCTCATCGATAACCAATTACGGCAAGTCACGCTGGCTGCTCGGGAGTTAGTGGTGAATCAACTTCCTCCCCAGGCAAATACGTGGGTCAACAAGCATTTGATTTATACCCATGGCTACGGATTAGCCTTAAGCCCGGTAAATGAAGTGACCAGGGAAGGCCTTCCCAACCTGCTTATCAAGGATCTCCCCCCTTCATTTGATGCAGACCTAAAGGTAGAGCGACCGGAGATATATTATGGGGAAAGAACTGATGAGTATGTTCTGGTAAAGACCAAAACAAAGGAATTTGACTATCCCAAGGGGGACAAGAATGTCTATACTACGTATCAGGGAACAGGGGGAGTCCATATCAAATCTTTTCCCCGAAGACTATTATTTGCCCTTGGGTTTTTAGATCCACAGATACTGTTCACAACCTATTTAAGCCCAGAGAGCAGAATAATGTACGACCGCCAGATTAATAGGCGAGTGGGTTCGATTGCGCCATTTCTGGATTATGATGGCGATCCCTATCTGGTTGTCTCTGGAGGAAAACTCTATTGGATTCAAGATGCCTACACGACCTCTAATATGTATCCCTATTCACGTCGATCGTATAAGTATCTAAAAAATAAGAAACTCAATTACATCCGAAATTCAGTCAAGGTAACCATCGATGCCTATAATGGGAATGTGTGTTTTTATATTGTTGATGAAACGGACCCTCTTATTAAAACCTATTCAAGCATATTTCCTGATCTATTTAAGCCTTTCGATGAGATGCCCTCTGACTTGAAAAAGCATATCCGGTATCCTAAGGACCTTTTTGAAATCCAGGTAAATGCCTACACGACCTATCACATGGAGGATGTCCAGGTTTTCTATAATCAGGAAGACCTCTGGCAAATTCCAGATGAGATATACGGTGATGCTCGGCAAGCAATGAAACCGTACTATATTATTATGAAACTGCCTGGAGAGGATAAAGAGGAGTTTCTTCTCATGCTCCCTTTCACTCCTTCCAAGAAGGATAATATGATTGGCTGGCTGTCTGCCAGAAGTGACCTGCCCGACTACGGAAATCTGTTGGTCTATAAATTATCCAAGGAAAAGCTCGTCTATGGGCCCATGCAGATTGAAGCCAGGGTGGACCAGCAAACGGAGATTTCTCGAGAGCTGAGCCTCTGGGGTCAGAGAGGCTCCAGGGTAATCAGAGGCAATCTGCTTGCCATTCCTATTGGTGACTCATTTATCTATGTGGAACCGGTTTACCTGGAAGCAAAACAAGAAGAGAGCGAAACACCTTCAACAACAGCATCGAAACCCAGCCCTTTTAGAAAACCCCAAAGGGGAGGGGTTGGAGTTTCTCCATTAGTGGAAAGATCAAGGTCCGCGTCCCTGCCGGAATTAAAAAGGGTTATTGTCGCATTTAGTAATCGTCTTGTTATGGCCGAAAATCTTGATAAGGCATTAAGGGGTGTACTGGAGGAGAGAATATACCCTGAAGAAGTGGTTTCCCCTCTTATTCCTCAAACTCTGGGCGCTGATAATTTAGGTGAGCTGGCCCTGCAGCATTATAATAAGGCCAAGGATTATTTACGCCAAGGGAACTGGGCTGAATACGGTAACGAATTAGAAAATTTAGAGAAAGTTCTCAGGGATATGGCAAGGATACCTAAGGAAGAGAAAAAATAATATTATTTATCACAAAAATATACCAGTAGTTGTATTTTGCATGCATTTGGTTACCGTGCTCTTAATTTCTTGAGCAATCAAACACCATGAATTGCATTATTTGATATGTCAGGGAGAAGACCTCTTTTTGTGATCTTTAATTGAAGGCCACAGGAATAGCAGGTCTGTTGGTGAAGAATATACATGCTGAATTCCATAAAAGAAAGCCCGCTGTACCCAATTGTTAACCCCAAAAGTATTGCCTTTTTTGGGGCCTCTAATAATTTCTCTGCTATGGGAACTAACCAGTTCAATTCTTTGAGGGCTCTTGGTTTTAAAGGGACCATCTACCCTGTTCACCCCAAAGAGGAGCAAGTACAGAATCTCAAGGCCTATAGGAGTGTTCTGGATTTGCCCGAAGTCCCGGATCTGGCAGTACTGGTTGTGCCTACACAAATCGTATCGGAGTTGTTAGAAGAATGTGGCCAGAAGGGTATCAAGCATGCCATTATAGTCTCTGGTGGTTTCAGAGAGGTCGGTAGGGAAGGTGCAGGCCGTGAACAAGAGCTCGTTGAAATTGCCAATAAATACGGTATTCGTTTTTTAGGGCCAAACTGTATTGGTGTGGCGAATCCATATCAAAAGCTGAATACGACTTTCCTGCGGTATTTAGGCGAACCAGGATTTATCGGCATGGCCTCGCAGAGCGGCAGTTTTGTTACTCAGATGTTTAACTATCTCTCCAGGCTCTCCCTTGGATTCTCTACAGCCTTTAGCGTTGGAAATGAGGCAAATGTCGATATTGTTGATTGCATGGAGTACCTTGGAGCATGCCCCAATACTAAGGTGATAGCTCTCTACATTGAGGGCATTCGTCGAGGGAGAGAATTTGTGGAAATGGCTCGATCGATTATACCCTACAAACCCATTGTGGCCCTCTATGTCGGCGGATCTGAGACAGGGAGGCGGGCAGGCTTTTCTCACACCGGGGCTCTGGCAGGGCCGGATCAGCTATACGATGGTGTGTTTCACCAGAGTGGGGTTATCAGGGCATACTCTATTGCAGAATTATTTGATATGTGCTGGGTCCTGGGCTGTCTACCCAAACCCAGAGGGCCGCGGGTAGTAATTCAAACCCATTCAGGCGGACCAGGTGCGGCTGCGGCAGATTCCTGCGGTCGGGAAGGTCTTGAACTTCCGACGCTTTCGCAAGATACAGTCAAAAAATTAACTCCGTTAGTTCCAAATACAGGTAGCATACACAATCCCGTGGACATTACCTTTACAAAAAACCCTATGGACTACTTTTCTGATATCCCCACAGTGCTTCTTGAGGAAGATAATACCGATATTCTTCTCATCTATTTCCTTGTGCCTCCACAGATGGTGAATCGGACCTTGGAGCATATGGGTTTTTCAAAAGATCAGGCTATTGAACAAAGTGCCAAATTGATAGATGCACAGTGTAAATCCATTGCTCAACTGCTTGAAACCCATAACAAACCCATTGTAGGCTACACGTTTCGCAGCATCCAGGAAGACTTTACAAAGAGTCTTATCAACCAGGGAATACCGGTTTTTCAAGGACCGGAGCGTGCGGTACGCGCTTTAAAGGCATCTGTTCAGTATTATCGTCTGAGGGAGAAAATGTTTACCAGCACACCTAAAGGATAGAAAAAGGCTAAAGGAGTAAGCGCAAGTAGGAAAGTTTAACAGGCTTGGAAGAGACTTTCAGGATTGCCGCAGATGACGATCAATAAAGGTTTGAATAGCAACGGGATATTCAGGATTCAGACTTGAGCTGCTATGATCGGAATTCCTGGCAACAAATAGCTCGCCCAGACCAGCAGGAAAACTGTCCCTTAGCCTCCAGGCATGATTGAGCGGAAAGTTTTGGTCTCTTTCGCCGTGAATTATCATAACAGGCAGGTCAATGTAAGGGGCAAGATTGACAGGACTAATTGAATCCAGGCTATTCTTGTAAAAAACCTCCATCCAAAACACCACCATAGACGCGAAAAAGATTCCGAAAAGACGATTATAATTACGATAAAGGTTGAGAAGCGCCTCTTTTGTTTTAGCGTAACAACCTTCCAGGAATAGAAGCTTGATCTGATCAGGATTTCGATTAGCTACAATAACAGCTGCGGCTGCACCGACCGAGTGTCCATAAAGAACAACAGGTTCATTCACCCAGTGTAATACTGCTTCTATATCTTCGGCAAAGCGAGGTGCATTCATAAAGCGATGGGGGCTTGAGTTGCCATGGTCACGGGCGCTGTGCATGATGGTGGTAAAACCCATTTTTCCGAAGATTCTGGCCCTGCCCACCATTCGATCTCGATTTCTGCTCCACCCGTGGGCCAGAATTACAATACCCCTTGACCTGCCTTTAGCTTCCACACGCCAGACTTCAAGTGAACCCCCATCCTTTGCAGGGATTCGAGTATCTAAGACCTTACCCCAATCGGGTATCTCTTGAACTGGTTCTCGGGGTAGTTGATGAACCAGGTACGTAAAATATAGTGTCAGGAGGAGATAGATGATACATCCTCCAACGATGATATAGATTAATGTTATTTTTTCCCCTTTCCCTGTGATGTATAGGTTTGTATATATAGATAAAAAGTGTTATTGCTTCAACTGAATATATATACTCAAGAAAGCATACTACTGTTTGAAATAATGGTAACTGCCCAGGTTGTCAAGGTTCATTGGTGGTTGTGGTGGTTGATTTCTAACTTTGAACCTCGCCTGTCCCGATATGAGCAGGACGGGCGGGCGTGAATCCCGATTTTATCGGGAAACATGATTAGTTACAATTTTTTTTTATATTCTATTGACATTCAAAATATTTTTGATTAAGTTTCCATATCTAAAATCAAAGAGATAGTCGTTATTTTTTAAATAATCCCTAACGCTGAAGACTGAGAAGAAATGGAGGAGAAACAAGATGAGAAAGAATGAAGTGCTAAGAAAAGCTTTTTTTACCCTTTCTTTTATCTTAACCCTATGCCTAAGTACGTCCTTTATCTCTTTAGGATTGGCAAAAGAGGATAAGGAGGAAGATAAAAGACCAGAGAGAGGAATATCAATAGCCTTTGAATATCCAGAGGTCATAATCAATAAGGGAGATGATGTAACAGTAGATATCCTTGTGAAGAACAAGGGTAAAAGAGATGAAAATGTATACTTTACAATCCTCTCTGCTCCAACCGGATGGAAAACTAAGATTAAAACATACAGTTTTTCTGTGACGTCGGTTCATGTCTCTGGGGGAGATGATAAAAACATTCAATTTTTTGCCGAGCCAGAAAAAGATACCAAACCAGGGTCATATAAATTTAAGGTAGATGCAAAGACAGAGGATGGTCAACTCAAGGCATCCCATCACCTAAAGGTTACCTTAAGGAAGGAGAAAGAGAAAGAGAAAGGCAATATAGAACTTACTACCTCTTATCCTGTCCTGCGGGGGCAAAGTGATGCAAAGTTTGAGTTCTCTCTTGATTTAAAAAACAAAACCGATAAGGAAAATACATTTAACCTAACTTCCAAGGAGCCAAAAGACTGGCAGATCAATTTCAAACCTCCATATGAGGATAAATATATCTCAAGCCTGAGATTAAAAGATAACGAGAGTAAAAGTCTCAATGTTGAGGTAACCCCTGATCGTTTCTGCAAGGCAGGAGAATACGTCATTCCAGTCGCCATAGGCGCAGGAGCCTCCAAAGCAGAGGCAGAGTTGAAGGTAATTATTACAGGCACCTATAAGCTGGAGGCCGGTACTGCTACAGGGCTTTTATCCCTTGAAACGGAGAAAGGCAAACCTGGCAATATTTCCATATATGTAAAAAACACCGGTTCAGCAACAATCCACAATATCGAGTTTTTATCGATAAAACCAGAAAATTGGAAGGTGGAGTTTGAACCTGAAAAGATAGAGGCCTTAGAACCGGGTAGCTTAAAACAGATTGAGGCAAGTGTAGTTCCAGCCCAAGAGGCGCTTGTAGGGGATTATGCAGTTGGCCTGAGCATTAAGGGGGAGAAGAGTTCAGACGACCTCGAAATGAGGGTAACAGTCAAGGCCTCGGCAGCATGGGGCTGGATAGGGATTGGGATAATTGTTCTTGTGATTTTAGGCCTCTTTGGTCTCTTTGTTTCCCTTGGAAGGAGATAATATGAATCAAAAGGCGATTATTGAAACCCATAACTTGACCAAAAGCTATGGCAACCAGGTTGCGGTGAATGATTTGACGTTTAGTATAGAAGAGGGTGAGATATTCGGTTTTCTTGGCCCAAATGGTTCAGGAAAGACAACTACCCTGCTGATGCTCATTGGGCTTACTGAACCTACCAAGGGATGGGCAAGGGTAGCAGACTTTGACCCCACTAAAGAGGCTATCAAGGTAAAAGAGATTGTTGGCTATATCCCGGAGAATATTGGTTTCTACGATGATATGAACGCCACAGAAAACTTGCGCTTTATAGCCAGACTCAACAATATACCTGATGCTGTGAGTTCACCTAAAATAGAAGATGCCCTCGAGAGGGTGGGACTAAAAGATGAGGCAGAAAAAAAGTTAGAAGCGTATTCCCGGGGAATGAGGCAGCGCTTGGGGATTGCCGAGATTTACTTAAAGGAGCCAAGAGTTGTATTTTTAGATGAACCTACATTGGGACTTGATCCTGACGGTACCACAAAGATCATTGAGTATATTCAGTCATTAAGCAAGGATAAAAATATGACAATTTTTCTCTCCTCCCATGATCTCAAACAGGTGCAAAAGATATCACATAGAATAGGGATCATGATTAATGGGCGGATGATTGCTGTGGGTCCCATTGAAGAATTGGCAAAAGAGAAACTGGGAGTAGAGGATAAGGCAATCTCTTTAGATGATGTGTATATGAAATATTTCCAGGAGGTCTCCCCATGAAAGGTATCAGTGCCATTATAAAAAAGGAACTCGCAGATCACTTCAGCAGCTATCGGTTCATCATCCTTTTTGCCCTGATTGCTATGGTCAGTTTAATAACGGCGTATATGGTGGGCATTGGTCTTAGGGAAGAACTCAGCGGTGTTGCTAAACCAAAGTTCGTGTTTTTAATGCTTTTTACCTCAACAGGTCCACTCTTTTCCCTGGTCCAGTTTGTTGCCTTTTTTGGGCCTCTTATAGGGCTTGTACTCGGTTTCGATGCAATAAACAGGGAGAGGAGTAGTGGGACATTAAGCAAATTGGCCTCTCAACCTATCTATAGAGATTCCATCATTAATGGTAAATTCTTATCAGGTGTTGCTACTATTGCTATTATGTTGATCTCTATTCTTCTGGTGATATCAGGCTTGGGACTTACATTAATCGGGGTTGTGCCCGGTGTCGAGGAAGTGTGGAGGATCTTTATCTATCTGATTATTAGCATATTCTACATCTCTTTCTGGCTAGGCATTAGTATACTTTTTTCTATTCTCTTTAGGGGTATTGCTACATCAGCCTTAGCTACATTGGCTATATGGATCTTTTTCTCATTTTTTATTTCTATGGGTGCCAGTGTGATAGCAAATTCCCTTGTCCCGCTTGATAGAAATAGCAGAGAAGATCCTGAAATGGTAATGAGGCATATGAGAGTTCAGCGGGCCATATCTCTGATCTCCCCTATGCAACTCTATAATGATTCTACTACTATAATAATCGATCCTACGCGGAAAACAACCAGATCATTTGTCCTTATGGGGCCCATTGAGAGACTCTCTTCATCAAGATTTGAACGGCCGTTAGCCCTTTCACAGAGTATTTATGTGGTAATTCCCCACATAATCTCCCTGATAGCAATTACCTTTATCTGCTTTGGTGTCTCTTATGCTGTATTTATGAGACAAGAAATCAGATCCACCTGAGCCTACTAAAGGTCTTCATAGCTTAAGATATCACCATTTATCCGCCAGACCCGCCTGTCCCGATATAATCGGGACAGGCGGGTCTGGACCAGGGATTTCCATATTCATATTTAGAGTTCATTTATTTTTACTAAAAAAACAAGAATCCCATTATCAAGAAAGTAATCATGATTAATGTTTTTTTATTTGGAAATAAAATGTTGATAGATTTAAAGGATTGTGCATATGCAAATTACAAAGGAGGTATGGCAGGTTGGAGGAGATAGCTTAACAGCTCCTGAGGATGCTGCCATATACATGCTATGTTTTGAAGAGCAGGCGGCCCTGATCGATGCCGGTACCGGTAAGGGGCATAAAAGGCTTATCTCCAATATTGAAAAGTGTGGTATTAATGCCTCACAGATTGAATATCTATTTATAACCCACTGCCATTTTGATCATACAGGAGGTGCCTGGAAGGTAAGAGAAGGGTTTGACTGTAAGATTGTGGCACATGAGTTAGACGCTGTATATCTGGAAAAAGGTGACAGTACTGTTACAGCAGCCCGGTGGTACGGTAAAGTGCTGGAACCCTTAAAGGTGGACTATACAATCACATCCTTTGAGGAATCATTCATGGTTGGAAATAGAAAAATAAAATCATTTCATACTCCAGGGCACTCTCCAGGTTCGGTTGTATATTTGATAGAATCAGAGGGCAAAAAAATACTCTTTGGCCAAGATGTCCACGGCCCCCTCGATCCTTCTCTTTTATCTAATCACAAGGACTACATTAAATCTTTAAAATTCCTCCTTTCTCTAAAAATCGATATCCTATGTGAGGGCCATTTTGGGATATTTGAGGGCGAGAGAGATATCCAGTCTTTTATAAAATCATTTCTTTGAAATTATTACAACAAAAGGCCAGCCAAAATTAATACCAAGTTTGATGCTCCCTTTCTTTATCCCAATTATCTAACACTTTAACCACCTAACCCGCAAAACAAAGCTCGCAGCATCCCGCTATAGTAGAAAGGTTAAAAGTATTAAATATGGAAATATACTAATGGCATAAAAATATTTCTATTGACTTTATTATGCTATTAGTATATATAAATATCTACTTTTAGTATTATGCTATAAGTATATTTCTTGGAGATCTCCATGGCAAATCCATTTCGTTTTGGCCAGGTAGTTAGCGGTGAATTGTTTTGTGATCGAAAATCTGAAATTAAACAGATAACTCAGGATCTAAGCGGTGGACAGAGTATCGTCTTATTCAGCCCACGCAGGTATGGGAAAACCTCACTCTTGAAGGCAGTATCTAAGGAACTTAAATCCAAGAGAATCCTATACGGGCATGTTGACTTCTTTGCCTGCAATTCTACCGAAAAGGTTGTCCAGGCTGTGTCCAGTACAGCCGCAAAAGCCATCATTAATGATCTAAAGAGTATAGAAAAGTTTATAAAAAAGACTGCCCAGTTTTTTACAAGGACAAGGTTTGCCATCCGGTTTGAGCCCAATGGCACAGGATCATTTACTGTCCTGCCAGAGCTCTCACCTCAGGCAACTTCTATTGATAACTTATCTGATGCATTTGTAGGTTTAAATTCATATCTTAGGAAGAGCAAAAAGCGAGCAGTGATTGTTCTCGACGAATTTCAACAGATCCTCAGGGTTAATAGTAATCTTGAAGCTGAATTTCGTACCATTATCCAGCAGCAAGACAGAATTGCATTCGCTTTTCTGGGAAGCCGCATGCACTTACTCCAAGATATATTCATTAATGAGAAAAGACCATTTTATCATTCCGCCAAGCTCATCGAGTTAGGGCCAATCGTTCAAGAGGAACTAACTAAATTCATAAAAACTCGCTTTAAAAAAATAGGTGTTTCCATTTCCGAGGAGCTGGCATTGAGAATTGCTAATAAGGTCGAGGGTCATCCAGACTATGCGCAACGGTTATGTAGCCACATATTCGATAGCCTTGAGTCCAATACCGTGTCCGAGGAACTCGTTGAGGCAGGAGTATTACGTATGCTTGTATCTTTGACCCCTTGGCTTTCAGGAATTTTTGAGGAGTTGCCTATAAGAGAAAGTCAGGTCATGACCCTTTTGGCTGAACACGGCCCTATAGCAACCTTTTCGAGTAAGATGCTTTACAAATATGATATGGGAATGCCATCCCTGCACAAGGCTCTTTCCAGTCTAATAAGAAAGGACTTGATCAGCAAGGGGCAAGACAAAAAATATTTTATAATAGACAAATTTTTAGCCGAGTGGATCAGGGAGGTATTAAAAAACGGAGGGGAACCACGCTACCCCTTTTGATATCTTATTAACAATTTGAAAAGCCTATTGAAATCATTTATAGTGAGGTAGAATATGGAGAGGCGGTCCTTTTTGTGATACCTCTTATATTACCAGGGAGACAGGTAGAGAGTACTCCTCATTCTCACGAGGCGTTGTGTTACAAAGATACCATTAAATCCTCATAGTTTCAACAGTCGAAAGGCGTATTTTTCTCAACGATATTATTATGATGTGATTTAATAAACTGTTATTACTATTTTTTTGTATACCCCTTTTTTATAGACGTAAAATATTACGCTTTGTAAGGCGTATAATATCTACGTTGGGAGGAAAACATATGAGGAAATTTGCTGCGGCTCTTGCCATTCTTTTGATCTTGGCCGGTTGCGCAACTGGCGAATTGATGTCACGCCTTCGCCCTGGAATGCCCAAACAAGAAGTAATTCAAATCTTGGGTAATCCAGACGGATATCAATCGCGCGGCGAGTATGAGGCACTCAAATATTCTCACCGCTTAGTAACCGGATGGGCATGGGACAGAGCAGATTACTTCGTAATTCTCAAAGATGGCAGAACAGTCGAGTATGGCACTGGTGAGGTTCGCGTTAAGGATATCAACAGTAATGTACTGTTCTTGGTTCCCTTACGCTAAGAAACTCAGCTACCAGTCCAAAGCTGATACCCAGTTTTATCCGGGGTTCATTTCATGCATACGCCCGATTTCACCAATCGCGAACCAGTTGATATCATCAAAGAAAGGCTGTTCTTCGATTCGGCCGGCTTTGTCTATCGCGGACTCTCATGGTTGGAATACGCCAAGAGAACTGGCTCCGCCATCACACTTCAATATGCTGCGCTGGAGACTCGGCAGGCAATTGAGCAAGTGCTGTTTGAGGAACTAGTCATGAGCGTGGGGGGACAACTTGACAGAAAGGAATACGAGAAGTGTAAAGGCAGTAGTACCAGGCTAGCGAAGATCATTCGAAAACTCAGTCCGGATTATCAACGGCTGGTCGCCTTTACACAAACTATTTCATCGCTTATTCCGGGTAGTCCTACTCTTATAGAATGGGATCATAAAACACTACTTAGATACTGGGGGAGTGTTTCCACCTACCTTCATTGGGCTGGCGAGGCAAAAGAGACTTTTGAATCGCCGCAGTGGTTTATAACAGGGCTGGAAACGGTCCAAAATGCTGCCACCTACCTTTGGGAGAAACTAAAAGGTGGCTATTCTGGGGTGATGCTGCCTGAGAAGATGCAGCCAGAGATTCAGCAGATTTGGGAGAATTTCAAGTCAGATAAAATCGACTTAGAAAGCGTTCGAGGAAGGGCTCTCATTGCTCTGCCAGTGCTTTCTATGAGGACAAGAACCTAACATCGGGCTGGACAAGGATGCGCGGAAAAGGACCCCGCGCACCTATCAGCCCAGGCGTTGAATCTGTAGAAAAAGTAATTTTCGTTCATTTTTGCGAAATTCTAGTTCAATAAAATCAATAGCTTACAACCGACAATAAGAGCTTTTACCAGTTATTTTGGACTTTTCTACAGACTCGTTGGGCACGTGGTTATTGTGTAAGCTCAGTGGGCTTCAATGAGCACCAAATCAGACTGTATATTAAAGAACAGGAATAATTGCAACAAAATCAAGAACAATTAGAAATCGAATTCGAGTAATAGCCCATTTCAGGGGCCTTTATCATAACACCAGTTCTACTAGTGGTCGTTGATAAGTGCACATTTAATATTTAAAATGCGATTCCAAGCCAGACCTTACTATTAATGGTATCACCACTTTATAATAAATAAAGAGAGATTGATTAATGAATGTTAGAAATCTGATCGCAATATTATCATGCTCTTTGATTCTCATTAGTTGTGCCACTGTCCAACTTGATAAAAATGAAAAGCATGGATATGATTTTAATAATATAAAATCACTGACAATATTGCCGTTCTTAGAGGATAGAATCGATTCTATAATCCCTAACAATGCAGGGCAAAGACATAATTATATTATTGCAGATGAGTTAGCTATGGCTTTATTAGGGTCAGGAATTAAGATTGTTGATAGAAATATAATTGATAGGATCTTATCTGAGCAAAAACTTACTCTATTGGGTTTAATGAAAGAACAGGATTATGTCAAGATTGGTAAATTAACAAATGCAGATGCTATTCTTTATGGGGTTATTAATACGGAAAATGCTTATTTTAGAAGGCAGGCTACAATATCGGTAAAAATTATAGACGTTAGAACGGGAGAAACAGTATTTACTGTTTTGACGAAAAGCGGAGATTCATGGGGGCAAGCAGAGAGGTTAGTGAGCCCGATGTCCAAGGAGATTGCTCGAACGCTTAAAGATAGGTTTTCTTTACGATAATTTGTACTGACCGATACTTGTCCTGGTAATTCAGGTACAGCCACTAATTTCAAAGGAAGAAAAATGCCCAACAATGCCCATGCAGCGGACAGCTAACCGCCGCCGTTGATGGCAACGTTATGCAAGCAAAAAAATTCCTTGACGTTCAATTTTAATCTTGACAAATAAACTTACCTATACTATACTTGCCTTAACTTCACTAACCTAAGAGGAGGGCAAGATCATGGACGCCAAAAAACATTTAATGCATGAGAAAACTAACTTATTGAATCAAATAGCAGAATCCGCTCAATGCGGCAAATCTCAAGAGGTTCTGGCTGCAGGCGAAAGGCTTAATAAGATCGAGTCTCTAATTGACAGGTACGAAAAACTTCTTCGGGATATTTCAGATCTGGACACCGAGCCCCTGCAAAACACTCGAGTGGATTCCAGACACATGAAAGACAAGGGCCTTAAGAGACTGAATGTGGTGTCGGGGAGAGGGATCGGTAGGACAATTCGGATGGATTTTCTGAAAAAGGCATCTGAAGAAGGCATTCATCTTGAAAACATTAGAGGCAGCATTTACAAAACCCAATCAGGGCATAAAGTTGGTATTGCCGTTGCCACCGAGAGGAAACCTGATCGCTGGTTTCTTGGCTTGCCCTTTGAGGGCTTTGATCAAGCTGTTTTGCTTTGCAAGCGCGATGCGGGAGATACTGTCGAAATATGCCTCCCCAGGAATTTTTTTGATGAATACGGCGACAAGATGAGTCAATCAACCGGCCAGATGAAATTCAACGTAGCCCGAAGAGGAAATGGATACGCAATATTAGTTCCAGGAACGGATGGGGTCAGCGTCTCAAAATTTCTAGAAGACTACTCACTACTGAAGTAGTGTCTGCCCGCTAAGTCTGCATAACAACTCAATCTAGCGGATGCGGTAAACCGCCCCGCTGATTTCGGTCGTTGGGCTGCTGCACCAGAGGTTACACAGCAATAGCAATAGACGATAATATGTTCGAACTAGAGTACAGAGTCGGCTTCCGAGTATTGAGAGAAGAAATTGGGCTTGCGTCAACTTTGAAGGTTGCCATTCCCGCTTTCTTTAAGTCACTCACGATTAGCTATGATGCAGAGGGAAAACCTGAGGAGGATGAAAGAACAAAAGCGAGAATCAAGAACCATTTAAAGTTACTGGCTTTGATGTATAGGGAACTTCAGAAACGATATGGAACGCCAAGCACCAATGAGATTATGCGTGAAACCTTAATGAAGGGTGGACAGGCTTTCTTTAGAGGGTTTACTCCTCTTGGTCCTGATGACGACCTCAGGAGTTTTGCTAAGGTATACAAGGATTTTGAAAGCCACAACATCGTGTTCGATGTAATTGAAGAATCTAAAGAGAAATTTGAAATAGTGGTTAAGAGGTGCTTAATCTACGAATCGTTTAAGGAACTCGGAATATTGGCCCTAACCCAGTGGATGTGTGACATTGCATTTGCTTACTTCAGCAGTTATCATCCGAGAATGAAATACATGAAAGACCGCATGATTGCAAGAGGAGATGATACCTGTCACGAGGTTTTCGTTTGGGAATGACGGCTAGGGATGAAAAGGTAGATGAGAGCAGCCCAACCTATAAGGATTGAACTGACATGCCAATGCATGGAAGAAAAATTTATCTCTGGCCGACACAGGCAGGTCAGATTCAATCCATTGTTCAGGAAGCCCGGCTTATTTGGCGCGTTATTTGCTATATGGGTATTGATTCGAGATGCTATCTTCTAGAGTGGGCGAAGTGTTAATTATGGTATAATTTCGGAAAGTTAAGGGAATAAAAGCCATATTTCCACGAAAAAGTTTTACGCCTTGATATTAATCGATAAAACATAAAAAATTCTTTTAAGCAAGAAAAATTATGGAAAATCTGCCGCGATAGCGGCTTACTTGAACAAGGCGCTGTAAAGGAGTTCTCAAGCAACTTAAGTTTCACTAAATCATCTTAGCATGCTCTTTACCAAAATATTCTCATTCACTTTATGTCTTTAAACTTAGCATGATAATATGCTATTGTTTTTTACAATCTTGGACCATGGTTTAATGTAAATATATTCTTTATCATGTGCTGATAAGTCGTTTTAGAACCAACGGTTACAATCTTGTTGGATTGAAAAATATGGATGCATGAAATACACTTATTAAAGAAAACGATATGCCAGTCGAATCTTTAAGCTTGCTTGATCACGTCCGAAAATCATTTAACTCTAATACAAGTAGAACTGACCGCTCTCAGATCGGTCAGTTTCTTACGCCTGCTGCAATCGCCCATTTTATGTCATCGATGTTTGAAACGGGGGGGCAAGAGGTAAGGATTCTGGACCCTGGCGCAGGGGCAGGGGTGCTTTTTGCGACGTGCGTGGAGACTTTGGTCGAGCGAAAGACTCGGCCTCTTTCTATTGAAGTTGTTGTCTACGAAACGGATAAAGGGATACTTCCCTATCTGGAAGAAACCATGAAGAGATGCGAATCTCTCTGCAAGTCTGCGGGCGTTGCCTTTCAAGGGATCGTAAAGTTTGAGGATTTTGTTTTGTCTGCCATTACCGAAACGGAGGAATCTCTCTTTTCCGTCCCAAGCAGGCGTTTCACTCATGTTATTCTTAACCCTCCCTATAAAAAGATCAATACACAGACAGCTATGAGCCGAATGCTCTATTCAGCTGGCATAGAGGTGGCAAACCTTTACGCGGTTTTTGTATGGCTGTCAATGCGGTTCCTGGAGCCGGGAGGACAAATGGTGGCGATAACACCCCGTAGCTTTTGCAATGGTCCTTATTTCAAGAAGTTCCGCGTTGCATTCCTGAGAATGATGAGCCTCAAGCGCATTCATGTATTCGTATCGCGTAAGAAGGCGTTCGGTGACGATGATGTGCTGCAAGAGAATGTGATTTATCATGCCGTTAGAGGGCTTCAGAAACCGAAGTCTGTCATAATCTCCGCGTCCGAGGGTATTGATTTCAGCAATGCACATATCCTATCTGTCCTATATAATCATGTTGTCCACCCTGGTGATCGGGATGCCTTTATCCATCTGGGTGTTGACGATGCCGATTTAAATGTGATGAAACGAATGGAATGCTTTGTATCGTCACTGAGCAAACTTAACCTGAATGTCTCTACAGGACGTACTGTTGATTTCAGAGCACGGGAACATTTAAGACAGTCTCCTCAGCAAGGAACAGCGCCGTTGATCTATCCGTGTCATTTTCAATATGGCTTTATCAACTGGCCAGTTGAATCAGGAAAGAAGCCCAATGCCATAGTGTTATCTCCCGAGACGTCCGGTCTTTTCGTAGAAGCTGGATATTATGTTCTCACAAAAAGGTTCTCGTCCAAGGAACAGGCGAGGCGGGTCATGGCAGCGATATATGATCCTTCAAGGGTCAATGCACCTTTTATAAGTTTTGAAAATCACCTGAATTACTTCCACAGACAAGGTAGAGGATTGCTGGCTGACTTGGCAAAAGGGCTTGCCCTATACCTCAATTCTACAATTATTGATCAGTATTTTCGGCTCTTTAGCGGACACACTCAGGTTAATGCCACTGATCTGCGAAAAATGCCCTATCCTACTTATGAACAACTCTTGAGACTGGGTGCCTATGTCAAGGAAGCAATGCCCGATCAGGAGGCTATCGATGCCGTTTTAGAAAAGGAGTGCGAAAACCGTGATTAAAAAAGCAAGTAGGAAGAAAGCAGAAAAGAAAATCAGAGAGGCTCTCGCAATCTTAAATCATTTGGGTTTTCCAAGGCAGCAACAGAACGAGCGATCTGCCTTGACCCTCCTAGCGTTATTGGGCCTTAAACCGGACACCGATTGGGAGGGTGCAACCGATCCATTGATGGGTATTACTCCTATGATGGATTTCTTTCACGAACACTACGGGAAAAAATATGCGCCCAACACTCGCGAAACTGTGCGTCGTCAAACAGTTCACCAGTTTCTGCAAGCCGCCTTGATTGTTGCCAATCCTGATAAGCCCTCCAGACCGACCAATAGCCCGAAAGCGGTTTATCAGATTGAGCCGTACGCTCTGAAACTCCTCCGAAGTTTCGGGAAGCCAGGATGGGAGAAGCATTTACAGAAATATTTGCGGACAGTGAAGACCTTAAAGAGGCTATATGCACGCGAGAGGGATATGAAGCGACTGCCCGTCAAACTCGCGAGCGGTCGAGAAATCAGGCTTTCTCCTGGAGGCCAGAATGTGCTGGTCAAGAGGATAATAGATGATTTTTGCCCCTTATTTACACCAGGAGGTTATGTTATTTATGTAGGAGATACTCAAGCGAAGTGGGCATATTTCGATGCAGACGCCTTGGCAGCATTAGGGGTTGAGATAGAAGAACACGGGAAGATGCCTGACGTTGTGGTGCATCATGTAGAAAAGAATTGGCTGGTTCTGATTGAAGCTGTAACCAGTCACGGGCCTGTGAACCCGAAGCGAAGGCAAGAATTGAAGGAATTGTTCTCTGGATCAAATGCTGGCTTGGTTTTTGTGACTGCGTTTATTGATCGGAGGGCCATGTTAAAATACTTGAGTGACATTTCTTGGGAAACGGAAGTCTGGATTGCCGAGTCTCCAACGCATTTGATCCACTTTAATGGCGAACGTTTCCTTGGGCCGTATGAAGATTAGGTTTATATTATGGACTACCTAATTGCAGTATGTAAAGGGGTAACGTTGGTTCCAAACCAACTTAAGTTTCACGAAATCATCTTAGCATGCTCTTTACCAAAATACTCCTATTCACTTTATGTCTTTAAGCTTAGCATGATAATATGCTATTGTTTTTCCAATTTTGGGCCATGGTTTTAATGTAAATATATTCTTTATCATGTGCTGATAAGTCGTTTTAGAAACAACGCCCCCTTTATAGCTCAGTACAATGATAGAAATAGCACACGAGAAAGGAGGAACAACCATGCGAATAAACACACAGCGTTTTGTTCTCCTAACGGCTCTGTTGCTCAGTCTTGCTTTTTTCGGACGTGCACAAAGTGAGGAGTATAAAGCGGTCAATCCTTCTGAACTGTCTTTCGGGCTGATGGGTTTCATCAGTGGAGGCGAAACTGGAGAAGGTGGAGTCCGAATTTTGAGTGGAACCTTTGAGAAGTTCCTCTGTGAAGGCAAAGAAATCGCGGTGGTTACAAATAAGGTTGAAGCCGGAATGATTGAAACCAGGGACTATGGAAAAATACTGATTAGTGTTACCTCCGGAGGCCTGATAGTCCACCTCAAGCCCTTGCAGAAGAAGAAACTTCTCGAAGATGTCAGGCAATGAGTGAAGCAAACTTTCTTGCATAAGAGATCAAATTATCTCCGTGATTTCTTATGCGAGGCTTCATTGCTATAATACAATAATTTAAAAGGCAGCAAATCATGGATATGGAAATTTTCCAGAAAATGGAAGCACCAGAGCTGAGAAAATATATTGAATTTCTTCTATGGCATTACAGAGTTGTTGATGCTTTCTGGTTTATCAATGTGGCTGAGCGATTTGACCAGCCAACCGCTGAAAGACTCAATGAAGAGGTGTGGGGGCGTGTTGCCGGCATGGCTGCAAAAGACCTGATCCCTCGATTTGATATCAAAGAAAGGGGTTTGAAAGGTTTTGTGAAGGCCCTTAGGTTTTTCCCTTGGTGTATCCTTGTAGGATATCAGATTCAGGAAACGGAAAACGAAGTGATCATCTCTGTGCCATCTTGCCCTACACAAGAGGCCAGACTTAGGCGCGGTTTAGACGAGTTTGTATGCAAGGAAATGCACCGTGGGGAATTTACAAGCTTTGCCCAGGCAGTGGATGATCGTATTCGGGTTGAATGTCTTTTCGCCCCTCCTGATCCTCACCCGAAAGATTTATTTTGCAAGTGGCGTTTCTTTCTTGAAAAGGATGGAAATGACGAGATCAACCCATGAATTTTAACTTGATTGTATAGGAATTTCCTTTTTTAGACAGGATAGACAGGATGTTCAGGATATAAAGAGAATAAAAAAATCTTGTTAATCTTGTTAATCCTGTCAAAGAAGTCCCGCCGCAGGCGGCTAAGTTCTAATTTCCCGCAGCTTGTCGGAGCGTAGCGAACTTGTCCGCCTTAATTATGGAGGAGATCCCGTCTGAGCGGGGCTGCGAGGTGGTTCATTGTCATTGGTAAATTCCGTATTAAAAATGTAAACACTGTTTTCACAAAAATACTTGACATTTTAATTCTATTTGTTTATGAATCCCACCTTAACCAAAGGGAAAATCAAGGCGAAAAACAGAATGAATATCATATTTCAATACGCTAATAACATTGTCAAGGCCACAGGGATAAGGGTCAATTTCCTGTGGAAGACCCATAAGGTAGAGAGAATGAAGCTACCGGGCCTGATAATGCCTTAGTGCTGTTGAGAATACCCACTCAACCCGTTATCAGGCGACCCTGATAACGGGTTTTTTATTGGATGCTAAAAAAGGAGATAAAGAAGGTTGCCGGAGATTTTTTCCTATGGTCTGAGCAGGGACATTAATTTCTCTAAGTGCCTTAATTTTTTTCAATGCAATGTAGATGATATCATGGCAACAAATTTTAAAATCGATGCTCACAGAAACGATGAAAATCTCCACCTCAAATTAAGTGGTGATTTCGATGGGACGTCCGCTCATGAATTACTCGATATTGTGAGAAAGAGGGCTGCCCATACCTCACGAGTATTCATACACACCAGCAACCTGAGAGATATTCATCCCTTTGGATTGCATGTGTTTCATTCCAATCTGGATAGTCTGAAAGGCCAATCCGTGGAGCTTGTGTTTACAGGGGAAAATGCCTCCCAATTTGAATCTAATTATGCTAAATTTTCTTAAGCCATGATGGAACGCTGGTCAAAAAAGAACGGGTACAAACATGTCCTGGCAATCAGCCTCCCGCTGGTAGCCTCAATGGGATCGCTTACCCTGATGCAGTTCACGGACCGAATGTTTTTGGCCAACTATTCTGCCGATACTATTTCTGCGGCATTGCCGGCTGGAATTGCATCCTTTACAGCTGTGGCCTTTTTTATGGGTGTTGCCAACTATGTAAATGCCTTTATAGCCCAATACACGGGGGCCTGTGCCTTTAAAAGAGTAGGGGCTTCAGTGTGGCAGGGGATCTATTTTTCCCTTATGGCATCCTGCGTACTGGCATTGCTCTATTTCGTCTCTGGGCCACTGTTCAATCTTATTGGCCACTCGCCCCACATACGAAGCCTTGAGAAAATCTATTTCAATATACTTACGCTGGGAGCAGGGCTGGTAGTCCTGGCATCGGCCATGGCCTGTTTTTATACGGGCCGGGGTCTCACCAAAACAGTAATGGTGGTCCACGCCATCGGGGCCGCAGTCAATATTCCCCTGGACTACTGCCTCATTAATGGTGTTGGTTTCTTTCCTGAGCTTGGAATCGTGGGTGCAGCACTGGCAACGGTGGCTTCATCAGCAACCATTGTGGGTATTCTGGGTGTGCTTATCTTTAGCCCTGCTAACCGGTCCAGATATGACACCTGGAAGGGCAGGGCATTTGATAGAGAACTGTTTGGCAGGTTGATGCGTTACGGGCTTCCCAGTGGTATCCAGTTTTTTCTGGAGATCTTCGGGATTACCTTTTTTGTTCAGATGGTGGGTAGGCTGGGGGACCTGGAGCTGGCTGCCTCCAATATTGTACTCTCCATAGAGTCCCTCTCCTTTTTGCCCATGGTTGGCTTTCATGTAGGCACTGCCACCTTGGTAGGCCAGGCCATTGGCCGCGGGAGACCGGAGGACGGGACGTATGCAACCATGAGTGCGCTCCATATCACCATGGCCTACATGATGGTCGTGGCGGTTGCCTTCATTGTTACGCCCGGGCCACTGCTCAATCTTTTTAAGGCCCACCACCACACCGCTGCCCAATATGCAGAGATCATGGATCTGGGTGTGATCCTGATGCGATTCGTGGCCGTGTTCTGCTTTTTTGATGCCCTTAACCTGGTTTTTTCAGGGGCCATCAAGGGCGCAGGCGATACCAGGTTTATTATGTGGACCATTGCTGCGCTGTCGCTGGGGGTGATGATTATCCCAATGTATGTGGTAGTAGAGGTCCTTCGAGCTGGTCTGTATACTACCTGGGTTCTGGCTACCTTTTATATCTGCACCCTGGGAATTGCCTTTATGATGCGCTACCGGCAGGGGAAGTGGAAGTCCATGAGTGTCATCGAATTTCAGCCAATAGGAGTGGGAAGGTGCTCAGGAGCTGTGGATGTCGAATCAGCGAGATTTGATGGGCAGCTTTAATTTTTTTTGACAGTGAGTATTGTTTCTCAGATACCATGCATTTCCAAGCCATTGTGGGCAAAGTATTTTGATAGGTTTTATTAAATGTGGAAGATAAGTTCAGGAATTTTTCTGGGTTGGACCTTGGGCAGTAATGATTCTGCCAATGTATTTGGTACTGCTGCTGCCACAAAAATTGTTAAATACCGTACCGCAATCCTTCTTACCTCCGCATTTGTAATACTGGGAGCCCTGATGGAGGGAGAGAAGTGTTTTACCACTTTGAGAGAACTTTCCAACCTGACTCCCAAAGACGCTTTCTGGGCTGCTCTTTCAGCAGGTATTACCATGTTCGTTGTCACCTATCTTTCTCTGCCCAGCTCTACATCCCAGGCTATTATCGGGGCTATTTTGGGAGTTGGTATGGTTTCAGGAATCCCTGATTACTCCAGGCTCTATAGGATAGTAGCATGCTGGGTTTTAACACCTATCGGGGGCGTTATAATAAGCTTCATGCTGTATCATCTTGTTGGATACTTCATCTCGAGGTTTATCATCAGTCCACAGAAGCGTTCATTCTTTATCTTTTGGAGTCTAATCTTTGCGGGATGTTTTGGCGCCTATGCGCTGGGATCTAATAACGTTGCCAATGTCACAGGAGTCTATGTTGTTTCGGGATTGCTCACTCCCTTTGAAGGATTACTTGTCGGAAGCATCAGTATTGCTGTTGGTACTCTGACATACAGTAGGAAGGTTATGATGACAGTAGGAAAAGATATTGCTCCTCTTGATGAATATGCTGCATTAATTGCAGTACTCTCTGCAGCTATCACTGTGGAGATATTCACCCAGGTAGGAGTACCCGTTTCATCATCCCAGGCCATTGTAGGAGGTGTTGTAGGTGTTGGTTTAGTGAAGGGCGCTAAAACAGTAAACAAACGGACATTGATAGAGATCGGGATTGGTTGGATATCCACCCCCATCTCGGCTGGGATTATCTCCTATGTTTTACTCCGTTTATTTCTGTAAAGGTAAGGTATTGTTGATGGTGGTTGAATTTATTGATATAAATTTATAATGTATCCAGAGCTGGGTAACATTATTTTTTAGTGTCTCAGAGGAATACCTGCAATCTTTTAATAAGAGGGGTAGCTATATGTTCTACAGAAAAGAAAAAGAGGTAAATGAGTTAATCCTAAAACATCTTGAAGAGGTTGATAACTGTCTAAAGACTGCATTAAAGACTGTCAAAGAATATCTCAGTAGTAATATAGAAGAGGCAAAATCATCGGCAATAAAAGTCGATCACATTGAGACGGAGACAGACAGTGTTCGCCGAGAAATAATTGGCAAACTTTATTCAGGGGCCTATCTTCCTTCATTGAGATCAGATATTCTTCACCTTGTAGAGCATATGGACAAGATTGCCGATGGGGCTGAGGCCTGTTGCGATTTCTTTCTTGATCAACGCCCGGAGATCCCTCAAGAGATGAAGTCTAACTTCTTAAAAATAATGGAGCGATCCATGTCTACCTTTGCCCCCTTAAAAGAAGCGATAGGTTCATTTTTTACGGATAAGTTTGATGTTGAAACCATCCGGGAAAGAACGAAAGAGGTGGGGATTATAGAATCGGCTGTTGATAAAGAAGAATGGGATATAACTCGGGATATCTTTAAGACCGAATTGGATTATGGTCACAAGATACATCTGAAGCTTTGTCTTGAAAGTATAGTTGAGATCTCTGACAGGGCTGAGGATTCAGCTGATGAATTGGAAATTATAATTATAAAAGGGGGATTATAAGAAAGTAAATTCCCTAACTTCTTTCTACACTTTTCCAACCTTAAAGGCTGAAGCAATAGCCTCTCCAAGACGATGGTATTTCATTGTACCAGGGGTGTATATAAGGGGATCAATCTTTATAGGATCTGCCTTTCCATCTGTCAGGCAATCTTCAGATAGGTACGTTTCAATAATTTCACCCACAACCAGGGTATGGCTCCCTACATCTAAGTAATGGATAACCTTACACTCCAGATTTAGTGGACATTCTTGAATGAGAGGGGCTGTTTTAAGTTCTCCATAGAATATCTTAAAGATTTGCGACTTGTCGTTCTTTTTTCCGGAATAGACACCACAATAATCAGTCTTTTTGACCATGTCTGAGGACGGAACGTTAATAGAAAATGTTCCGTTTTCTCTCACTCCTTCAAGTGTATATCGTTCTTCACGCAGGGCAACGGAGATAGACGGGGGTTTTTCTGCTGCAATCCCACACCAGGCAGCAGTCATAAAATTTGGTTTTCCATTTACTTTTGCCCCCACTAAAACCGCAGGCATGGGATAAAGTAGTGTCTGTGGACCAAATTTGATTTTATCCATTTTGTTTCTCCCTTTTTAGTTTGCACATTTGAATGTTGAGTTTAACTATAGGGAAGAAAAATGCAAGTAATAAAGAGGATGAATATTTTTAAACTACAAGGCCAGCTAAAGATGAGTTTGGTGTTACGGAAACTTCAGATATCTTTTGGGTGACATTTTTTGTGAAAGTTTAAATAATGGACTATCCAGCCAATATAAGCCTCCTCCGTCCGGACGCTGTAATGCTTGCGCAGCAGAACATCCCTGGCAAGGTCCAACAGTTCCTTAGGCTTCTGTCCATGCTTGTCATTGATATACCTCTTCCGATTTCCAATAGTACCTGCAAATGTTATATTTGGTACTTCTATTAATATCCCATACACTGTTATTGAGAAAAAGTGATACAGAATATCTTCTTTAATATCAGCTTATATTGGTAAATACAGAAATTTTTCTGCTGAATTAAATTGGACAAAAAAATGTAGGTTGACAAAATGATGCGTAAATTTTTTCAAGCACAAATTTTAGTGCTCGTTTTTATCATATCCGCTTGTGCCTCAGGCAGCCTTACTGTCATTCAGAGATTTGGCGGAAACATACTTGCCTCAAATATTGCTATGCTAATTATTCAGCTAGCCAATGTTTATCATTTCCACCAAGTCGGGGGTTCCGCTCAACTCCGCATTCTGCTTCCCAAAAGAGGAAAAACTTGCAGTAAGAGGCGCGACACAGTATGGTTACCGCAAGGCAAAAAGATATTTATCAGTGGAGGTCTAAAATGATACCGTTAACCAGAATCACATTCGATCCTGATATCATGGGAGGGAAGCCCTGCATTCGTGGTATGCGTGTAACTGTAGGGATGATCGTCGGTCTTGTTGCCTCGGGAAATACCAAAGAGGAAATCTTGAAACTGTATCCCTACCTGGAAGCGAAAGACATTGACGAAGCACTCGCTTACGCTGCATGGCGTGTCGAAGAAATAGACGTTCCAGTCCCGAACACCTCGGCCTGCTTGTAGTTTCAGCGCTTCAACAGTTTGAAAAGTACCTCGAAGAAGGTGCGATAATCACTATTGACCAAAAGGAGTTGCGAGCCCGCATTCTTCCTTTACAAGCGTAACCAGGATTCCAAGAAGTAGAACAATCGCATGCACCTTGACACACAAAGCTATGGCATTTTTAGCATTAGCATCATTTTGTGTAAAACTTCGTTTTTGCCAGGCCCTCGCAGCGGGTGATCTCGGGTGTTGGACGGCACTATCCTTGCCAAATTATAGTGATAACCTTGGAGAGCGTAAATTGAAGCCAAATCAAAGACTAACCGATTATGATAACCATTTGGTTCGAGAGACAGCTGCAAGGTTGATCGGTGATGCAAACACTGTTCGCGAAAAGTTGAACAGACTGTTTCATTACGTGCGAGATGATATCAAGTTTGGCTTTACCCAAGACGGTGATCTGGTGAAGGCTTCCACCACAATCAGACTTGGAAAGGGGCAGTGTAATACCAAAGGGACCTTGTTATTGGCCCTTTGTAAGGCTGTTGAAATACCTGCCCGCATCCACTTTTCGTTGATAAAGAAGGAGATACAAAAGGGACTTTTCATCGGTTTGGGCTACAAGCTGATGCCACCCTTGTTGTCTCATAGTTGGATTGAAGTAGAGGTTGATGGGAAATGGCGGAGCATTGATTCATATATCAATGATGAGAAGTACTACCTGGCAGCCAAATCAAAGCTAAAGAAGAAACGATGGGATACAGGTTATTCAGTCTCCTGTCCAGGCGGAGAATGTAGTTGTGACTTCAACATCGATCAAGAGGTATTCGTGCAGATGGGGGCAGTAGTTGGTGATCATGGTGTCTGGGATGATCCGGGCGACTATTATGCAACGGATCAATATCAAAACCGCCCAAATACTATGAAGTTGATTCTTTACAGGTTAATGATTTGGAGAATCAATAGGAGGATAGAGTCCATGCGAAGAGGGTATACATAATGATGGATTGTGATCAAGGTAAAAGTGGGCAATCAACAGCCAAGTGTGTAATCCCAGTGAGCAAACGACTCTGCAATCAGGAGGCCGCCCAACCAGTCAGTCCACCTGACCGCTATTCAGCTGGCGCCCCTCGACAATCTCAGGACTTTTAGCTTCATAGAGGCAGGTGATTGTGGGCGTAAGAGCTGCTCAAATATAAAGAAGAGGAGCTTATTAATGAAAAACAATAGTGATTCGATTCAAAAAAACTCCAACCATTATTTTACAAGGCGAAGAATCACAGGAATTGTTGGTAGCCCAAGGAAAAATGGAAACTCGGATATGCTTTTAAAGCATATTTTGAGCGGAGCCAAAGAGGAGAATGTATTTACCGAAAAAATTCATTTACGCGACTACCAGTTCCAGCCGTGTATTGGATGCGAGAAGTGCAGAAAAGATAAGATATGTACCGGGTTGAATGACGGGATGTCTCTTTTGTATCCAAAAATATTGGAGTCTCAGGGTATGGTCCTTGTATCACCTACTCACAACTATAATGTCACGGCATGGATGAAGGCCTTTATTGATCGTCTCTACTGTTTCTATGACTTCGATAACAATCGCCCAAGAGGATGGTCGAGTCGTTTGGCAAATCAAGGGCGCAAGGCTGTTTTGGCAGCGGTCTGTGAGCAGAAATCCAAAAAGGATATGGGGTTTACTCTTGAGGCGATGCGTCGTCCCCTCATAGCATTGGGGTACGAAATCATAGGAGAATTGTTAGTTTTTGAAGTCTTTGACAAGGGGAAAGTAAAGGAGAAAAAGGACATCTTGGTCAGGGCCTCAAAACTTGGAGTGAATTTAGCAAAATCTCTCTCGTAATAATGTGTCATAACAAGTCAACCAGCCTCTTTCTTTAGTAGCATCTAATAAGTCGGTTGAGAAAGACTAAAAAATCGCTACGCTCACTTCCATCGTATCAGCTCCACTGTTTGGAACTTAATTTCTAATAAGGAGGAGATAATGAAGATCGCATATTTGAAATTTTTCTTAGTTACATTATTTATGGGATTATTTTTGATCGTCTCCAACAATAATTGGGCAAAGGAAGAAGGTTTGCGATACCACCGGAAGCCTATAGAGTTAGAAGAAATGAAGCAATATCAACATATAACTTTTAAAATAAAAAATTTTGAAAGTCTTGACAAAGGCATGACTGAAGAAGAGGTCCTGAATTTGCTTGGGAAACCCTTAAATATGAAAAAAGAACACAGGAGACATAACCGTTGGACGGTTCACTATTTCTACCCTCATGGACATGTGGTTAACTTTAGAAACGGAGTAGTTGTAGGGAAAGAATAGCCTTTTTATCTAGAAGCTACCACTATCGTTTTTCCAAAGAATAAAATTAATTAATTTAATAGTATAGGAAATCCCATTTTTTAGACAGGATAGACGGGATGTTCAGGATATAAAGAAAATAAGAAAATCTTGTTAATCGTGGTAATCCTGTCAAAAAAGTTCCGCCGAAGGCGGCTAAGTTCTCTATTCATTCCATCTAATCCTCCTCCCTCGAAAAAAATATCAACGGGAGTTATGTAATTTTCAAGAAAATTTCATTTTTTTCTTGACAAAAGGGATTGTTTTGTCTCAAAGTGGGAAAAAGTGGGAAAAAGTGGGAAAAATATATGGAAAATCCTGTAAATGACCTTTTTGAGGGTAGGTCAAGGCATTCACTTGATGAAAAGGGAAGATTGGCAATTCCAGCCCGTTTTAGGGAGATTTTGAAAAGAAAAGCTGATTCATCCCTTGTTGTTACCAATCTTAACAACTGTTTAGTAGCCTTTGCAAGGGATGATTGGCAGAAAATAAAAGAGAAGGCAGTAAATCTTCCGCTCTTTGATTCTGCGGCCAATATCTACATCCGGTATTTTATATCTGGCGCTATAGAGTGCCCCTTAAAACAGGGGAGGATTTTAATTCCTTCAAACCTGAGAGAGTTGGCCGGATTAAATAAAGAGGTAGTGTTAGTGGGTCATTTAACCAGATTTGAAATCTGGGATAAGGCCAAGTGGGATGAAGAGTTCGAAAGGGCTAAGAAATCTTTTCCAGGGATAAGTCAATCTCTTTCCGATATGGGAATTTGATAGGGGGAGAAGATGGCAATTTCTCATCAACCGGTAATGGTTGATGAGGTTATTCAGTATCTGATTACTATTCCTGAGGGGATATATGTTGATGGGACAGTGGGCACTGGCGGACACAGTCTGGAGATTTGTAAAAGGATAGCTCCCAAGGGAGAGCTGATTTGCTTAGATATTGATAGATCATCAATACGGTTAGCCAAGGAAAGACTTTCTCCTTTTGGAGACAGGGTCAAGATAGTTAAGGAAAGCTACGTTGCTATAGATAGGGTACTTAAAAGAATCGGAATTGATAAGGTAAACGGAATTTTATTAGATCTTGGTTTGTCGTCCTATCAGTTAGAGTCGTCCGGCAGAGGTTTTAGTTTTATAAAGGATGAGCCTTTGGATATGAGAATGGACGAGGACAGGGGTGTAACTGCCAGTGAATTGGTTAACACCATTTCCATGGAAGGGCTGCAGGAGCTTCTATGGGTTAATGCTCAGGAAAGATGGGCCAAGCTGATCGCCCGGGCTATTATAGAAGAAAGGCGAAAATGGCCTATAGTTTCAAGCCGGCAATTAGCCCTGCTTATTGAAACTACTATTCCTGCTCAATATCGTCCTCGAAAAAGACATCCCGCTACCAAGACCTTTCAGGCGCTTAGGATAGCTGTTAATAGGGAGCTAGAAAATATAGCTGATTTTTTAGAGAAATGCCCTTCATTGCTTGTTAAAGGGGGAAGGGTGGTGGTGATATCGTATCATTCATTGGAGGATAGGCTTGTTAAACAGGCTTTTCACCAACGTGAGAAAGATACCATATCTCCTCGAAAGCTCCCTGTTTTTCCTGACATTAATCCTCCCCTTATGAAGGCCTTAAAAAGAAAAGGGTTTAGGCCTGGCCATATGGAGGTGAATGTCAACCCGAGAGCCAGAAGCGCTATAATGAGAGTGGCAGAAAGAACTCACAATGAATAAGAAAAAAAATGGATCTATAAAATTATTCCATTTTTTTGTAATGATGCTTTTTTTATTTTTATTAGTAGGAATTTCTCATGTCTGGGTGAATTCTAAAAGGACACAAATTGGTTATTCATTGAGCCACATGAAGAAGGAGATAGGGCAAATCAGGGAATACAACAGAAAGCTGAAGTTAGAAATAGCTTCTTTGAAATCACCTGAACGTTTGGAAAATAAGGCAGGGGAAAAATTTGGTTTAAGATATCCCTTGCCTCAGCAGATAGTTTTTTTGCCATGAAGATAAAAGACAAAAAATGGATAAGGATCAGGATTTATATAACAGGGATATGTTTTTTTCTTGTATTTTGCATCATTTTTTTACGGGCATATCAACTACAGATTCTTGAAGGGAGTCAGCTTTCATCTTTGGCTAAGAAGGGCTATACGGGAAAGCTTACCCTTATCAGCCAGAGAGGAACCATTTTTGATAGAAATGGCAAGGAATTAGCGCTCAGCATTGATGTGGATTCATTATATTGTTATCCAAAAAAGGTAAAAAATAAGAAAACAGCCGCAACTCGTCTTGCCAGGGCTTTGGATTTAAATAAAAAGGAGGTGCTTAAAAAATTACATAGTTCTCGTTCTTTTGCGTGGATTAAGAGAAAGGTAACTCCAGAAGAGATTAATAGCGTTAAAAAGCTTAACATCACCGGAATGGATTTTACTAAAGAGAGCAGGCGTTACTATCCATGCATGGAAACGGGAGCCCATGTTATAGGCTTTGCAAGCCAGGATAACAAAGGCCTTGAGGGAATAGAATTACAATATAACAGGTATTTGGAGGGACAAGAAGCAAGGTTTAGCAGGATTCATGATGCCCTTGGCAGGCCTCTTATTTTTGATGGACCAAGGATACAGAAGCAGGATCCCTTTAATCTCATTTTAACATTAGATAAGGATATTAGTTATAAGGCCCAGAAAGCTTTGAGGGAAGCCGTACGAAGATCAAGAGCGAAAAGTGGTGTATGTATAGTGATGAGGCCCCAGACAGGCGAGATTTTGGCTATGGCAGTAGTGCCAGAGTTTAACCCAAATATCTTCTGGAAGTATCAACCATATGAGTGGAGGAATAGGGCAATTACTGATTGTTTTGAACCTGGATCTACTCAAAAGGCATTTCTTTTAGCTGGCGCCTTAGAAGAGGGTGTAATTAGTCCAGAAACTGTTCTTAATTGTGAAAAGGGAGAGTATGCCATTGGCAGCTTTATTATTCACGATAGCCGCCCCTTTGGGATGTTAAAGGTGAGTGAGATAATTAAATTTTCCAGTAACATAGGGGCAATAAAGATAGGCCAGAGGCTTGGAGCAGAGCACTTCAATTATTATTTAAAAAGATTTGGTTTTGGTGAGCAAACAGGGATAGATTTTCCAGGTGAAAGGAAAGGAATTCTAAGACCTATCAGAAATATGAGCCTTGTTGGAAAAAATACCCTCTGTTTTGGTCAGGGCATATCGGTCTCTCCCTTGCAATTAGCTATGGCCTTTGGGGCTATAGCTAATGGTGGGCATCTAATGAGGCCCTATATAGTAAAATCAATAGTTGATCAGAGAGGGGAAGCAATAAGAAATTTTTACCCCTTTATCATAAGGGATGTCATATCACCTGAAACAGCTGAGAAGGTACGAGTTGTACTTGAGGGCGTGGTCAGAAAAGATGGAACAGCTCCTAAAGCTGCAATAAAAAAATATTCTGTAGCTGGCAAGACAGGAACCGCACAAAAGGTTGATCCGATTAAGAAAATCTATTCGAATAAAAAATTTGTGGCTATCTTCGGTGGTTTTGCTCCTTCAGATTCACCTGCTTTAGTGATTTTGGTTGCCCTTGATGAACCAAAAGGGATTCCATACGGAGGGGTTGTAGCAGCTCCTGTTTTTAGTGATGTTGGTTACTGGACTCTTAACCACCTTAATGTAGCTCCATCATTCCAGCCTGCAACTTCCCTGTCTGCTTCGAAAGCGAGAACGTTACGGACAAATCAACAAGATCTTTCGCATCCTGTTGAAAGAAACGAGAAAATAGTAGCCCTGAGGCCTGATTTTCCTGGTTCAATACCTAATTTAATAGGGCTTGGGGTGAGAGATGTTTTAAAGAAAGCAAAACAATTAGGTTTGAGAGTGGTTATTAAGGGAAGTGGCATGGTTGTGAAACAAGTTCCAGAACCTGGTACACCTTTAAAAAAAGACAGGTCACTTACTGTCATATTTCAACCACCAGCATGAAGGCCTAAAGTGCCTAAAGTTAAGAAGCAACGGACAACAGTCAACAGACAACGGACAGTGAGGCTTAATTACCTATTAAATGGTCAACCTATCTTGGAACAACATGGAAATGAAAATCTTGAGATCAAAGGGCTGACAAGTGATTCTCGGAATGTCAAAAAGGGCTATCTATTTGTTGCTGTGAAAGGGAGCAGTCAAGATGGTCATAAGTATCTGGCTGATGCCGTTCAGAGAGGTGCGTGTGCATTAGTAGTAGAAAGTGTTGAGAATGTTTTTCCAAACGTAACTATTGTGAGGTTACCTGATACAAGGGCTGCACTTTCTGAGCTGGCTTCCAGGTTTTACAATTATCCATCTAAGGATATGAATTTGATAGGCATCACTGGCACTAACGGGAAGACAACAACAAGTTATGTTCTGGAGTCGATATTAAAAGAGGAAGGAAGGAATGTAGGAGTTATTGGGACTATCAATTATAGATATAAGGAAAAATCTTTTCAGGCATCCTTAACAACACCTGAATCTAATGATCTGATGAAGATAATAGGTGAAATGAGAGATGCTGGCGTGGCCGATATTATAATAGAGGTTTCATCCCATTCTTTAGAGCAGGGAAGGGTAAGGGGATTGAATTGGTCACGGGCACTGTTTACAAATTTTTCCAGGGATCATCTTGATTACCACTCAACAATGCAAAAGTATTTTAAGGCAAAATCTTTACTCTTTTCTTCATTGGGGGAAGAAGGAGAAGGTCAAGCAAAGACAATAATCAATATGGATGACCCAAAGGGGAGGGTGTTAAAAAAAATAACAAAGGCTTCGACTGTGAGTTATGGCCTTGGAAATAATTGTTTATTAAGGGCTGCCGATATTAATTTCAGTGCAGAGGGATTACATTTTAGGTTGACTACACCAACTGGGGATATACCTATTACATCCGCCCTTTTTGGGCAGATGAATGTCTATAACATACTGGCGGCTGCAGCAGTTGCCTTTAGTCTCGATATAGATCTCAATACTATTTCAAGGGGCATACAAAGGCTTGCATTTGTTCCTGGCAGACTTCAGCACGTTGAGAACAAACAAGGGCTTTCCATATTTGTTGATTATGCCCACAGCACCGATGCTTTGGAAAAGGTACTTCAAACATTGAGACAACTTACTAAAGGAAGGCTGATCACCGTTTTTGGATGTGGAGGTGACAGGGACAGGGGTAAAAGGCCAGATATGGGTAAGGTGGCAGGTATTTATAGTGATTCTGCAATAATCACCTCAGACAACCCACGGGGGGAGAGCCCGGCAAAGATTGCCGATGAGATTGAGACTGGAGTAAAAGAATCAGGATTAAAGAGGATTAAATTAGATTTTTCATCTAACGCAAAGGGCTATGAAATTATTTTGGATAGAAGAAAAGCGATCCATACTGCTGTTAAAATAGCTAACAAGGAAGGTGGAGACCTTATTTTAATAGCTGGCAAGGGGCATGAAAAATATCAGATTATTGGAGATAGTAAGAGATATTTTAATGATGTAGAGGAGGTAGAGCTGGCAACCAGTTAGGAGTTTTTTGGGTAAACACAACAGACAGTAAGAAAATGGCCGCAAAATGGGGTGAAATAACTGGTAAGGAGATATCTTCAGCAATAAATGGAAAGCAGATATCTGGCTCACCAGATGAATTCGTTAAGGGTCTTTCAACTGATTCAAGAAAGATGACTCCTGGGTACCTTTTCTTGGCCCTCAAGGGAGAGAGATATGATGGCCATCATTTTTTAACCAATGCAATTAATGCCGGAGCTCTGGGCGTAATTGTGGAGTCTGACGCCACTATAACTAAGGAGCTTTTAGATAATAATATGGTTGTAATTAACGTCTCATCTACTCTCAAGTCCCTGGGTGATCTGGCATCATGGTGGCGGAGGCAGTGGGGAGGAAAGGTGATCGCCATAACCGGAAGTAATGGCAAAAGCACAACAAAGGAGATGACCGCCTCTATTTTATCCCTAAAGGCGAATACAATGAAGAGCCCTGGTAATTTTAATAACCTCATTGGCTTGCCTTTGACGATCTTAATGCTCCAGGAACATCACAAGTTGGCTGTTTTAGAGATGGGTATGAACATGGCCGGTGAGATTGCCAGGCTAACTCAGATTGCTGATCCTGATATAGGACTGATAACCAATGTAGAAAGAGCTCATTTAGAGGGTTTAGGTAATTTTAATGGGGTAATAAGGGCAAAAGGTGAACTTCTAAGAGTGATGTCTAAGGAGTCGACAGCAATTCTGAACGGAGATGATGAAGTATATAAGCAGCTGGCTCCAACATTTGAAGGACAGATACTTACTTTCGGATTAGGCAAGACGAATAAGGTAAGGGCTGAAAAAATAAAAAAAAACGGAGACTACGCCCAGGCCTTTAATATCTATATAAATGGCAAGAGGATACCAGTCAGAATAAATTATCCAGGTCTTCATAATGTCCTCAATGCATTAAGTGGAGCGGCTATCGGATTTTGTTTATCTATATCAAATGAATTGATTGCCCAGGGTTTAGGAAGTGTTAGGCCACTTAAAGGCCGTTTTCATTTTATAGATTTGAATAGTGGTATACGGATTATTGACGATACCTATAACGCCAATCCATCCTCTCTCAGGGCTGCTCTACAGACTATTAAGGGGTTGGTAGGGAAGAATCAGGGTTTGGTAATAGGGCTTGGAGAGATGATGGAATTAGGCAAAGAGTCTTCCAAATACCATTTTGATGCGGGTCAGCTGGTAGCTGATATGGGAGCAAGATATTTAGTTGTAATGGGTGAACATGGTCACGAAGTTATAGAAGGGGCACGTCAAGGGGGTATGGACGGAAAACAGGCACACATTGCAACTACTCATGCTGAGATGAGTGATTTAATAAAGGCAAATATAAGGAAGGGCGACATTCTTTTTATGAAGGGTTCAAGAAAGGTGGCCCTTGATAAGGTGGTTGAGTCTGTGAGTGAATATTTTGGACTAAGTGCTTCGATTCGCAAATAGTATAACGTATTTTAATGAGTATAATCTTTGCGATTGTCTTCGACCCAGAGACGTGTCGACGAGCTCACGTCGAGTCGCTCAGACCGAAGGGCTCACTCAGCACTTAGTCTCGAGTAAATAAATACGTCATCGAATTTATGAATCGAGGGACTAAGCAAGGGATAGAAGAATGCTATATAAACTGATTTATATGTTTCATGCTGATTATTCCTTTCTGAATGTATTTAGATACATAACCTTTAGAACTATCTATGCAACCCTGACTGCGCTTATTCTTTCTTTACTTCTTGGATACTGGATCATTCCACGGTTAAGCAGACTTCAGATTGGTCAATATATCAGAGAGGATGGACCCCCAAACCATAAAAATAAGGTTGGAACACCAACTATGGGGGGATCCTTTATATTGATTTCAGTGCTTATATCGTCAATTCTTTGGATGGATCTAAAAAATGTGTATGTCTGGCTGGTCTTGCTTGTTACTTTGCTTTTTGGTGCTATTGGCTTTTTGGATGATTATCTTAAGGTAATAAGAAAGAGCAGTAAAGGGTTGAGAGGATGGTACAAATTTTCCATGCAGGTCGGAATTGCCGCCCTTGTTGGAATAGCCCTGTATAAGTACACTGGTTTTGATTCAAGGCTAAGTTTCCCCTTTATTAAGAATTTTCTCCCTAACATTGGGATGTTTTATATTGTTTTGATTATTTTAGTTGTTGTCGGTGCATCCAATTCAGTTAATCTCACCGATGGATTGGATGGTCTCGCTATAGGGCCGATCATTATCGCCTTCCTTAGTTATCTTGTGTTTTCTTATCTTACTGGACACATAAAGATTGCCCAATACCTGCAGATTCCATATGTAAGTGGCGCAGGAGAACTTTCTGTGTTTTGCGGCGCTGTGGTAGGAGCAGGCATGGGGTTTTTATGGTACAACACCTATCCTGCTCAGGTATTTATGGGAGACGCAGGCTCTCTTTCGTTGGGTGCTGCCTTAGGGATGATAGCCGTGATTAGTAAGCATGAAATAGCACTTATCCTGGTTGGTGGTCTCTTTGTGGTTGAGGCCTTATCAGTAATTTTGCAAGTAAGTTTTTTTAAAATAACTGGTGGCAGGCGTGTATTCAAAATGGCCCCTATACATCATCATTTTGAACTCAAAGGATGGCCAGAGCCAAAGGTGACCATTCGGTTCTGGATTATTGCGATTATGCTTGCTCTGCTTTCGATGAGTACACTCAAGTTAAGGTAGATAATTGAAAATTGTCAATTGGCAATCGAAAATTGAAAAAAATGTTCTGGTAGTGGGTCTTGGTGAAAGTGGCCTTGCAGCGGCTAAATGGCTTGTGAGGCAAGGGTCTCAAGTGACCGTGAGTGAAAAGAGAAAGAAGGCTGATTTTAATAAGGATGTTGTAGCTGATCTTTTGAGATCAGGAGTAAAACTTGAATTTGGTGGGCACAGGATAAAATCCTTTTTAGAGTCGGATTTAATTGTTGTAAGCCCTGGTATCTCACTTGATATCAAGCCACTCTCTCAGGCCAGGGATCAGGGAGTTCCTATAATAGGAGAGATAGAGCTTGCGAGTAGATATTTAAAAACACCATGTATAGCTGTAACTGGAACAAATGGTAAATCAACGGTTGTAAATTTAATAGGTGAGATGCTCCGTAAAGGGGGGAAACGCGTATTTGTTGGCGGAAATATCGGCCGCCCACTTACGTATTACATAGCTGGAGAGCAGAAGCTTGATTATGTGGTATTAGAGGTAAGCAGCTTTCAACTTGATACCACCCAAACCTTTTCTCCTCTCATGGCCCTGATTCTTAATATAAGCCCAGACCATCTTGATAGATATGCAGATTATACCTCCTATGTTAGGTCTAAAGAGAGGGTATTTGCAAACCAGGGTCCGGAGCAGATCCTCATATTAAATGATGATGATCTCTTGCTAAGAAAGGAGCAGCCTAAAAATGGATCTACAGTATATAGGTATGGATTGGAGAGTAAACCTGAGCGGATTGCAGCTTTAGAAAATGGTGGTATAGCGGCCAAACTTCCAGGGGAGGAAATGATTAAATTTCACCTGGAAAGATTTTCATTGCCTGGAAACCATAATAGAACAAATTTGATGGCTGCAATTATAACATGTTTGATCCTCAAGATACCTCCCTCTGCTATACAAGAGGTAATCGATCATTTTCAGGGGTTGCCCCATAGGGTTGAGCGTGTAGATACTGTGCGAGGTATAACTTTTTATGATGACTCAAAGGCTACCAATATAGATGCAGCTATAAAATCTATTGCCAGTTTCTCAAAACCAATTGTCTTGATTGCCGGGGGCAGAGATAAGGGCAGTGATTATCATCGGCTTGTTGAGGCAGCGTCTGAGAAGGTAAAACGGGCTGTTTTCTTAGGGGAGGCGAGTAATCTTTTATCAGAGGCATTTGGTAATAAAATATCATGGAGTATGGCAACCAGTATGATTGATGCGGTATCTCTTGCATTTAATCAGGCCCAGAAGGGAGATGTGGTTCTCCTTGCACCAGCATGCGCGAGTTTTGACATGTTTAAGGATTTTAATCACAGGGGAGAGGTCTTTAAAGATGCGGTTAGGAGATTAAAAAATGGTGTCAAAGAAAACAGCTAATTACAGCTATGATTCTGTTATCCTCATCGCTGTTCTCCTGTTGATTGGCATTGGATTAATTGCGGTTTTTTCTGCCAGTTCAATTCTGGCTGAAGAGAGATATGGAGATCACTATTACTATCTTAAAAGGCAGGGAGTATTTTGTCTTTTTGGGCTTTTTCTTATGATGTTGGCAAAAAATATTAACTACCTTTTCTATAGAAGGTTAGTCTACTTTTTTTTGGGATTGAGTTTAATTCTGTTAATTTTACTTTTTGTACCAGGTTTTGGAGTTAAAGTGGCAGGCGCTCAAAGGTGGCTCAGGTTTGGCTTTATCTCAATCCAGCCATCTGAGGCAGTAAAATTGTCTTTGGCAATTTTCGTGGCATATAGCATGAGTAAAAACGTTGAGAATATGGGAACTCTCTTTCATGGGCTGTTACCGCCCTTATTGGTGGCGGCAATATTTATGATACTTATTCTTCTCCAGCCAGATCTTGGAACAGCTGTCATTATAGGAATGTGGATGTTAATCCTTCTTTTTATTGGTGGAGTGAATTTAGGGCAGCTTCTTATCCTTTTAGGTCTCCTGACGCCTATTGGTTTTTACCTGATATCCCATACCGCGTATAGGCTTCATCGGTGGTGGGCATTTTTAAATCCATGGCAAGATCCTCAAGGGTTTGGATTTCAGATAATCCATTCTTTTTTGGCCTTTGGTTCGGGTGGGTTATCAGGAGTCGGTCTTGGCAATAGTAAGCAAAAACTTTTTTATCTTCCAGAACCCCATACCGATTTTATTCTGTCCATCATTGCTGAGGAGATGGGATTTATAGGAGTGAGTGTTTTATTGATCCTGTTTGCTTTTGTTATAATCAAGGGGATTAAGATTGCCTTGCATGCGCCCGAGCTTTTTGGGACCTACCTTGCATTAGGGATAAGTTGTATGCTGGCAGTGCAGGTAATAGTTAATGTGGGCGTGGTAATGGCCCTTTTGCCAACTAAGGGACTAACGCTTCCCTTTATAAGTTATGGTGGTTCCTCTCTTGTTGTTAATCTTATAGGTATGGGAATATTAATGAATATATCAAAAAAGTCCCTGGATGGGCCAGGGGAATTGAGAAGGGCATGATTTAACCAAATGAGTGGTGATGAAGGGCAGAGAGCTAAGGATAATAATTGCTGGTGGAGGAACAGGTGGCCATCTATTTCCAGGGATAGCAATTGCTCGAGAGCTAAAAAAAAGATGTGAAAAGGTACATATCCTTTTTATCGTTGGCAGAAGAAAAATGGAGAGAGACATTATTTTGAAGGCTGGATTTGAGATCAGGTCAATTGATGTTGAAGGCATGTTGGGTAAGGATTTATTACAGATGATACGTGCTTTTTTTAAGGTAGTTATAAGCTCAATCCAATCATTTTTCATAATGAGAGATTTTAAACCCCATCTTACAATTGGTGTAGGTGGGTATACATCTGGACCAGTGTGTCTTATGGGGTGGTTTCTTAGAATACCAACAGCTATCCATGAGCAGAATTCTATTCCAGGTATAACAAATAGGATCCTCGCGCCCTTAGCGAAAAAAGTCTTTATATCCTTTGAAGAAAGCAAGATGTATTTCAAAAAAGGAAAGCTTTTTTTAAGTGGGAATCCGATAAGGGATGAACTAATGAATCCCGAAATATTTGCCAAAAAAGTTTTTGAATCCGCTGATGATGCGATTAAACAGAGATTTGTTATCCTTGTTATGGGTGGAAGCCAGGGGGCCAGGGCAATAAACAAGGCAGTTCTATCTGCTCTAAAGGAATTGAAGAGGGCAGGTTTTCTGCCATTTGTAATCCATCAAACAGGGAGTCAGGATTTAAAAGAGGTAATAGCTGATTATCATACCCTTGGAATTGACGGAGAAGTAATGGCCTTTATAGAAGATATGGCCTCTGCTTATATAAGGGCTGATCTGGTTATCTGTCGGGCCGGTGCAACTACTATTGCTGAATTGGCTGCATTAGGCAAGCCATCGATCCTTGTGCCTTACCCCTATGCGATCCATAAACACCAGGACGTTAATGCTCGGGCATTGGCGGCCCACGGAGGAGCAGATATTGTTTTAGAGAAGGATCTTAACGGCAACACACTTGCCAAGAAGATTAGAATGTATATGGAAAACCCGGATGTGCTTAAGCAGATGTCATCACGTGCCTTAAAGACTGGCAGGCCAGAAGCAAACGAAATTATAGTTGAACAGTTGATGGAGCTAATAAGAGGTAGTGTCAGTTGTTATTAGTTTGTGGTCAGTTGGAAAAGATACAAAACAACAGCCAAAGGATAATACATAAAAATTTACAGGGATCAGTTCACTGTTTTCCGTTTTTCTACAGACAACGGACAATAGACGACAAACAACAGACAAGATGAAAATTTTTGGCAAGGTAAAACATATCCATTTAGTAGGTATTGGTGGGATTGGGATGAGCGGTATAGCAGAACTCCTCCTTAATTTAGACTATTTTATTAGTGGGTCTGATCTCAGAAAAACAGAAGTAACAGAGCATCTCTCAGATCTTGGTGGTAAAATATTCCTTGGACACAGACCTCAGAATATAGATGGAGCGGATGTTGTAGTTTTCTCTTCGGCAGTAAAGGGCGATAACCCGGAGATACTTGAGGCAAGGGAAAAATCTATTCCTGTAATACCAAGGGCTGAGATGCTGGCTGAATTAATGAGGCTTAAATATGGGATAGCTGTGGCAGGCTCCCATGGAAAAACTACAACGACAAGCATGATTGCCTCGATATTGACCAAGGGGGGTTTTGATCCAACAGTTGTTATCGGAGGAAGATTGAATATATGGGGAGGCTCGAATGCGAGGTTAGGGCGAAGTGATTTTCTTGTGGCTGAGGCAGATGAGAGTGACGGATCCTTTCTTGCTCTCTCTCCAAGCATAGCTGTTATTTCCAATATCGATCATGAACACATAGATTTTTATCGTAGCATGAATAATCTCAGGAAGACATTTATTGATTTTATCAACAAGATACCTTTTTATGGCAGGGCCATTCTCTGTGTGGATGATAAAGAGGTCCAAGGGTTGATTCCTGAGCTTACAAAAAGTTATCTGACATATGGGTTGAATCCCCAGTCGGATATAAGGGCGAGTGGAATATCAAAAGAAGGGCTGAATACCACTTTCGATGTTATCTTTAAGAGTAGGTTAGCCGGTAACGTCACTATTCCCATTCCTGGCGAGCATAATATTTTGAATGCCCTGGCAGCAGTAGGAGTGGGGTTGGAACTGGATATCGATTTTAAATACATCAGGGAGGGACTCAAGAATCCTGGAGGTCTTAAAAGGCGCTTTGAAATAAAAGATGAAAGGGATGGCATACTTTTCTTAGATGATTATGGCCACCATCCTACAGAGATAATGGCAACCCTCAGTGCAGCAAAAGAATGCTGGCCTGATCGGAGATTGGTAGTTGTTTTTCAACCCCATAGGTTTACCAGAACAAGAGATTTATATGATAAATTTGTTATCTCTTTTAACCAGGCAGATTTTCTGATCATTACCCCTCTCTATGGGGCAGGCGAAGAGCCTATACCAGGCGTAGATAGCAGAATTCTTTATCAGGGAATAAAAAATCATGGTCACAGGGCGGTTACTTATTGCGATAGCACTGAGGATACCATATCTGAACTTCTCGATCAGATTAGACCTGGTGATATAGTGTTAACCCTTGGTGCCGGTGATATACACCTTGTTGGGACCGAGCTATTGAAACGGATTTAGGGATTGAGGAATTTAGGGATTTAGGAATTGAGGAAAGCAGATAGTAATCAATAAGCAGCAGGCAGTAAAAACACCAACGGTGAACGGATAACGGTGAACGTTCTTTAACCCTGGCCCAGACCTGGCCTATAATTTTAATAGGTTAATAAGAACACATAGCACCTTATAGGCTTAGGAGTTTGATTTAGGATCGTCGCGCCAGGGCGGGCTTTAGGCATTTTAGGCACTTTAGCTCACTTTAGGCACTTAATGATGGATGCTCATATCAAGAAAAGAATGAAAGAGATAGGAGGTAAGGCCGTCCTTTTTGATGTGCCCATGAGTCAATATACCACATTGAGGATTGGTGGTAATGTTGAAGCCCTGTACAAGGCGAGAGATCTAAACGCATTAAGGGAAATGAAGGCTTTTCTCATGGATGAAGGGATTCCATATTTGGTTACGGGTCGGGGAAGCAACCTCCTTGTGAGGGATGGGGGGTTGAAAGGTGTAGCGATTATATTGGAAGGATCCTTTGCTGTTGTTAACAATACCCCTATGGCGGAGCCATATATTGTAGCTGGGGCTGGTATGCCTTTATACAAACTAATTGATTTTTGTATAGAAAATGGTCTTTCTGGAGCGGAATTTTTAGCAGGAATTCCTGGAACCGTGGGTGGAGGAGTGGCCATGAATGCAGGGAGTTGGGGCCAGGAAATAAAGGGTGTGATCAATGAGGTAACAATACTGACAGGCAGGGGAATAGTAGAAAAGAGAGATAGTGGGAGGCTTAAATTTACTTACAGAGGGCTTGAATTGAACGCAGGGGAGATAATCCTCAATGCAATGCTGAGTTTAAAGTTTGATAGACCTGCTTTAATCAGGAAAAAGGTTGTTTCTAATATGAAACGAAGAAAAGAGAGGTTTCCTTTTGATATGCCATCTGCTGGATCTATTTTTAAAAATCCCAGGGGCGATTATGCAGGCCGGTTAATAGAAGCTGTTGGTTTAAAGGGTAAGACGATAGGGGGGGCGATGATATCAGCTAAACATGCCAATGTTATAGTTAATAAAGACAAGGCTTCGAGCTCTGACATACTGTCCCTTATGGATCTGGCAGCAGGTAAGGTAAGGGAGATGTTTAATATACAATTATCACCTGAGATAAAGGTTGTAGGTGAAATATGAAAAGAAGCTCTGTATTGGATAAACAATCAGTAAAAAGGCATAAAAGAAAGGGTTCTTTGCCTCCTAAGAGATTTTTTGGCCAATTAGGTTTTGGGCTTATTAAAATATTTCTTTTCTTTTTAGGGCTTGGGGCCCTCTCTTTAGCCTTTATTACCGGATATCAATTTCTATCTTCATCGTCATATTTTAGATTAAATAATATCGTGGTGGCAGGAGTGAGTGATGATTTCAGGGAAGAATTTATTAAAATATCGGGCATTAAGGAGAAGGAAAATCTTTTATCTATCGAATCATCTACTATTCGAAAAAATATCGAGAGGCATCCATGGATAAAATCTGTTTGTTTAAAAAAAGAATTTCCCCACACCCTTTATATCAAGGCAGAAAATGAAAAGGCTGTGGCAATAGTAGCCCTAAAGACCATGTCTTTCATGGATAAAGAAGGGATTATATTTAAAGATGTTGAAAGCAATGATTCTATTGATTTTCCTGTAGTAACAGGACTATCCCAAAGTGATGCAAAAAATAGAGCGAAGCTTAAAAGGGTCGCTTCTTTATTAAATGCCATTCATTTATGCACCTCCCCTTTATTGATAAAGAATTTATCAGAGATTCATGTGGAAGAAGATGGAGCTTTTATCGTTTATTTCAAAAAGTTACCCTTTAAGGTCCTTTTTGGAAGAGACGATTTTGAAAGAAAAATTGGTTCATTAATTGACATTATCAGTCATCTCCGGACCACGTATCGACTCGATCAGGCCAGATCAATAGATTTGGATTATAGTGATAGGGCGGTGGTTGCATTTACTGGCAGAGTAGTCTGAATACTTAAAGTTATAAGTGCCTAAAGTGTGCTAAAGTGACTAAAGTTAAAAGGAAACAGACATAAATAAATCAAGGGATGGTGGGATTTTCTATACTATTCAATTAGTGATTGCGCGTTGAGGTACAATTCAAAATCAAAATGAGTAAGTCTGTCTGAAATGACTTACAGCTATTTATCAGTTCACTTTAGGCACTTTAGCTCACTTTAAACTTTAGTCACTTTAATGGGGGTTGGTTAATATGGAGGAATTGATTGTAGGCCTTGACATTGGCACAAGTAAAATATGTGCAGTAGTTGGGGATGTGAGGCCTGATGGGATGGTTGATATTATAGGAATGGGATCTCATGCGTCCATCGGGCTTAGGAAGGGCATGGTGATCAACATCGAAAACACAGTAAATAGCATTAAAGAAGCCATAGAAGAGGCGGAGACTATGGCTGGCTGTGAGATCAGTTCTGTCTTTGCTGGAATTGCTGGAGGTCATATAAAGGGCTTTAACAGTCATGGGGTCATAGCCTTGAAGAATAGGGAGGTTACCAAGCTGGACATTGAGAGGGTAATTGATGCAGCGAGGGCAGTTGCAATTCCTATGGATAGGGAAGTTATCCATGCCATCCCTCAAGAATTTATTGTTGATGATCAGGCTGGCATTAGTGATCCTGGAGGAATGGCAGGTGTCCGTCTTGAGGTTAAGATTCATATAGTAACTGGAGCGGTCACATCGGCCCAAAATATCATTAAGTGTGCAAACAGGGCAGGCCTTGATGTTTACGATATTATCCTTGAATCCCTTGCCTCCAGTGAGGCGATCCTGACCGATGAGGAAAGAGATCTGGGAGTTGCAATAATAGATTTTGGAGGAGGTACTACGGATTTAGCGATATTTTCACGAGAGTCAATTGCACATACCTCTGTATTAACATTAGGTGGTGATAATTTGACCAATGATATTGCTATTGGAATCAGGACCCCCTTTAAGGAAGCTGAAAAGATAAAAATAAAATATGGATGTGGCCTTACCTCTCTTATCGGTGAGGATGAAATTATTGAGGTTCCAAGTGTGGGCGGTAGGAAAGAAAGGACTATCAGCAGAAAATTGCTGGGAGAAATTTTAGAACCACGGGTGGAAGAAATCTTTAACCTTATTTATCAGGAAATGATTAGGTCTGGTTATGATGATATGATCACATCTGGAATTGTTGTCACGGGCGGTTCTTCTCTTCTACCAGGAGTACCGGAGATTGTAGAGCAGGTTTTTAATATGCCGGCGAGGGTCGGTTATCCTGACAATATTGGGGGATTAAAAGAGATTGTGAATAGCCCCATGTATGCAACAGCAGTAGGTCTTGTGTTGTACGGAGCTCACTCAAAACAGAGAAAGAAAAAATTCAGGATAAGGGATACAAATATATTTAACCGGATCACATCCAGGATGAAGAGATGGTTTATGTAAAGGAAATGTAACTGGTACAGCCACCAAGACACAAAGACACAAAGGATAAACCTGCCCGCCGTCTGGCAGGCGGGTATGGCTTTTACCCCTTTGTCTAAAAAGGAAGAACGCATTGCAAGAAAAATAGTAGATGCCGCATATGCCGTCCACAAAACATTAGGGCCAGGTTTACTTGAAAAGGTTTATGAGGTTTGTTTTTGTCATGAGCTTTTTAAGCGGGGAGTACAATATCAAAGGCAAGTTGATATCCCAATAATATATGATGGAATAACCTTTAACGAAGGATTACGCTTAGATGTCTTGGTAGAAAAACTCATTATTTGTGAACTGAAAGCTGTGGACGAGGTGAATCCTGTATGGGAAGCACAGCTTCTCAGCCATCTAAAATTGACGGGTAAACGACTCGGATTTCTTATTAATTTTAATGTGCCCCTCATTAAAAAGGGTATCAAAAGAATAATTCTTTAATCTTAGTGTCTTAGTGCCTTGGTGGCTAAGTAGAGGGTATTAAAAGAATAATTCTTTAATCTTAGTGTCTTAGTGCCTTGGTGGCTAAGTACTTATAAATATAAATCAGGAAAGGAGAGTAATTATGAGATATGAATTTGTTGAAGAGAGCCCAAGCGCCAAGATAAAGGTTTTTGGTCTTGGAGGCGCAGGGGGAAATGCAGTCAATAACATGATTGCAGCTGGACTTAAAGGGGTGGATTTTAAGGCTGCAAATACTGACAAGCAGGCCCTTGATTTTAACTCTGCCCTTGATAAATTGCAGCTGGGGGCCAATCTCACCCATGGATTAGGCGCTGGCGCTGATCCAGAGATAGGTGCTCTTGCGGCAGAGGAGAGCATAGAGGCAATCAGGGCAGCTACTCAAGATGCGGATATGATATTTATTACCGCAGGTATGGGGGGAGGAACAGGCACCGGAGCTTCTCCAATAATCGCTCGAGAAAGTAGAAATAATGGGGCACTGACAGTAGGAGTTGTCACAAAACCATTTGAGTTTGAGGGTGAGAAAAGGATGAAAGCAGCCCTTGATGGTATTGAAAAACTTAAAAAGCAGGTTGATACCCTCCTTATCATCCCAAATCAGCGATTACGGGCATTAGGGAATACAGATACCCCCTTTTTGCAGCTTATGAAGATCGCAGATGATGTGCTTCTCTATGCAGTCAAAGGGATATCGGATCTTATTACGATCCCTGGCTTCATAAATCTTGATTTTGCAGATGTTAGAAGGGTTATGGAACAAATGGGAACAGCCCTTATGGGTACAGGGGCAGCTAGTGGAGAAAATAGAGCCCTTGAGGCTTCCCAGATGGCCATTAACAGTCCCTTGTTAGAGGATATCTCAATAGATCAGGCAAAGGGTGTTCTTATCAACATGACTGGGTCTACAGGAATGACTATGGAGGAGGTTATGGAAGGATCTTCATTTATAAAAAACGAGGTCCACCATGATGCAGAGATTATATGGGGTATGGTCTTTGATGATACTATGGCAGATGAGATGCGGATAACAGTTATTGCTACTGGTATAAGCAAGACTATGGATAAAAAGATTATTAATTTACGGGATCTTTCACCTGAGGAAATGGATGAGAATTGGACTGTAAGAGTAAAGGAAGATCTTGATAAGCCAACATTCCAGAGGCAGTTATCTGAGGAAGACACTGATTTGCTTCTAAAAGATAAAGATTTAAACTCTGGGAAAAAGGGTATATTGCAGAGGGTTTTTCAAAAGGAAAATCTTGAGTATCCTACTTTTTTAAGGAAGCAGGCAGATTGATTGCAAATTGAAAATCGCTACCCTTTATAAGAACAGACTTGCTAAAGAGAGAGGCACCGTAAAAAAGGATTGGGGTGGCAAGATATCTGTGGCCTTGATTTATCCTAATTATTATCGGATTGGCATGTCCAATCTTGGCTTCCAGGTAGTCTATGGGATACTAAATGAAAACCCTGCAATAGTGGCAGAAAGGGTGTTTCTGCCAGAACAAGAAGAATTATTACTCTATAGAAGAACAGATCAAACTCTCCTTTCTGTAGAGTCACAGACACCGCTGGAAAAATTTGATTTTTTAGCATTTTCCCTTTCATTTGAAAATGATTATCCCAATATCCTCACCATACTTGATTTAAGCAAGATCCCACTTATATGTAAGGACAGGGAAGAAAATTATCCCCTCATCATTGCAGGGGGTGTAACAACCTTTATGAACCCTGAACCCCTGGCCAGTTTCATAGATTGCTTCCTTATTGGTGAAGGTGAAGTGATTGTGAAAAAATTCTTTGATGCCTACCTTGATTTTCAATTATCAACTGTTAATAAAGAGGAGGCCCTGAGAGTTTTAGCAAGTGAGGTCGAGGGGGTTTACTGCCCCTCTTTTTATAAGGTTACCTACAGGGAAGATGGGTCAATAGGCTCCTTTACACCTCTCATTTCCTCTATCCCCTCCAGGGTAAAGGCGGTCAAACACACACCCTTTAAGGGGCCTTTGTGCCAATCGAAGATAATTACACCATCAACGGAGTTCTCTGATACTATCCTTGTAGAGCTTAACCGAGGATGCGGTGTTGGATGCAGGTTCTGTGCCGCTGGGTATGTTTACAGACCCCCAAGGATTATAGAAGAGGAAAGTATATTTTCATCATTTGAAAGCATATTGGAAGAAAATACCAGGATTGGCCTTATAAGCCCATCAGCTACTGATGTCCCCTGGATTGAGAAGTTAACCAGCACTATTCTTGAAAGGGGTGGTGATTTTTCTGTTTCTTCCTTTAGGGCAGATTCATTAACAACGGATCTCCTAAAAAATATAAAGAAAAGCAGCCAAAAAACCCTGACCTTTGCTCCTGAGGCAGGCAGTGAAAGATTACGGATGGCTATAAACAAAAAATTAACAACAGAAGAGATTTTAGAGGCTATTATACGTATAGCAAGGACAGGCTTTTTTCATATCAAACTCTATTTTATCATTGGTCTTCCAACTGAAACAAGGGAAGATGTAAAGGACATTATCGGCTTGGTTAAGTCTATACGGCATCATTTAATTAAGGAAAGCAAAGGCAGGAAAAGGATAGGGAGAATTAGATTGAGTATTAATTGTTTTGTTCCGAAACCATTTACTCCATTCCAGTGGTTTCCTATGGATACAGTTGACTCCCTTAAAGAAAAGCAAAAGATAATAAAGGGAGCCCTATCAGATGTGGGAGGAATTAGAATTGGTTTTGATGTTCCAAAATGGGCGTATGTTCAGACATTGCTTTCCAGGGGTGACAGACGGGTGGGACTGATGTTGTTAACAACATACACGAATAAGGGAGATTGGAAGGCAACTTTTCGATCCTCAGATGTCAATCCAGATTTTTTTGTCTATAGGCCTAAAGACCTCAATGAACAACTTCCTTGGGATTTTATTGACCACGGTATTAAAAAATCATATCTAAAGGAAGAATATCATC
>CAZSWT010000005.1:0-92440 GCA_964611035.1 uncultured Desulfobacteraceae bacterium
CACATACGAATCCCGCGAAATCAGATGAACCTGTGCTAACCGGATAGGCATAGTTCATAGCAGGAATTTCCTTTTTTAGACAGGATAGACGGGATGTTCTGGATATAAAGAATATAAAAAAATCTTGTTAATCGTGTCAATCTTGTCAAAAAAGTTCCCCGACATGTCGGGGCTAAGTTCTGTAAATCATGCAATTGCACAAACTTACGCATGCTTCAGGGCTCCAAATCTCTGATGCTTGATAATTGCTAATTTTTAATTGCTACTTTTTAATTGAAAAGAGATTATCTCTTATTTATTAGTTTAGCCCTGATTATTTTACTCCTTGATCAGGCCTCTAAATGGATGGCCGTTACTCACATAGAGGCGCATCAGATCCTTTCTGTAATCCCCGGATTTTTTAGTTTAGTTTTGGTTAAAAACAGAGGGATGGCCTTTGGTATCTTTAGCCAAACACGAAGTGGATTTTACTACTATTTTTTACTATTCACAACAATAGGTGCAATAGGTGTAATCCTTTTCTTCTTTTTCTGGATAAAGAAGAGTAAAAAATGGTTGACGGTAGGGCTTTCGCTTATCCTCGGAGGGGCCTTGGGCAACCTTGTAGACAGGGTACGGTTGGGTTATGTAATTGATTTTTTAGATTTTTTTTTAAAAGGCTACCACTGGCCCGCATTTAATGTAGCTGATTCTGCAGTTACTGTAGGCACATTCTGGCTTCTTTTTAATATTATACAAGGAAAAAAGATCATAGAAGCTAAGTCCTGAGGGCTTCGACTGTCTTCGACCCTGAGCTCAGACCGAAGGGAGCTCAGCCGAAGTCTAAATAAGTTCGTCATTGCACTTATGAATCGAAGGACTACATGATAAATCCTTTTCACTTAGGCTTATCAGTTCAATTATAACCCTAATATCTCTTTCATCTTTTTTGCATTCTTAATAGCATAGCCGCCATAATCATTATCAAAGTAAAGGTAGGTATCCTTGGACCAATCCCTGATTTTTTGGGCATATGCTTGCAATTCCTCCTCAGAATATTCGCTCGAATAGAGCTTTTTGGAACCATGCAGCCTTATATAAATAAAGGTAGCTGTATCCTCCTCGATATAAGGGTAGCGTCCGGCCGTATCAGAGACACAAAATGCGATATTGTTATCCCTGAGTATGTCTCGTGCCTTTTTTTCTTGTGCCCAGCTTTGATGCCTCACCTCTAACGTATAGAGATGATTTCCCTTTAGCTTTTGACAAAAATGGCTCAAAATCCCTTCATCAAACGTGAGATTAGGTGGTAGTTGAAAGAGAATTGGTCCCAGTTTTTCCTTTAACAACTCAACAGCGTTGAAGAATCTCTCCAAAGGTTCTCGGACATCCTTTATCCTCTTTATGTGGGTGATGTACCTACTGGCCTTTACCGACCAAATGAAGTTATCAGGTGTTCTTTTTCTCCAGTTTTCAAAGGTCTGGGATTTTGGGAGCCGATAGAAGCTGGCGTTTAGCTCAACTGTTCCATAATGTTTGGCATAGAACTCGAGCCATTTTGTCTCTGGACAACCCGCAGGATAAAATAGTTCTTTCCAATGCTTGTAATTCCAGCCAGAGGTACCGATGTAGATTTTGGGATTCATTAATTTATAGTATAGAGATTATGATTTTTCGTCAACCTTCTGCCTGTCACTCTTTTCCTTACGGAAACTAAGAGAATTTCTGGTTCACATTTAAACAAAACAATTTTTTAGAAAGCCGGAAAATTTAATGGTAAAATGAGATTGTAAATTTACCTTGTAATTTTGCCATAAAAAAGCAATGAAAAGGTAATGAAAGTAATGATTAAGAAATGGAAACTGATCAAAGGGCAGCAAGGAAGGGAAAAACCAATTGATCTCAAGAGCCAGGAATTTTGTTTATGATGCACAGATTGAAGTAGTGTAATTACATATTGTTTTTATAGTTAAATTTTAATCTTTATGAAGAGACCTGAACCTGATAAACAAGGGTTGGCTCTATAACAAAGACTGATTTGTGTACAGTTTAATTCCTGAGCACAGCATGTTTAAACCAAGATATTCCATTACACATAAAATAAATAACAGCCTTTTAGAGATTGAGAGGGCTCGAGGGTTCCTTGAGGCTGCCCAGTTAAAGGGAAAATGGATAAGGGAGATGCAGAGTGAAGCAATCGCTCTTGAAGCACATCATTCAACTCACATTGAGGGCACAAGATTAACTCTCGATCAGGCAAAAAGAATACTTATAGGGAAGGAAGTCCCCGGTGTTCATCTGGATGATAAAAAGGAGCTTCTTAATTATAAGAAAGCAATGGATTTTGTCTCACAATATTTAGAAAAAGAGAGTCCCATATCCGAAGGACTTATCAGAGAGATTCACAAAATTCTTGTAAAAGGCGTGCGAGGCGATTCGGCAGACCCTGGCAATTATAGGAAGGTTCAAAACTATGTTGTTAATGCAATAAACAATAAGATTATCTATACTCCACCCCCACCTTATGAAGTGCCACATTTAATGAGGGAACTTGTTGAATGGCTGAATACCCCCATAGCTGTTTCACCAATCATTATTGCCGGAACCACTCAATTTCAGTTTGTCCATATCCATCCTTTTGTTGATGGTAATGGAAGAACAGCAAGACTTCTTTGCACACTCCTGCTTTACAAAAATGGTTATGATTTTAAGAGGCTTTTTTCTCTTTCGGAATTTTATGACCAAAAGAGAAACGATTACTATCATGCTATCCAAACTGTAAGGTCTAATAATATGGATATGACCTTGTGGCTTGAATATTTTGCTAATGCTTTAAAAACCCAGATGCTTGAGGTTAAAAGCAGGGGTGAATCTGCCATAAAAAAAGATATAATTATAGAGAGGGCATCTAAAGAGGATCTAAACGAAAGGCAAAGAAGTGTATTACTATTTCTTCTCAATAATCCCTCTATTGGGAGAGCCAAGTATGTTGAACTATTTAAAGTGTCCTTAAGGACGGCCAATTATGACCTTGCTCAATTAGAGAAATTAGGTTTTATCGAAAAAACAGGAATTGGAAGGGCGATAAAATACAAGATAAAGGAACCAAAGTAGCATTGCATGCAAATTGCATGCAAATTGCACGCAAAATAGTGGATAAAATCATGGAAGATACAAAAGGTATACTTCAATTGAGGGAGAATGCTCAATGTCATTAAGTGAAGCAGACACAAGAGCAAAACTTATTGACCCTGCCTTACATCGCTGCGGCTGGACAGAAGATCTTATCAGGCGTGAAGAGACCGAATGTGGAATCGATATTATCGATGGCAAACCACGGCGAAGAAAGAGGGGTAGGACAGATTCCTAAAATGTCGGATTCTGTGTGTCTGATAATAATATGTAGATTATTGAATAATTCTCCCGAAATACTTCTTGTCTCGATTATAGTTCGTCTATGATGTGATGAAAGGCAGGAGAACGCCACAGAAAATCTTGTGCCTCAAAAGAAACAAAAATATCCCAAAATATGCCCCAAAAGGACTACACGATTAATGCGAAAATTACATGAATAGTTACACGTTTAGATTTTGGCATAAATCAGGAAAAGGTAGCGCATATGCTGTGAAAATTACATGGGTGTCCCAAAAAACTCTAAGATGTCCCTAAAAATGTCCCAAATCCAAAATGCTAACTTTACACTTCCAGAGGGCTGGTGGCGCTGGGTGAGGCTGGGAGAGGTCATTCAAGAAGTTCAACCTGGATTTGTATGGTGGTATTAGGCTACATATAAGGAATCTATTGCTAAATGGATAATAGAAACATCAATATAGAGAACAAAGAACAGCAAGGAAGGGAAAAACCAATTGATCTCAAGAGCCAAGAAGGACATAGGAGGAGATTGCGAGAAAAATTTATAAAATCCGGTATTTCAGGATTTCATGACTATGAGATAGTCGAGTTGCTATTAACCCTTGGAACCCCTCGAAAGGACTGTAAACAGCAGGCAAAAACAGCTATAAAAAAGTTCAGATCATTAAGGGGTGTTCTTGAAGCACCGGTAGAAGAACTTCAGGAGATTAAGGGAATTGGGCCACACAATGCCTTTGGAATAAGACTTGTTCAGGAAGTAGCCAGAGAATTTCTTAAAGAGAAAATTCTTAAAAAACCTATATGCAAATCGTCAAAAGAGGTCTTTGATTATCTTTACCATTCCATGCGCGGTCTCAAAAAAGAAGTCTTTAAGGTTTTATTCCTGGACGGGAAGAATCAGCCTATAGATGTAGAAGACCTCTTTGAAGGCACATTAAATTTGAGTTCAGTTTACCCACGCGAAATTATAAAGAGCGCTATCAAACATAATGCCGCCTCCCTTATCTTTGTCCACAATCACCCATCAGGCAGTCCGGAGCCTTCCACGAGCGATAGAGAGATTACTAAGGAATTGATCGCAGCCTCAAATACTATGCAAATTAAGGTATTAGATCACATCATCATAGGCGACAACAAATATTTCAGCTTTGCAGACGAGGGACTGATTCCTGCCCGTCCACAGGCGGGGAGGAATATAATCTGAATTTATTGAGCCTTAAGAAAGATAAAAATATATAAACCAAATTTCAAATAAACTAATAGAATTGCAGGTATTAAAATCTGAAGGTAAAGGAAGAGGTCTTCATTATCTATTGTCATAAACCTTCACAATTAGGTTCACGATTAGGGTGTTATTTTATGGGGCGGTAACTATGAATAAACTCAGCAAGGAAGAGATCGAATTTATAACCAAATGTCTGCGAGAAAATAAACCCCTTCCTGATAACTATAGGTATATTATTCCTTTTGAAACAAAGAAGGAATACGAACTCACTTATGATGGCAAAGAGCGGCATGAAGAAAATTTGGTGGTTAAGAATAATCCTGAACTTATACCATCTGCTATATGTGTGTTGAGGGATAAGATATGAGACCACATCTTAACAAAGGGCTTTTCTCCAATTATTACCTTGATAAACTATTGCCGAGGGAGGAGGGATTCAAGATCCCATTATCAGAGTTAGGGAGGAGTTTAGAAGAAATTAAAAGGGTACTGGACAAGAAATATCTTTCATCCCTTAATGAACCTCAACTCAGAAAACATTTCCTGGATAAAGTATTTGAAATCTTAGGTTGGACAATCGATGTAGAGCCCCCCACTCCTTCTGGTGAATGGTCCAAACACCCTGATTATGCCTTGTTTCACAACCCAGAAGACTTAAAACTTTCCCAGGAAGCAACCAAGGAAGAGTATTTCAAAAAGACTCTTTGTTTAGGCGAAGCAAAACGCTGGGGAAGACCCCTCGATAAGAAGATAAAAGTTGACCCCGAAGATCCACAAAATCCCTCCCTCCAGATAAGTAGATATTTATGGCTTACCGAGGTTAAATGGGGGATACTCACTGATGGAAGGTACTGGAGACTTTATGAAAGAGAGACTTCAAAGAGGCTAGATATCTTCTATGAGATAGATTTAGAAGACCTTATTGAAAATGGCTCTACAGAAGACTTCAAATACTTCTATCTCTTCTTCAGAAGGAATGCCTTCCCTGCTTTTTTAGAAAAAGTCTACAAGGAAAGTGTTGACTACGCAGAAGCAGTCGGTGAAGAACTTAAAGAAAATGTCTATCATGCTCTAAAGACCGTTGCCCAAGGCTTCTTGAAATCACCAGAGAATGACTTAAAAGAAGGTCATCTCAAAGAGATTCATGACAACTCCCTGATCCTTCTTTACCGCCTTCTCTTTATCCTCTATGCAGAGCATCGTGGACTCCTTCCTGTTGGGGAAAATAAGATCTATACAGTATCTTACAGTCTCGATGTCTTTAAGAAGGAAATAGCAGATAGATTAGATAAGCACGAACCCATCGCGACCTCAACACATGGTTACTGGAATAAACTAGAAGAATTATTTGTGATCATAAATATTGGGAACTCTGAGCTAGGAGTACCACCGTATAATGGTGGGCTCTTTGACCCCGATAAACACGAATTTCTGGAAAGATATAGACTAGGTGATCTTTACATTGCAAAAGCAGTGGATCTTCTCTCCCGCTCCAGTGATAGGGCTTATATTGATTATGGAAGCCTTCAAATCCGTCATTTAGGTTCTATTTACGAAGGGCTTTTGGAATATAAATTCAAGATTGCTGAAAATGATCTCGTACCCACAAAAGAAAAAGGTAAGGAAGTCTTTATTCACCTTGAAGAGGCCAAAAAAGTAAAAAAGAAGATCAAGGAAGAGGAAATTGTCAGAGAAGGGGAGATATATCTTGTTACTGACAAAGGAGAACGTAAAGCAACCGGTTCCTATTATACACCTGATTATATCGTCAACTATATCATTGATAACACCCTTGGCCCCTTAGTAGAAAGAATTTATTGGGAATCAAAGTTAGCCCAAGAGATTAAAAATAATATTCGTCATTTTAATGAGATTTTCGAAGAGATAGTTAAGGAAAAAGGAGAGGGGGAAAAGCAGAATTTACTTAAATTATTGAACCTTATCAGAGACAACCAGGAACGTCGTGATTTCCTTCTAAACCTGCTTGATGGTGCAGAACCTTCTCATGGATATGACCCAATAGATCGAATTCTTCAATTAAAAGTTCTTGATCCTGCCATGGGAAGTGGTCATTTTTTAGTGGAAGCCACAGATTTTCTGGCAAGGGAACTCCTTAAGGTTTTAAGCGGTGAGCCTCTCTTAAAGCCCTCAGAAGAAATGGTGATCAGGGAAGCTAAGGAACCTTATGGCTCAAAAGAACCAGAAGAAGAGGATATAAGGTGGGCAAGACGGGAAGTAGTAGAAAGGTGCATTTTCGGAGTGGATTTGAACCCACTGGCAGTGGAACTGACAAAGCTTTCCCTCTGGCTCTATACTGTAGCAAAAAATAGACCTCTTAATTTCCTTGATCATCATTTACGATGTGGCAATTCATTGATTGGAGCAAGCATAGATGATTTAGTAAGCCCCCCTTCCTTGAAAAAGAGAAAGCTAGAAAGAGAATCGCAACAACTTGGAATCTTTGAGAATGCTTTCAGGGAGAAGGTAGCCATTCTCCTTAAATCCTTTGAGCTTATTGAATCAGTTCCATCAGATACGGTTGAACAGGTAAGAGAAAAAGAAAGGTACTATCGGGATTTCAGAGGAGTGCTCTCTCGATTCCAAGATGTTGCTGATATTTGGACCAGCATCTATTTTGGAAATGATGTGGATTTTGGAAGTTATCAGATGCTTCAGGATAACCTTCGTTCCCCTGATGAGGAATGGGAAATATTGCGCCAGGAAACATGGTTCGAAAAAGGCAAAAGTATTGCTGATAAAAAGAGGTTCTTACATTGGGAATTGGAATTTCCTGAGGTCTTCTTTGAAGGACACCAGAGAAAGAAGAAGCCAGGGTTTGATGGGGTAGTTGGGAATCCACCATATGGTGCAGTTTTTGATTCAAAGGAGAAGTACTGGTTCAAAAAGCATTTTTCTACCTCATCTTACAATCTTGACAGTTTTTCATTCTTCGTTGAGAAGTTCGCACAATTTGTTTCCTGTTTACGATTTGGAATGATCATTCCAAATACATGGTGCTCGATAGATGACGGCTTGTCCCTTAGAAAACTCTTACTTGAGCATAAGACTATCGATTCAATTGTTGACACTGGAAACGTTTTCGAAAGTGCAGAAATAACTAACATGTTACTGCTGTTCCAATACAGATCACCGTCCAAAGATCATGCAATTGACATTCGACGACTAAGCTATGACACTAATTTAGAAACTCGTCTTTCTGATATCAGATCAGGAAAGTGGTCATATTCATTTACAGTCAGACAAACAGACTTTCTCGCGCATCCTAGAGCAATTATCAATTTCTTTGTTAACCCTAAGGAGCGTAAATTACTTTCCTACATAAAGTCGAAATCTATTCCTTTGGGCACCATTTCGGAGTTATCTAGAGGCGCTCGGCCGTACGGACTGCATGAAGGCAATCCACCCCAGACGAAAGCAGTTATCGAAGGCCGTGCCTTTACTGGATTTGAGAGAATTGATAATACTTGGAAACCACTGTTTACGGCGACCTGTATAGGCCGATATGAGGTCGAGTGGCAGGGAATGTGGATAAAATATGGGCCATGGTTAGCAGTCCAGGGAGAAGACAAATTTTTCTTTTCCAAGCGGCTCCTTTTACAGAGGATAGTTCAAAAGACTCCTCTGCGATTTCTGGCTTCATACTGCGAAGAGCCTTTTATCAATAACACAGACATTCTCAATGCGGTTTACCCTGGAGAAGACTATTCTCTCTTTTTCTTCACGGCCATCATTAACTCGGTACTTATGCCATGGTTCGTCGCGAAAGAAAACGTAAACCTACTTCGTCAGGCATATCCAAAAATTAACGTTAACAACCTTGCAGACCTGCCCATCTGTCGCATATCATTTGTAACGCGTATAACAGATCGGAAAAAGCTAACTGATCAGGCCAAGACCCATTACTGGTCATATCTTGATACCGATAATACGGACGTTATTTTTCACTTTGTCGAATTTAGATTGATGAAAGAACACAATCCAGATGCAGGGCTTGTAGAAAAGCACAATGCAGATCCTCTAAACAAGGCCTGGGCAATTCCTGAGGGTGCACTCTGGGAGCAATCTGATGTCGTGCACGATATCTTAGCTTTTCTTGCCGAGCAGATGATTGAGATGAACAAGAAAAAGCAAAAGGAAATCAAGGCATTTTTAGAATGGCTTGAGATGCAACTCAAAATACAACCAGATGAGAAGGGAAATGCAGGTGTTGAGGTACTTATCGGAAAAAGTCAAATAAAAAATTATCTTGGGGACTATCAGAAAGGCGAAGAACACCTATCTTTTGAAGGCTTCTGGAGGACCCTTAATAGAAACAAAAAGAGAATTCAGACAAATCTCAAATCAAGAGAGACTTTCGAAGCCATCAAAAAAGAATATGAGAAGTCTCTTTCTAAGCTCCTTCCTCTTAAAGAGAAACTCCGCAAAACCGACTGGCTCATTGATCAAATTGTTTATAAGCTCTATGGATTGAATGAGGGTGAGATAAAAACCGTAGAAAAAGCAACTTAAAAATAGAAATTTAGAGATTTGTAATACAAGAGTATGAAAAATGAGTGAAAACTTAATTTTTAAAGGCTGTAAAGGGTGTGATTATGAAAAGAATGCTCCGGCTGGAATTTGTACCGTCCAAAAGGCCACCGATGGTTTCAATATAAGATGTGTTGGCAAATGGGCCAAGGAAAAATATTACTATATTGGAAAATATCTCGAGATCTTCTCTATAGCAATGAAGGACAAGTGGGATCTTTGCTACATAGACCTTTTTGCAGGGTGCGGAAAATGTAGAGTAAGAGAGACCGGAGAAGAAATTGATGGATCTGCCTTAATTGCTCTTAAGCTTAAGTATCCCTTTAAGAAATATTTTTTAGTCGATTTAAATCCTAACGCCTTATATGCCCTAAGGGAAAGAATAAAGGGCTCTTTAGTAGAAAACAGAGTTTCACTAAAAGAAGGTGATTGTAATGAAAAAGTGAATGAAATTATTAAAGAAATTCCGCAAAGAGGCTGTCTGTGTCTCTCACTTATTGACCCGACAGGATTACATATTAAGTTCGAAACAATAAAAACGTTGACACAGAATAGAAGAATGGATCTCATTATCACTTTCCCCGAAGGGATGGCTATTAAGAGAAACTTAGATCAGTTCCTTAAACAGGATGATAGCCTCTTAGATGGTTTTATGGGTGATAAGAATTGGCGAAAATTGTATGAAGATGAATTATCCGGCTTAGATATTCATTATAGACGAAAAAGATTCATTGACCTGTACCGAGAAAAACTTAAAGGAATTGGATATAAAGAAATTAAATCAACTGATGAAATATTAATAAAAAGTTCAGAAAAAAAGCTACCCCTGTACTATCTCTTGTTTGCTAGCAAAAGCACATTGGGCCTTAAATTTTGGTCAAAGGTTAGAGAAATTGAGCCTAGTGGCCAACAAAGAATTAAGTTTAATAATCCTTCTTCTGCATCACTTGCTTTATCCCCAAGCGTGACTGCCCCAAAACTCAAAGTTCATTATAGTGAATATCTCCTTTTCAATGGCAAAAATAAAAGCCTGGTTAAAAAAGTAAACGATGGCTCAATTATCACTAGATTTGATAAAACTCCTTTACCCTCTAAACCTACCGATGTGGTATGCCCTCATTTTCTGGAGTTAAAATGGGCATACGGCTGCCCTTATGATTGTGCCTGGTGCTATCTTAAGGGGACATTTAGGTTTCGCCCTGAGGGGATAAAACCAGTTATTAAAGATTATAAGAAAATAGAATTACATGTTAAAGAGTTCTTGGAAAGAGTCAGTACTCCCGAGATACTAAACACCGGAGAAATTGCAGATTCCCTCATGGGGGAAAACGGCAATAGCCCTTTTTCCAAATTTATCATCCCTATCTTTGAATCACAAAAAGCTCACAAAGTTTTATTCTTGACAAAATCATCTAATATTAAAAACCTCTTGGAACTTGACTCCCACAACCAGGTAATAATGAGCTTTTCTCTTAATGCTATTCCAGTAGCAGATAAATGGGAAAAGGCTCCTAAAGTAATGAGAAGGCTTGAAGCTGCTGAAAAATTATATGAGGAGGGTTTTGAAGTTAGAGTAAGAATAGACCCCATGGTTCCTGTTGAAAACTGGGAAAAATACTACATTCATTTAATTGACCTTATATTTGACAAATTTTACCCGGAAAGAATCACCTTGGGTTCATTGAGAGGATTACAAAGTACAATAAACGGGTGTACTGATAAATCCTGGGTGAAGTATCTCTCAGAGTCATCAAATTGGGGGAAAAAGGTAGGTATTAATCAAAGACTTGCTATGTATAAAAAAATCATCTCTTATCTGAACGAAAAACATAATTATTCCAATGTGGCTCTTTGTAAAGAAACTAAAGCTCTCTGGGGAATACTAAATATGGATTACAAAAAGATCAAATGTAATTGTATTTGGTGAAACAAGAATGTCCAAAATGAGAATGTAGGAGAAGAGAAAAGATGCCCAACAAACTCAACAATCGCTTAATGCGTATATTAAAGGCATCTGCGATATTATGCGGAGGGTAGTAGGGGCAAGGTAGGCTTGTTTTAAAGCTTAATTTGCGGTATTTTTAGTGATACCACTTTTATACGAAAGTCGTATCATAAAGGGAACCATATGAATAAAAATATCACCAAAAAGCAACCTCTGACAATAGAGCACTTTGAGGAATTCTTCAGGCTACTTCCGGATAGAGCCAATAGCGAACGCTCCTGGAGTGTATCAGCAGAAGAAATTGAGGCCAAAAATTATGATATCAAGGCGGTTAATCCAAACCGAAAGGAAGTGGAAGATAAAAGAACACCAGACGAATTGATTTCTATTATTGAACTACAGACAAGAGAGATTCAAGAGGCATTGATAGGATTAAGAAACAAAGGCATATGAATAAGTTCTGAATTTAGACCCTTTCCAGGTTATTACCCATTAGGGAATAATTCCATAAAACCCACTGGCTCATTGATCAAATTGTATATTACTTCCAATTTTAGGTAGCGCTCAGGATCTTCTATGACAATAATCAGGCAAAAAATTCCATCTATCGTCCTTGATATTTCGCAAAGGCTGACTAAGAGTGGCTACCAGGCATTTATTGTGGGAGGGGCAATAAGGGATTCTTTGCTTGGTTTCGAGGTCAAGGATTGGGACGAAGCTACCGATGCAAAACCAGACAGAATACGTGATCTTTTCCCTGAAATGACAAGCTTTAATCTGAAGCATGGAACCGTTACCCTGGTCTCCAAAGGAAGGCATTTCGAGGTAACCACCTTTCGGGGTACCGGAGGATTTGGTGAGAGCATTGAGGAGGATCTTGCCCACAGGGATTTTACCTTTAATGCCATGGCATATGAGATTACCAATAAAAGGATTATAGACCCCTTTGGAGGCCAACGAGATATAGAAGGGAAGATTGTCAGGGCGGTACTCAACCCATTAGGAAGATTTAATGAGGACCCTTTGAGGATGATGAGGGCTATCAGGTTCTTTTTAGAGCTTGGATATGCCATTGAACCTGAAACGTCCATGGCTATAAAAGCTATGTCAGAAGCTATTGATAGCGTAGCCAGAGAACGGATACGGGATGAGCTTCTGAAGATTTTAATGGTAAGAAGACCTTCAGCAGGCTTTCATTTGATGAGAAAGTCAGGTCTTCTCAAGAGAATTTTGCCAGAACTTGTTGAAGGTTACAGAAAAAGACAGAATAACTATCATCGATATACTATTTACCGGCATACTATGGAGACGGTTGATTCTGTTGAGAGGGATCAAATTTTGCGGCTCTCTGCCCTGTTTCACGATATTTCCAAGCCGCTGGTAAGAAAGAAAATTAACGGGAGATGGAGATTTCTTGGTCATGCTGCTGCCAGTGCAGAGCTTACAAAAGAGATTATGATGAGGTTGAAATTTAGCAATGAGTGGACTTCTCGTGTTACGAGCTTGGTTGCCAATCACATGTTTGACTATAAGATGGAGTTAAGCGACAGGGCGGTGAGGCGTTTTATAAAACGGATAGGGTTAGATAATGTTGATGACCTTATAAAGCTTAGAAAGGCAGATGATCTGGCCCATGGGCGGGGAAGGGATTTTGAAAAAGATATCGAGAAATTTAAGAATAGAGTTAATTCCCAGATTAAAAAATCACACCCTTTCACAATCTCTGATTTAGCAGTCAATGGTCATGATGTAATGAAGATAACGGATCTGCAACCCAGTCCCAGGGTTGGGCAGATTCTCAATCAGCTTCTTGAAGTAGTCATAGAAAAGCCAGAGTACAATAAAAAGCATAAACTTATAGAAATTTTAAAAGATACGAGGGAGTATTAGAAGATTTTGCTAAAAATTTTTCTCTAATTGAACTATCGGGGTTTGCGCTTGACATTGAACAAACCTGGAGAAGGCGATTGAAGATATTATCTTTATTCGCCTTTCGTATAGAATATCCTAGTGTCTGGCATCAAGCATTTGCTCATGATCAGAATGGCCTTTAACATGGATTATCTAAGTGGCTAAAGAGAAAGACGAAAGAACAGATGTTAAACGGAGAGACTTTATTCGTCAAGCAATTAAAGATGATTGTAGTTTTATTCATAAGCTTTCAAGTGAAGCTTTTTCCATGTTTGGTGATTATGGTGAGATTATATCCCAGTGGTTTCTAAATCCAGATGTGATTACCGCCATTTATATTAATAATGGGCATCCACTGAGCTTTGCTATGCTTTCTGTTCCTAATGGAGAAATACTGGCCATAGCAGTGATTACCCAATATCAAAGGAGTAGAATTGGTTCAGCTCTGCTCAACCATATGGAGCTCCTTGCTAGCCAGCTTGGCCTGAGTAGACTTTTACTCCATACTGCCAAGGAGAATTATGTAGCTCAATTGTTTTTCCAGAAGGCCGATTTTAAGGTCATTGGAACTCAAGAAAATTATTATCCCAAAGGCCAGACAGCCTTAATAATGTCTAAAGGTATTTAACATAATATCCCTTTGCTCCATTTTTTGCACCCTTATTTTCTCTGCATTAGAATCAGATTCAGAGCTATACTTTTGACAAAATAGAAAACGGTTTTAAGTTTTTTCTTTAACCACCTTCAGTCTTTTTTGGGGCTGGTCGCCCTCTGATAATAACTCAATGTTATGTAATAGCCTGGAAAAGCCGCAACAAAGGCATATTCTATATCCCTCTTATCGAGAAATATTTCAGGAATTGCCAAAAGTTTTGAGCAGTAATTTTAGGAAATAGTGTAGGTTTGGCAGCTTTGATTTTTTAATAACTTTTAAATATATGATTGGTTTATTTAAAATAATATTACGATTAAGACAGGAGAAAAACTATGAACAATAAAGATAAATTTTTGGGTAGTTCTATGGAGAATATTTACTCTTTTTATTCTCCATTTTACGACTTGATATTCGGAAAAACACTACAGCCAGGAAGGGAGTTGGCCTTTTCCTATCTTAATGAAAAACCGCATCAAAAGATATTGGATATTGGTGTTGGAACAGGGATAACCTTTAATTTATACCCCGACCAATCTTATATTGTAGGAATTGATATCTCTACCAAGATGATTGAACGGGCCAAAAAGAGGGCGGCCAATTTGTCCAATGGACACCAAATTTCCTTATATGTTATGGATGCCTGTAATCTTGAATTTGAGGATGAATCCTTTGATGCAGTTATTTCGCCCTATGTAATTACTACAGCAAAAGACCCTCTTAAACTCTGCCAGGAAATGTACCTGGTGTGTAAGATAGGCGGACAGATTATCATTGTCAATCATTCTAAAAGCCCCCGCGGCCTTCGATCCAAATTTGAGAATTGGTTTTCACCTTTATTTGCCCTGGCGGGCTTTGTTACAGATCTCGATGTCATGGAACTGGTTGCTTCCACAGAAATTAGGGTGGAGAAGATGATAGACTGTAACATATTCAATTTACATAAAGTTCTCGTGGGTGTTAAGAAATAAATCAAGCAAAGGAATTGCTTTGTAATTCCAGGGACATAATGCTAAATTTGTTGATATGAATGTGTTTATAAATGGTTAAGTCGGCTCTTCACTCAGGTTAGTTTTGGATTATATTCTTGAAGGCGGGTGAGGATTTTTTCTTGAACCGCCTTCAGTCTTTTTTCGAGGAAGAAACATCGAGGCCTGCCCTTGACATTGAACAAAATTGGAGAAGATGGGCCGTGCAGAGCATAGCTGAAAGCGGGAATGTGACTTAACGCGGCAATTCTTAATATATAGTTTAGGCTTTGCCTCTATGGTTCTGTTCTTTTGTGTCAGGATTGATCTCATCTTACAGGTCCTGTTTCACAATCTGGAAGGTTCATATATCGGTATGATATCTTTGAATATTGACAGTTGTTTATAGCTGTAAGATATTTGCACTTTATTCTCATTATTTATTGCTTGATCAACGGAAGTCCCCTTTGTTTTGCTGGCTATGGCCACCAGTCTTATTGATTGCCTTACAGACATAAATATTCTCGTATTGATCCTATATTTTTCCCAATGGTTGAGGTAAATTGGTATAATTAAACCAAAATAAAATGGACTTTCAGATTCAAATAGTGGCCCATGAGGGGATAGACAAGAACTTCTTGACCCAGATTCGAAGGTGGGCCAACGAGGTCTTGGAAAGGGCAGGGCCTCTGTCTCTGCCCCCATATCTGTGCATAACGATTTGGAAAAACATGGAGGAGTTCCAGGCCTTCTACCAAAGAGAAAAAGAGGAGTTCGGTATCACCACAGGAGGGGAAACAGAGTTCTTGGCCACTCATGATGCATGGAGAGGCTATCCGAGTATTCATATCTGTCAAGAGAAGCTGCTGGGAATCCCCGACCCTATTGTTCAAGGTGTTATACATCATGAGATCAGCCATGCCATGCACCATGGTACCCCAGAGTTCTACACCTTTCGATTCTCAAACAGGCTTCAAGAGGCGGGACGAACTTATGGACTAGATCTAGAACTTCTTCAGCAATGCGTGTACTTCCTCTCTGTGGCAGTGAAAGATTGGGAGGTGGTTCAATGGCTTTCTGAAATAGGATTTGGTTTCAGCCAACAGGCCCTTCTTGAGCACCTCATTTCCGATACCGAGGAGGAACAGCGGATCTGGGAAGCGGTTCAGGACTCTCCTGCCCTCAAGAAGATAGCCCTTGCAGCCTTTCTAAAGACCCTACTCCCAATCGTAGCCATGATTAAAAGCGGAATACAAGAGGCCCAAGTCCTTAGGAATCAATGGAATGAAGCCTATGGATGGCTTTCTGAAAGGGAACGGGAGGGTCTTTCCCGATTGGCCCAATATACCATGAACTGTGAGGGAAAGATCTTTCAGGAGCGATTAGAGAGGGCAGTTCTTTGGCTGGTCACTGAGCCTTCTATGTGATGTACGGCTGATTTAAGATAAAGTCACTCCATTAACCACCAGAGATGTTCGGGGCAAAAGTTAAGGATGCCATTTCAATGCTAAGTGTCTCGATTCGCAAATACAGTAACGTATTTTTATGAGCATGACCTTTGAGATTGCTCACTCCATTCGGCTTGAGCTCATGGCCGAAAGCGGCTCGACTGAGCTCAGCTGAAGTCTAAATAAATACGTAATCGAACTTATGAATCGAGGGACTAAGCAATTATGAGGCCTGAAAAGAAGATATTATAGAATCTAGGCTGGAAAAAACCCGAGGTGAAAGAGATTCTGGCAATGACATCGCCCCGTTTCTTCATTGAAAAATATGGCAACAATGCAGAACAAAAAGCTCAAGGATTTCTTAATAATTTTAAAAAAACAGTTGATACACAAGGGATATGATCATGAAGAGAATAGGCAAAATAATTTTTATTTGTAATAATTGAGTGATCAGAACATCTTGAAGGGAGAAATGACCAATGAATAAAAGGGGCCCCGTGGGGATATTGCTTTTAGTAGCATTAATCTGGTTCCCCCTGACAATCGCTTCTTCAGATGAAGTGGAAGAGGAGGTTTATCTTCTGGTGAGGGAGAGAGAGCTCTTGGCCTTTTCAGCCGGGGGGGATAGGTGGGTGATTCAAAACCTTCGTCCCAATGAGCGGGTTCTAGATAGCAGATACGGTGGGCATGTGGCGGTTGTGTTTACCAAGTTCCGAGTTCTTGGATTCAGCGCCCTCACCAACAGATGGAATGAGGAGAAATTGGTAGTAGACGAGGCGATGGTCAGCATTGCAGCCAAGGGCAATGTAGGGACAGCCATCACCAATCTGAGGGCACTCGGTTTTAGCGCGAAAACCGGCAGGTGGATAGTGAAGCGATTTGGACCGAAATGAACGGCCATGACACTCCTTTGAAGGCAGAGATTGGGACTGGCCTTGATATTGGACAAAAATGGAGAAGCTGGGCGAGTATTTTTTTAACTGTTTCCATCCTTTTTTCGAGAGGGTTGAGGGGTATGAGCAAGTGCGGATCCCGGCTCTAGAAATTTGGTCTCTCTATTCTAACTTTTAGTACATAGTGAAGGTTTGAAACCTTTGATTTTATGTGCAACAGGTTAATGGTCATTTGTGGTTTTCACTGTAGATTACAAAAAAAGTGCAAGCAGGAGAAGAAAGATGTATACTTAGATAATCTTCAATGAGATAGGGGAAATGGAAAGGTGCCCGCGGGTCTTAGAGGAAATGTAAAAAAGAAAAGCAACGAACAAGGCGAGGTAAAGAGACGGGAGCATGAACGCAAAGAGATATAGAACACTTCTGGTATGCATTACGGCGTTAACCGCTTTTGTGATGACAGGCTGTGCCCAAGTGATTTCTCAAAAGGCGTTAAATGAAGTTGATCAAAGCCTCCGTTTTGAACAGCTATTGGAAAACCCAGAGGCCTATCAAGGAAAAATCGTGCTTCTGGGAGGTGACATCATCGAGACCCAGAACTTTCCTGATAAGACACTGATTGTTATACTCCAGCATTCCCTGGACTTTCGAAAGAAGCCAGTCACAGAAGATTTGTCAAAGGGAAGATTTATAGTTTCTGTACCAGGCTTCCTTGACCCGGCCATCTACCGCCCTAAGAGGAAAATTACTGTCGTGGGTTCGGTGGTGGGAAAACAGGTGCGTCCATTGGGTAAGATAGAGTATGCCTATCCTATCATCGCCAAAAGAGAGCTCCATATCTGGCCATCGGAAGAATCCTTCGGCACTGAACCAAGGGTGCATTTTGGTGTAGGGATAGGAATAGGCTTTTAAGGTTCAGTGGAGGGATGAAAAAGAGACTTCTCATCATTATAATGGTCTTGGTCTGTTTGTCTGGCTGTGCCCATGTCATCTCAAAAGACATCCTAAAAAAGGTAAACACAGAGATTACCTTTGCTGAATTAAGAAAGGCTCCTCAGGCTTATCAGGGAAAGGTAGTCCTTTTGGGAGGAGTTATAGTCAAAACTGTGAACAAAAAGGATGGAACGCTACTGGAAGTCTATCAGACAGAGATAAACCGTGACGGCAGACCCATACACCTGGATGTGTCCGGAGGGCGCTTCCTGGCTCATTATAAGGGATTTTTGGACAGCGAGATCTACTGCAGGGGGCGACAGGTGACCATCGCAGGGATTGTGAAGGGTGAACAGATCATGAGATTAGGGGAGCTCAACTACTACTATCCCTATCTCATAATCAAGGATATTTACCTCTGGACGAAAGAGCAGCCCTTTAAGTATGAACCATACCCTTGGGGACTTTGGGATCCCTGGTGGTGGCATCCATGGTATCCCTGGTACGATCCATACTGGTGCTACTATCATTAAAGTACATCGGGCTCTGCCTTGACGTTGGACAAAATTGGAGAAGGCGGTTGATGAATTCAAGCACCTAATTTGCAGATAACCTATTCTAATTTAGGCGAAATGATAATTTCCACCCGCCTGTTTTGAGCACGTCCTTCGCTCGTTTTGTTGCTAACAATGGGCTCATAGAAGGAACGGCCTACTGCTTCCAGGTTCCTGGGATCAAGGTGAACATTTTTTTGGAAATAACGAATCACTGCTGAAGAACGAGCAGCAGAAAGCTCCCAATTTGACGGGAACTTATATCGATATTGTGGCATAATGGGGATATTATCAGTATGTCCAACAATTCGGATCTGTTTCCCTTGAACATTTCTCAAGATTTCCCCAACCTTTTGTAAAATCTTTTCCCCTTCCGAAGTAATGATTGCCTTACCAAATTCGAATAGGATTCGATCCACAAAAGTGACAGAAATTTGATCTTTAAATGCCCTGATGGTTATTTCCTGATTTTCAATCTGCTTCTTGAGGTCGGAGATAAGAGCTTTATATGTGGATTTTAGCTGGCCCTTTTTGGTCTCTGATAAAACCTTTTGTCCTTTAAGATTTATAAATTGACTTTGGAGTTCTTGGATTTCGTTGTGCCCTTTTGCAACTTCTTCCTCAAGATAGCGGATATGTGATTGAGAGCCTTGAAGCCTTTCCTGAAGATCTGTCAAAGTCGCATCCTTGGCCTTCCTTTCTTCTTCAAGGTTTCTTTCTAATGTGTGAATATTTTCTTTTAATTCAGAAAGTCTTTGATCCTTCATTTTTATCGTATTCTCAAGCTCAGAGATATGCTCTTTAGCGCTTTTTAGTTCCATTAACTGTTTGGCATTCTTTCGGGCTTGATCTTGAAGCGAAGAAATTTCCTTATTCAATTGAGTGATTTTTTCCTTTAATTCAGAAAGCCTTTCATCCTTCATTTTTATCGAATTTTCAAGCTTAGAGATATGCCCTTGAGTGCTTTCCAGTTCCGTTAATTCTTTCGCATTCTTGCGGATTTGATCTTGAAGGGCAGAAGTTTCTTGATTCAATTGAGTGATTTTTTCATTTAAGTCAGATAAGCTTTTCTCACTTATTAGAAGAGCATCTTTGGTATCAAGATGCCTCTGATAGAGGATTAATCCAGAGATGATGGCTGCAGCCAATACCATTGACAAGACTATAATAGCAATATTTCTCATTTTTCTCCTCCGATTATCTAAAAATCTGATAGTATTAAAAAAATGTTGCCAAGGGTAAGATCAATTAAATCACAACCTCTTTTTAATAAAAAAAGATAATGGTAAGGGAAGAAATCTTGATTAAATAGATTATTATTATACCACACCAATTTGGTTTGGCAATAGCGAAAGGCAACTTTAATGAAATAAGCTAAAGATTAAAATAGGGGATAGAAAAAGTGTTCTAAAACATCTTGACAAGAATATACCAAAGACAAATTCTACGGACATAATGCTAATTTTCCCAGGTATGAGTGTATTTATAAAATGTTAAGTAGATTCGTGAGTCAGATTAATTTTGAATCATATTATTAAAAGGGTCTTTAAATTATTCTTGACAAACTAACCTCCACTGATCAGAGTTGTGAGGAAAGCAGAACCTGATTGGTGGGTGCCTATGAGGGCGTTCAAAGTTTTTAGATAAACGCCCGCCAAAATTCACCATGAGCGCCTCAACTGATATACCGGATTTTTATCCTTGGTGGGAGGAACCCAAAGTGTAGACATTGCTGTGTTTCATAGCCTATTATTCGCAAACCGCCGCAGGAAGGATCCTACAAGTGTGTAAAAAGAATTAACAATGTCAATACTTCGTGTGAGCTTCAATAAGTCTGTTTTTATGAATACTTCTTAGGTGGGTGCTTATGGGAGCAAGAAAAAACTGGGTCTTGAAGGCTACAAAAACTACGAGTAGGATTTTACTGTCCCCATTCTTTCGCTTGGAAACAGAAGGAACGGAAAATCTACCTCAAAAGAGCGCCTTCATTCTTTTACCAAAACACCAGCGGTGGGTGGATATTCCCCTGTTAAGCCTTGCAACACCAAGACCTCTTTATTATGTAGCCAAATATGATTTATTTAAGAACCCTCTCAGCAACTGGTTTATAAGATCTCTTGGTGGCATTCCTTTAAACCGGCAGCGTCCTATGGAGAGCAGACAATCTCTGAAATCTATGATTAAATATTTAATAAAAAGTGAGGGAGTTGTAGTTTTTCCTGAAGGCACCTACTATAGAAATAAAATAGGTCCTGCACATGCAGGAATTGTGAGGTTCGTTCTTTCTCGTTTCTCCATCCCTTTTATTCCTGTGGGGATGAATTATTCGGGAAAAGGGATCCGGATTTTGGTTCGGATCAATTTCGGTAAGGCCATTTATGCAGATCCATCAGTGCCTGCAAGCTCATTTCTTAATAATGTGATGAAAGAGATCGCAGGGCTTTCAGGATTGTGTTAATCCTTCCGCTCCTTTTTCTTTAACAAAAAAACCCAGAATAGCTACAGTAACAAGAGCCATAGCTCCACCAAAAAGGAACGGAGCACTTGGAAGAAGGGAAAAGAGGATTCCAGCGATAATGCTCGCAGGGAGCAAACCGACCCCAACAATAGTGTGGTAAAATCCAAGGGCAGTTGCCTTTGAATCTTCTGGAGCTATATCTGAGACAAAGGCCTTTTCTATTCCTTCTGTCATTGCGTAATAGATTCCATACACAGGCCAAAAAAACCACAAAAGGAAATTAGTCTTTTGGCTTATAAAACCGAAAGCGATGTATACAACTGCATAGAGCCCATAGCCTGCTATGAGCAAGTTTTTTCGACCAATTCTGTCAGAAAGAGAACCGAATGCAGTGGAGAGGAGAGAGGTGGAAAGATTAAAGACAAGATACATGAGCACCACTGTAGAAAGAGCATACCCGAGATTCATGCTACGAAGCAGCAAAAATTGGTTTGAAGAGTTTCCAAGGGTAAATATGAGCTGGGCAAGAAAGAAAATCTGAAGATTCTTATCATATTGCCGGATATTAAGATTTGGTTTGGACCTTTGGTTTTTTGCTGTGTAAGCAGTGTGGAGCTTTTTCTCTTTGATAAAAAACAGAAAGATTACTCCTATTAAGGCAGGAATAATCGAGATCAGAAACAGAGTATAGAAGGAATCCAGATCTTTGAGAGTCTTGGTAATAGGATCTATAAAATGTAGAACAAGAAAGAAGCAGATAAGGGCTCCTATTGTGGCGCCGGCAAAATCCATTCCCCTTTGAAAACCGAATGCTTTTCCTTGCATTTCCTTTGGAGCAGATTCTGAGATAAGTGCATCCCTGGGGGCTGTGCGAATCCCTTTTCCGACACGGTCAAATAAACGAGCGAGGAGAACGAAATACCATCCAAAAAAAGAGAGGAGGAGAAGAAATTTTGCCAGCGCGGATGTACTATAACCTGCAATAGCAGGAATCTTCCTGTTTTGAATTGTATCAGAATAGTAACCAAAAAAAACTTTAAGTAGGCTGGCTGTGGATTCTGCTATCCCTTCTATAATTCCCAGAATAGGGCCCAGCAGAGTTTTTTTAGAAGCCATAATCATGCTCACAAAGGCTTGTAGCAGGGGATAAATCATTTCAGAGGAAATATCTGTAAAAAAGGAAGTAAAACCAGTGAGAACAATATTTCTGGTTATGCCCTTTTTCTTTCCAGTGTTCTGCATAGTCTATTCCTTATTTTTCAAATAGTTCGCTAAATAGCTCTCGTGCTTTTTCTCTGGAAAACTCCAAAATTTTTTCCCCTTGAGGAGTGATTGAATAATATTTTCGGATTTTCCCATTAACATTTATTTTTTCTGAATGTAAATATCCCTGTTTTTCCAGTTTATGAAATACAGGATAGAGCGTGCCGAAAGAGATATCATATCCGTGACGAAGGAGTTCCTCACGAAATTCCTTTCCAAATATCTTTTCTTTGCTGGCATGATATAAGATATGAATCTTGATAAATCCCAGAAATATATCCCTTAACAATTCCGTGTTCATTATTATCCTGAAATAATGTATAATATCATAAATAGATATCTAAATTCGATACTATAATATACATTTTTTCTCCAATGTCTACTATTTATTGAACATTCGCATATTTACCAGCACTTAAAAGAAACTCTGGACACTTTTTATTAATAAGAGCCTCTTTGATATCAGAGAAAAATGGATATCCTATATCTTTTATGTCCCTCCAAAATGACGGCATCCAAGCAAAAAAATGAGAAATGCTAAAAACAGCAACTTTTATTTGATAGAGCCTTATATATGCTTGACCATTCAGAATGCTTTTTCTATACTCCACTTACAAAAAGTGGGACCTGTATTTCACGTTCCAGGAAACATAACGCAGTGTTTGCTATAAGCTCATCAGTGATAATGTGCTAAACCGATGGAGGAAAGTGGAAATTCATCCTAAGTCTAGTATTAGGATATTCATTATAATGATCATACCGCTTTTTTGCGGTAGTTGTAGCACTGATATGTTTCACCTCAAACCTGAGAAACAACCACTCTCAGAGAAGGATGTCGTAGAAGAGCCCTTTTCCAAACCACCCCCTTCAACATCTGAGCAAAAGCTCGCATCCCTGCCAGGCAATAAACAAGAAGAAAAGATTTCTATTCCTGAAGCGATAGAGGAAGAGCAAAAAGTTTCTGCTCTGCCTAAGAAGCAGGAAGAGCAAAAGATTGCAGTCCCGCCCAAGGATGAGGAAGAAGAGATTGCAGTAACTGCAAAGAAAGTAGACAGGAAAGAGCTCACACTGCTGTCCAAGAACGAGAAAGAAGAAAAGATTGCCATTCCTGAAAAACCTGGGGAGGAGCAAAAAGTCGCTACTCTGTCCAAGATCGAGGAAAAGCAAAAAACAGTTAGTCCTGTCAAGATCGAGAAGGAGGAATCTTTATCTCCACCCGAAGCCCTTGAAAGCAGTCCCCAGCCACCCGTTCCGCAAACCACAGAAAAAACCAGCCAGGAAATACTTGATTCAGCTCTTGAGTTTTGCCACGCCTCGTATGATTTCTGGCAACAGGGAGACTTGCCTAATGCCATCGATGCCCTTGATCAGGCCTATTCTCTCATACTAAAAGTCAATAATGAAGATAGCCCGGAGATTTTACAACAAAGGGAAGATTTGCGCTATACTATATCAAAGCGGATTATGGAGGTTTACTCTTCAAGGTTCACGGTGGTTAATGGACATAACAAGGTGATTCCTCTTGTGATTAACAGGCATGTGGAAAGGGCGTTGGTCATGTTTAGAGGCAGGGATAGAAAATTTTTTCTTGATTCCTATCGTCGCTCAGGTAGATATCGCCCTGCCATCATAAGGGCTCTCAAGGAAGCAGGTCTACCCGAGGAACTTTCATGGCTGCCCCTTATTGAAAGTGGGTTCAAGATTAGAGCACTTTCAAGGTCCAGAGCTCTCGGATTATGGCAGTTTATTGCCTCAACAGGATATAAATTCGGATTAAAAAGGGACCGTTGGATCGACGAAAGGATGGATCCTGAAAAATCGACCATGGCAGCCATCGCATATCTTAAAGAATTGCATCAAATCTTTGGGGACTGGACAACGGCTCTGGCTGCATATAACTGCGGAGAGGGGACGGTATTGAGGTGTATTCGGACACAAAGGATCAGCTATCTCGACAATTTCTGGGACCTTTATGAAAAACTGCCCAGAGAGACAGCTTTTTATGTCCCCAAGTTTCTGGCTGTCTTACATATTCTGAACGATCCTGAAGCCCATGGCTTCAGCCTTCCCCCTGTAGAGGAAGAAATTGAAACCGAAGATATTACCATTGACAAGCAGGTTCACCTCAAGACAGTCTCAAAACACCTTGAAGTGTCGTACAGACTTTTGAAAGACCTCAATCCAGCATTAAGGTACAATTACACCCCCAACAGAGCCTATGTATTGAAAGTGCCCAAAGGCAAGGGGGTAGTGCTCCTCTCGAAATTAGGCGATATACCAGTTTGGCGCCCTCCTGTTTCTGCTTATGTGAAGCATAGGGTTATAAAAGGTGAGTCTTTGTCTGTTATCGCACGCAGATATAGAACAAGTGTCAGGGCAATTATGGCTATGAATGGACTAAAAAGCAGGCGTTTTATAAGAGCTGGCTGGAAACTCAAGATTCCGACTAGAAGATATGCCTCCTTAAAGAGGATTTCCTTGCCAGCCCCTGGCTTAAAGACAATAGGAAAATCAGCAGAATACGTGGTTCGGAAAGGGGATTCCCTCTGGAGGATTGCCAATCGGTTTGGAACAACAACCAAGGCTATCCAGTCTGTGAATAAGCTCAATGATACCTATCTACGTATTGGACAGGTTCTCATGATCCCTCAAGACCTAAGTGTTTTTATGGAAATGAAGACTCAGAGATATATAGTCTTAAAGGGGGATACACCATATATGATTGCTCAGAGACACCGTATGAACCTTTCTGAATTTCTTAGGATAAACAACCTGGCACCTCGAAGCACTATTTATCCCGGTCAGGCATTGCTTGTTAAGGCAGAGTAAACATCCTTCCCATATATAGGCATCCTTCATTTAAATACAGCAATTCAAATATTTTTCAGGACCATGATTGTTAATAGGCGAGAGAGATCAACTCGAAACTTTTCGGATTTAATAGTATAGAAGAGGTGTTGTGTGAAGGGTAAGAGAGCCTTGTAGAAGGTGTAGACCTTGATCTTCGAATCTTTTTTGGCTATATTTTCATTACGTAAAAGAAATTTTTATCAAAATAATCCTTAGTCGAGGACACCATGAGAATTATATTTACAAGTTTAGTTATAATCGTTACTTTGCTAATAGCAACACCTACAATACCAGCAGATTCAGGAATTGGACGTTATACAGCGATACTTATTGGAGGACAGGAAGGAAGAAGTTCAGTTGTATTTATCCTGGATACAAAAGAAGGACATGTCTGGACGTGGGGGTTGGCTGTTGTGAGCATGAAGAAGATTGTGGAACGAATAACGTATAAAGGACGAGTTCGGCCTGGCAAAAAGATGGGCGAGATTATCGAAGAAATAATAACAACCAGCATTGAAGACAAGAGAAAAGAATAAAATGGCGATGATAGAAAGGAAAATCGAATTTGAAACTTCTCGTTATACCCAAAGTTTTTCCCAGACAGAGTGTCATTGGAGGCCCAATACTCATTCATCATAGGATCAAGAACCTTTCCAAAATGGGCTATCGGATAACGGTTCTTGCTCCAGCTTTTTCAGATGAGGACCATACAGATAAAAGCCTCGATGCTTATTGCGAGGATATCGTACTCATCGACTCCCCCAAGGGAAGAACTCCCAGACAGGTTAAAGAACTTGAAGCTACGCTCAACCGCCCCCCTTTCTTCCTTTCAGGAGATGGTGGATATAACCCACAATTTGACAAGGCCTTTAGATCTCTTCTCGCAGGAAACTCATATGATGCGATTATCGCTGAGTACTCAATGATGGGTCAATATCTTGAAGGAGTACAAGATATTATTCCTCGGGACACCATGACGATTATCTCTGTTCATGAATGCTATACTCAGGCGTTCCGGCAGCGTGTCAGCAAAGGAGAAGATATTAGTGAACAAACGATTGAGGAACTTTTCGACTACGAGTTCAGGATGTATCGATCGGTCGACAGGGTACTTTCCCTTACGCGTGAAGATATGGAGGTCCTTATCCGTCTCGCACCAGACCTCAAAGGAAAGACAGGTATTGTTCACCATGGTGTAGACACTAATTTTTATACGCCTCCGCTTGAGAGATCGTGGGATTCAAAGAATATACTCTCTCTTGGAAACTTCCAGCATCACCCAAATGTCAATGCGGTGCAGAATTTTATGAACCACTGCTGGGAAAGGATATCGAAAGAGGTCCCCGATGCTTCATTCTACGCAATAGGGTTCGCACCTCCACCTGAGCTCCTTGCCCTCAGAAGTAATCGCATCATTGTCCGGGAGGGAGGAACACACTCGAATGTAAGAGACGTCTACTGGAAAAGCGACGTCTTTGTTGCTCCTATTGAACTTGGGGGAGGATTTCGTGGAAAGATGCTTGAAGCTCTCGCCTGTGGGCTGCCAATCGTCTCAACAAGCCTTGCAGCATTTGGCATTGACCCGGTAAACGGCGAAGAGATGTTTGTGACTGACGATTATGATGAGTTCACGGAGTATGTTATAAGACTTCTCAAGGACATCCGACTCAGAAAGAATATGAGTGCCCTTGCTCGAACTCTCAGTGAACGCTTTGACCACAAGAATGCTGCCAGAAAGCTGGATCAGGTGATCCAGGCTTACCATAGAAAGCAATAATACAATTGCATCAGCCCGTCAAATTCTTTACCAGACTCGGCCTTTTTAAAACATAAATTGTAACTATTAAGCCACACACTATCACAAATTATCACGAATAATTATTTAACAATTTTTTTTCATTTGTGTCCATTCGTGGCTGAATAGTTAGCAAAAATTTTTTTCTGTGTAACCATAAAAACATTGACAAGTAGAAAGGCGATTTGTTACTAAAACCTACAGTATATTGTTTCGAGCTAAGGGAAAGCGGTGAGAGGCCGCTGCAGAAGACTGCTGCTGTAATCCCGACCCTGATTAATTGATCGGGGAAGCTATTATCACTGGCATATCCTCTTTTTTGGGGGTTAAAGTCACTGATCCCGCCTTAGTGGGATTGGGAAGGCGAGCCAGGGGGGTCGGGAAAGCCAGAAAACCTATCGAAGCATGCTGGATTATTTCCTGGTCTGGAGATCGAGGCAGAAAAATAACTTATAATTATCTATATGCCGGTTTCCTGAAAGATGAGGGAAATCGGTTTTTTCGTTTAAGAGGATTCCTGGTTAAAAAAGGGAAAGCGGTGAGAGGCCGCTGCAGAAGACTGCTGCTGTGATCCCGACCCCGATTAATTGATCGGAGAAACTCACTGGATATTCTATTTTTAGAAGATTAAAGCCACTGGTCCCGCATTAGCGGGATTGGGAAGGCGAGCCAGAGAGTCGGGAGAGCCAGAAAACCTGCCAGGAAGAACCCTTATATTCTCCGGTCTGAGAATGTGGGCAGGTAGCAGTAAAATGTTCAGCCCGCCATTTTGAGACCGATGGCGGGCTTTTTTTATTGAGGAATCATGTTGAAGAGTTAAGAGGAAGGATTAAATGTCACAGGGAGAAAGAAGAGGGCTTATTATCGTCCATACCGGCAACGGAAAGGGAAAGACAACTGCAGCAATGGGTTTGGCTTTAAGATCAATTGGCTATAATTTTAAGATACTCATGATTCAGTTTATCAAAGGAACATGGCACTATGGCGAATTGGATGCTGTTAAAAAGTTATATCCATATTTTGAGATCGTACATATGGGAAAAGGATTTGTCCAATTCGGGAAAGAGAAATCAAATTATGAACATGTTCTGGCAGTGATCGAGACATGGAACTTTTCAAAAAAGAAGATAGAATCTGATGAGTTCGATATGATTATACTGGATGAGATTAACTATGTCCTCGATTACAATTTTCTTCCTGTTGAGGAAGTTCTTAAGACCCTTAAATCTAAGCCTGGCAGACTCCATTTGGTTTTAACCGGAAGAAATGCACATCCAATGATAATTGAGATGGCTGATCTGGTGACCGAGATGAGAGAGATCAAACACCCTTTTCAGAAAGGGTTCGAGGCACAGAAAGGTATTGAGTTTTGAAAGGATTATTTCTTTGGGGATGGCTATTCTGCTCCACCGATAACCTGGAGCATAGGACTGAATTATGAATTTTACCTGCCTTAAGTCTGGCGGGCCAGCCCGCCTTAAGCCTGCCCGCCGGACGGCAGGCGGGTCTGGCGGGTAAAGCTGAAAGGAGGTGATGAAAATGAAGACAGGGGTAATTGTATATGTTGTGGGCAAAGAGAGCCTGGATGATACAATCGATTTTGAAGAGGCTAGTAAAAAATTAAACATCAAGGCAGACAGGGTTGAGGTGGTTTCATCTATAGATGGCAATTTTGATGTAATGCATGCCTGGTGGCTGCTAACTGTAAAAGGGATGAAACTTATTGTCTGTATGTTCGCTGAGATTGTAAATCGTTCCCAGCTCAGGCTTACTGGCCGGGAACTGCGGCTTTGCGGATGAAGAGTGGTGGAGCGGAATGAACCCAATCCTATAGCCGCCCTGCCCTCCATTATTAACCAAACAGAAATGGAGGTTCGGTTAATCTGGCAAAAATAGATTACCACCGAGCCTCAGAAAAGTCAACGACCCCGCCCTTCCGGGCGGGGCTTGAAAAAAGGAAATAATTCATTAGCCGCCTCCATCCCCACCCTCCCGTGTGGGGAATTAAAGGGCGGCGGTAAAGGAGGTTGAGGATGAAAAAGTGTTTTGTTGTATCTATGCTTTTAACTGTATTGGCCATACCTGGATTCAGTCAGGCAAAAGAGGAAGAAATTAAAAAGCCATTAGTAACATTGGAAGAGGTTGTAGTGACGGCTACCAGAGATACCAGGGAAATACGTAAGATACCCGCAAATATTACTGTGATTAAATCTGAAGATATTGAAAAATCAGGGGCTACCAGTCTTGTTGATGTTCTGAAAAAGTTGGCGGGTATCCATTTTACAACTTTTTCCGGCAATCCTTCACAGGCGGAAATAGATATGAGAGGATTTGGGCAAAATAGCCATGGAAGAGTATTAATCCTATTGGATGGAAGAAGATTAAATAGACCTGATATGGCAAGTATAAATTGGCTCCAGATACCAATTAATAATGTTGAAAAGATAGAGGTTGTTAGCGGTGCGAATAGTGTTCTCTATGGAGATCATGCTGTTGCAGGTGTAATCAATATCATTACTAAAAGGGGAGAGGGTAAACCCGAGGTAAGCGCTTCAGGAATAATTGGAGAAGACGCCCTTCATGATGTAAGAGTTAGCCTTACTGGTTCTAAAGACAGATTATCATATGCCTGTTCAGGTGAAATACAAGAAACAAACGGATGGAGAGAGAGAACGGGATTTTCATCGAAAGGTGCCGGCTTTAATATAGGTTATGACCTCAGCGATTTCTTAAATATTTCTTTAGGTGGATCTTTAAATAAGGTTGACTATGAAATGCCAGGGAACCTCACAAAGAGTGAGATGGAAGAAAATCGTAAACAATTCCAACCTGCCAGACCTGCGAGATGGACTCAGACCCATGATAATGACGAATCATTGGATAAATATTATAATGTTAACTTAGGGCTGGAAATGATATCCACTGACCTTGGTAATTTTGATGTGAATTTTTTATATGGCCTAAAGGATATTACTTCAGATATGGATTCTTTTCCTTCATATAGAGATACAGAAATAAAGACATTTGGAATAACACCCAGATATCTATTAAATAAAGATATTCTAGGCCATAAAAATAAACTGATTGTGGGATTGGACTATTACGATGAAACACTTAATTTAGAAATCTTTACTGATATAAATAGAGATACTACGAGTTCTTTAACTGAAATAAAGAAGAGTTCTGTAGGATATTACATAAATGATGAATTTAATCTCTTTGATGAACTTATTTTAAGTGCAGGAGCAAGGGGTGAGAAGACAACAATAGAGGGAAAAGAGACTAACCCCGCAACCAAGATCAAGAGCTTTGATGAAGAAAAAGACCATCACGGAAAGGCAGTCAGTGCTGGACTTACTTATTTGATAGGGGAAAAATCCAAGGTGTTTACCAAGTTTGCCAAACTATATCGATATCCGTTTATTGATGAACAGGCCTCTTATCAGGGATGGGGTAATGCTTTTAATAAGGACCTCGAAGCAGAAGAAGGTAAAAGTTATGAGATAGGTACCGAGTTTTATCCCATTGAAAACGTGAGGTTTGCTATAACATTATTTAGAATGGATATGGAGAAGGAGATTGTCTGGAATAACGACACCTCAAGAAATGAGAACCTTGATGAGACAAGGCATCAAGGGCTAGAATTTAGTGGTTTATATAAGTTTGGAAAAAAGGCCAATATCTATGGTAATTACACTTATCAAGAGGCAAAATTTACCAAGGGGATTTATAATGATAAAGACATTCCCCTCGTTCCCAAACATAAGGCTTTTTTAGGTTTGGAACTTTTCTTTCCCTACGGCTTTTCGCTGGTCCCCGAGTTTAGGTATACAGGTGAATGCTACTTGGGTGATGACAAAAATAATAATGGAGAGAAGTTGTCAGACTACTCTTTGGTGGATATTTTGCTACGCTATAGACCTCCAAACCTTAAATATAAACTTTTGGCCTTTGTGGGTGCAGAAAACCTGTTTAACGAGGAGTACTCTACGATGGGGTTTGAAGACTACCTTGAGGATCAGGACTATAATACCTATTATCCATCACCCGGAAGGACCTTAAAAGCAGGACTTTCTTTAATGTTTTAGGTTGCACTTTATCTATTTCTTATAGCAATGAAAAATGATGGGCTGAATCCTGCTTTTTAGGATTCAGCCCCGAGATCCTGTAACTCTTGGATATGTCATATCATTATCTACTCCTGCCTCCCCTCTATAATAAAACTGATAGCGATAAAATCTACCTCGGAGCCTTCTCAGGGAGATAATATACAAAAAAATGCATTTGATTTTTCTATTATGATTGTTTCCATATTGACTTTATATTGGATATCTATTATAATTTAATACAATATCTTGTGGAAAATGGTACAGGGCTGTTACCTGAAAGGCCGGTTTCCTGCATTGGCTGCGATTAACATCACCTTAGAAGATTACTTCACAGGAAAGGAGCATGTACTTCATTTATCAGAGGCTGCTGTAAAGAATTCTAAGAAGAAATAAAACAAAAAAATAACCTCTTTGATCTCACGATATTTCGTGCCTGCCTGTACTCAGGATTTTGGATGGGACCGAGAGATGCGTAGTGTTTATTAGGCCAGCTTATGTCAGATAAAGATATAAATGGAGAGATGATATTATGTTTACTAAGATAGAAAAAAGAGATGGCACGATAGTGGCCTTTGAGGCCGAAAAGATTACAAATGCTGTTACTAAAGCTGGAAAGGCAACAGGGGAGTTTGATGAGAAGGTTGCTAAAAGGCTTACCATCAAGGTTTTAAATTTAGTTAGTCAGGTAATTGGGGAGGAGCCCCCAACAGTAGAAGAAATTCAGGATATTGTAGAGGAGGTATTACTTTCCTCTACGTATCGTAAAACTGCCAAGGCCTATATTATCTATAGAGAACAGCACGCAAGAATAAGAGAAATAACTGATAAGGCGAGCGTTGCATTGGTGGATCAATATCTAAATAAGACAGACTGGAGGGTTAATGAGAATAGTAATATGGCATTCTCTCTACAGGGATTGAACAATTATGTTTCCTCAGAGATTAGCAAAGTTTATTGGTTAAATGAAATTTATTCTCCAGAGATCAGGGAAGCGCACATACAAGGTGATTACCATATCCATGATTTAAACATTCTCTCTGTTTACTGCGTTGGTTGGGATCTTTTTGACTTGCTGGTGGAAGGATTCAGAGGGGTATGGGGGAAAGTAGAAAGCGGGCCTGCCAGACACCTCAGGAGTGCATTGGGACAGATCGTAAATTTCTTTTATACGCTTCAAGGAGAGGCGGCAGGTGCTCAGGCATTCTCTAATTTTGACACTCTGTTAGCGCCTTTCATACGATTCGACGGATTAAAGTATATTGGGATAAAGCAGGCCCTACAGGAGTTTGTTTTTAATATTAATGTGCCCACAAGGGTTGGATTTCAGACCCCTTTTACGAATGTTACACTGGATCTTACTGTCCCTGAATACTATGCAGATCAAGGTGTTATTGTCGGAGGAGAGGCACAGGATGTTACCTATAAGGATTTTCAGGAAGAAATAGACCTTTTTAACAAGGCCTTTTTAGAGGTTATGGCAAAGGGAGATGCCGGAGGAAGGGTCTTTACCTTCCCCATCCCGACATACAATATTACCAAAGAATTTGATTGGGAGAATCCTGTTCTTGGCAACCTGTGGGAGATGACAGCCAAGTATGGGATTCCTTATTTTTCTAATTTTGTAAATTCAGACATGAACCCAGAGGATGCGAGAAGTATGTGTTGTAGGTTGAGGATAGATAATCGTGAATTAGAAAAGAGAGGAGGCGGACTCTTTGGTTCAAATCCATTGACAGGCTCTATTGGTGTTGTAACAATTAATATGTCACGAATAGGGTATCTTAGCGGCAGTGAGAAGGAATTTTTTAGCCGACTTAAAGACTTGATGATCCTGGCTAAAGAGAGTTTGGAGATCAAGAGAAAAATTCTGGAGAGATTCACAGACGGAGGTCTTTACCCCTACATCAAATATTATTTAAGGAATGTAAAGAAGCGGTTCAATGAATATTGGAAGAATCATTTTTCAACTATCGGGCTTGTTGGAATGAATGAGGCCTGTAAAAACTTTCTTGGCAAGACTATTGGCGATAAAGAGGGGAAGGAATTTGCTATAAATGTTTTAGATTTCATGAGGGAGGTCTTATTAGGTTTTCAAAGTGAGACAGGAAATAATTATAATCTTGAAGCTACCCCTGCCGAGGGAACCTCATACAGTCTGGCAAAGATTGATAAGGAAAGATATCCTGACATACTATCTGCAGGCAGGGGCGACAGCGATCAATGTTACTATACCAATTCTACTCATCTACCAGTTGACTTCACTGATGATGTTTTCGATGCCCTGGATTTGCAGGATAGTATTCAGCAAAAATATACCGGAGGAACGGTATTTCATATCTATGCAGGGGAGAGGGTTTCCAACTCTGGTAGCATCAAATCATTGGTGCGAACAGTATGCGAAAATTATCACCTTCCTTATTTTACCTTTTCCCCTACGTTTAGTGTCTGTCCTGTCCATGGATATTTAAACGGGGAGCAGAGTGTATGCCCGAAATGTGGCAGAGAATGTGAGGTCTATTCCCGGGTGGTCGGTTATCTAAGGCCGTTGAAACAGTGGAATAAGGGGAAGCAAGAGGAATTTCAAGAAAGAAAGATGTTTAAGGTTTAGGTATTGTCAGTCCCGATAAATCGGGATGGCAAAATATAAAAACTTTTTTACAATATGATGCGATTGAATATTTCTGACTTCGTAAATTTTCCTACTGCGGAATTAACACTTATCACTTTAACTTAAATTAACAACGGACTACGGACAACGATCAATGGACAATACGATGTTTAAGGTTTGAGATATGATTATAGGGGGATTTCAAAGGTTTTCCCTAATTGATTATCCAGATAAAATTTGTGCAATTGTCTTTACTCAGGGATGTAATTTTAGATGCCCTTACTGCCATAATCCGGAACTGGTAGACCCCAAAAAATTTGGCATTGAATTAAAAGAGGACGAGATCCTGTCATTTTTGGATAGGCGAAAGGGAAAGCTTGATGCCGTGACCATAACTGGTGGAGAACCCCTTTTACAAAGTGATTTAAGTCCTTTTTTATCGGCGATAAAGAGATTGGGGTATTTGGTGAAGCTGGATACCAATGGGAGTTTCCCGTCAAGGCTAAAAAAGATAATTGAGTTAAAATCCGTAGATTATCTTGCTATGGATATAAAGACATCTTTGGATAAATACCATGAAGTAATAAAAAGAAAGATAGATACAAGGAAAATTCTTGACAGTATCAGACTGATTATGGATTCAGGATTAGATTATGAATTCAGAACTACTGTTGTAAAAGCCCTTTTTGAAAAGGAAGATTTTTATAAGATCGGTCAGTTAATAAAAAACGCGCGGTTATATGTTTTGCAAAAGTTTGTTCCCTCTAAGACGTTAGATGATACGTTTTTAGATATGAAAAGTTGCACGGATGAAGAACTCGACTGTTTTAAGGAAATCATGGAAGGCTTTGTCCAGAGATGTATTATAAGATAATTTGTAACTGTTCAGCCACGAATGGACACGAATGGACACAAATGAACCTGCCTGCCGCCCGCTAGCCGGCAGGCGGGAATGAAATTCTGTATAAAAAATGGTAAATAATTGTTCGTGATAATTAGTGATAACCTGCCCGCCGGACGGCAGGCGGGTTTGTGGCTGAACAGTAACGACTCAACAAACTCAAAGAAGGAGGATTGATCTATGAAGATACTTTTTTGTACTGGTGGTAGTGAAAAATCGGAAAACGCTATTCGAGCAGGCGCATCCTTAGCCACTAAATTAGGCGCAGATGCTACTGTCTTAAGTGTGGGTCCATCCCATGCTCTTATAAACAAGATGCTTGGCGCAGAATTTAGGATGTCTGAAGTGACCATTGATACAGATCGGGCTGTGACCAGAAATACCTCTAAATATGCAGAAAGTGGTGCGAAGATACTTAAAAAGGCTGGTATTAATGCAGTGGCAAAAACTGCAAGAGGTGAGATAGCAGATGAGATTCTGAGAGAAGTAGAAAGTGGCAATTATGACTTTATTGTTGTATCAGCCAAAGGAAAACCAGGGGACAGAAAGCTTTTGGGAAGTAATACAAGAAAGGTTCTGGCTAAGGCAAAGATACCTGTGTACGTTGTGTAGCCCCTGGCGGCGAAAAGCCATCTATTGAGAGATTGCAATTGCGATCTCACCCACAATCCTTTTTGCAGCCTCAATCGGTTTTTCGGCAGTCCGGATAGGTCTGCCAACCACAATGTAATCAGCCCCACTTTTTATCGCTTGATCAGGGGTAATAATTCTTTTTTGATCATCCTTTCCTACCATAGACCACTGTGGCCTGATACCAGGGGTAACAACGATAAAATCTTTTCCTAACTCAGCCTTAACCTTTTCGACCTCCAGTCCAGAACAGACAACACCGGAACAGCCAGCCTCTTTGGCCATTCTGGCCTTAAGCATAACCAATTCTGTAATGTCTGCAATGTATCTATCGTTGTAACCCAGCTCTTTTAGATTGCTACTATCAAGGCTGGTGAGCACTGTGATAGCCAATATTTTGACACTGGAAGGGTTATTGTCAACAATAGAGCGTAGAAGATCCTTTCCTTCATCGCAATGCACGGTCGTAAAGGCTACTCCATAGGCACTTGCGGCCAGAAACGCGCCTTTAACAGTAGCAGGGATATCATGAAACTTTAGATCAAGAAATATCCCTGCATCACTCCTGTCTTTAATTGCGCTGAGGATTTTTGGTCCAACACTGACAAAGAGCTCCAGACCAACTTTGAAAATGCCTACATACTCCTTGAAGAGTTCTACATACCGGATTGCCTCGTCATAAGTCGGAACATCTAATGGGAATATCAGATAATCTTTTGCCTTTTTCATCTTTATTAATCTCTAAAAAAGTTGTACTCTTTATAAAAAAAGGTATAAATTTTAAATAAAAAGGCCACCGTAGCTCAGATGGCAGAGCACCTCACTCGTAATGAGGATGTCGGCGGTTCGATTCCGCCCGGTGGCTCCACAATTTTTCTTGCATCCCTCAAAGGCTCATATTGGGGATAATTATTGCCATAAAGGGGGTGACCATCTGTTTGTATAACCATTATAGGACCAGCATCCGGGCAATTTATTGTTTAACTGGAATTTAGGATTCTCTATCCATTGTTGCATAAGCTCATGGGCCCTGTTTATTTCCTTAAACCTATCACCATCGCCACCTTTATCAGGATGATAAACCTTTGCCATTCCTCTGTAGGCTTTTTTTATTTCCCTGACATAATCTCCAAACACTAATGTTTTCATATGTATATTAAGATGCTTAAGCCCCTTTTTTTGATCAGCGGATAGTTTTGGGATCCTGTGCGCATTTGGTTTGATTGATTCAGGGTTGATACTGTATTCAACATTTTCTTCAAGAATCGATTGAGATGCAAAACTACGAGAAATTCGCCTGCTTCTTTTTTTATACCACTCCTTGCCAGCTTCAAGCGTGAGTTCTTTAAGTGTGTGAGCAGGAGCGTAACCTGGTTTTCTCCGGTAGATAAATCTTGATATTATATTTGACCAGGCAGGCATCACATCAAGGGCAACGAAATTTTCGGTAAACGAAAAGACTGCATATCGTGTATTAAGAGTTTGCAGTAATCCCTTAGACAGAGAAAGTGACCATATTAGTTTCTGTCTGCATTGCTTTGAACAATACCGCCTGCCTGGTTTAATATCACTCGTTCCACATGCAAGGCATCCCGACATCCTTCTTTCATTAAAAGAAGGTGATATTTCTCTTTTGTACATCTCTTATCTCTTAATAAGCAACACTATTGGATCTATATGTAAGATGTTTAGGAAGTTTTTAAATTAATGTTTATTATTATCATAAGAGTCAGGCATAGTAAAAGTTAAAATTGTTACTGTCATGGCATTTGTATTTCAGTTGACTTTGGCGGTTTAATTTAAGTATTGTAATAAAAATTAATGAACATTAATCAGGGTTAGTTATAATGTCATATCATTTTACAAACGATATTATCCAGATGGTATTGCATGCCGGTCCAATGGTAAAATTTGTTCTTTTTATCCTTTTCTTTTTCTCTCTCACTTCGTGGACCATAATCTTCATGAAATTAAGATTACTTAAGAAATTCAAAGTTGAAAATGAAAGATTTTTAGAACTTTTTTCCTCCAGCCGAGAGATAAGTAAAGTATATTTGCAGAGCAAGATATTTAATTTTAGCCCTTTAGCTAAGATATTCAGGGCTGGTTATGCGGAATTTAACCGGTCTAAGATGTTACAAGGTAATCCTGATGAAGATAAAGGTTCGCAATCGCAGCAACAGATTTTAGATCATGTGCACAGGGCTACTAAAAAGGTCTTGCTTGCTCAAAGCTCTCGTTTAGAAAGAGGGCTCACCTTCCTGGCAACTACTGGAAATTCCTCCCCTTTTATCGGGCTGTTTGGAACTGTGTGGGGCATAATGACTTCATTCAGATCCATAGGCATGAAAGGTTCTGCTAGTTTGGCGGTTGTGGCCCCTGGTATAGCCGAGGCCCTCATTGCCACGGCAGCAGGATTGGCAGCAGCTATACCTGCTGTTGTGGCCTTCAATTATTTTACCAATAGGACAAGAACATCTCAAACGGAGATGGGGAATTTTATTTCTGACTTTGTAGGTTCATTGGATAAAGGCTTAACGAGAAGGGTCTTAACTGAAAAATCAAGAGGCGAACAGTAATGGATGTGGGAGAAGGCAGGTCAGATCTAATATCAGATATCAATGTAACACCCCTGGTTGATGTTATGTTGGTGCTGCTCATTATATTTATGGTGACAGCGCCTATGATGATTCATGGGGTCAAGGTAAATCTCCCCATAACGGAAAGTAAAAGCATAAAGAGCAAAGAAGATCCTTTAATATTATCTATCACCAAAAAAAGGCTCATTTTTATTGAAGACTATAATGTTGCGTTTAATGCTCTCAAGGGAAAGCTAAAAAAAATAGTCGCTAATAGAGCAGGAAAAGAGATTCTCTTGCAGGCTGATAAAGATGTGCCTTATGGTTTTGTAATGAAGGTCATGTCTCAGGTTAAAGAGGCTGGAATTACTAAAGTTGGAATGATAACCGAACCTTTGCATAAATGACAGCCACGTGGTCTATGGTTAATTCAAGTTTTAAGGAAGAGAGATGGGGCAGGATGATGGCCCTATCCTTCTGTTTTCATTTAGTGATATTCTCTACGTTTCTCTTTGCTACACAAACAAAAATCCACTTTCCATCTATGGAGGAGAGGGTATATCATGTTGAATTAGTTGGTCCTCCATCAGGAGTTGAAAGCGGTGTCAAGGGTAAAGGTGCAGCAAATATAGCCAAGAGAAAGGATAAATCGCATATAGTAAAGACTAAGACCCGGCGGATAGCCATTAAGAAAAAAAAGACTGTATCTGTTTTAGCAAAAAGGGTTTCTTCAAAGCCAATAACCAGAGAAAGAAAGAAGGATTTTTCTGCTTCGGAGCTTGTTGATCGGGCTATATCGAAGATAGAAAAAAAGGTAAAAGAGGATAAGCCGGATGACCTCGAAAAGGCCCTATCGCAAATCGAAAGAAAGGTAAAAAATGATAAGACAAGCCAATCCGAAAAGATCCTGGATAAACCTGAAGAAGGTATCAAAACTTTCTCTAAAGGAGGAAAAGGTGGGATATTTGGAATGTCTTCAGGTATAGGTAAAGGTATTCAGCTTTATCAGATGAAGATCGAAGATGCTATCAAAAATAACTGGTCTTACCCGGTCGCCCTTATCGATATAAAAAGCAAGAAACCCCCTGAAGCAATAATTATAGTTACTGTAAGAAGTGATGGAAAAATTTTAAAGGCCTGGTTTAGGAAAAAATCCAACAACCCTCTCTTTGATGATTCTGTGCTGAAGGCTATTGAGAGATCAGATCCTCTCCCTGAATTTCCACCTGGCTACTTAAAGAGTTATGATGAAGTTGAAATCAATTTTAGCCTCAAAGACCTTGTTCAACAATAGAGCCGCCTTTCGGATAGTTATATGGATTTTGGTTCTATGCGTAGGCATTATTTTCCAGAAAAAGGAGTCAGAGGCACGGCTTTACATAGATATCACTTCCCCTTCAATGAGGAAGATAGCTATTGCTATACCTGATTTTAAATACATAGGTAAAAAAAATGAACATCCAGACTTAAGAAGCAAACTTCCCGGAATTATATCCAATGATTTTGATCTCAGTGGTTATTTTAGACCACTGGATAAGGATTCTTTTATTGAAGGCCCACAGTCTGGAATTACAGGCGACACCATTCATTTTAAGGATTGGTCAGTTATTGGGGCCACACTCCTTTTAAAAGGTGGGTATAGTTGTATAGGTGAACAGCTTAAGGTAGAGATACGATTATTTGATGTCTTCTCTGGCAGACAACTTTATGGGAAAAGGGTGTTGGGGTTGATTGAGCAATCACGATATTTAATGCATCGCCTTGGGAACGATATTATGCTTACATTGACTGGACATACTGGACCATTTTTAACCAAGTTGGCCTTTGTTGGAACTTCTTCTGGGCATAAAGAGATTTACATATCTGATTATGATGGACATAACGTGGAGCAAATAACACAGCACAATACTATTACTATTTCACCACGATTTTCTCCCCTGGGCGACAAGATGATTTATACCTCTTTCCGTAATTCAAGAACAATGCTTTTTATGCATGACATGATCAAGAAATCAGTTACAAAGATTTCAGATAGAAAGGGACTCAATATTGCTGCTGCCTGGAAACCGAACGGAAGAGAGCTTGCCTTGACACTTACAGTTAGTGGAAATCCGGACATCTATTTAATTGATTTAACAGGCAAAATTGTGAAGAGGCTGACCAGAAATTGGGGGATTGATGTCTCTCCAGCTTTTTCGCCTGATGGCAATAAAATGGCCTTTGTTTCCAACAGGTCCGGCTCACCTCAGATATATGTCCTTGATCTTATTACTAATAAAGTAGAAAGATTAACATTTGAAGGGAATTATAATACCTCACCGGCCTGGTCAAAACTTGACAGAATAGCTTTTGCTGGTTCTGCAGATGGTCAGTTCGATATATATAGTATTTCTCCAGATGGAGAGGGCCTTTATCGTGTAACTCACAATCAAGGGAATAATGAGGATCCGTGTTGGTCTCCAGACGGGCGTTATGTTGCCTTTAGTTCGAAAAGAACAGATGGCAACCACCATATTTTTATTGCTAATGCCAATGGGGAAAACCAGAGACAAATAACTTTTTTTAATGGTGATCAACTATCACCTTCTTGGGCTCAACATTTTCGATGACTACTACCTTTTTATTAGAAAAGTATTATTTGATATCTAAATGCTTGAATTTCAAAATGAGAAATGATAGGTATATAAACTTATATAAAGTGAGGTCCCATTTTTATAAACTAAAAACAAGGAGGTAAAAGACTATGAAGAGGAATCTAATAATTGCAGTACTTGTGGTTTTTGCATTCTCATCCGTTTTTTTGATGTCTTCATGTGCTAAAAAGCAGGTGGTAACAGAAGAGAAGCAGGTAAAAGCTCCCCCTAAGGAGGTAGCAAAAGTTGAGAAAGAAAAGCCTGCAGTCAAAGAGGTAAAGGAAGCGGAAGAAGTTAAGAAGGCAGAGGAGGCCAAACTTGAGAAGCTCAAGGAATTGGAGATGACTAAGAAAAGAGAGGCCGAGGCAAAGATGAACGAGGAAAAGGCCTGGCAGGAAAGAAGGATTGCAAAGGTTGAGGCAGAGGCAGTCTATTTTGATTTTGATAAGTCTTTTATTAGATTGGAATATAGGGCTGTACTTCAAGCAAAGGCAGAATTCCTGAAAGATAACCCCAATATCTATATAAGGATCGAGGGTAATTGTGATGAAAGGGGTACCAACGAATATAACCTCGCTTTGGGAGAAAGAAGAGCCAATAGCGCAGTGAAATTTTTAGTCTCTCTCGGGATTTCTCCTGACAGGATAGAGGCCATAAGCTATGGTGAGGAGAGACCTCTTGCTTTAGGTCATGGCGGAGGGGCATGGGCTCAGAACAGACGTGATGATTTCACAGTTATAGCCAAATAAGTTACAGAAACGTAAGTATCAAGGGGCGAGATTTTTAGACAGAGGTGGACTGTTCCCTCTGTCTAAAATAGACCCTTCTCGTTATTATGTGAAGCATAAGAGAGTGCTGATAGCACTTTAGATGTTATGGATTTTAGTGGTTGAGTGAAGACGTAAAGAGATGGCTAACATAGTTATAAAATTTTTTATTTTTCTTTCAGTTTTTATTTTTTTTCTCACTTCCTGCGCCTCTCAGAAGGACATAATTTATCTTAATAATCAGGTTAACGCACTTTATCGGCAATCAAAGAAAGATGAAAAAAGGTTTGAGAAATCCTTAAAGAAATTTGAAGAAAAAATTAAAGCTCATGAGTCTGTGCAAAAGGAAACAGTAAAAAGCTTGAATGAGGATAAAAGGCGTTTGAACAAGGATCAGGAGTCTATACGCTTACACCTTGCCCAAGTTGAAGCTGACCTTTTGGAAATAAAAGATAAAATTCAAGAATTGACCGGCAAGGTAGAAGAGAATAGTCATCTATTAAAGGGAGCCACAGAGGAAGACACTACTAACGTTGATGCTATGGTATCCAAGATGAAGGGACTTTCTTCTATGCTTGATGAGCTCAAAACAAGGATTGAGAAGGTTGAGAGTTCGTTACGCTTTAAGCCTTCGGTTACTACAAAAACGACTGGCCCGGAAAAGGTTTTACCTGTCCAGGAGACTCCAAAAAAAGAAATCTCCACTTTACAGGAGAAAAAGCTGACAGAATCAGAAACATATGATAGGGCACTGGGCTATTATAGGGATGATCGGTATGAAGAAGCTATGGCAGGGTTTAAAAATTTTCTCACACTGTATTCCACATCTGACCTAGCAGATAATGCGCATTTCTGGATCGGTGAGTGTTACAGGGCCTTAAAAAAATATGAGGAGGCAATTTTGGCCTATCAAAAGGTCATTAATGGCTATCCGAAGGGGAATAAGGTTCCTTCAGCTATGTTACAACAGGCACTCACATTCGAGAAGATAAATGATACGACAACTGCCAACCTCGTATTTAAAAAACTGGTTAAGAATTTTCCAAAGACCAAAGAGGCTGAGATCGCCAGAAAAAGACTTAAGCAAGATTAACTAAATGGAGTGTTGGCCCGCCCTGGCGCGACTTCTTAGGCAAATATCGCAATGTCTATAGTATTTATAAGTCCTGGCAATACAGCCTCAGCCTTGCATGCCAGGCCTGCCCACCATCTGGCAGGCGGGTCTGGGCCAGGGGCGCGAATTTCATTGAACGTTTTGTTGTCACTGTGATATTGCAGATACAGTAGCCGTTGGACTTAGGTATTTCAAATCAGGGTCTGGGCCAGGGAGAATTGGAATAATGGGAAATAAAAGCGGAATTCAGGGTAAATTCACCCATCACTCCAGCACTCCATTACTCCAATTAGGGCGAAGCTCCGAAGTTCATTTCTAATAAATCAGGTATGGTTTTCTTGAATCAAGGAAGCCTTCCAGTTCTTTAGAATAACCCTTCAAGAGCTGCTCAATTTCTTTTCCTGCCTCTAAAGCGAGCCTTATTGAAGAATCTCCGAAAATAAGGTCTATTGGGAGTTTTGTAAACTCATATTCATAAGGGGGTTGCTGCCAGGCGAACGTATCTCTGTAGGTTTCTATAATTATTCTGAGTAAGGAAAGTGATGTCTCGTAAGGTCTATAAATTTTAGGATTTACTACATGAATCATAAAGCCGCCACAAAGCTTTGACTTCCATTTGTTGAATGTAGGCCTAAAGTAATATTCTTGAAGATAACATCCTTCAATGTCTTTCGATGCTAACATTTTTTTAATGATAGAGGGATTTATAAAGGGTGCGCCAAATATCTCGAATGGACGACATGTCCCCCTACCTTCTGATATATTTGTGCCTTCCCAGATAATCTGCCCTGGATACACTAAAGCAGTTTCAAAAAGAGGCATATTTGGTGAGGGCATAATCCATCTCAACCCAGTATCTTTCCATAACATTTGCCGATGCCAGCCCTTGAGGGGGAGCACAGTGATGTCACAGTCAATCTTAAAGACATCATCAAGGAGGTGTGCCAGTTCTCCTATTGTCATTCCATGACGCATAGGAAGAGCGAATGGCCCCACAAGAGAATACAATTCGGGGCGCAAAAGATTTCCCTCTACTATTTCGCCACCTAAAGGGTTAGGCCTATCTAAGATAAGAACCCGTTTTCCTGTCCTGGCGATTTCTTTAAGGCAGTAGAGCATAGTGCTGATAAAAGTATATACTCTTGTTCCTACGTCCTGTAGATCTATGATAAGAAGATCTATAGTATCGAGGATATCAGACAGTTTACCTGTTTTGTTTCCATAGAGACTGAATACCGGGATATGTAGCTCAGGATCAAAGTAGTCTTCTGTCTCAACCATATTGTCCTGATCTTCGCCTCTGAATCCATGTTGGGGGCCGAAAAGGATTTTGAGATGCCCTGAAAGGAGAGAAGAGATTACATCTTTTGCATTTTTTAGATTATGATCTACAGAAGCCTGATTAGCTAATAGTCCTAAGGATTGACCCTTAAATCTTTTCCAGTATTTTTCCTCAAATTGATCCAGACCTGTTGCAACCTTAGCCATTATCCCCCCCCTTAATTAATCATTAATACGAAATAGAGATTGTGTCTCCATGTAAATTTTAGTATCATTCAATTCTTCATATAAGATACTACTCATACTCAGCCAAACCTTTGATAAGCAAGAGTATTCATTGATGTTGTCCATTTTATAAGTGATGAGTGGTAAGTCAAGCGAAAGACATGAAAAGTAAGAATGTTTCCTATAAAGAATCGGTTTCATGGCTATTTGGTCTCCAGAAATATGGGATTAAATTTGGCCTTTCAAAAACAACCAATCTTTTAAAGGCCTTTGGAAATCCTCACCATAATCAGCACTATATCCATATTGCTGGTACTAATGGCAAGGGATCTGTAGGAGCTATACTGGAGTCAATATTAATGCAGGCAGGCCTAAAAGTCGGTTTCTATACCTCACCTCATTTAGTCAGCTTTACTGAAAGGTTTCGAATTAACAGGGAGTTGATTACAAAAGATCAGGCAGCCTCACTTATTAGGGAAATATATGAGGTTACAAGCCAGATGGAGCCACCGACCTTTTTTGAGCTTACTACTGCCATGACGCTTATTTATTTTTTCCGTAAAGATGTTGATGTCAGCATTATCGAAGTGGGAATGGGTGGACGCCTCGATGCCACCAATGTTATCGACCCAATGGTTTCTATTATTACAAATATTGGCTTAGATCATCAACATTTCTTAGGCGATACTATCATTGATATTGCAAAAGAAAAAGGGGGTATCATAAAAAAAGAAATTGACCTGGTAACAGCTGTAGATCAACCTCCCGTAGTCAAACTGTTTGAGTCTCTGTGTAAAAAGAAAGGCGCCCCTTTCTGGAGGGTAGGGAAACATGCTCGCTATCGAAGATTATCATCAGGCCTTTTAGGGTATTATGGATTACAGGATAGATTCACAAATCTTACGCTTGGCCTTAAGGGCAGGTTTCAACATAGAAATGCTGCCTTAGCCTTGTTGGCTTTGGAGATACTCAAGAGAAAAGGGATTACTATATCAGATGAGGCTATTCAATTAGGCCTTGCAGATCCTCTGTGGCCTGGCAGACTCGAGCAGGTTGCTTCACGTCCCACCATTATTCTTGATGGTGCACATAATCCATCTGCCATGCGATCAATCGCGCAGGCAATCGGTAATGATTTTGATTTTGAAAAACTGATCCTGGTTTTGGGTATTATGGAAGATAAGGATATTTCAAATATTCTTACACAGATTTTACCTCTGGCACACAAAGTAATCTATACTAAGCCGACCTATTACAGGGCAGCCAACCCACAATATTTAATGGATGTGGCCGAGAAATTTGGAAAAGACGGAGAAGTTCACTTTCCTCTTTCGAAAGCTATTGAGAGGGCCAGGGATTTGGCTGATAAAAAGGATTTGATATTGATTACTGGGTCTCTTTTTACCGTTGGTGAGGCAAAATCATATTTTGACCCTATACACTACCCGCGTGAGGATATTTGAGTCTCTGCAACCAAGAGAGAGGGGTTACTAATCATGTTGCAGAGACAAGTTTCAATGGAGTTTGTAAAAAATCCTTTAAAAATTATCTGTTATGCGAGCATAAAGCCTTTCCGCAAGCCTTTTTGAAAGGGCTGAAATGGCATTCCTCCTGTTTTGTTCAGTCGCCATTTTGTCCGGCATCACATCATAGGCTTCGTTTGCAGAAGCACCTTTTGCAGACCAAATTACCCTGCCATCGGGGTCTGTTAATTGTAAATCGACTGCAACTGTAACCCGCCTTTCAAGAGAAAGGGAGGAGTGCGCCCCTTTTCGGGAGATTGTCTCAATGCTCATGGATTGAATTATGCCGGATAGGAGAGCCTCAGCCTTGTCTTTGGTTGTTAAAACAACTTTGTTGTCCCTTGTAATTTCATAAATAATGTCATTTGTAAATATATTCTCCGCACCGGTTTCCGAGGTACGGTTTTCAAGGGTTGATACACAAACGCTCCTTATCCCGGCCGGAAAACTTCCACCACCTGTGAACCTGTATCCACACGCCGAAAAGATCATTAAAAAAAGAAAGATTATCCAGATTGTACTTCTTTTTAAAAACAACATTTTCCTGTACACATTAAAATAGTGAATAAATATTACCCTCATTAATAGATAAGATCCACATAATTTGAGTCGTTTCTTTTGATCCCTTTTCTATAAACAATTACCTTATAGATATACCTATAGCCCTTTTCAAGGGATTTAGGGTACGTGATAGTGTCTTTTTTCATATATCCAGAAGCACGCACTTCAATGGGAATATCAGCAACACGCTTAAACAGTGCTGGGCAGTTCTTCCAATCCGAGCCTGAACGAAGCATTTTTGATCTATATACAATAAAATCAGACAAGTCAGATATAATCTCGCCTTTTTCCTTAGGGATAGTCCAGGTCAGCTTGAGTGTACCCCCATCTATGCTTGCACGTAAGTCATTGACTGCATGAGATTTTTTTTGATGGGGTGGCACAGGTGGTGCCTTTTTACCACAACCTGATACAAATAAGACAAAGATACCCAGGATTGATAATTGCAAGATTAAATGTGTATAGAAACTTTTATACAACTTTTTTCGGTTTCTCATAGTATGCATAGACCACTACTCCTTACTTTCAAAGGGATGTTCCACACGGTATCCTTCGATATCACTACCCAATCCCCCGAGGCCGAAAAGGTTTATCATAAATGAGTATCTACGGTCATCTCCCTCATGTGTGTAGCTTACATCTATTGACCAGCACTGAGCTTTATATAAAAAGCCAAGGCTGGATTTGATTCTTTTCCTATCATAGAGATTGCGCTCGTAATTTGAATAAGCAGAGAGACTATCTGATATTTTCAAAAGTAAATCTGTATAAATAGATCTACTTGAATTTCTTGTATATCGGTGTTCAACAAATATCCTATCCTCGCGCTTATCAGATATATTTACCGCAACATTATGGGACAGAAAATCACTTTCATACTGGCACCATTTGGCATCAGCCTGCATGGAAAAATAGTTGCCAGGGACAAACTTAAGTTCGCCGTATATTGGGGAAAAGGGCCGTTTTTCCTCATTGTTTGCCCAGTTCTCTGGGTTATCTTCTTTTGCCTCGTTGATGTCATAACTCTGTTCCAGCTTAAAACGGCAAAACTCGCGGTAGATGTAGCTTGGGTTGTCATATTCACTTTTCTGATATTTGTCCCTTTCTACTGTATGTTTTTTCGATTTCGATGTAAACGTGTTTGTAATTGAATATGTAACCAAATTTTTTTTCTCTATTCGGTCTATTTCCTCTTCAAAATTAGGATACAAAGACAGATCCGGGTCATCAGGTATGTAGTCGTAAACAATCTGAGGCCTTATAGAATGCTTGATCTTGTCGATGCCTTCGCCGTTTAAATGGTATATATGAAAGAGTTCTGTGGAAAGATCTAGCTTTACATCATATAGTTCCCTATGCAATTTCCAATCATTTTCCGTAGAGGTATTTTCGTCTTCATTAATACGCCAAGCGGTTTCTCGCACACCAAGGGAAGGCTCAAAAGTGCAATAATGTTTATATCTTAATGGTAGATAGAGCCGAGGATGTACATCAACCCGATGGCCTTTTGTGCCATCTTCCCTGAAAAAGTAAGTATATTCAGAGTCGAGATCAAAAAAAGAGGAAGTATTTAAAAAACGCTGTTTTGACGCATTAAACTCAATAAACGGGAGTTTCTGCAAGGTTGTATCCGTATCCCCTTGGCGTCGGGTTATAATATCATCATACCAGCGTGCTTCAGCATTCAGGCTATAGCTGGACCAGCTTCTGCTTAGATTCAGTCTGTTAACCCTTACTGGATCATCATACTCGTCGAGGTCCCTGCCGAAGTTTTTGTTGAAATACTTATCCGTTTTATCAAATCCTGTGTATCCGCCTTTGAATTCATGAAGGTAATCCTGGTCACTTACAAAATCTATATCAAGTTTTAGAGAGAAATCAAATGGTATTGACTGATCGTGCTTCATTCTAAACCAATAGCGGTCAGCATTTGGGCGAGACCCGGTGACACCTTCAAATGCCCAGTCTTCTGAACTTTGTGTACCATCATCCACCTTCTTGTCATCTAGAAAGTCGAACATCAGGGTTCCTTTTGAGCTTTCGTCTAAAATGTAACGGTATTCGAAGCCGAGTTTTTCTCCACGACGTCCCATATGGTGTAGATAGAATGTGGCATCTGAACTTTCATTTATGGCCCAGTAAAGAGGCTGGAGATATTCTGCACCTTTTCGATCTGAATACCCAATTTGGGGAAGCAGTAAGCCTGATTGGCGTTTTAGCTTTACAGGAAAGACAAGGAAAGGAGTGTATAAAACAGGTACTTTTTTTGCCCATAAAGCAGCATGCGTTACAAAACCATAACCTTCTATCGTAACCTTAAGATTTCTTCCGGTTATTTTCCATGCCGGTTTGTCGCTGTCACATGTTGTAATACTGGCTTTGTCGACAGCATATGAATCTTTGCCAATTTTTTGAATTTTATCGCCTTTTATATAAAAATGGTTTGCTTTAATAAAAATGGTTCCATTATATATAGTTCCGGTTTCTGCCTCTAAATTCATCTCCATGCTTGTTCCGGTCAGGGTATCTTCTCCTGCGCTCATGATCACATGGCCTTTTGCATATACCTTCATGGTTTTTTGATCAAAACGGATAAAATCAGCAGTAAGTGTTTTATCTCCTTTTGTTATCACTACATTGCCTTTTCCGATGTAGCAGCCAGCTTTATCGTCATAATCTATTTCGTTTGCAACAATATGCCATGGGTTTTTAGGATCATTGGTGAGAAGTTGATTTCTATTCTCTGCCAAAGAATACGCAGGAATTGAAAGTAGAATGACGAAAGCAAATAATAGGTGGCGAATAGTTCTGTTCATGTTACAGAAAGATCTTGAAGACAGGATACAGGGTCTCATCCATCTGTGGCCAAAAAGGCGGCATTTGTCCCGCGGTTTATTCTGAAACATTAATTCCGATTGTTGAATTATAGAAGTAAAAACGTACAATAATTTGTGGAATAAAACCTTTAACACAATTGAGGTCTTATCAATAAAACCAACTTGGTTGAAAAAGTCAAGATGTAGTTATGAAAATAGCTTCTTTAAAAAAATGCACGTTGCTGTATTAGTTTAGAATTATTGTAACATTTTAGCTCTTTGAAATTACCTGATGAATGAGCATGGGGATGTCTTTTTTTATCATGCCCTCACAAAGACGAGTAGGTAGGCCGCTTCAAACCGATGCACACGTGCAAAGTTCCTAGAAGACAATGACGAGTTGCTCGTGCATATGGTTTGAAGCGGCACGCTGAGGCCCCATGTTAGAGGGCATGATGTAAAAAAAGACATCCCCATGCTCATGCGTCTCACCAAGGATACCTATGTGGCCTTTAATAAAGACCAGGGGGAGTTTTTAAAGAGCTAAAATGTTCCGAATTATTTTACTATTTTATATGTTTAAAAAATAATCCTATTTGGGCAATGCTGTATTTTAAAAAGGTAACTTGTTACATAATTTGTTTGTTATGTTTAACCAATGCGATATGGAGAACAGCTAATAAAATCGTTTTCTGCTCCAGAAGTTGGTGGAATATAGCTTTTTTACAAAAATTTGGATGGATGCAAGGGAACAATGATTTGCTTTAGACTTTTAGTCTTGAATGAATTATGTAATATTAAACTTGAATTCGCCGGAAAATTACTTACGCTGTTTTGCCTTTTTAGGTCGAAAACAAAGCAAGACCAAACCCAAGATACACATAATGATAGAAAGAGCCTGACCCATGGTTATAAAGGAAAAGATAAGGCCAAGCTGTGGATCTGGTTCTCGGAAGAACTCGATAAAAAAACGGAAGATGCTATAAAGGATGAGAAATAAACAGAAAAGTGTTCCTTTTTTAAAATGGAAATCCTTTAGCCACCACAGAACTATAAACAGGAGAATCCCTTCAAGGAACAACTCGTACAATTGAGAGGGATGCCTTGGAAGAACTCCACCTGATGGAAAGATCATGCCCCAGGGGAGATTAGTGACTCTACCATAGAGCTCTGCATTAATAAAGTTACCAAGCCTTCCAAGACCTAACCCAATAGGAGCAGTCACAGAAAGAAGATCAGCAATCAACCAAAAATTGACCCTATGTTTTTTTACGAAAATGAGGCCAGAGAAGATAATGCCTATTAATCCGCCATGAAAGGACATTCCTCCTTCCCATATGGCAAATAGTTTTAATGGATGACTGAGATAAAAAGGAAGATTGTAAAAAACAACATAGCCGAGGCGTGCGCCAATGATAAGGCCGATTATCAGAAATAAAAAAAGATCATTTACCGTGTTTATGTCGATATTTAACCTTTTTTTTCTTATTTGATATTTTACAAGAAAATAAGAGGCCAGAAAGGCAAGGATATACATGACTCCATACCAACGTATCTGAAGGGGGCCAATTTTGATTATTGTTGGATTTATGTTTGGATAATGCAGCATGAAAGTTATAAGTTAAAAGTGTCTAAAGTGTCTAAAATGCCTAAAATCAATGAAGAAAATCATTTTAACTTTCGCTCATATAAAATTTTAGGCATTTGTAACGTCTTTATCTAACATATTAGAGACAACAGACAAGAGAAAAATCTAACATTGAGAGTTGAGAAATTGTTGCTGGGTAATTGTTAAAAGTTTCGTGTACTTGATGCCTTATCCCACGTTAGCATATGACCCCGATGCCGTGCTTAAGTGTTATTCATAAAAGAAACGTTCCGTTTAACATGAATATGGCCTAGGAGGCACTTATTAAGAAAATGGATATTAGAAGGGGAGAGACGATAGAACTGAGTGTGGAGAAGGTTGTTTACGGCGGGAGAGGACTTGCACATCTGAATAACGTGGCAATTTTTGTGGCCAACACTGTCCCGGGTGACAGGGTTATTGCAAAAGTTGTAAAAACTAAAAAAAATTTTGCAGAGGCACGGATTTTAGAAGTGATAGAGGCGTCACCTCATAGAATTATTGCCCCTTGTCCTTACAGCGATTTTTGTGGTGGTTGTACCTGGCAATGCATTGAGTATGAAAAGCAGCTGGAATATAAGCATGCCCTTGTTATGGAATTGCTGAATCATATTGGTATGGCAACTGATTTTACAATGCATCCACCTTTAGCATCTCCACAGATATTTGAGTATAGAAATAAAATGGAATTCTCTTTTTCAGATAGAAGGTGGTTGTTGCCGAAAGAGAGAGAGGAAAAAAAGGACAATAATAGTTTTGCCCTTGGTCTTCATGTCCCAGGCACCTTTGATAAGATCATAGACATAGAGGGGTGCCTTCTTCAGAAAGAAGAAGGCAATGAGATATTACGTGAGGCAAAAAGATATATACGTGAGAGCGGAATACCTGTCTATGGGCTTAAGACTCATCAGGGTTTTTGGCGTTATCTCATGTTACGCCATTCCTATTTCTTTGATGAATGGATGGTGAATATTATAACGAGTGAAAAGAGAGATGCCCCTATTCAACTTCTGGCTTCAATTCTTAAAGACAGATTTAATGAGATTGCCACTATAGTAAATAATATTAATACAAGAAAGGGGGGAACAGCAGTTGGTGAATGGGAAAGGGTTTTTACAGGTGAGGGACATATTAAAGATAAAATAGGGACGCTAACTTTTGAAATATCAGCAAATTCCTTTTTTCAGACCAATACCTCGATGGCAGAGAGATTATATCAGTCGGTAAAGGACTTTGCCTCTTTAACAGGAAAGGAGACAATTTTTGATCTTTATAGCGGGATAGGAACAATGTCTATCTTTTTGGCTTCCCAGGCAGCACGTATAATTGGCGTAGATATATCGAATGCAGCAATAGCAGATGCCAAGAGGAATTGCCAGTTGAATGGGATAGATAACTGTGAGTTTGTTTGTGGGGATGTTAAAATGTTTTTATCTGAATTTACTATTCAACCAGATGTGTTAATAGCTGATCCACCTCGAGTTGGGATGCAAAGAGGGGTGATAGACCGGATACTTAGATTATTACCTAAAAGAATTATTTACATTTCCTGTAACCCTTCCACTTTGGCCAGAGATGTCGCTTTATTAAAAGAAGGATATACATTGGAAGAGGTTCAGCCAATTGATCTATTTCCAAATACCTATCATATAGAATCTGTTGCGAGATTGGAGAGGATTTAGTGGAAAAATAAAAATATTGACAATTACTTAGTTGCATATATAATCCAAACTTTGTTGTGAAAATAATCAAAAGTGAGGCGAAAAGGCTGGTACAATTTTCCCAAGAATATATTTTAAAAGAGGGAGGTGAGTTAAAAAGGGGCTAAGCTCTCGGAAAAGCTGACGTTTCGAGTGGTTAGCTACATGGATATGAAAGTAATTGTATACAACAATCAAATAGAAAAGGCTATACGAGATCTAAAGAGAAAGCTTTCAAAGGAAGGTTTCTATTCGGAGATAAAGGAAAGAAGATTTTATGACAAGCCGAGTGTACAAAAGAAAAAGAAACAGGCAAAAGCTGCCAAAAGACTCCGAAAAAAGATAAGGAAATTTTAACCTATTTCGTAACTCAGGTTGTCGGGTTAACCGTTCAAGGTTCACGGTTGACATCCATGCAATATAGCGTAACTTGTGGCAAGCACCGGATGAACCCCTAATTTATATTCAAACCGAAACCAAATACTTTAGATTGACGATCCGGCAGTATTTTATCTTTCTAACCCCTGGCCCAGACCTGGTTTAGCAGTTATTTTCATAGAATCTCTGGGCATAGTGTTCATTAGAACCGTTTTAAAGAGCACGTTACGTCGCACCAGGGCAGGCTTGAACCGTGAACCTGGAACTTTGAACCTGAATAGTAACCTTTGATCTACAGTTAGTGGTATCGAGACGATTTAAAAGGGAATCCCGTTAAAATCGGGAACGGTCCCGCCGCTGTAATCCCGTACCTGATAAAATCAGGTAACATTATCTCAGGTATATCCTCAATCAATGAGGATTAACGTCACTGCCCCTGATTCAGCAGGGGTGGGAAGGCTAACCATGAGGTCGGGAGAGCCAGAAGACCTGCCACTATTGTATTATTTAAGGATCAAGGAAGCAGGGTGCAGTCCTTAAATCCATATGGATTTAAGGACTTTTTTTATAATACTGCTGAAAGGTCATTACAGACTGACCTTCATAACCTTAGGGACACGACAATATATGATTATAACACAGTTAAGACTCCATTTTACTGTAAAGGTTTTTTTAAATGTGTTTTTAATTATTTTTATCTCCTCAGCTCCTCTATTATCACATGCGGCTGTTTTCCGTGATTCTTTGGGCAGAAACGTGAAGGTACCCTTTGTTCCCAAAAGGATCATTTCTTTAGCGCCAAGCATTACAGAGATGATCTATTTTCTCGGATTGGGAGAACGGGTTGTGGGTGTTACCCGATTTAGTTATTTTCCCAAGGAGGCCACAAAGAAGCCAAAGATAGGCGCCTATACAGATGTAAATATTGAAAAAGTGATTACGCTTAACCCAGATCTTGTGATTGCCACGGCTGACGGAAACAAGAGAGAGGATGTCGAGATGCTTGAAGAGGCGGGTATCCCGGTCTATGTTGTCAATCCTCGAAAGGTACATCAAGTTTTAGATACAATAGAGCGATTAGGCACAATATGTGGTGTACCTGATAGGGCAAAACGTTTGGTTAATTCCCTAAGAGAAAGAGTCGCGAAAGTTATGAAAGCAGTGAGAAATAGCGAAAAACCACTGATTCTCTTGGTGATCAATATGAAGCCTCTTATAAGCGTGAATCAGAGCACAATACACCATGATATAATCCAACTTGCTGGCGGAAGAAATATGACCGGGGATCAACCTATTACGTATCCGAAATTAAGCATGGAAGAGGTAATAAAAAAAGGACCGGATGCGATAATTATCTCATCCATGGAAAGGGAAGGAGAGTTTGAGAAGGCACGAAAAGAATGGTTTCGATGGCCTACGTTACCTGCAGTCAAGAGGGGACGAGTGTATCTTATAGATTCTGATTTGATAGACAGGGCTGCCCCAAGAATAGTTACTGGCTTAGAAGAGATGGCAAAATTAATACATCCAGAAATAAAATGTGGTAGTATCCACGGACCACAAACAATCCCGATTTATCGGGACTGAAATTACATGGAATAACATGAAAGGCAATGAAGAACCGACCCGCACGACTCGCATGCGAGAACGTTACAAGCAGAGAATAACGCCTTTAAAGGTACTATACATAGGACTACTATTGACAGGGATACTTGTCATTGTAGCCCTTGTTTCTTTAAGTGTGGGCCCTGCAAAGATTTCTTTGAAAGATATTCTTGCCTGGTTGATTGGCTATAAAACAATTGATCAAACGGCATGGATGATTCTGTTTAAGATACGGTTGCCCAGAATCTTACTGGCTGGCCTGGTTGGATTCACACTCTCTCTTGGGGGTGTTGTATTCCAGGCCCTCCTGAGAAACCCTCTAGCAGAGCCTTTTATACTTGGTGTCTCAAGTGGAGCCGCAGTTGGAGCCATTATAGGGATTTTTTTTGGTTGTGGATTTACCTTTGGCGTACCTCTTCTCTCTTTCATGGGCGCATTGTTTACTGTTTTACTGGTGATGGGCATAAGCAGCCGTCATGGAGGGTTAGAATCATCGACCTTACTTCTGACCGGGGTAATCATTAATGCCTTTTTTACCGCTGTGATAATGTTTTTCATTACCACTGCCAGTGATAGCAGGCTTCATTCCATGCTTTTCTGGCTGTACGGTGATCTTTCACAAAGCAAATACGTTCAGCTATCAATCAGCCTTCCATGTATCCTCATCGTCTCAGGTATAATTTATATCTTTTCTCGTCACCTTAACCTTATAGTAGGAGGGGAGGAGTCTGCCCTTCAGATGGGTGTCGAGGTAGAATTGTTAAAATGGATATCATTCCTTGGAATATCCTTAATTATCGGTATAGCTGTAGCTTTTTCTGGAATAATAGGCTTTGTTGGTCTGATTGTGCCGCACCTGATGAGGATGATTCTTGGCTCTGATCACAGGCTATTGATACCAGCCTCTTCCCTTGGGGGTGCTGTTTTTTTGATAGCAGCAGATACATTGGCACGCACAATCATATCTCCCAGTGAATTACCTGTAGGAGTAATAACCGCCTTTTTAGGGGCACCTTTCTTTATATATCTTTTAAAATCACGAGGGAGCCAATGGACTCAGAGCTGATCCTTAGAGATGTCTCTTTTAGGTATGATAGCCAGTGGTGCCTTGAAGGGATAGATTTTGAGCTTAAAAAGGGTGAGATTGTAGGGATGATAGGTCCAAACGGCTCAGGCAAAAGTACTTTGTTAAAGATTATGGATGGTCTCCTAAAGATACAGAAGGGAGAAATCCTGCTTTTTAATAAACCTATATCCAGGTATAGGAGAGGTGATATCGCAAGACATATTGCCATGGTACCCCAGGAGGAAACCTTTAGGTTTTCTTTTTTGGTCTCCGAGGTGGTGCTTATGGGTCGGTTTTCTCATTTAGGACTCTTTCCTTTTGAGGGAAAGGAAGATCTGGAAATAGCAAATCAATCTATGAGGCTCACCGGCACCCTTAATCTGGCAACACGCTCTATTCATGAACTGTCAGGGGGAGAGAAGCAGCGGGTACTGATTGCAAGGGCATTAACCCAAAGGGCGCAAATAATCCTGTTGGATGAACCAACATCTTTCCTTGATATACGGCACAAGGTAGAGATATTTGAACTTATTTCATATTTGACCCTGACACAAGGACTCAGCGTGATCATTATTTCTCACGATATCAGTCTGGCTGCACAATATTGTCATAGAATGCTCATTTTGAATAAGGGAGGTGTTTATAAAATAGGCGAACCTGCTGAGGTGATAACTGCTGATAATATAAGTATGGTATATCAGTGCCCGGTGCTTGTTGACGAAAACCCGATTAGTAAAACCCCTAGAATTACCATTCTTTCAAAAAGAAAAGAGAGCAAAAAGGAGATAGCATGATCAATTTATTCATTAAAGGGGGGCCTATAATGTATCCCCTTTTGGTTTGCTCAATAATAGCCCTGACAGTGATAATTGAGCGAACGATATTCTGGATAGGTGAGGATTATAGGAGAGACCAGGCCCTGATTAATGAAGTTTTGTCTTTAGCTGAAAAGGGCAATTGGGAAAGGGTAAGGGCAAGAATCGGAAATTCAAAGGATTTTACTGTAAGGATCCTGGTAGCAGGCATCCTCCATAGGGAGTTTAGTATAGCAAAGGCAATGGAGACAGCTGCCTCGGATGAATTAGACAGAATGAGACAGTATCTTCCCATACTTGATACAATAATCACTGTTTCTCCTTTGTTGGGTATTTTTGGCACGGTAATTGGAATTATTCTTTCCTTTGAAATACTGGGAAGTGCAGGAATAGAGGAGCCCCAGGCAGTAACGGCTGGAATTGCCCAGGCCCTTATAACAACTGCCTCTGGATTAGGAATAGCTATTCTTTCACTCTTCCCTTTTAACTATTTTAATTCCAGGGTTGAAAAGGCGGCAACTACCATTGAAAAGTACGCTACAAGCTTGGAAATAGTTTATGAGAAGCTTAACCAGTTAAACGATACGTAACATTTTAGCAAATGACCCCAACGCTTCGCATCAGGGTTATACATGAAAGAAATTCTACGTAGAGCATACAGATGTCTTTTTTTGTTATGCCCTCATAAAGGCACAGGAGTGGTCCGAATAATCGGGATTTGCCAGACGGAGATTATAATAGTAATTGTCACGTTGCCCTTCGGCCTCGAGCTCAGGGCCGGGAGGCAATAAATCCCGATTATCCGGACCCGAGCACGGGACCTTGTTTCAAGGGCATAAAGCAAAAAAAGACATCTGTATGCTCATTCACCAGGTAATTTCAAAGAGCTAAAATGTTACAATAATACCACAGAAAAGGAAGGAATATCCCGTGAAGGTTAATCTTGGGACGCAGAGAAGGGCCAGGATTGAGATTCTCCCTTTGATCGATATCGTGTTTCTTCTGCTTGTTTTTTTTATCTATGCAATGCTTTCCATGGCTATTCATAGGGGCATATCTGTCGATTTACCTATTTCTTCTTCTGCCAAAATAGAAAAAGAGCTATTATTAGCCGTAACCATCAAAGATAGCGGTGAAATATTGGTGGATAAGAATCGGACACCCTTAAAAGATCTTGCCTGGCTTTTAAAACGTAGAGCAAAAGGGCACAAGAGCCCAGGGATTCTCCTTTTTGCCGATAGAAAGGTTTCATGCCAGTTGTTAGTCAAGGTGTTGGATCAGATAAGAATGGCCGATATACACAGGATTTCTTTGCAGACCACGATGGAGAGCCAGCCTTGAGTCGATCGCTCATTTTTGCTTTCTTATGTGCATTAATTCTACATTCACTTGTAGCATTGGTGGAGTTAGACGCCTTTAAGAGACCCATTTCTGTTAAGGTTCCACCAAAGACCCTGACCATGAATATAGTTGCACCACAACCTGTAAAAAAATCTTCTCTCGGTAAGAATCCATCACTTGCTGTTAAAAAGCCCATTGTAAAAAAAAGGATGACAGAAGAAAAAGTCAAATCAAAAAAGAGAATTACGCCAAAAGTTGTAAGGGAAAAAAACGTGCAGCCTGAGAGATCAGTAATGAAAGAGAAACTGCCAGAAAGGAAGGAAACCATTGATGATTTTTCACCCGCAGATTTTCCTGCAATTAAAAAAAAAGAAGATATCTTTTTAAAAGAAGATACTGTTTTTATACCTGATATGGTAGATATACCACGAGCCTCACCAAACATAAAAGATACGCCTCACAAGGTAAAGAAAGAGGACATATCTGGTTCACTTTCTGCTATTCCTATTACCTATGCCATCCCTATTTACAAGAGCAATATTTCTCCACTATACCCATTACTGGCAAGGAAAAGGGGATATCAGGGGACGGTGCTCTTAGAGGTTTTGGTAAGCAAGGATGGCAAGGCCGCCTCTATCCAGTTAGTTAGATCAAGTGGCTATGAAATTTTAGATAGAGCTGCTATAAAGGGGGTCAGAAATTGGCTTTTTCATCCTGCAAAAAGGGGAGATGAGTTGATTGAGATGTGGGTAAAGATACCCATTCGGTTTACACTCAATTAGATTCAAGGTTCAAACAAGAATCAGCTATACAATCGATATACTTTTTAGCCGAGCTTAGATTTGGATAAGACCGCCTTCAAGATCTATCTTATCACTCTGGTTTTAAGCCCTCTCCTTTTTGGGGCTGTCCATACCTACGCCTATACAATCATGTCTCTGGGGGTATTGGTCGGTGGCCTTTTATTAGTGATAAAGAATATACAAAAAGACCCTAAAAACAAGGCATACAAGGTTCAATTCCCACGCACTAGCCTTAATTTTGCCTTTTTAATCCTTTTAATCTTCCTTGTTTTCCAGGTCATTCCATTGCCTGATTTTCTTTTAGAATTTTTATCGCCTGAGGCGATGGTTGTTGCGTGGAAATCGTTACCTGCCTCAACCACCCTCATTTCAGAAAGCCCTGCCAGAGACTGGTTTTCTCTCTCACCATATTATTACCCTGTCCGCATGTCCATAATACGATGGACTGTTTATGTGCTCTTTTTTCTTGGCTTAACCCAGGTGCTCAATTCCCAAAGGAGAATTGAGCTCACAATCTTTTTGATATTGATAACAGCTTGTTTTGAGGCCCTCTACGGCCTGGCAGAGGCCTATTCAGGGTCTGGGCATATCTGGTGGTTCAAAAAAATGCCGCATTGTTTAGATGTAACCGGGACCTATATTAACCGAAATCACCTCGCAGGATTGATGGAGATGTGCGTGCTTTTGGCCGCTGCCTATGCAGGTGCATTCTCGGCTAGAAAGAAAAAGCGACAGATTATTTCAGACCATAAGGCCAGCCTAAGGGGCAGGCTTTCACAATTCCTATCCGGGGAACAACGATTCAATAAAAGAATTTTGATACTCTTTGCCGGTGCAGTGATAGGTATCGGAATTGTTTTCTCTGCCTCTCGGGGCGGCATGATATCGGCAGCAGGGGCCATGTTGTGCATGAGTTTGTTTTTCATTTGTAGGAAAAATCATCGCAGAAAGGGATTTATCATACTTTTTCTGTTTTTCATTACATCAGTTTATGCTCTTCATATCGGCGCTGAGTATCCGATAGGGCGGTTTAAATACTTTGATGTAGATTTTAAGGATAGGGTCAGGTTAGCTCAAAAAACAATGGATATGTTTGATGATTACAAAGTAACAGGTATAGGGGTTGGGAATTTTCAGTACGCCTATCCCAAATATCAGGCCTCTGAAGATAAAAACGTCTTTATACGACATGCACACAATGACTGGGCCCAATTTTTGGCTGAAGCAGGAATCATAGGTTTTTGCCTATTCTTGGCTGGAATATTTTATTATGTTTATCAGACACTAAGGTTGTGGAGAAAAAGGACTGATCCCTTTGCAATCTGCCTCGGGGTTGCCCCTTTAGCTGTTATGACTGCCATGGCGATTCACTCCTATTCTGATTTCAATCTTCATATTCCTGCCAACTGTCTGATGCTTATAGCCATCATGGCCATTGGATATAGTGCTCTTCATCTGGAGAGGCATCATGGACGAGATAAAACCCTGTACCGTTACCATACCATACATTTAAAATATAAAGGGGTTTTAGCCTTGCTTTTGGTTCTGGGGCTTATTATCTGGAATGGTATCTGGACTATCAGACATTTTATGGCCGAGGCCTACTGTAATACTGTTACCAACTCAACCCTGAATAGAGATCAACACCCACCCTTGGAAGAAATCAAGGAGGCCATTAGAAAGGACAGATGGAATGCGGAGTATTGGTATAAACTAGCGAGGAAATTAAGGAAAAACAGAGACAGCAAGAGGGGAAATCTTGAAGTTGATGATGAAGAGCGCCACAGATATCAGATGGAAATCATCGGGGCCATGGAGGAGGCTGTGCGGTTGAATCCTTTTAGCGCAGGATATCATATACGGCTGGGATGGGAATATGCCTACCTTTGGAAAGATCCAGATTACCGCCACAGATGGCTGCCAGCAGCAGATTTATCTATGGAAAGGGCGACCTATTTTGCAGGCGAGAAAAATCCCTATCTTCATGTGCATTTGGGAAATTATTGGACATTTCGATCAAAGACAATTAATCCTGCTAAGCCTGAATGGGAGACCGCCTGGACCAAGGCCTGCTGGCATTATAAGAAGGCCCAGAGCCTGGAAAAAAGGAAGAGATTGTCAGGTACTATAATGAAATATGTATGGAAATACTATCCTGACAAGGAATTTGTCAGCAAGGTCTTGCTCACTGAAAACCAAAGTCTTTTAGATGAGATGAAATAAAAGATCGCTCGATCGATGGTTCAAAAAGCATAGCCTATAATCACTTTTAATGATGTTATTTTATTTTTTCATTATTAGACCAATGCTGGGCTCTATCTATATTATTTAGCTGCGTAAATGTATGTAGGGCAAATTCTTGCGAGATAATGGGAAAAAATTCTAAAAAAATCAGATAAATACCAATACCATTTTTCTCTATGGTATAGTATTAAGAGAGAAGTGTAATTTTTTAGGAGGTGTGTGCTATGAAAAAGTTTCTAAAGGATAAAAGACGTTTTGTATGTGTAGGCACTTTTTTAGCGATTACTTTTTTAGCTGTACCGGTTATGGCTGCGAAAATAACTCCAGAAGACAAGCTTCGGAAGGCTGAAGAATTATCAATCAAGGCCTCTGAAATGGCAACTAAGGCCAAGGTGTCTTATAATGTAGGGCTTGCTAAAAAATCTCTGGAACTCGCTAATCAGGCCACATATCTTGTCTTAGAGGTAGTTACTGAGGCACAAAAGAAAGATGATCCTGCGCTGGCACAGGCGGCAATAAATACAGCCAATAGTGTTAGAAAAGCCATTACTCAAATCATAGCTGCAGCCACATTTATTTCCCAGATCAGTGAAGACCCAAAAACCATCGCTGATGTCAAAGAGATTTTGAAGAAGGCTAATAATGCCAAAGAACTGAATAATAAGGCCATTCAGGTAGTCCGCTCATCCTTGGTTGAACCTGGTGAAAAGGTAGCATCAGAAAAGGGAGCACCTAAAGCAGAACCACCAGACACAGAAACTACTGAGATTGAGGCCTACCAGCAAATTGAGGTCTACCAGCAAGAGGTTAGCCCTTCTCAATGATTGATATGATAACCTAAAAGGCCCGCTTACTTAAAGGAGTTGATCTATGAAAAGAGGAATTTTCATTGTTGGTTTTGGAGTGAGCATTTTGATGCTTCTATTTTCACAGGTAATGGCTCAGGGAGGTAGAATCCGTTTTAATAATTTGAAGGTGATCCCTGGCATTACACTTCAGGAGATCTATGATGATAATATATACCGGGGTAGTGGGTCCAATAATACTACCGAGGTCGAAGAGTCTGATTTGATTACCCATATCATGCCCTCCTTAGGCCTCGATTATAACCTTCATGAAAGGGGCAATGTATCCTTTCACTACTCAGGTGACCTTGCCAAATACAATGATAATGACAGTAATGACTGGCAAACACATAAAGGTGAATTTAATGTCAACTATCAAGCACCTGGCGGAATTATACTTGATATAAGCACTATTCATATTGATGCAGAGGATCCCTATGGTAATCCCGAGCTGTATAGAATCGGTTTAAAGACAGAACGACGAGGCAATGATCTAAAGGCAAAGATAGCCTATGGCTTTGGTAATAGATTTCAGATCCTGGCGTACTATAATTATTATAAACAGGATTATGATCTCCTAAGGGACTATACTCAGGATTGGGATATCACCGAATTTGGTGCAGGATTCCAGATGAGGTTACTCCCCAAGACATGGGCTTTTTTCCGATATTATTTTGGTGAGAGGGATTATTTTACCCATCCTGCTGGAACGGGCGTAACCGAGTCCAATGATTCCGATTTTGACTGGAAGCGTGTAAACTTCGGTCTCACGTGGGAAACGGGAGCCAAGCTGGGGGGTGAGCTGAACTTTGGGTATCAATTGATGGATTATGAGAATACGGCTGATGTGGGAGGTGACAGATATGATGCTAAGGACACCTGGATTGCAGCAACATCAATTACTTATACAGCAACACCCACCATAGGACTTGCCCTAAGTCTCACAAGAGCAATAAGGGAGACGGGCTCCGGTGATAATGAATATTTTGAGGACACTGGTATAGGAGTAAACATGAAGAAAGTGATCAAGTCAAAATTTATTCTGACTGTGGGTGGTGTTTATAGCGTAAATGATTATAACATACCCCGGGAAGATGATATTTACAGGCTCGATGCAGGTCTTGACTATCAGATTCGAGAGAGGCTGACCGCAGGTGTAGGGTATAGATATGAGAAAAAAGATTCAAACTATAGTGAAAATAGCTATACCAATACCCAGTTTATAATTTTATTAAGTGCCGTGTACTAAACAAAGGAGAAGCTAGATTTTTCCTTTGAGAGAAAAATCTTGTAAGCCTGGTGTGCAAAATCTTGTCAGAAAAAAAGGTGTCTATAACCCCTTTTTTGATCCATATTACCTTACAGTTGTAATCATATCTTTGTGAGGAACAACAAGTGATTTATTCTTGCACTTATACTATAGAGATATTAGGAATTACTGATTGCTTCGATTCGCAAACACGGTGATGTATTTTAACGACTTATTTCAGCAATGTTGCTCACTCCATTCGGCTTGAGTCGTTCGACCTGGAGGCCATTCGGCTCCGAGCTCATGGCCGAAAGCAGCAATAAGTCTTGAGTAAATAAGTTCGTCATCGAACTTATGAATCGAAGGGCTAAGTGATACACTGCCCTTTTTCTTTAAGATGGATGATTTGTGCAGAATACAATTGATGAAAAAGAACTTTATATGATAAAAAACCTACCCCGTTTACGTCTTATTATGACCATCGCAATAGTCCTCTTTATTTCTGCCTGTAGCGTTGGAGGAGAAGTTGTAAAGGTAACCACAGTTCAAGAGGGATCCTATACCGGGCTCAAAAAGGAGGATATAGCACATCTCGATGAAATCAAGAGAGCGCGAGTCGATAAGAACATCGATAGCAACCTTAGGACTGTAATAGAGGAGACCAAGCATTTCTCTGTTGCCCAATACCTCTTAGAGCATCCTGAGGCAAGAGGTTCCGCAGGAGGTGACTACAGAGTGGGGGGTTACGATGTGCTGAGTATTGTCGTGTATGAAGAAAAAGATCTCTCCAGGGGAGCAGTGAGGGTATCGGCGGATGGATTCATTTCATTTCCCTTAATAGGGCGTATCAAGGTAGATGATCTTACCACCTCGGAAATCGAAAAACTGATATCCCGCAAATTGGCCGAAGAGCAATATCTGTTAGATGCCTATGTCTCTGTCATGGTGATCGGATACAACAGCAGGCATTTTTTGGTACTTGGAGCTGTGAAAAATCCTGGTAGTTATTCCCTCAAGGCCCAAGAGTGTGTTCTAGATGCCATTTCAAGGGCAGGGGGGGTTAAGAGGGCAAGAGAGGTTTATGGAGAACAGGCAGGAAAGAAAGGTATGATCATCCGCACGGAAAATCTAAATACAGATCATGCACGCAAAATTGTCATCAATTTAGATCTTGAGGGCCTTCTAAAAGGAAGAGACCAGATTTCCAATATATTTATGGTAAACAAGGATGTGCTCTTTATCCCAACGGCCGAGCATTTTTATATCATAGGCGAGGTCATAAGACCAGGGTCTTATTCTATTGCCGACAAGGAGATTACTCTCGTAGAAGCGATCAGTATAGCTGGTGGATTCACGCGCATTGCAGCACGTAATCGAACTCGGATTATTCGTGTTGAGGACGGGGTAGAAAAGATCATAGAGATAAAGGTGGATGCCATTACTGATGCAGGGAAAAAGATACAGGATGTCCCTATTAAACCGGGAGATGTGATCGTAGTACCTGAGAGCTTTTTTTGATGATGGATCAAAACACTGAAGAAGAGATAAATCTTCGTGATTACCTGTACGTGATTCAAAAACGCAGGTGGACAGTAATCACAGTTTTTGCTGTCATTGTAATCACAGTCGCTATCCTTACCTTTACTGCTACTCCAATATATGAGGCTACTGCTCGCCTGATTATCGATAAGGAAAATCCGAACGTGGTCTCCATTCAAGAGGTCATGTCTGTTGATGCCTCCGGCAGCGACTATTATCAAACTCAATACAAGATTATTGAAAGCCGTACTGTGGCCCGGAAGGTCGTACGGCGTCTTAATTTGGACAAAAGCGAGGAGTTTTTTCCCAAACCAAAAGATGACCTTATATCCAATTTGAAACGTTCTATTCAGGAGACTATTGCCTTCTGGAAAGATTCTATTACGTCTCTTCTGAGAACTGGAGACGAGTCAATACCTAAAACATTGGAGGGATTCGAGCGGGATTCTCCCTTAGTATCTGATTTTATCAAGAGGATAAAAGTGAGCCCTATTCGCAATAGCCGCCTTGTAGATGTTAGATTCGAGGGCAAAGACTCAGTGTTGGCCGCCAAGATCGTAAACACCCTTGCCGATGTTTATATTAGCCAAAACCTTGAAACAAAACTCAGGGCTGTCCAGGATGCGGTGAAATGGCTTCACAACCGGATCGAGGATGAACGCAAAAAAGTGGAGAAGGCCGAACAGGCCCTGCTTCGATATAAAGAAAAACATAGCATCATTACCGATTTTTCAAGCGATGTAGAAAATATCACGGCTCAGAAGCTCGCCCACCTTAACACCCAGGTCGTGGAAGCCGAATCAAACCGGGTTGAGGCAGAAACTCGTTACAAACAAGCCATGGTCTTAACAGGGACACCAGATATGCTGGATTCCATACCAGAGGTGTTGAATAACGAGTTGATTCGGCAGATCAAGTCAATGGAGGTTGAGTTGTTTAAGCGTATGTCGGAACTTTCCAAGAAGTATGGGCAGAAACACCCACGGATGGTGGCCATAGAGTCTGAGCTGAATACCCTTCAAAAAAGAAGAACCCTGGAGGTGAGTCGGGTAATAAATTCCCTGAAAAACGAATACAAAGTGGCACTAGCCAAGGAGAATTCCTTGAAGGCTGCCCTTGCAAAACAGAAGAAGGAATCACTCGAACTGAATCAAAAGGCGATCCAGTATGGCGTTCTCAGGCGTGAGTCAGAAAGTGCCAGGTATATGTATGAGTTGTTGATCAAACGTTTTAAGGAGACTTCTCTGACCGAAGATATGAAGACAGGAAATATACGAATCGTTGATAGAGCAGAGGTACCAGAGTATCCGATAAAACCCAAGAAAAAACTTAATATACTCCTGGCTATTATAGTGAGCTTATTAACTGGAACAGGACTGGCCTTTTTTTTCGAGTACCTGGACAATACCATAAAGCTCCCTGAAGAAGTGGAGAAACACCTCAATATCCCCTTTCTCGGCTCAACTCCACTATTTTCTACAAAAAACAAGTGGAATATAAGGGGTGATACTAGTCCGGAACTGGTTGCTTTTAATTACCCAAGATCCACTGCAAGCGAATTGTACCGCAATATCCGGACCAGCATCCTTTTCTCTTCTGCTGAGTCAGTACCCCAGGTAATCCTTATCACCGGTGTTGGACCGCAGGAGGGGAAAACAATTACTACAGCAAATTTGGCAGTCACTATGGCGCAAGCCGACAGTAAGATCGTTATCCTCGATTGCGACATGCGCAGGGCCAATGTGCATAAGGTATTTGGTACGGCAAATGATCACGGGCTCTCAAATTTCTTGGTGGGGAATAGTAATATGAGAGAAGCCATTGTCCATACTCGGATTTCCAATCTGGATGTTATCCCCTGTGGTCCTATCCCACCAAATCCGTCAGAACTGCTAGGATCGACTCGTATGACGACTTTGTTAAATTCACTCCGGAAGCATTATGCCCATATTCTCATCGATTCTCCCCCCTCTATAGCGGTAACCGATGCGGTGGTCCTCTCAAAATCCGTAGATGGTGTGATCCTGGTTATTCGTGCAGGTTATACTGCAAAGGAGATTATAAAGAGTGGTATAGCACAATTTGGGGCCGTTGGAACCCATATTCTCGGTGCGGTCTTGAATGGAGCAGATATGAGCAGAGATAGGTACCATTATCAGTATTACTACTACTATTATGGTAAGGATGGAGACAGGAGAAAATGGTTCCGCAGAAAGAAAAAATCCAAGAACATTTATGGTGAGGGACCGTGATCATTGATAGACATCCATTGTCATATTCTCCCAGGCGTTGATGACGGTGCCAAGTCTATAGAAGAGAGTCTTCTTATGGCCAGAAGGCGGTCGAGGACGGCATCCATACTATCGTGGCCACACTTCCCACCCTCAATGGAATCACCCCCATTATCTCTCACTCGGAACGAAATCTAGTAATACAGCACGACATAGACATTCTGTATGAACTTGTTTCCATGGGAGCATTGATTCAGGTGACGGCAATGAACATTACTGGAGATTTTGGAGGGATAGCCATGCAGTGCGCCGAGAGGTTGTTAAGACACCGACTGGTTCATGTGATTGCCAGCGATGCGCGCTCTTCTAATAGTTGTCCACCGATCTTATCCCAGGCGGTTGAGGCCGCAGCAGAGATATTGAGAAGCTATGATGATGCGGAGCGAATGGTTAAAGAGGTCCCTGCTTTGATCCTTTCAGGGGATATGCCTGAAATCCCTGAACCAAAACGTGCAAAACGAGGGATATTTTAGTAAAATCTCCTAGCACTTTTTTCTGGTAACAATCGTCAGGGATTTTTACCTGTCACTACAATAAGATCGAATACCGAAGGCCAATTCAAGGGTTTAAATGTTGTGTTACCTCCAAGACTCACTACAATCATTTCTGCTTCATCCTTGAATTCTGGTGCAAAATATACTGTATTTCGTAAAAACTTGGATCGGGGAGCATAACTGATTGATTTGATGTCATAACCTATCTTGTTAAGCTTTTTTGCCATCTTTTCAGCAGAATTTTTACTATCTCTACTGAGTACTTTGATCTTTAATTTCTGAATATATTTTTTAAATGCATTCGATTGAGATGAAGGGGTTTCTTTTTGTCTAGTTAGTATTTTCACGAGGGATTTGTTTTCATATTTAATCCTTTGGTTCTCACTTTTTAGATTTTTTATCTCCTCATTCAAGGCCTTATTTTCCTCTCTCAGCCTTGCAAGCTCATTCTGATTTTCCCCTCTTATCCCTGCAATCATGCTCTCGTTTTCATCTCGTATCCTTTCACTCTCACTTTTTAGATTTTTTATCTCCTCATTCAAGAGCTCATTTTCCTCTCTCAGCCTTGCAAGCTCATTCTGATTTTCCCCTCTTATCCCTGCAATCATGCTCTCGTTTTCATCTCGTATCCTTTCACTCTCACTTTTTAGATTTTTTATCTCCTCATTCAAGAGCTCATTTTCCTCTTTTATCTCTGCAATCTTGCTCTCATTTTCCTTTCTCACCCTTGCAATCTTGCTCTCATTTTCATCTATTATCCTTTGTTTCTCTTTTCCTAAGATATTTAAGATATCTATTTGTCTTTGGAGATTTACGTTCTCGGCTCTAACTTTCTCCATCTTATTCATCGTTTCATATTTAGACATTTTGAATTGTTTTCTTTCTTCTTTTGAACTACCATCTATATGTTCTAAGGTAGTACAGCCATGAATAAAAAACCCTAATTGCATGATGAGAACAATTATAAAGCCTCTGTACATTTTCTCCTCCAGTTTAGAAAGTGCTATTGTATCCATCTCCTAACACTTGTACTATATTTTACCTATCAACAGGACAGGCGTCAAGAAATTAAGATTATTCTTTAAGGATTCCATTAAATTTCATTAAAGACGTTCATGGTAGTTCTTATGAGGATTGGTGGATATAGTGGGATATATAGGCCATATACGCCAGGTTCTTTTCCCTTGACAAAGCAAGGGACATCGGATAAAAGGTCAGCAATTCATTATTGATCAAAAGAGAACAAAAGAGGATCGTATGGAGGCTGACGCGAAAAAGCCTGGCAGGCTTAAAATGGATGGATGGATATTCTTCTTAGTAGGTTTAATTGCGGCCCTCATTGTTGGATGGATGGTATTTCCCCTTCTTCTTTACTCTGAAAAGAGTCAACCACTGATCTTTTCTCATGCCAGTCATGGCCCGGAATCGGATGCTGGATTGGACTGTGAGGAATGCCACTTTTTTTACGAAGATGGTACATTTTCTGGAATTCCTGGAATCAAAAAGTGTATGGAATGTCATGAAGATTCGGAGTCTCCACTATCTGAAAACTCAGAAGAGAAAAAGCTTTTTACTGATTATGTTGGGACAAAAAAAGAAATCCCCTGGCTCGTCTACGCACGCCAGCCAGATTGCGTATATTTTCCCCACATTGCCCATGTAAAGATGGCTGAGATTGAATGCAAGGTCTGCCATGGCGATTTTGCTACAAGAAAAATTCCACCTACATACAAGCTTAATAGATTAACCCGTTATAGTATCGATATATGGGGGAGAAATATTGCCGGATACAAAAAAAACACATGGGATACAATGAAAATGGATGATTGTGCTGACTGCCATAAGCGAAAAGGAAAGGAAAACAACAACGCCTGTTTTGTATGTCATAAATGAGGATAGACAAAATGGAATTTAATCGCAGGAATTTTATTAAGTTTGTCGCAGGAGGATTAGGGGGAACTATGTTATCCCCGCTCCCCTGGAAACTTATAGATGATATTGCAATATGGACTCAGAACTGGGCGTGGGTACCAGTGCCTGGGAGAGGAAAATTTTCGTATATAAAAACCGTCTGCACGCTTTGTCCCGGTGCATGCGGTATCCAGGTCAGAAAGGTTGGCAGCAGGGCAGTCAAAATAGAAGGCAGGAGTGAGTATCCAGTAAATCACGGAGCAATATGCCCCCTTGGCATGGCAGGTCTCCAGACTCTATACAATGAAGGAATCCGGTGGAAGGCACCAATGAAACGGGTGGGGCCACGGGGGTCAGAGAAATGGAAAGAAATATCCTGGGATGAAGCTCTCGATACATTGACTACCAGAATAAAAGGATTACGAGATAAAGGAGTACCAGAAGAATTGGCAGCTATTGATGGGAATCAGTCTCGATCTACAATGGCCCTTCTCATTAAAAGACTGCTCAGTTCTATTGGAAGCCCAAACTACCTGCGTATGCCACAAGAAGAAGATACCCATGCTATGGTTAATTTCCTTATGCAGGGAATCAATAGTCCTTTAGCATTTGATCTGGAAAATACCGATTTTATTTTAAGCTTTGGCTGTGGCCTTTTAGATGGATGGGGCTTTCCTGGTAGTATGCTGAGTGTCTGGAGGCACTGGATCAGTGATGAGCAAAAAAAACATAAAACGCATGTGGTCCAGGTTGATCCACGAGCCTCAAATACCGCATCAAAGGCTGACATTTGGCTTGCCCCATTTCCAGGAACAGAGGCAGCCCTGGCCCTCGGAATAGCCCATGTCATTATCCAGGAAAAGCTATACAGCAAAGAATTTATCGAAAATCATTGTTTTGGTTTCTATGATTGGTTTGATGAAAAGGGAGTGGAACATAAGGGATTTTCAGGAATTGTCTTAGGGAAGTATTCTCCCGCGAATGTAGAAATAATCACAGGAATAAAGAGCCGAGTAATTATTGAGGTAGCCAGAAAGTTTGCCTCAGCTCATGCCCCTATTGCCCTTGCTGGAAGAGGGAAAGGAACACTTCCTGGCAGTTTGTATGAATTTATGGCGGTCTATGCACTTAATGCATTGAAAGGAAGAATAAATACCAAAGGAGGGACTCTCATAACCGATGATGTTCCTTTGGCCCCTTGGGCAGAGGTAGAATATGATTCAGTGGCCAACAATGGCCTTACAAAAGAAAGACTCGATCGTGCCGGAACTTCAAAATATCCGTTTACCAGGAGCCTAATACATAAGTTTACAGAGGCAATAAATGGTAACCAAAGTTCCCCTGTTGATACGCTTCTGTTGTGTTCTGCAAATCCTGTTTATACTATCCCTGATAACCAGAGTTTTATCCAGGCGCTGGCAAAGATACCCTTTATCGTGAGTTTGTCTCCATTTATGGATGAAACCTCTATGATGGCTGATATGATTCTGCCTGATCATAGCCATCTTGAAAAGATGATTGATATTATAAGGCCGACTGGGATTCAATATCCTCTCTATGCCCTTTCTCAGCCAGCAGTAAAACCATTGTATAGCACGAGACACAGCGGGGATGTCATTATATCCCTGGCAAAGAGAATAGGCGGATCAGTTGCTGGCTCCTTTCAGTGGGCTAATTTTGAAGAGGCCGTAAAGGAGAGGGTCAGCGGGCTTTATGATGCAGGGAAAAGCAAGGTTTCGTGGGAAGATATTACAAAAAATGGATACTGGTATACCCCATCACATTCCTTTGGCGAATGGACAGATATATTTAAAACCCCAAGTAAAAAATTTGAATTTTTCTCCACTGAGATAGAATTGGCCCTTACGGCCTATTCAAAGGGAAAATCATTTGATGATACGTTATTAGATTTGGGCATACGCTCTAAGGGAGATGAGGTATATATGCCCCACTATGAAGAATTAAAATCAAGCGGAGATAAAAATCAATATCCATTACTTCTTTTACCCATTGAATTTATAAACCTGGCAAGTGGATGGATAGGAAATCCACCATTCCTTAATAAAACACTCTTTGATCATCAGCTTACAAAAGATGATCTTTTTGTGGAGGTTAATCCAAAAACGGCATCTCAATATCGTCTAGCAGAGGGTTCAAGGGCGATATTACAATCTCCTAAGGGCGAGTTATCGGTGAGAATTCATCTTTTTGATGGGGCTATGCCTGGTGTTATCTTTGTCCCTTTTGGTCTTGGACATACTGCATATGATAAGTATCTTAAGGGAAAGGGCGTCAACCCTAATGAGATAATTGACCCAATTGAGGATCCTTTAAGTGGACAACCTGTGTGGTGGAATACGAGGGTTAAGGTAATCAAGGCATAACATTCCTTACGCAAAGAAAAGGCTATGAAAAAGGAAGAGAACAGTAAAGGCAATAGATACGGGATGGTTATTGATTTAGATAAATGCACTGGCTGTGGTCTATGCACTGTCGCCTGCGCCTCTGAAAATAATATTTCTGTATTGTATGATGAATCGGATAAGACAAGGAACATAGCCTGGCTTCAGATTTACATGGTAACGAATGGAAAAGAGTTTCCAGAAACTGAGGTCGTGTATATCCCCAGACCTTGTATGCAGTGTGATAATCCACCATGTGTGCCAGTGTGTCCGGCAACAGCAACCAGAAAAGATCCAAACACTGGAATAATAAGCCAGATCTATACACGGTGTATAGGTTGTAGATACTGTATGGCTGCATGTCCCTATCATGCAAGAGCTTTTAACTGGTTTGATCCCCTTTTCCCTGAAGGCATGGATAGATATCTCTCTCCAGAGGTTTCCCCAAGGATGAGAGGAGTGGTGGAAAAATGCACATTCTGCCACCATAGGCTTATGAGGGCTAAGTCTAAGGCATATGCAGAGGGGAGAAGAGATCTGAAAGAGGATGAATATATTCCTGCCTGTGTAGAGGCCTGTCCCACAAAGGCTATAACCTTTGGTGACCTTAATAACTCTGAGCATACGATTTCTCAGCTTATCAAAAGTCCGCATGCCTTTAGATTGCTGGAGAGGCTCGGCACCAAACCCAAGGTATATTATATGAGCACGAAAAACTGGGTGAAGCGTATGGCAGACAATTATTTGACAGGGGAATTTAAATAATGTCAGTTGCACACAATAAAACCAACAAAACAAAGGGATAGTTATGGATTTGGCTTTAATCCCCAATGGTGTTCAAAGATGTTCATTAAAGAGATTTGTGCCATGGATGGTGCTATGGATTGCCCTTATTACCTGGGGTTTGGTGTCAGCCTTTTTATGTTTTTTTAAAGGACTGAACCAGACAAACATGAATCACTACTTTGCATTTGGTTTGTGGATTGTATTTGATCTCTCCGTGATTGCCCTTGGTGCAGGTGCATTCTTTACAGGATTTTTAACCCACATCATTGGCGAAGTTTTTATTTATCCCTTTCGTGAAAATCTGAAGGCTGTTGTTAACGCAGCTGTTGTTATCGGTTTCATCTGTTACTCGTCTGCCATTGCAATGCTTGGGGTAGATATCGGGCAACCATTACGAGGGTGGTTTATTTTCTGGCATGCCAATGTCCATTCGATGTTGACCGAGGTCTCTTTTTGTATCACTGCATATCTTGGTGTGCTGACCATTGAATATCTCCCTTTGATATTTTCCAATAGAAAACTAAAGGAGATACCCGAGATTGATATCTTTGGTAATACCCTGCATCATATAATAGCCCTGTTTGCTGCTGCAGGAACATTTCTTTCTTTCTTTCATCAAGGCTCACTGGGGGGAATGTTTGGAGTGCTGTTTGGTCGCCCTTTTGCCTTTAGAGAGGGCTTTTTTATATGGCCGTGGACCTTCTTCTTATTCATCCATTCCTCCATTGCAGCAGGCCCGTCCTTTACCTTACTCTGCGTATGGATCGCCCAGAAGGCCACCAAAAAAGAATTGATAAAAAGGAGTGTTTTTAACTTGTTAGCCAAGATTTCAGGCTGGCTTCTTGCCACCTATATCGTTCTCAAGATCGTGGACACGATTGCCTGGGCCTATGGGGTTGTCCCCCGGGCTGGGATGTCATTTATGGATTTTTATCATGGACCCTATGGAATCTGGCTTATTATTGCCGAGATCGGGATTTTTGGCATTATTCCGGCAATTATTCTAATAACCCCAAAGTTCAGAGAGAGAAATGACCTTCTTATTATAGGTGCCCTGATGAATGTTATCGGTATTGTAATTAACAGGTTTGTGTTTAGTGTCCAGACCCTTGCCATACCAGTTATGCCATTTGACAAGTTTATGAGTTATTTTCCAACGTGGCAGGAGTGGGGAATTGCAATAGGATCCGTTGGCTATGGAATACTTTTATTTTCGCTGTCTTATAGATATTTACCCATGTTTCCGCAAGAGGTAGAAATGAACCCAGTCGAGGTTCTTGGTAAGGTGGTAACGGATTCTGGGATTATCAAAAGGAGCTGATATGTTCCCTTTTTGTTTTGAGTGGGCGTGGGATGTTGGACATCTTATATTTATGGGGCTTCTTTATGGTGTCCTTGGCGCCATCTCTTTGGGCTTACTCTATGCCTTTGTAATGACATGGCTCAAGATTACGGGACGGGATAAGCTATTTGAGCGCTTGTGGGTGAGATTCCCGATTACTCTCTGGTAAATACTATAAGTACCTGACTTCTATTATCTCAATAGTCACAGAACTACACATACGTTTTTTCCTTTTTTCTCTACTGGCGTGGCAGAGGAAAAAGGAACAGCCCTTCGAGTGCCTAAAGAACGAATTGTTTTATTCAAACCTTAATTTTAGGCATTTATAACTTTTTCCTAAATAATCGTATCATGGCGCCAGCTCTTGTCATCCCTTTCCAGGTAATCCAGGTTATAATGAAGGCCCCGGCTTTCCTTCCGCATGGTAGCAGAGGTGATGATTAACTCGGCAACAGTTACCAGATTTCTCAGTTCCAACAAATCCCTTGTGATGATAAAATCCCAATAGTAATCCTTAATTTCCTGTTGGATGACCTCTATCCTCCTCATGGCCCTGATCAACCTCTTATCTGTCCTGACTATGCCCACATAGTTCCACATCATTCTTCTTACCTCATCCCAGTTATGGGAGACGACCACAGATTCATCGCTGTCAGTTGCTGAGCCTGTGTCCCAAAGAGGAACGTGTGGGAATTGATAATCATCTTTATCAGTAATCATCTTAGCGCTATCTTTAAAGGCGAATCGTGAAAAAACGAGTGCCTCTATAAGAGAATTACTGGCTAATCGGTTTGCGCCATGTAGCCCGGTACAGGCTACCTCACCTATTGCGTAAAGGTTGGTTATATTGGTCCGCCCCTGTGTATCTGTTAAAATTCCCCCACACATATAATGAGCAGCAGGCACTACTGGAATGGGTTCTTTGGTAATATCTATGTGTAACTCTAAGCACGTCTTGTAGATGTTTGGAAACCGGTTTTTTATAAAATCCCGGGGCCGGTGACTTATATCCAGATAAACGCATTCATCGCCGCTCTTCTTTAGTTCAGCATCAATTGATCGTGCCACAACATCTCTCAGGGCTAAATCCTGTAAAGGGTGATAGCGTTCCATAAAATGATTGCCCCTTTTATCAATTAAACGACCACCCTCACCCCTGACTGACTCACTAATCAAAAAATTCTTTTCCAACGGATGGTGGAGGCATGTGGGATGGAATTGTATAAATTCCATGTTTGCCACCTTTGCGCCGGCCCTATACCCAATAGCCACACCATCACCAGTAGCAATATCAGGGTTGGTGGTGTAGAGATACACCTTGCCTGTTCCCCCAGTTGCAAGGACCGTTATCCGGGACAGAAAGATATTTACCTCACCTGTAAGTGTGTCCAAAACATAGGCGCCCCAACATGTCTCTTCGGTTTCATTCGCCGAGAGGCTTCTTCTTATAAATTTGGATGTAGTAATCAGGTCTATAGCCATATGATTTTCATAAATCTGAATATTTTTATTCTTTTTTACATTGTGGATAAGGGCTCTTTCCACTTCTTGCCCGGTAAGATCTTCAGCATGGACAATCCTTCTTCTGGAGTGCCCTCCCTCTCGGGTGAGGTCTAATTTGTCAGCCTGTGTGCTGTTATCGTGTGAGAATTTAACCCCGAGAGCAATAAGCTCTTTGATCATATTAGGCCCATTTGTTACAACCATGCGAACAACTTGCTCATTACAGAGGCCAGCGCCAGACTCTAATGTATCTTGTATGTGAAGATCGAATGAATCATTTGGGTCTAACACTGAGGCAATACCACCCTGGGCATAATTGGTAGAGGCATCCATCGTCTCTTTTTTTGTTACTATAGTGACGACTCGTCCCTTCAGGGCTGCCTTGAGGGCAAAGCTGAGCCCGGCAATGCCACTTCCGATAATAAGATAATCTGATTTTATTTCCATCTGTTCCTTATTTATTAAAATTTTACCTAAACCACAGATTGACGCAGACTAACTGAAACCAATACTTCCGCCAGCGGAAGCATTGGTTGGCATGCCTCTCGAGCACATCTAGAACAATCCCCGCATGCCTCGCCTGAGCCAGAGCGATGGTGAGCATGCTTTGGGCACAATTAATAGTGTAGTAATGTTGTTAATATCCATTTTCGCGAAGCGTCTGTGTCTGTCTGCGTGAACCTGCCCGCCATCTGGCAGGCGGGTCTGCGGCTAATACCTGGTGCTAAATTGACACAAAATCAGACCTATTGCAAGTTATGATTGATCTTTTGGTCGACTATTAGTAGATTATAGAGCCTATGAGTGCATCAGTGATTATATTTGATTGCGATGGAGTTATGTTTGATTCGCAGCAGGCAAATGTTAATTTCTATAACCATATTCTATCCCATTTCGTTCTCCCTCCCTTAAAAGATAAAGATGTTGAGTTTGTTCACATGAATACTGTTGTGGAATCGTTAAATCATATCTTTCGAGGTACCCCTTATAAAGTCAAGGCCCAGGAATATCGTTTAAAACTTGACTACATTCCCTTTATAAAGGATATGGTTATGGAGCCAGGCCTGAAAGAAGTGCTTGATGTTCTAAAACCGGATTATGGTCTGGCAGTGGCAACAAATCGGAGCAATACCATAGAAAAAGTTCTCGCGATAAACGGACTTAGTCGCTATTTTGACATAGTTGTTTCATCCCTCGATGTGGAAAACCCCAAACCACATCCAGAGCCCATCTTCAAGATCCTTAATTTTTTTAGGATCGAACCCCGGGAATGTTTGTATGTAGGTGATTCCGAAGTAGATTTTACTGTTTGTCAGGCCTCTGGTGTACCCTTCATCGCATACAGAAACAAATCCCTAAAGGCTGATTATTATATAGACAATCTTTTGGATATCCTGAAGATTTTATAGCTATTTTTTAGAAAAGATTTTTTTAAATTTAGGTGCTTGGCAGTACAGTAGGTGTTAAAAAGATGAGGAGTTCACTTTTCTCCTTTTTCTTTTCCTCTCTCTTGAAAAGCCATCCAAAGATAGGTATTTTGCTGAGCCACGGCACTCCCTCAATAACATCGCTTGTGTTTTCCTTATAGATTCCTCCTATAATAACTGTGTCTCCGCTGGCAACCATCATCTGTGTCTTGGCATTCTTGGTTCTGATTGGAACATTTTCACCTATTGCTTGAGAATAATCAGGATAGTCATCACTCACATCAATGTCCAAAATAACCATGTTATTTGGTGTTATTTTGGGAGTCACCTCGAGTTTTAGCGTGGCATCAACCTGTTCATATGTTTTGTTTCCACTCGAATCTGTACCAGAAGGGATTACAATCTTTGTGCCTTGCTTTATGGAGGCTGTTTTTGTATCCCGTGTAATGATTTTTGGCGCAGAAAGGGTCTTCGCCTTATTCTCGGTCTCAGCCAGGGCTATTTGTGCGTTAAGGACCTTTGTAGCCGCTGTGTTGGCAAAAGCTATTCCTGCTGTAGTGGCGGTGGGCATAGTAAAGTTTGTGGCAAAATTGTAGGTATAGGTCCTCGGGCCAGACCCCCCCCAGGGATGTCTGGATGTCTGGTAGCTACCGGTCCATTCAACTCCTATATCCCTTCTAAAACCTGTACTGACCTCAACAATCCTCGCCTCAATCATTACCTGTTTGATGGGTCTATCCTGCCTGTCTTTCAAGGCTTTTGCATTTTGTATATTGGAGGCTGTATCCGTAATGATTATGGTTTTAGTTGCGGTATCAACTGATAACCTACCCCTCGGTCCCTTCACATTTTCCTTTATAAGCTCTTTTATGGCAGTTACATCTTGATAATTGACAGTTATATAGGCAGTTTCCAATGGCTCTTCTGCTTCGGCCGCCTTTTGTGCAGTCTTAATCTCCTTTATCCTTTCTCTTTCGGCCTTTAGCCTCGCTTCCTCCTCTTGCTCTAATGCCTTTATAGACTCTTTTGTCATTACCCTGATAATATTCCCGTCTACTATCATGCCGAGATTATTTATATCAAGCACTACATCAAGGGCCTGATCCCAGGGAACATTTTTTAATCTCATAGACGCTGTGCCTTTTACCTCGGACCCCCACACTATATTCCGCTTGCTCACCTCTCCAATTAACTTGAGGATGTTTCTTATGTCTGCATCAGCAAATTCAAGGGTCATCCTGGCCCCTGTATACTTAGTGGTATTATGAGCAGGTCTAACAACAGGTTTAACTACAGGAGGGGGCATTTTCTCGGATTTTACAAGTGTCTCAGAAGGCCCCTCCGTTTGTTTAACAAAGGTCTTACCAAGCCTTGTCTGGGTTATTTGTTTGACAGGTGGTTTGACAGATGTTTTACTAAAATCCAGCCTTATTTCTGTATCCGTCTGCACCACATGGTAAGGGACCATATCTTTTAACTCGATTTCCAGATCAACCTGTTTTTCAGCAACTTTTACAATCGGTGTAATTTGGTTAACCGCTCCTTTAAAGAGGGAGGAGTTTAAATATCTTGTCAGTTCAGATGGGATGGTGGCACCCATTATCTCTAAAAGCAACGTAAGAGAGTTTTTCCTGCTTAAATCATAATTTGCCTTTTTGGTGGTGGTGACGGTGACCCTTGATTTTCCTTTTGGGAGCATGTAAAAATCAACTCCAAGTATCTGATTCAGTTGTGTTTTAGAAGGTGAAAAGTACAGGCGGGGTTTTTTCGCTGCCATTTCTTCCTCTTTTGCTGGTGTAGAAGGAAGCTGTTTTTCTGCAATTTCACTGGTTTTTTTCGCCGAAAGCAGAAATTTTACTGTTTTATCCTCTTCCCTCGCATTGTATTCTATATCCTGAGTTAAAGTGGCGACAAGGCGTGTTGATAGAGGTCTATCTTTGACTTTTTCAAAATAGATATCTTTTACGAGCCTGTCATTGATGTCACCTGGACCAGTCAATCCCTGAGCAGGAAGTGCATTTAAATCCACTATGAGCCGTAATGGTTGAACCAACTTAAAGGCAGCATAGGAGACAAGTTTTGAGCTGGTTATTTCAATCATTGTCTTTTCATCAGAGGGTTCAGAAATGACTTTTATTGATTCGATTTGAGTAGGCTTCTCTTCTATTATGCCTGCAACCTCTTTTTTTACAGGTGCTTGAGCACAACTAAAGACAAGAAAGGTTAAAAAGAATGTTATTAATAGAGAGATAATATTTTCTTTTCTCAGGCCTTTTTTATAAAACATGCCAGCTCTCCTTTATTTTGCTATTTTATCGAACTAATCTATATCTGTAGATGGGAGCTTTATCGAGATATCCTTTATTTTTTCGCGACCTCTAATATCCTTATAAGATTCAGTGACAACAACCTCTTTTTCAAGAATTCTCTTTACTCGACCGCTTTTTCTTCCTATAAGGGTTCCCACCTTAATTACATGACCATCTCCCTTTGAATCCCGGACAAGGGCCCAATTTCCCTTACTTCCTAATACTATGGCAGAGATGGTCAATTGTGAAATGTCAAGGGTCTCAAGATAGGTTTTTGGTTTTCCTTGTTCTTTTTCCTCTAACTCCCTTCTTACAACAATAAAGGATTTGAAAGGATCTATTTTGTTAGTAGGATCATAAAAATAGGCTGCTTTTGCTTTCTCTTCCGTGTCTATAGTAGCAGTTGTTTCCTCCACAGATTCTTTTGATGGTTCAGCAGCCTCTTTTTTCTCTTTTGAAATCTTAACGGTAACCTTTTCCTTAGCTTGAGCTGTAGATATTCCTAAAAGGATAGGAATAGCCACAATACCACATATCAAAAGCATAACTATACTATTTCTTTTTTTTGGGTACACTTCCGGTCTTGTCCTCTTTAAACTTGTAGGTTGTGGCTTTGCATGAAGTTTTAAGAGTAGTGCTCAGCTCTTTGATTGGAATCATGTTCACATTGACAACATTAACTATCCTATCGAGCTTTCCAACCTTGTCAAAAAATATAGCAACATCATGATAACTTCCTAGCACCTCTATGCTTACCGGGATTTCTACATAAAATTCTTTTGAAACCTGCTTTTCAGGACTAAATAGGAGAAATTCCAAATTTGAATCATTGCCGAGTTTGGTAATGTTCTTTAAAAGACTTGGGATTTCACTGGTAGTAGGAAGAAGCTTTATGGCAACTTTTAAATCTCCTTGGGCCTTGGCAAGATCAGCTTCAAGTCTTTTCAAATTGTTTGCCCTGACCCTGGCAATTCTGATATTTCTTTCTAATCCATCCAGTTCGCATTTTATAGTCTTTATTTCACCTGTTTTCGGGATGTATACGAGCCAAATATAGAGACCTACAATAAGAACAATCGTCCCTGCAAAGATGAGGATCCTGTGTATCATCCTCAATTTGGATATTTTATTAAAATAGGTATTTAGATCGATTGCCATAGCCCCCTATCTTCCTCTCTATTTCTTTTTTCCCGCTTTAGGGAGAGCTTTTTCTTTAAAGGCGTATGTTTTTGAGTTCAGGGAGAAATTTTTGAGACTCAAATCAAATCCCGGTATTTTCTTCTGCCTTGTTCTGACTAATTGAACGGAGTTTATGCTTTTTGTATTTTGTAGTCTATTCATAAAATCTGCAACTGTTTCGTTATCCATCGCTGTTCCGTTTAAAATAAGCGTTCCCTTTTGTTCTTTAAGAGTGCTGAGCCATAGCTTATCTTCCGGCACGCTCGTGGCTATATCATCTAAGAGTTTGACTGGCCCGGTTTTGCCTTTTTCTAATCTTTTTATTGTCTTTAATTTCACTTCGACGTCAGCGATAGTTTTCTTTAGGGCCGCTATTTTTACATTGGTATCTTTAAAGGAGTCCAGCTCTTTTTGTTTAACATCTCGCTCTTCTCTCAAGGTGTTTACCTTGTTGTTGAGATTAAGATAGAAGTAACTGCTAGCCAGGATGAGAAATATCATAGAGAGCAGGTAGATAGTTACCTGTCGCCTTATATTTTCTTTTATCCTCGCAGCCCTAAAAGGAAAGAGATTAACTTTGATCATCTGTCACCTATACTCCGCAATGCAAGGCCAATGGAAATAGCGGCCATTGGGGCATGATAATTTAAGTAGTTTGCATCAAATAATTTTTCTTTAATCTCTAAATTACCAAAAGGATTGAGCATCTCTATCTTTAGACCTGTTTCTAGGCCGAGATATTTACTGAATCCTTTAATCAAGGATGAGCCTCCGCTAAGCAGGACATTTTCAACTTTTACGTCTATAAAAGTAGTTGTCACAAAATCAAGGGCTCTTTTTACTTCCTGAGCCCATTTTGTAACTGTTGATGAAAATATCTCCTCAATTATAGGTTTCTTCTCCATTTCTAATGGCTTAGCGCCCAATTTTATCATTTCTGCTTCTTGATAAGATATATTTAATTTTTGTTGGATCTCGCTTGTGATTTGTGATCCACCATAGGATGAGTCTCTGGTAAATATGGAAGCACCATCTTTAATAACGTTTATCGTCAGTTGTTGAGCGCCGATATTGACCAGGGCATGGCAGCCAGATTGTTCATGATTGCTGATTTCAAAGGCGTTTTGTAGGGCAAAGGCATCTATATCTAAAACCATAGGATTCAGATCTGTTAAGTGAAGAAGACTTATGTATTCCTCAACCATATCTTTCTTTGCAGCTACTAAAAGAACATCCATTAACTCTTCTTTTTCCTCTTCTTCTGCCCCTTCTTTTTCTGATGGAAGTATCTGAAAATCCAGGTTTACATCATTAATATCAAAAGGAATATATTGTTCCGCTTCACTTTGTATGCTTTTCTCTAAGCCTACTTCTTCCCTTTTGGGTATTGTAATTTTTTTGACAATAACTGAGTAGCCAGATATAGATGTGGCCACATTTTTATTTTTAATTTTTAGATTTTTTAGGAGGTTTTTTAGGGCGGAAGAAACTATTTCCATTTCCTTTATAGAACCTTCCACTATAGAGTCTTGGGGGAGCTCTATCATGCCAAAATTTTTTAAGACCATTCCCGTTTTGCTATCGTCAATATCGACAATCTTGATAGAGTGGGATCCAATATCAATCCCGATAAGTCTATTTTTTGCTGATATGGGCATTTGAAGCCTAATTCCTTACAATTTTATATTGTTAAAGAAAAGTTTATCCTTGTCACTTAACTTGTAGCCGAGGGCCAGAATAATTTTTCTCTTTGTCTCCATTCTACAATCTTTACCTCTTTCAATCCTATCGATTGTTAATGGAGAAACACCTGCTTTTCTGGCCAGTTCCGCCTTGCTCAGTAAAAGCTCTTCTCTTATTTTCTTTACCGTATTTTGGCCCACTATCTATTCCTCCGAAACAATTGATCAATCAATACTACTGAAATTTCTGTATACTAATACATATATAAATTAATTTGTCAAGTATTTTTAATAAATTAAGTAAAATTACCACAATTTATAGCTATATAGTGGTAATTTATAATATTACCACAATATGTAGTAATATATCAGGGAAGATATCAATGTAGTGCTTAGAAAATTTTTGATTATTTTGAAATTGCCTCTGTTGAGAAATTGCTTTACAAAGAAGTAATTCTTACATTAAATACTTAGGGCAAATGAGGAATAGAAAGGGTAAACGTTCAGAATTGAGGAAAGTTTAACCCTGCCTGCCAGAAGGCAGGCATTGCACCCGCGAGCGAACATACGAAAGGTATTTTATTTGAATAAAAAAACCGAAAACGGAAAACAGGCGAGAGAAAAGAAGAAAAAGAGCCTCTTCAGAGAATATTTAGAGGCAGCCATAATAGCCCTTATTCTGGCACTCTTCATCAGGGCATTTGTGATTCAAGCCTTTAAGATCCCTTCAGGATCTATGAAACCAACGCTTCTTATTGGAGATCATATTTTAGTAAATAAATTTATTTACGGAATTAAGGTACCCTTTGTTGATCGTTATATCATACAGATTAAAAAACCGAAGAGGGGGGATGTAGTTGTTTTTAAATGGCCACGAGATGAGAGGAAAGATTTTATAAAGAGGGTTATTGGCATTGAGGGAGACAAGATTGAGATAAAGGATGATGTGTTATATGTGAACGGTGAGAAAATTGAGACAGAATATATTGGAAAATATAAAGATGAAAATATTGCCCTGGCAAATAACTATTTAGAATTGTTTGATAAATCCAAACATTATATATTGGATGAATATATTAAACATGAAAATTATGGTCCTGTGATTGTTCCTAAAAATTCCATTTTTGTTATGGGTGATAACCGTGATAATAGCCTTGATAGCAGATACTGGCGCTTTGTTTCTTTAAATAAGCTCAAAGGGAAGGCTATTATTATTTATTGGTCTTGGCCCCACTGGAGTAGATTTGGGCATTTAATTAGGTGATGCTAACTTTACTGCTCTGTAAAGCTCTAATTTAGTAATAGTTCAGCCACAAAGACACCAAGACACAAATAATTGAAAATTGGCAATTGAAAATTGTAATTTGCGCCTTGGTGGCTGAATAGAGCCATAATCATTTCTTCGTGTCTTTGTGTCTTGGTGGCAGAACCTATACCTGATGCATATCAAAAAATACACTCGATAGATCACAAATGACCGATACGTATCAAATGAAAGGAAATCAACAAAAATGGTATGCTATTCATTCAAGAAGCCGGCATGAGGATGTTGTCCTTAACGGGCTGAGGAAAAAATTGATTGAGGCGTTTATCCCTAAAATGCAGGTCATGAGCAGGAGAAAAGATCGGAGAAAAAGGATACTGGTCCCTCTTTTGCCGGGCTATGTGTTTGTGCGTTCAGATCTAAATCTAAATCAATACTGGGATATAATTAAGACTTATGGAGTTGTTAGAATACTTGGTATCCAGGGAAAGCCTGTTCCAGTAAAAGATGAAGAGATAGCATCACTTAAGACATTACATGGCACTGACAGGACCGTGAGGAACCAGGCCTATATGAAAGAAGGTGATAGGGTTATGATTATGGAGGGGCCGTTAAAAGGACTGACTGGATTTTATATTAAACATAAGGGTAAAACTGACAAGGTGGTCATATCAATTGAACTAATTCAAAGATCCTTAGCCGTAGAAATTGAAGATTTGATTGTGGAGAAGATCAGTTAGGGAAATAATTATTTACTCTCTGTGTTGTATCCTACCCCCATAGCCCTTTCAAGCCTCGCCCAGGCAATATTGTGCTCACTTAGGGTATTAAAATAGTTTGTCCTTGCCTGAGTGAGAAGGGTCAGAGCATCCAGTACATCGGTGGAGGTGGCAACCTGTTGTTTGTATCTTTCTTCATTCATCCTGAAATTTTCTTCTGCCTGAACCACAGCTTTTTTTGCTACCTGGATATTCTTCTCTGCCTCCCTCAACGATAAATAGGCTTCCTTTACTTCCAGCTGAATATTATCCTTAATCTCTTTTAAGATGTAGTTGGCTTTTGCCAGTTTGGCCCTGGCGGCCGCTACATCATGCCTCTTCTTTCTCCATTCCCAAAAGGTCCATTCTCCTTTTAACGTTATTGTCCAGTTATCAGGATCTTCCCCTGGACTGGAATCTAACAGGATATCATCGGTCTCTCTTTGATAATTTCCAATTACCGTCACTGATGGGTAATAGCTGCTTTTACTCAAATCTATGGCTTTTTCAGCAGACATAACATTTAGAGATACCTCTTTTATCTCTGGCCTGTTCTGCCCCGCCTTTTCCATGCATTGATCAAGAAGCAACCTTATGGGGTAATAATCAAGTATATCTTTAATTTTTACCCCTTGGTTAAGGTCCCTTCTGAGTAACTTGTTAAACAGGGACTTCGCAATTTCTACACCATTGTTTGCCCTGATCAAATTCTGACGCGCCTGGGCCATCTGGACCTCGGTTTGCAGGAGATCATTTTTAGCTATAATCCCTTCATCATAAAAGGCCTGAGATACCTTCAGTTGAGCCTCAAGAAGCTCAACTGACTGTTCGGCAACCTTTGCGAGCTTCTCCGCTTTCAAGATGCCAAAATAGGCCGCCTTGACATTCAATACCAAATCCTGAATAGCAGTCTCTTTCTGGATCTTAGCTGTATCTACTCCCAATGAGGCTATCTCCCGTGATATGGTAAGCCTCCATCCTGTAAACACTTGTTGAGTGACGGTTATATTAAATTGGTAGGAATTAGTGTCTAATGGGGAAGGATACGTTGTATATTTGGCATCGTTAACAGTATCATTATCAAGACGTGTATACGTGTAGCTGGTGCTTAATTTTGGCAAAAAATCAGCCTTTGTAGAGAGTTCTTCAAATTCTTTTGCCTTTATCTCTTCTTGTGCTGAGTAGATAGATAAACTCTTCTCTAAGGCTATCTTAATGCTCTCCTCCAAGGTAAGCTCCTCAGAGGCTAAAATAATCGAAGATCCTAACAGTAGAAAAAACAGGATTCCTAAAAAAATAGATATTTTTCTTGTCATTCTCCTCTCCTTTTTACATTTATCTCATTATATAGTCTCGCCCGCACTGTTAGAATAAATCCTTCTTTACTATTTAGCAACAAATTATCACACCTCAACACCGGAATGGATGTGGATAAAACCGCTCTTTTATCCTCCGTTTGTATTTGCTCAATAGTTTAAGGAAGGGCATGGGTGTCTTTTTTTGTTATGCCCTTCTAATAAGGCGCCTTGCCATGTCGTTTCAAAATTGGGTAATAGCCTCTCGGTCCTGAGCCTGTCGAGAGCCGTTCGGCCTTGAGCTCACGGCCGAAAGGCCTCCAGGTCGAACGACTCGAGGCCGAAGGGCAACTTGACCCTATAGTTATATGATCCGTCTATATTACCCAATTTTGAAACGACTACTAAGCTTAAGTTATATTTAAGGGCATAAGCAAAAAAAGATACCCATGCCCTAACAAAGCAGTAAATTTCCACAGGATTTTGAGCAATTACCTGCGTTTACCTTGATTTTATCAGAAAATTAGCTTATAGGAAAATAAATAGTCAATATATTTTTAGGTGCTTACATGATTGAGCGATACTCACGTGCCAAGATGGCAAAGATATGGGAGCCCCAGAATCGCTTTGACAAATGGCTTCAAGTCGAGATCCTTGTATGCGAGGCCATGGCCAAAGAGGAGATGATCCCGCAAGAGGCAGTTGAAACTATCAAGCAAAAAGCGAGTTTCTCTGTTGACAGGATCCAGGAGATTGAGGAAACGGTAAAGCATGATGTGATTGCTTTTTTAACGAATGTCGAGGAGTTTGTTGGACCTGATGCACGCTTTATTCATATGGGACTGACATCATCTGATATCCTGGATACTGCCTTTGCACTTCAGCTCAAAGAGGCCCTCCTGATCATTATAAATGATGTTCGCAACCTTATGGATATTTTAAAGGAAAAGGCCTTTGAACATAAGGATACAGTCATGATAGGTCGATCCCATGGAATCCATGCAGAGCCCATAACCTTTGGCCTCAAGCTGGCTGTATGGTATAGTGAGATGCAACGAAACCTCAGGCGGCTCAAACAGGCTCTGGATGTGATAAGCTATGGAAAGATATCCGGGGCTGTAGGAACCTTTGCCAATATTCCCCCAAGAATAGAAAAATATGTTTGCGAGCATCTTGATCTAAAACCTGCAGAGATATCAACACAGATTATTCAAAGAGATAGACATGCACAGTATTTTACTGCACTGGCAATCCTGGGAGGTTCCATTGAAAAGATGGCGGTAGAGATCAGGCATTTACAGAGAACAGAAGTTGGTGAGGTGGAAGAGTCTTTCACCTCAGGACAAAAGGGCTCATCAGCCATGCCCCATAAAAAGAACCCAATTGGCTCTGAAAATCTCTCAGGATTGGCTCGGCTTGTTAGATCCAATTGCATTGCTGCTATGGAAAACATGGCCCTTTGGCATGAACGGGATATTAGTCATTCCTCTGTGGAAAGAGTGATTGCACCAGACAGCACCATTCTAATAGATTACATGCTCAATCGGTTGACAGGAATGATGAGAAACTTAGTGGTTAACAAGGACGCCATGGTCAGGAATCTTGAAAAACTACAGGGACTCATCTTTTCTCAGCAAATTCTCTTGGCCTTGGTAAAAAAGGGTTGTTCCCGTCAACATGCCTATTCAATAACGCAGAAAAACTCTCTTCAAGCCTGGAGTACTGGAGAAAGCTTTAAACAGCTTGTTTTACGCGATCCTGATATTCAGAATTATCTCAGCAATAACGAGATAGATGAGACATTTTCCCTTAACCAGCACCTCAAATATATTGAGGAGATCTTTGCCAGAGTATTCCAACAATAGCCCAATTCCTCTTGTATATACAGTTTGGTTGCGTACCATAATACTTTGAGAGATACACAGCACCGATCCCATGACAGAAAAAAACGGTTTAACTGAGTCAAAGAGACAGAAAGTCGAAAATCAAGAAAGAGGCATGAATCCCAGTACCAAGAGCAAAAAGGATATAAGAAGGCGCTCTAAGATCAAAGAACGTTTGACAGTTATGATATTTAAGGGTGTAGGCAAGGTAAGGACATTTAAGATATCCGCCCATTTTCTATTATGGGTTTCGCTGTTTTTTGTCTTCTATATTGTAGCGACCATTTTTTTAACCAACGTATTCATTAATTACTATAGACAAAATAGAATTCTGGCAGATGAAAATGCTGAGCTTAGGGCAATGCTTATAAAGACAAAAAAAACTCTTGAGGAATCTAAACAGCACATTGCCCTATTGGACGATTATATTACAGAGAAAAAAAATCAAAGTCCAAGGCCTCTGTCCACGGTGGACCATACTGAATCATCTTTGACCAAACTTGTGGACATTGATGAACTAAAGGTAGAAAGAAATAAATCGACAATTAAGGTTGACTTCAGGATTATAAACAAACAGGTGAATGAGGAACCTATTGGTGGGTATATATTTGTCCTTGCCCGCATAAAGGATTCAGATAAATCTGAGGTTTGGGTTTATCCTAACTCACAGCTCAAAGACGGGCTCCCTGTAAACTATAGGAATGGGCAGCGGTTTTTTATACAGAGGTTCAAGTTAATCAGCAGTAAATATACACTCAGCAAATCAATCGATAGACCGTTCATTTTTGAGATATTTGTATATGATAGAGACGGTACATTGATTTTAAAGAAGGTAGTTGAGGCGTAGTGTAGCGATACAATCCACAAATGATGTGATAGTTGATAGATCAAAATTTAGTATATCGTTTCATTAAAATACATACATATCTAATTATTAAAAATGACAAATGTCAAAATCCAAATTTCAAATCAAATCTAAATTATCAAATGTCAAAAATACCGATCGGCGCAAGGCATTTTGAAATTTGAGCTTTGGCATTTAAATTTCCGCTTTGCGGAACCCCCTGCAGGGGATTTAACAGGGTGAATTTGGCATTTGAGCTTTGGCATTTGAAGGTTAATATATGTAATATTTTAGCGAAACGCACTAATAGAGAATTTTAGCCCGTCTGGTAAAATTGCTTCCAATTTTGAGTGGATACCGTGAGAGTTAATTGGCTATCTCAAGTATTAGTATGTCATCCCAGGGAGCCGATTTTTTCACAGCCACCTTTATCTCTTCACCTGGTGATAGATCAAGACCTCTTACGTTTGGAAGGTCAGCAACAAAAAGTAGATCGGTTAATATTATCGAATATTTATACTTAAATTTTTGGAAAACAATCGCTTTAAAGCTATCATTTATGCATCCTGCAAGATACTTAAGCATCCAATACCGGACCTGATTTCTCTTCATTAAATCAATATCTTTTAGTGACTGCTGTATTACCATATTTAGCTCTTTAAGCCTCAATTCCTCATATTCAGGACTTTTCTGAAGTATGGCAGAATAGATTTGCCTCTGGACAAGCACGTCCATATATCTTCTTAAAGGGGAAGTTGCGTTGGTGTATATATCAACCCCAAGGCTACTATGTGGATGAGGTATTGTATCTATATAAAGAGGCCGAAGCTTTCGCCTTTGCTGAAATACATAATAGATATACTTAGACTCATCAATTGGCAGTCTTTCCTGAGGTGGTTCCTGGCTTCTATAAAGGATAGGCAGACCCTTTTCAGAGGCAAACTTTGCTGTTAACCAGTTATACAGAATCATACATTCTGAGACAATAATTTTAGAGGGAGTATTCTGTTCTATCAATCTGGGGCATATACCTGAATTATTGTCGAATTCAAAATGGATTTCTGGGAGAGGGATAAGCATGGCGCCATTTGCAACCCGCTTTTGCCTAAGAGCTTGGCACAATTGATAAAGAGCCGAAAAAATCGGCTCTTCCTTATATCCTGTATTTACTTGATCGTAGGTAAGCTGTTTTTCTACCCTTACGATGGTAGGTGTAAAATGAAAATTGTTCAGGTTCCAATCCCTGTCAAAATGTGCAAAAAGGGATATAGCAAACCGCTTAAAGCCTTTTACCAAACTTAATGCATTATTAGAAAGACCTGGTGGGAACATGGGAATCTGGGTAACCGGAAGGTAGATCGAGCTTGCTCTGTGATAGGCTTCCCTATCTAAGTGCCCGTCAACCTTGATAAATGGTGTTAAATCGGTAATATGAACACCAAGCCTATAACCTCCCTCAATAGGCTCTAAGCTTAATGCATCATCAAAATCCTTGGTATGTGGTCCATCAATGGTAAAGATAGATAAATCTTGCAGGTCTTTCCGTTCCTCTGAGCCTACCTCTTTTTTCATTACACTATCTGTTTCTTTAAGGGCATGCTCATTGAAATTGGACCTAATCTTAAACTTATGAAGATCAAGGTTTTCATCCTCATCCCATATATTCAGGTTTACTAATATGCGGCGAGCATTGTCTATATTCTTTATTCCAGCCCGGGAAAACATTTCCTTACCGAGCTTATAATCCGGGGCATCCTTTCCATAAAGGGCAAGCTGAATGAGTAGTTCAATAATTTTGTCTTTTAAGGGGAACTCCTCAGGATGTCTGCTGTTTATTATTTCCCTAAGGAAATTTGCTCCTTCTGTTAACTCCCGCTCTCTTAATTCAGCAGCTTCTCTTGCCTTTATTATTTGTTCTACCTTATCTGTACTGTTGGGGATAAAAGAGCCATCTTTTATCTTAAAATAGGCCCCGTCTGCAAAGAGGGCCCTAACCAGAGCAGATATGTGATCATCAGTAATATCTCTGCCAAAGGAAAGCTGCGCAAGATATTTATAGGTAAAAGCCCTATTTTCCTCCTGAGTGAGTTCCCAGAGATCCTGAACAGATATCGTTGTCATATAATCGGTTCGTATTTTTTCAATTACTTTTAACTCTTGTAGTATTTCTCCTCTTGACCGAGAGGTGTTTAAAGTGGCAGATGAAATGAGGAGAGCCCTTTTTGGAGAAATACTTACCTCATGGTTAGATATGGTTAAAAGTTGTAGCTTGTTCCCCTTATCTTTCAGGCATACCGAGAGCACAATTTTTCTCTGGTCAATGTATTCAATTATCTTTCCCTCAGCCATAAATAATCCTTAATCCCAGGTAATAAAAGGTTTAGGGGTGAAATTTGCTGGTCCTGTTAGAATTTCTTGTGTAGAATTCTAATGGGCGTTACTTATTGGAGGACATGAAAGAAATAATGGCCAAAATAATGATAATAAGGCCCAGGCTTGCATATATCACTGTGCCTATGATAGAGCCTTCAATAGTTTTAAGTAGTAATGTTTTATTGTAAAAGTATCCAATATAAAAGGCAAAAAGAAATGATACAGCAAGCCCTAACTGTATTCGACTAAACAGGAGACATATAGAGATTATAGCGACAAAAGAGATAACCATATAAAGAGGAACCCCCAGATTAACTGTAGATAACATACTCACTGGATCCATAATTACCCCCATCTCTTTATTTGGTAAGCGATGCTTTTTTAAAAAAATGAATGCAGCCTGCTTATTCTAAGGCCTGCCCTTTTTCTGCCTTTTTTCATCCCTTTCTTCCACTCAATTCTTTTTTTTACGTTTTTTCGCCGCTTAAGATCAGGATCCCTTTCTGCCTGCAAAATAAATGATCCTGAAATGATTTCCCTTTCTTTCTCCACAGTCTCTTTTTTGGCGGGCAGCTCTTTGGGCAATGGTGGACCACTAATAAACTGGGCTGGAATTTTATCCGTTAAATAGATAGAATCACCGAAAGGGAAAAAGGGTATCCCATTTTCAGCGGCTACTCCTGCCTTTATTTCCAAGATAATTGGTTTTTGATCTAATCGATGTGCAATACGTATGGCAAGATCTTTGTCTTTTGTCATTACTATATGCTCTTTTGATCCTGGCAACAGCCCGGATTTAAGAATAAAGGGGTATGTCTTTCGTTTAATTCCCTTATATAGCATTTTTGGAGGATGAACGCGATCTTGATCCTTGTCTATTAGGGTAAAGTTTCGCTTGATAGATCTAATCTTTTCCTCGTTAATCTCAAAAGAGCCATCTCTATTATTTAACAAAACCTCTCTAATGTGGGATTCTCTCACATAGGCCATATTGGATTCTTCATCAATAGCCTTCAGAAGCTCTTTCAAGCTTATGTAACCCTCTTTCTCCGGGACAAGGCCAAATTCATCAGGCCTAGTTTCCAATATGTACCTCATTAAACGGCTTAGGTTGTCTACCTTTCTTTTATTGTTATGGGCCATGCAGTTTTTATGAATTTATAATTCTACTCAGGTTCAAAGTTCCAGGCTCACGGTTCACGGTTAAAGAGATAAAATACTGCCGAATCATCAATCTAAAGTATTTGGTTCCGATTTAAAGATAAATGAAGAGTTCATTCGGTTCTTGCCACACACGCGGCGCGAGCGCCTGCGCTGCGCGAGCCACGCCGTATTGCATGGATGTCAACTGTGAACCTTGAACGGTGAACCCGACAACCTGAGTTACTATAATTCTATCTTACTCAACTGCTCTAAAACATAGTCCCTGATCTGGGAAGCTTTCGGCAGGGCTTGGAGTAAATGTCCTTTAGAGATAAAGGGGACCAAGATTTCTTCTTCAACACCTCCGCATGAACACCTTCCTGGACTTTCTTTCGCAGGGCAAACCCTTGTATTAAAACACTCCTTACATCTAAAAATCCGCTTAGAACCTGACATCTTTCCCCTTTTGGCTACAGGATGACCATCTATCTCTATGATATCCATAGAAAAGTCCACTACCGGCGCATTGCTTATCGCAGTTCCAACACCATAGGCATCTGCTACTGGATTATAGCTTTCGATACCTTTTTCGTTAATACCACCACTTAGAAAAATCTTTACATCGCTATATCCCCTGAGATCAAGCTCCCATCTTACCTCTTTCATAATCTCCAAAAAATCCCCTCTTCTGCTTTGTGGTGTATCAAGCCTGACAGCATAAAGTTTATCACCCAACCCCTCTGCTACATTAAGCGCCTCTATCTTTTCGTCATTAAAGGTGTCTATCAGGCTTACCCTCTTCACTTTTGGCTCGATTACCTCATCAAATGCCTTTGTGGCCTTTACAGTATCCCCCATAATCAAAATGAGCGCATGAGGCATTGTCCCTACCGGCTCTTTTCCAATTAGTTTTGCTCCGAGACTAACAGATACCCCGTCGCAACCCCCGATATATGCATTTCTCTCTACCAAGGGGGCTATTGTGGGGTGCATCCTGCGAGCGCCAAAACTTATTACCTCTTTCCTGCCAGCTGCCTTTTTACACCTGGCAGCCATTGTAGCTATGCCAGATGCCTGACATATAAGACCAAGAAGTGTTGTCTCATATTGGCCAAAGTCAAGATACCTTCCGGTTATTTCCATTACAGGCTGCAGAGTGCCAAATATGGTTCCCTCCTTCATCATCCTGACATCAACGGGGAGCTCTTTTAATACTTCAGCGCATTCCTCAACCCCTGCAAGAACTGCCCAGGGCCAGTTTGATGGGAGAACATGAGCCATAAACTCTGCCTTCACATGCAAATCTATCCCTTTGGCTTCTAAGATCTTCTTTGTTCTCTCAAAATAGATATCAGTAACTTGTCCTTCTTTAATCTCTTTCCAAGTTGCTGTATGCGGCACGATTGGGTTTCCTCATTGATACAAATATAATTCAAAGCTTCAACAGCTATGCATTTAACTAAGATAACTATACTTTTTTAGTTACATTTACCATATATTCTACAAGTTTTCCAAAAATAAATTTTTCTTCTTCTCCTCGATTAGTTAAATAATCTATTTGTTAGGAGTTTTGAATTTAGTTAGTCATATTTTTTTGTTTAAATCTAATCGAATTTTCTTGACAATAACGAAATGATTATTTTAACCTTTTTGTAGACAATAGACCGTTTTTGCTCTAATAATCAAAAATGGCTTATTGCTAAGCGATGCCAATGCCTTCTTGCTTGCTACCAAATTATGATTTGAATATTCTATGCCTATCCGGTTAGCACAGGTTCATCTGATTTCGCGGGATTCGTAT
>CAZSWT010000006.1:0-89724 GCA_964611035.1 uncultured Desulfobacteraceae bacterium
TGCGTAGGATCATACCCCAAAACGCCGACCTGTGTCAACCGGATAGGCATGGTTTGTTTATTGGTCTATTCACCCCTACCGAAGCCGGTGCAGTCGGTGTCTTTTGTACCTTTATCGTTGCCATTGCAACTCGAAGGCTGACATGGAATGGCCTTATCAATTCTATTAAGGAAACGTTGAAAATATCATGTATGGTATTTGTTCTTGTCACCGGGGCTATCATTTTTGGTCGCTTTCTGGCAGTGACAAGAATTACGTTTATCGTGGCAGATTTTGCCGCTGCACTTCCAGTGTCGCCTTATGTTATTCTGGCATTCATATTGTTGATATATCTGATAGGTGGATGTATTATGGATGCCCTGGGGTTTCTGGTACTCACTATTCCTATTTTCTTTCCGCTGGGAATCGCTCTTGGATTTGATCCAGTATGGTATTCTATTATTTTAACTATGGTGACGACATTAGGAGCAATTACTCCACCTGTAGGCGTCAATATATACGTAGTAAAGGCATTGGCTCCGGAAATAGCCCTTGGTAGGATTTTTAAAAGCGTAAGCTTTTTTTTAATAGCCTGCATTGTCTCTATAATTTTTTTAATAGTTTTCCCTCAAATTGTTCTATTTATACCAGAAATGCTACATTAGAGCTTATTAGCTATGAAGAAAGGAAAAATGTTATGATGGCAAAGAGCTTTATGCCAACTATTACAACAGAGAAAGAGTTAAAGGATCTCCAGCTGAAAGGCTTACAGTGGACATTAAACCATGCCTATCAGGGTTCCGATTTTTATAGAAAGAAATTTGATGAAACCGGAGTAAAACCAGATGACATTCGCTCCTTAGATGATATTAAAAGATTACCTTTCACCACAGCCAAGGATTTACAGGATGGCTATCCCTTTCCATTGCGGTCAGTTCCCTTTAAAGATATTGTCCGCATTCATGCCTCATCCGGCACAACTGGCAAAAGAAAGGTGCTTTGTTATACACAAAAGGATATTGATGACTGGGGCGATTTCTTTGCCAGATGCTATGAGATGGCTGGATTAACAGAAGAGGACCGGGTACAAATTGCAGTTGGCTACGGGGTTTGGACAGCAGGTGTCGGTTTTCAGCTGGGCTGCGAAAAATTTGGCGCTATGGCTATTCCTGCCGGTCCAGGTAATATTGATATGCAATGCACCTTTTTAGTTGATTTTCAATCCACTGTGCTTTGCTGTACCGCTTCTATGGGTCTTCTTATGGCAGAGGAGGTAGAAAAAAGAAACATAAGAGATAAAATAAACTTAAAGAAGGTTATCTTTGGCTCTGAACGCTCAAGTGAGGCTATGCGAAGAAAGATCAAGGAGCTTCTTGGTGTGGAGCATATTTTTGATATCCCTGGTATGACAGAACTCTATGGGCCAGGCACAGGTCTCGATTGTATCTATCATGAAGGAATCCATTACTGGGCAGACTATTACATCCTTGAGATACTCGATCCCGATACCCTGAAAAAGGTTGAGGATGGAGAGATAGGAGAGATGGTAATAACAACCCTCAGAAAGGAAGGGGCTCCTCTTATCAGATACAGGACCAGAGATCTGACAAGGATAATTCCGAAAAGATGTTCCTGCGGGTCAATTCTGCCCATGCACGACGCCCTTTTAGGCAGGTCCGATGATATGTTTATAATCAGGGGGGTGAATATCTATCCCGGCCAAATAGATACTGTCCTGTCTCAGGTCCCAGGGGCTGGAAGTGAATATCAGATTGTCTTGGAGAGAAAAGAAGATGGAAAGGACTACATGTCTTTAAAGGTAGAGAGGTCTCAGGGAGAAGACCCATTGAAGGATATGGAATTGAAGAAAAAAATAGAAGTGGAGATTAAAAAACAGATTCTGGTAAGTGGTGCCGTTACAATAGTCGATTATGGAAATCTGCCAAGATCTGAGAGAAAAAGTCAACGGGTATTTGATAACCGAGATTCGGGTAAGTAGTTACGATACCTACTGCCTGTTTCTCTCTCAAGTCTTATTAGACAGACAGTAGGCGTTCACGGGTTCAAAGGTTCATGGTTAGAGTGATGAAGGAAGGCTTCGATTCTGTGTCCAATAAGGAATTAATTTGATTCTTTGGATATATCATGTGAGCTTGCACTGAAATTAAAAATGAAGAAATTAAGAAAAGGCCATCAACCTTGAATCCCGATTTCATCGGGAAACCCTGAACCTGTGAACGGTTATGAAAAACATTTTTGTAATCTCAAAATATTTTCCCTGTTAAAGACTTGAACAAGTGGGGGGGGAAATTAAACAAAGGAGACCTGAATGGAAATATTTAAAGATATGACTATTCTTTCGCTTGAACAGGCAACAACACTCCCATACCTTACCTATAGGCTTGCCCAGGATGGAATGAACGTTATCAGGGTAGAACATCCTATATATGGTGATCCTAACCGAATGATCGGAGAAAACTACCTTAAAGAAGAAAGGATGAATACCTATTATCTCTGTATAAATTCCGGGAAAAAGGCAATCACCCTTAATTTAGCAGAAGAAAAGGGCAAGGAGATCTTTAAAGAACTGATCACAAAATTAAATGTAGATATCTTTGCTACCAATCAACTGCCAAGGAACTATGACAAGCTTGGTATAGACCATGAGACATTAAAAGGAATTAAATCAGATATCATCTGGTTAGGTATGACAGGTTTCGGTCCGGACAGCAACGAGGCAGCCTATGAGCCGATTCTCGAGGCCAGGTCCGGTTTGATGAATCTAACAGGTGAGCCAGATGGTGATCCCCAATCACTTGGTATACCCTTGTCTGATATGGGTACGAGTGAGCATGCCTATGGGCTTTTAATGAAGGCCCTCTTAAAAAGAGAAAAAACAGGGGAAGGTTCCAGGATAGATATCTCGATGCTTGAATCTTCAACGTCCTGGCTCACAGTAGCAATAACACTGACAGCCACATTTAATCAAAAGATAACAAGACACGGAAATACCCATGAATTCTTTGCACCTGTTTCAGTGTTTAAGACCAAAAATGGGTATGTATACATGGCAGTTGGTAATGACCGGCAATGGAAGGCTATGGTAAATCTCCCACTTTTTAAATCGTTGGATAAACCAGAATATGAAAAGAATGAAGGAAGGATACAGGATGTTATGAACCTGAACCACTCCATAAGTGAAATAGTATCGACTGTTACCTCAGAGGAACTCATAGAGCTCTTTAATCAGATTGGGCTACCTATAAGCAAGATACATGGTATTCCTGAGGTGTTGGAAGATCCTCTCATCAAAAGGAGGCTTCTTAAATCAAAGGATTCTAAATCAGGACTCGAGCTTACACTCGCACCACCACCTTTTGTAACACCATTTCTCAAAGATTCTAACAATACCCTGTCCTTTCCACCCAGGTTCGGGGAACATAACAGTGAAATATACTCTACTGTGCTCGGTTACCCTGATAGTGATCTGGCCACATTCAAGGAAAAGGGGGTTATATAGGACTAATGAGAAATACTAAAGCCCAATGTTTGAGTGAAAATTTTCAATCTATAACTCACCGGCTTCACTGTGCGTTCATTAGCGGTGAGCGGCCAGAAAAGGAATAATTAAATAATCAAACTTAATTCAAAAGGGGAACGAAAGTGAATAATTTCGAATACCTCATGCCTACCACCATCAACGAGGCCATCTCCTTTCACGAAAGCTATGGGGACCAGGCAAAATACATTGCTGGTGGCACCGATGTCATAGTCAAAATCAAGGAGGGCAAGATCAGCCCCCAGTATCTGATTTCCCTCAGGCACCTTCAGGGCCTTGACCATATTATCTATGAGAAGGGAGAACTGAGAATAGGCGCTATGGTCACTCATAGCATGTTGGAACGCTCTCCAGTCATCAGAAAGGAATTTCCCATTCTGACTGACGCTGTAGAAAATATCGGCTCTGTTCAGATTCGAAATGTGGCGACCATTGGCGGAAACATCGTGAATGCAGTTCCATCGGCTGATGGTGCAGTTCCATTGATCACCTTGGGTGCTGAGGTTCGGGTAATAGGCCCCAAAAGGGAAAGGATTATGGCGCTTGAAGATTTCTTTATCGGACCCGGGCAAACCTCTCTGAAAAGTGGCGAAATCCTTATGGAATTTCTTATTCCGAAGCTTCTTTCCCACACAGGAGCGGCCTATTGGAAACACACACGAAGAGCGGCGATGGAATTGCCTATTCTGGGTGTGGCTGTTTTGATCAGTCTTGACGATGACATGAAAACCTGCACCGAAGCGAGGATCGGTCTTGGGGTTGTGGCTCCTACGCCCATGCGGGCAAAAAATGCTGAAGCCATCCTTAAGGGAAACAAGGTGGATGACGAGATTCTCAAAAAGGCAGGTGAGGCTGCCGCCCAGGAATGCAAGGCCAGAGACAGTATTCGAGGAAAGGCCTGGTATCGAAGGGATATGGTGGAGCTCTTTGTTCAGAGAATGGCAATAGTTGCTATGGAAAGGGCACATTAGCTAACTGGAGGTGCGTGGATGAAAAATGTATCGGTTTCTTTTACCTTAAACGGTGATATTGTAACGGCTGAAGTGCCGCCGAACTGGACACTTTTGAAGACATTACGCGAATACTTTGAATTAACCGGTTCAAAGGAGGGATGTGGGGTAGGTGAATGTGGCGCCTGCACGGTCATTATAGATGGGGACGCAATAAACTCATGCATCTATCCAATCCTTGAAGTTGAGGGTAAGTCAGTTACCACTATTGAGGGGGTAGCGAGTGAGGATGGAACCTTGCATCCCCTTCAAAAGGCCTTCCTTGAAAACAATGGCGTTCAGTGTGGATTCTGTACATCAGGGATGATCATGTCATCAAAGGCCCTTCTGGATCATAACCCTGATCCAACGGAAGATGAAATCAGGGCAAGCATAGCTGGCAACCTTTGTCGTTGTACTGGCTACGTTCAGATTGTCGAATCCATAGAGAAGGCTGCAGAAATGATCAAGGAGGGAAAATGATTTCCATAGGAGGGAATTATGTCCGATCTTTTGTACGTAGGAAAAAATATTCCAAGGACAATAGAGGTTGACAAGGTAACGGGCAGGGCTATCTATATCGATGATCTCAAACGCCCTGGGATGCTTTATGGGAAGATACTTTATAGCAACTATGCCCATGCAAGGATTAAAATGATTAATACCTCCAAAGCAGAAAAGCTCCCTGGCGTAAGGGCAGTCCTGACTGGCTCCAACATTCCAGATGTACGAGTCGGATTCTTAAAGGATCAGACAGTACTTAAGAAAGATATAGTTCGCCAGTTTAGAGATGAGGTAGCTGCCGTTGCTGCCATCAGCGAGGAGATAGCAGAGGAAGCGTTAGATTTGATCGAAGTGGAATATGAGGAATTACCAGCAGTCTTCGATCCCATCGAGGCGATGAAGGAAGGGGCACCCCTTGTCCATGAGGTAGATGCAAGAGGGAAGCCTATCAAGAGCAATATACTGCCAATGCCCTGGAAGTTTAAGGCCGGAGATATCGAGCAAGGTCGAAAGGACTCGGCATACATGGTACAAGACAACCTGAGTACCACCTGGGTGAATCAATGTTGCATGGGGACAAGTGGATGCGTAGCCGAGTTTGATATGAATAATAACTTAACCCTATACAATCAAACCAATGTTCCCTTTCTGGACAAACAAAGGATTATGGAGCACTTCGCTGCTATCGGCCTTAAAGGAAAAAATGTGAGGGTTGTCAATGTCGTGGTAGGCGGGAGTTTCGGGACCAAACTGGATACAGATATCTACGAATTTATAAGTATCCAGCTCGCCCTTAAGACCAGAAAACCAGTAAAGATATTATTTACTCGAGAAGAAGAATTTCGAGCATTGCCGCCAAGACAGCCTGCACGCTTTACCATAGAGCAAGGATGTGACAAGGAAGGCAGGCTTACCTTCAGGAAGGCGGAGGCTATTCTGGACAATGGGGCTTATACCTCCTGGGGTGTCACAACCCCATCTGTTATGATGATGCCCATGTCTTCACTCTATCGCGTGCCCAATGTCTCTTTTGAGTCCACATGCGTATATACCAATAATATCTACTGCCAGGCAATGAGGGGGTATGGGAATCCGCAAGCCACCTTTGCTGTGGAAACTTCAATGGACAGACTGGCTGAAAAAGCCGGTATTGACCCGGCAGAATTCAGACTAATTAACTGTAATCAATCGGGTGATGTAACACCTATGAGGCTAAAAATAACCTCTTGCGGCCTGGAAGAATGTATAAATTCTGTAAAGAAACGGCTCAACTGGAGCGATAAAAAACAAAAACAGAAAAATAGAGGTGTTGGGATGGCCTCCCTTATTCATGTTGCAGGTGGCGCAAGGGTATATTTATCCGATGGCCATGGCATGATGATTAAGGTAGATCAAAATGGGCATATAGACGTGCTTGAGAGCGGAACGGATCAGGGCCAGGGTTCTCCCACGGTGATTTCTCAAATTGTTGCAGAGTCACTGGGGTTTAGGCCCGAGGATATTTCACTCACCTTGGGTGATACAGGATTGTGCTTGTGGGATGCAGGAACCCATGCAAGCCGTCATACCTTCATGGCTGGAAATGCTGCGGTAAGGGTTTGTGAGAAGGCAAAAAAACAGATCCTTGAGATGGCTGTCGAACAAATGCCTAAGTTAATTAAGGACGGTTTTAAGCGTAAAAAGAGGAAGGACCCCGATTTTGTGGAACCGGACCTTGATTACAGCCTGATTTCAAGCCCTGAAAAACTGGATATAAAAGACAGGATGATTTTTCCCACAAGTGCTCCTGATCATCCTTACTTCAAGGTTGAGGTAAGCCAAATTTTAAGGAGTGGACTCCATGTAGGAATAGGGGAGAGCAAGGTAGTAGTAGCTGAGGCGTTTTACGATCCACCTACAGAGATGCTGGATAGAGAAATGAAGGGAAACCTTTCACTCACCTATGCCTTTGGCACGACCGGTGTTGAGGTAGAGGTGGATGAAAAAACTGGAAAGGTAAAAATTCTCAATCTTTTTGCTGCTCACGACGTGGGAAAGGCAATAAACCCAACCCTTGTAAAAGGTCAAATTTATGGTGCGGCCTATATCGGGGCAGGCTATGCCCTTACAGAGGAGATAAAACTGGAAAAAGGAAGGGTTATGAACCCCAATTTTCGTGATTATAAGATGCTTACTGCCAGGGATGCTGTCCCTGTGGAGCCGATTGTAATTGAACCAGGAGATAAGGATGGGCCATATGGAGCAAAAGGAATTGGTGAGCCTGGGCTTGTTCCAACTGCCCCAGCCATTGCCAACGCTGTGTACGATGCTATAGGGATCAGGATAAGAGATCTCCCCATAACGCCTGAGAAGGTCCTTGCGGCCTTAAAGGAAAAGAAGCAACAACAATAGCATTTATGCCCCTGATCATATTGAGGGATTTATTTTTCAGCAATCTTTCTGATTACTTTCGTGACATATTCGATATCTTGTAAGGTATTGAAATATCCCATGCTAAACCGAACTGTTCCTTCAGGATAGGTACCAAGGGTTTTGTGCGCCAAGGGAGCACAATGCAAACCTACCCGCACAAAGATGTCATATTCTATATCAAGGATATTGCCGACATCGGTTACGGGGATGCCTTCCTCCATCCATGCCAAATTGATTGATCCACAACCGCTAAATGCATGATCAGATCCGGTAGGTAAAATAGAATCAAATGTGACTGATACGGTTGCCGTCTGGCGCTCAGCCTTAAGTGGTCCATAAATTGTGAGGCCAGGCACGTCGTATAATTCCTTGAGCATCGCTGAGGTGAGGGACTCCTCATGCCTTTTTATTGTGCCTACTCCCTCCTTTAGAATGAAATCAACCCCTGCACCAAGTCCAGCGATACCAGCGTTGTTTTGGGTTCCACTCTCAAGGGCATCTGGTAAAAAATCTGGTTGTTCGATCTTTTCAGAAATGCTGCCTGTGCCCCCCCGTTTCAACGGGCGGACTGTGAGGCCCTCTCGGATGTATAGACCTCCGGTCCCTTGAGGCCCTAAAAGCCCTTTGTGCCCGGTGAAAGCCAGAAAATCGATACCGTCAGCCGTAACATCGATCGGGTAACAACCAGCTGTCTGGGCAGCATCAAGCAACAGCGGAATGTCACCTATGGCCTTTTTTACTGCCCTTACGTCTTGAACGGTTCCACAAACATTTGATGCGTGGTTTAAAACCATCAAAGCAGTGTTTTTTTGTATAAGCTTTGGCAACGCATCAATGTCTAAAAACCCTTTATTGTCACAGGGGGCTATTGTCACGGTAATAACAGAGCTTTCCTCCAGATGTTTTAAGGGTCGCATGACCGAGTTGTGTTCCATTGATGAAATAATGACATTATCACCTGGGTTTAGGAAACCATAAATGATGATATTGAGTGACTCGGTTGCATTCATCGTGAACACGATACGCGTCGGGTTGGTACTATTGAATAGGGTTGCGAGACTCTCACGCGTGTGCTGTACAATACGGAACGCATCGAGAGATAATTGATGCCCTGATCTACCTGGATTAGCCCCTACTTCTTTCATATAATGAATCATGGCTTCCATGACCTGGGGAGGTTTGGGAAATGAAGTAGCAGCATTATCTAAATAGATAAATCTTCTCATAGAGTTATCTGGTGTTACCAGTTTAGGCGTTTCGTTTGTTAACGTCCTCGGTTTGGCAGCATATAATCAAAAAAGGCATTAAATCTTGGCTCCCGAAATTATTGATGGCCGCTTAGCTCCTCTCATCTATGGGCACATAATTCCTTTCTTTTAATCCTATGTAGACCTGACGGGGACGATGGAGCCTCCAATCGGGATCTTCGTGGCTTTCCTTCCATTGGCTGATCCACCCGGGGAGGCGCCCAATGGCGAACATGACCGGAAACATGTTTAACGGGATGCCAATGGCCCTCAGAACAATACCACTGTAGAAGTCTACATTCGGATAGAGATAGTGATCTATAAAGTAGCTGTCCTTCAAAGCAATCTCTTCCAACCGCTTGGCTATATCCAGGAGGGGATCTTTCTGTTTTAGCTTCTTCAAGACTGTATCACATATCTTTTTCATGATGCGCGCTCTCGGGTCATAGGTTCTATAGACTCTGTGGCCAAAGCCCATTAAACGGAAAGGATCATTCTTATCTTTTGCCCTCGACAAAAAGGGCGCCAAGTCTCCACCGCAATCATATATTTCCTGGAGCATCTCCACTACCGCCTGGTTAGCCCCCCCATGCAAAGGGCCCCAGAGGGCAGCTATCCCTGCAGAAATAGCTGCATACAGGTTGACGCGAGAGCTTCCCACCAATCGAACGGCTGCCGTTGAACTGTTCTGCTCGTGGTCAGCATGGAGGATCAAGAAGACATTAAGGGCCTCTACAATGTCATCGTCAATGGTATAGGGCCTGACAGGGGAATCAAACATCATGTTTAGGAAGTTCGCACAATAGTATAGGTCATTCCTTGGATAAACTACCTTATGGCCCAGAGAGATCCTGTATGACATTGCAGCCAGGGTTCTTATCTTGGAGATAAGCCTCGAGAATGTTATATTTACCTCCTCTTCCTCAGTTCGTTCCGGGATCTCTGGATAAAATGCCCTTAGAGCATTTACCATCGAGGCCAGGATGCCCATAGGGTGAGCGCCTCTAGGGAATTTTTCAAAGAAGGCACGCATATCTTCATGGACAAGGGAGTGATCGTTCAACAAGGCAGAAAAACGATTCAGCACTTCCCTTGTTGGCAATTCACCATTGATTAACAGATAAGCGGTCTCTATAAACCTAGAGTGTTCTGCCAGCTGCTCAACTGGAATTCCCCGGTAGCGCAAGATTCCTTTCTCCCCATCCATAAAGGTAATGCTGCTCTTGCAACTGCCGGTATTTGCATAGCCCGGATCAAGGGTAATGAGCCCAGTTTTTTCTCGAAGATTGGAGATGTCAATTGCTTTTTCACCCTCAGTTCCCGTTACAATGGGTAATTCAAAGCTCTTCCCGTCAACAATGAGTTTAGCCGTTTGTACCATTTTTCTGCTCCCTTCCCGTTTCTATAAAATTGATATGTATATCAAAACTCTAACTCTTTCTCCACCAAAAAACAAAACCTACCTCAACTTGATCAAATTATCTTTGATTTTGCTCAAATAATATGAAAGAAAGTAAGCATTGTTAGCATATAAACTCGTTATCAGCACTAATAGCGATAACTACTTTACAATCGGCAAGTACAATCCGCGATCACAAGATCGTATATCAACTTCTTTTAAATATGGGGAAAGGAGTGATAGAGTGGCATACAGAGATCATATCGTGGGGCAAATTCTATATAAACACCTGATAGAGGGTGAACTAATCCCCGGAACGGAGATCGGTATTCGGATCGACCAAACGCTCACCCAGGATGCAACAGGCACCCTGGTGTATCTGGAATTTATGTCACTGGGAGTTGATCGCGTAAGAACAAAGCGTTCAGTCTCCTACATTGATCACAACACATTGCAGACGGGCTTTGAAAATGCAGATGATCACCTTTTCCTGCAGTCCACAGCAGCTCGCTACGGAGTTCACTTCTCCCGCCCTGGCAATGGTATCTGCCATCAAGTGCATCTGGAGCGATTCGGTGCGCCGGGACAGACGCTTTTGGGATCGGACAGCCACACGCCTTCAGCTGGTGGACTGGGAATGCTGGCAATGGGGGCTGGAGGCATGGATGTATCCCTTGCCATGGGTGGAGCCTCATTTTTCATGGTAGTGCCCAAGATAATGCTGGTCCGTTTAATAGGAAAACTTCCACCCTGGGTGGGAGCGAAAGATGTGATTCTCTATCTTTTGAAGGGACTTACCGTCAAGGGTGGGGTCGGGAAAATCATCGAGTACGGGGGCCCGGCAGTAAAGGGCCTTAGCATACCGGATCGGGCGACAATTACCAACATGGGAGCTGAGCTGGGTGCCTGGAGTTCTTTATTTCCCTCAGATGAAGTAACAAAGCAGTTTCTCAATGCCCAGAAAAGGGGGAACGACTGGGTCCCAATCCATGCCCTTGAAGGAGCAGAATATGATGAGATAATCGAGATCGACCTATCTCAACTTGAGCCGCTGGTGGCATGCCCCTCCAGCCCAGACAAGGTCAAGCCTGTGCAGGCCCTGGCTCATGTAAAGGTTAATCAGGTAGCGATCGGCAGTTGCACCAACTCCTCCTACCGTGATCTCAAGCTGGTGTCCGAGCTCTTACAGGGGAAAAAGGTGCATCCACACGTTAGCCTTGTAATTGCTCCGGGATCCAGACAGGTATTATCCATGCTGGCTAAGGAGGGTAGCCTGGGAGATATGATAGATGCAGGGGCACGAATATTGGAGGTTGCCTGCGGACCATGCATCGGCATGGGTCAAGCACCTCCTTCAGGCGGCATTAGCGTACGCACATTTAATCGGAATTTTCCGGGTCGAAGCGGCACTCCTGACGCAGAAGTTTACCTGTCCGGTCCTCAGGTGGCTGTAGCTGCTTCACTGACCGGCCATCTGGTTCATCCGAGTGTGTTGGGCACCCTGCCTGTAGTGGAAGATCCTAAAAACTTCCTCATTGACGATTCGATGATTATCCCTCCACCTCACCACACAGAGGAAATTACTGTTCGAATGGGGCCCAATATCAAGTCCATGCCGGTATTCGAACCCATGCCAGACACGCTTAATCTCAAGGTGCTTCTGAAGGCTAAAGACAACATTACGACTGATGATATTCTGCCGGGAGGGTCAAAGATCCTGCCACTAAGGTCTAATATTCCTGCTATTTCCGAATTTGTCTTCGCCTCATTAGCCCCTGGCTTTGCAGAGAAGGCCAAGGCTGAATCCGGTGTGGCTATTGTGGGAGGCGAGAATTATGGCCAGGGTTCAAGCCGAGAACACGCGGCACTCGCCCCTCGATACCTCGGGGTCCACGCAGTGCTGGCAAAAAGCTTTTCCCGTCTTCACCGGGCCAACCTTATCAATTTTGGCGTTTTGCCGCTTTTGATCAGGGATGAATACTATGACAAAATGGCCGAAGGTGATTATATACAACTGACCGATCTGCACATGGGATTGACCGACAGGGACAAGGTGGTATTCATGGTCAAGAACAAGCATATTGAATGTGAGAGCAAGATAGACCTTTCAGGGCAGGAGCGTATGATTCTCTTAGCAGGCGGGCGCTTGAATTTTTATCGCAGGAAATTTGCAGAGATGGATCTTTCATCAAGGGTATAAGGCTAATGTGAGAGACTGAAAGTCTACTCTACTGCGGGACAAACAATATGACTAATGAGATGAATAAGACTGAGAAGGCCGGAGAAATCATAGAGTGGGGAGCAGATGGGCGGCCTATCGTACCAGACAATCCTATTATCCCTTTCATTGAAGGCGACGGAACAGGCCCGGACATCTGGGCAGCTGCACAGCCGGTATTTGATGCTGGAGTCTATCATGCCTACAAAGGTAGACGTCTAATTGTGTGGCATGAGTTGCTGGCTGGAGAGAAGGCACAAAAGGTCTATGGGTCAGACAACCCATTGCCAGAGAGGACATTTGAGGACATTGACCGGTATGGAGTGTCCATCAAAGGCCCCCTGACAACCCCTATAGGAGGTGGTTTCCGCTCACTCAACGTGGCGTTAAGGCAGAGATTGGATCTATATGCCTGCGTACGTCCGGTGCGGTACTTCCCTGGAGTCCCTGCGCCCGTTATCCATCCCGAGAGGGTAAACGTGGTGATCTTTCGGGAAAACACAGAGGATGTATACACAGGGATAGAGTGGGAGGCGGGGTCGCGGGATGCCAAGGAGGTTCTCGAATTGGTCAATAGAAAACTGAAAGACTCCGGCAGACAGTTGGTATCCATTGAAAGCTCAGTTGGAATCAAAACCATGAGCGAGTTCAACTCTCGCCGGCTGGTCCGTAGGGCAATCCAGTATGCAATTAAAAACGAACACCACAGCGTAACTCTAGTTCATAAAGGCAATATCATGAAGTGCACCGAAGGTGCATTCCGTGATTGGGGTTATCAGGTTGCACGTGAAGAGTTTTCGGAGCAAACAGTAACCGAAGCCGAACTATACGAGAAGTTTGAGGGTCAAACGCCTCAGGGTCGGATTGTCATGAAAGATCGCATCGCTGATGCGATGTTTCAGCAGTTGATGCTGCGGCCAAAAGAATATGGGGTGATCGCCACACCTAATTTGAACGGTGATTACCTATCCGATGCAGTCGCAGCGCAAGTGGGCGGTTTGGGAATGGCACCTGGCGGGAATATTGGAGATCGGTGTGCCCTTTTCGAGGCCACTCACGGCTCAGCACCAAAGTATGCAGGCCAAGACAAAGTGAATCCCAGTTCTGTGATTTTATCCGGCGTAGAGATGTTCCGCTTCATGGGTTGGGTACAGGCCGCAGAACTTATTATCCGGGCACTCATACAAACCATCGCCCAGAGAACAGTTACCTATGACCTTGCCCGGCAAATTCAGGGCGCTCAAGAGGTTAAGTGCTCTGAGTTTGGCGCTGCTATTGTAAAAAATATTTTAACTACTCAAGTTCAAAGTTCAGGGGTTTCCCGATAAAATCGGGATTCAAGCCTGCCCTGGTGCGATGTAACCTGCGCTTTAAACTGGTTCTTCTGAACACTGTGCCTAGGGATTCTATGAAAAGTACTGCTAAACCAGGTCTGGGCCAGGGGTTAGACTGATGGAAGAGGATTCGATTCTTGGACGAATGCGGAGTTCATCCAATTTCATGTACATTAACTCGCACTTCTCATCAATAATCTACTATGACGGCGGATAGCCCAATGCCTTTTGCGTTTCGCTCGAAATATAAAGAAGATCGTAAAGCAATTAATCCCGATTTCATCGGGAAACCGTGAACCAAACAACCTGAGTAGAATACAGTGGGCCGCAGGAATAGATTTCTTTATCCATTAGCCTTCTTCAAGGACTTCCTTAACCTTCTGGTTGCATCCACTTCTACCTTCATCGTGTCAGGATTGATCACAACACCATAGTCTTTTCTCGCACTCTCCAGGCTCACGTATCCATCAGCGACGTCACTTTCAACTAATTCCAGGTCGCGGTCCAGCGGGTCTCCATACCCTCCTCCACCTGCGGCATCCATAACAACTACATCACCGGGTTTCAATTGGGTCAAACCATAAGGATTCCCTGGCTCCCCATTTATCAGGAACTGTGCCTTTGATCCGTCCTTGCCATCAAATAGACCCTCGGGAGGATAGCGATATCTTCCGGACTGAATTCCCAAATTCACTGGTGGAGTAGGGGCATATTCATCGTCAGGAACCCTGAAAACCGCATGCCTTCCAAGACCTCCTTTCATTTTACCCAACCCGCCTGAATCAGTGAGAAGTCCTCTCGTTTCTACGATAAGAGGTGTATCATTCTCGAATATTTCGATAGGTGTATTGGCTCCATTGGCAGGGAATATATAATCGTAACAACCATCACTTGTGGAGCTGGCACCCATACCACCACCCCTGATAATCACCGAATGCCACGGTGTTCCATCGTTTCTCTTTCCGTAAAATACATTCATTGTTGCAGGGGTTCCACCACTTCCTGCGAGAACCCTGTCAGGTATAGCCTTTGCCAGAGCCCTATAGATTATCTCAGTCATAAAATGTCCTACCTGCATTCTCGCAGCAACAGCTACCGGAAATGTACAGTTAACCACACTGTCTTTGGGCGCCTTCATAGTGATAGGCACAGCACAGCCTTCATTGTTAGGTATATCCGGGTCAAATATACTTTTTATGGCCATAAATACATAGGCATAGGTAAAATTGTACACAACATTACCACCCCAGTCCACATGAGAAGAAGAACCATCAAGGTTTACTATTATGTCGCTTCCTTTTATCTCAACAGCCACCTTTATGACCACATTCTCTTTGCCCTCCATCTGCTCCACAATCCCTTCAGCCCGATAAAAGCCATCAGATATCTTCTCAATGGACTCCCTCATGCTCTTTTCTGTGCGGCCGATAATATCATCCGCCAAATCATCAAGGCCATCCATATTATACTCTTCAAGCATCTGACATATCTTTTCTGCACACACGTGATTTGCTGCTATCTGTGAACGGATATCGCCTATTACCTCATCAGGAGTGCGAACATTCCAGCGAATCATTTCAATTATAGCCTCATTAAGAGTTCCACCATCATAGAGTTTCACCAACGGTATGAAAAGGCCATCCTCATATACATCATGATTATCAGATGATACACGTCCACCGATGTCAGAATGATGGAAAACACAGGCCGTAAAAGACGTTAGTCTATCCTTATAAAAAATGGGGCTCATTACACAGACATCGTTTAAATGTCCAGCAAGGGCCCATGGATCATTCGTTATGAACACATCTCCAGGGCTGTAACTATCTGAAGGCAACTTATTAACAAGATTCTTGATTCCTAAGGCCATAGCCCCAGATTGGCCAGGGGTTGCAAAGGTGCCCTGGGCAAGTTCTCTCCCTTTTCCGTCAGTGAACATATTTGTGTAGTCATGGGCGTCTCTCAGCAGGCTTGAAAAGGCCGTGCGTGCAACAGTGCTGTCCGCCTCATCCACAATAGAAATCAATCTACGCCAGAGTATCTCTAACGTTATAGGATCAAACTTCTGTCCCATTTCTATACCTCCTTGTATAAGTGAGCTAAAGTGTCTAAAGTTATAAGTGTCTAAAGTTAAGGAAGTAAATAGCTTTTAACCTTATTTCAATTTAGGCAAGTCGATCCAAAGAAATCCAAAGTCGTCTACAGCGATAGGCGCATCTTCGCCAACAATGACGGTTGATTCTCTTTCTTCAATGATTGCAGGACCTTGAAATTTTGCACCAGGGTACAATTTGTACCGGTCATAAACAGTGTAGGGGATAAAATCCCTATGAATCCCGGAGTATGCCTGGCGTTTACCCTTTATCGCATCTTTGAAAGACCCTACCTTTTTTGTGGCCTTAGGCAGCCTTAGAAGCCGTTCTGGAAGGCTCGCTCTCACCTTGAAGTTTATAAACTCCACTGGAGAATCAGGATAGGTTCTGCCGTATAGTTTCTTATATATTTCATCAAACCGACTTCTCACTTCTTCTGTTTTTACTTCAATGAAATTTCTTTCAGGGATAGAAATATTGGTTTCAGAGCCCTGTCCCACAAAACGAACATCGACAGATCGCTCAAATGTAATGTGTTCCTCTGCACCGGACTTCTGTAGAGTCTTAGTCCCCTCTGCCTCCATCTCTTTAAAAATCTTTTCTATTTCATCGAAATCAGCCGCATTAAGAGCAACTTTATGGCTCCTTACCAGATCAAATGCCCTTGGTGCAGTGAAAAAGCCAAGAGCCGAAGCAACACCAGCATTCGGCGGAACAATTAGCTGAGGTGTGCCCAATTTTTTAGCCAACCCATAGGCGTGTACCGGTCCCGCACCACCAAAGGCAGCAAGAGTTGCAATCTTTGGATTACCACCCTTTTCTGCAATATGGGTCTTTGCTGCCGCAGCCATGGTTTCGTTAATGAGGTCATGGACACCCCATACAGCCTGTATGAATGGAACATCCAATGGCTTAGCAATCTTTTCCTCTATGCCACGTCTCGCAGCCTCCTTGTCGAGCTTCATCTCTCCACCCAAAAAGTAATTCTCGTCCAAATAGCCCAATAACAGATCTGCATCCGTCACCCCTGGCTCAGCGCCTCCCCTTCCATAACAAATAGGCCCTGGATCTGCTCCAGAACTCTCTGGCCCAACCTGTAGAGTTCCCATTTTGCTCACCTTGGCTATACTACCACCTCCAGCCCCAATCTCCATCAAATCAACAACTGGCACCTGAATGGCGAGGCCACTCCCCTTCATGAACCTCTGAACTCTTCCTACCTCAAAGGTGGGAACTACACCAGCAACTCCCCCTTGAATCAAGCATGACTTTGCTGTGGTGCCTCCCATGTCAAAACAAAACATTTCAGGGATATCAAAAAGCTTTCCATAATACTGACCTGAGATAACGGCCGCTGTTGGTCCTGACTCAATAATCCTGACAGGAAATTCCGCCGCTGTTTCAACTGATGTGATGCCACCGCTTGAAAGCATGATAAAAAGCTTGCCTGCGGAACCAATGGCCTGTAATCTTTCAGAAAGTTTGGACAAATACCTACCTGTTAAAGGCTTTACATAGGCATTTGTTACTGTCGTGCTTGTTCTTTCATATTCTCTTATCTGGGGTAAGACCTCGTAAGAAATTGAAACCGAAAGGTTTGGGGCCTGCTTTTTTATGATATCCTTGATCATCAACTCATGAGCCGGGTTCTCAAAAGAGTTAATGAGGCAGACAGCAATTGACTCAATGCCCATCTCTATCAATTGCCTTACAACCTCTCTCGCCTCCTCAGGATCCAGGGGTTTCAATACCTCGCCATTGCTTCGAATCCTTTCATCAACCTCTAAGCGGAATCTCCTCGGAATCAATGGTCTCGGAAATTCAGAAAATATATTATATGGGGCATATCGGATCTCCCTGCCAAGCTCCAGGACATCCCTGAAACCCTTTGTGGTGATGAGTGCGGTTTTCGCTCCCTTTCTTTCTATAATTGAATTGATGACAAGAGTTGTGCCATGTATCACCTCATCGAGCTTACCTATAAAGCCAGGGGTCTTTTGCTCCATTTCCCTTATTCCCTCTTCCACTGCATCCGAGGGATCGTGAGGAGTAGTCAGACACTTGTTAATCTGTATCTCCCCTGTCTGGTCATTAAGTAAGACAAAATCGGTAAATGTGCCACCAATGTCACACCCCAAGCGATAAAATTTATCAGACATGTAATCCTCCAGTTTTTACCAACTACATAAGTTAATTATCAATTTGTCCTGAGTTTGTCAATTGCCTTCTCACTATAGAAAATAGATGTGAAAACCTACGTAAAATCATGCCTTGATATACTTTTAACTATAATCAGAAATTTACAAACTGATACTTGAACGTCTAAAAAAACTGATATTTCCCCTCCCCTCGTGGGAGGGGACAAAGGGGAGGGGGCCACCCTCTTCCCAGCCCTCTCCCATCAAGGGAGAGGGAGTATTTTTTCAGTTTGTAAATTTCTGATAATAACTTCTTGTGAACACTGCTGTTTTGTATTGAAATCTATTCCAATTTGGAATAGTATTAAAATGAATAAAATAATGAGCCATTATGAGCTTTAAATTGTCACCAGAATATGCCCTGCTCGGTATTCTCATGGCCGGCCCAAAACATGGTTATGAGATGCATATCTATTTCTCATCTCACATGGATCAATTCTGGCGCTTAAGTATGAGCCAGATCTATGCCTTATTGAAAAGGATGGAAAAAAATGGGGTGGTGATATCAAAGGAGAAATGGCAGGATAATAGGCCAGCAAAAAAGATATTTTCCATCACCCAAACAGGTAAAGAAGGGTTTCTAAATTGGATTTACTCTCCAGTCAATCATGTACGCAACCTGCGCATAGAATTTATGGCCAAGCTCTTTTTTATTAAGGAGCTTAAATTAAAGAGAGCCACAGATATTATTGATAAACAGATCGAAATTTTGCAGGAAAAACTACATTTTATACAGCCTCCAAAAGAAAAGATTATGGATGAGTTTCAAAAAGCCCTTCATTCTTTTAAAATTGCCCAAACCACCTCTGCTATTGAGTGGCTAAAGGAATGTAAAACCCTTTTTTCTTGTAAATATTGAGCCACTAAGTCCCTGGCCCAGACCCGCCTGTCCCGATATAATCGGGACGGGCAGGCCTGGATCGTAAAGCATGCATATATAGACCTTGCTTGTGAAATATTACAACGACCAAATTATTTTCCAACGATGTCGGGTCAGGGGGTCCGAGAAACAAAACGGGCATCGAAACCATACTCTGCTTAAGACAGCTGGAGGGAATAATTTTGACATTTGACATTTGGGTTTTGTCATTTGAACTTTATTCATCCGGGCAATTTAAATATCTACCCAACCCGCATATCAAACTTTGGCCCATCCCGCTACAGCAGGATGGTTTATAGTGTAAACAAAGGGGAATGTTGGTTCTAAATCAACTTTTGATATCTTTTGATAAGACTTGATTTAGCATCCATATCGTGGCAGATATTAAATAAAGAAGGAATAGGTAAAAGTTAGTTGGCGAAATTAGAATGATTTCCACAGGTCACTGACATATTTCAGTTGTTTTAGGAACAATGTCCCTTTTTGCATTGCGGGTACTGATCTTTGCTATGCACAAAATTTGTTAGAACTCATTGAGTAAGTGATAAGAATTGCTTGTTTAAAGCAATTCACCCACTAATTTTATAGAAAGGAAAGATACCAAACCTTGGTAAAGAAAAAAATATGCAAGATTTTGAACTCACTGAGGAACTCAGATCAACGCAAAATGTAGCAAGAACCTTTGCCAACAAGGAAATTACCCCTTTTGCATCTGCTGACGAAAGGGCTCGTACATTTAAAAGGGAAACCATTACCAAGATGGGGGCATTAGGCTTTTTTGGTTGTTCCATATCCGATAGGTATGGGGGAAACAATATGGGTTTCATTGCACATGTTCTTGTCTGTGAGGAAATTGCCCGAGCGAGTTGCTCTCTCGGGGTCGCTTTTAATACACAAACGATGGGAACAGCAAGAACCATCCTTGAGTTTGGGACTGAAGAGCAGAAGAGGAAATATATACCTAAACTTGTAAGCGCCGAATGGCTTGGATGTCTTGCTGTCAGTGAGCCAGATGCTGGAAGTGATGCCGCTGCAATGACCACTACTGCGACTAAGGATGGCGGTCACTACATAATAAATGGAACCAAGACATGGATCAGCTTTGCTCAGGTCGCCGACATAGGGCTCACGTTCGCATACACTAATCCTGAACTAAGACATCACGGAATATCTGCATTTATAGTTGACATGAATACTCTGGGGATCTCTTTTTCTCCAGATTTAGAGAAGCTCGGATGGCGAGCAGCTCCCACCGCAGAGATTTTCTTCGATCATATCAGAGTGCCTCCCGATAACCTGCTTGGTGGAATAGGGCAAGGCTTTAAGATTATGATGAGATGTTTCGATAATATCCGTCTAACAGCAGCTGCACGTGCGGTAGGCAACTGCCAGGCCCTTATTGACGAGAGCGTCAAATACGCGACCCAACGGGTGCAATTCAATCGACAAATTAGTCAATTCCAGATGGTTCAAGAAGTCATTGCAAGAATGGCGGTAGAAACCGAGGCAGCCAGATTGCTTACATATCGCTGCGCTCTCCAAAAGGATAAAGGCATGTTGAACAATACCCTAGAGACCTCAATGGCAAAGTATTTTGCGGCTGAGGCTGCCTCGAAAATAGCTGATGATGCCTTTAGAATAATGGGGGCATATGGCTGTTCCGGGCAAAACCCCGTAGGAAGGTTCCTCCGTGATGCTAAGATGCATCAGATCGTTGATGGGCCATCAAACATACATAAACTAATTATAAGCAACGACGTCCTGGGTCATAAAAAGGCTAATCGTTAGATAGTCAGATTTGGATCAATTACTTCATTTGTCAAGAGGAAAGGCCTGACCTCAAAAAATGCCAAGGGTAAACAGGTTGTTGCCGAAATTCCTTTTGGTTTGGGCAACAGTTTGTAAAAACTTAATCCCCTTCAGGTATCCAGAGCAGGGAGATCGGTGATTAAAAATAAGTAACGAGTAGTAGATGTTTATTGAAATCTATTCCAATTTGGAATATTTTAAAAAGGAATAAAATATCTGCCCAATATGAGCTTTAAATCATCACCAGAATATGCCTTGCTTGGGGTTCTCATGGCAGGGCCAAAACATGGTTATGAAATTCATAGCTACTTTTCATCCAAAATGAACCAATTCTGGCATCTAAGCATAAACCAGATGTATGCCTTATTGAATTTGAAAATATCCATGGTCTGGAAATTCATGCAGAACCACCTTAAGAGATAGCGGTGAGCATTATGGCCGAGATTATTACAACAGAAGAGAAAGGGAGCTTATAGGCAAGACGTGGGAAGTTTACGTGTAGAGAAGATGGGAAAATTTAAACTAAGGGGGTTTCTTATAAAGGTATTCTTAAAGGTATTATTTGCTTTACTGCTATTAGTAACTCTATTTGTCCCTTCGGTGGAAAGTGGCAGTCTTTTCAGGAAGGGAAGAGGGGAGACCATCCATATGGCGGTGGAGTTTGTAGACCATGCTGCCAGCGCCCACATAGCGAAAAGCAAAGGCTGGTTTAAAGCTAATGGCTTAGACGTTACCGCTTTTGATAACTACATAACCGGTATGGCCCTGGCCGCTGCCCTGACCCGAGGCGACATCAATGTAGCCTACGTCTGCATGATACCGGCAATAAGTGCCTATGCTAATGGCAAAGTGCCAATAAAGGTTGTTGCAGGAACACATAAATATGGCTATGGATTGCTTGTTAATCCGAATAAGGTAAAAGCAGTCAAGGATTTAGAAAAGCCAGATGTTCGCCTGGCCTGCCCGCGGGAGGGAAGTCCGACAGATTCAGTAATGCATAAGATGATAGAAAAATATAGACTTGATACGGATACGATACTAAAAAAAGTTCGTCGCATGCCTCCGCCTAAGGTGCTTCTAGCCCTCAAGATGGGGCAAATAGACGCAGGTTTTTGCTGTGAGCAGTTCCCCACAATGGGCGAGGAATTAGGGTTCAAGGTGTTCCTGACAGCACAGGACGTCTGGCCTCAGATGCAAGGGAGCGTTCTAATAGTTAGGGATGCCCTTATAAAAGACAATCCGGAGATAGTTAAAAAGCTGGTAAAGATAACAGAGCGAGGAATCCAATATATTCATGAACGTCCGGAAGATGCAGCTACAATTGCGGCCGGAGCATTAACGGTTGCTGGAAAAAAGGTGTTGCCCCTGAAGATAGGAAAAATAGCCAGCGGACTGGAGATTACCCCACAGGTTATATTAAGATCATTGACTACCAGAATGGAATGTACCACCGATATTGATCCGGTGCAGGTGCAGAAAAGCATCGATTATATGACAAAATTAGGCTACATAAAATGGTTTAAGGCGGAGGAAATTTTGGATTTGAGGTTTCTGCACAATGAATAAGTTTAATTGGCTAAAGCCCCAGTGGAGTATTTTACCAGTAGTAGTGTTTTTTGGAGTGTGGGAAGTTGTCGCCAGATTCAGGATAATTCCCGGGCATTTCTTTTTCCCCCCTTTTACTACTGTTGTACAGGAATTCTATCATTTGACAGCCAACGGGGTGTTAGTGGATAATTTTTTTAGCAGTTTGATTAGGGTATTGATCGGCTTTTCCACCGGCTCCATTGCAGGCATAGCAATGGGGACCTTGATGGGTTATAAGGAAAATATAGATAAAACACTTCATCCTATAATTAGTCTGCTCTATCCTATTCCTGCCCTGGGTTGGCTGCCCATTCTGATGCTGTGGTTTGGAATAGGTGAGCTGCTTCCCATCATAATAATATTTATCTGCTCATTTTTCCCGGTGCTTTATAATACCGTCACCGGTATCAAAACGGTAGATAGAAATCTTATCAAGGTTGCAAAGACCTTAGGGGCATCTGAAAGAAATATTTTGACTACAATAGCCTTGCCTCTCGCCCTTCCAAACATATTTACCGGTTTGAGATTGGAGGCGGGGATGGCCTGGCGGACAATTATAGCCGCTGAAATGGTGGCTATTCCTACTGGTATTGGGGCGTTACTTATGAGGGCAGAGAGTTTAATCCGTATAGATATTGTCATAGTATGTTTGATAGTCCTGGCGGGTATGTGCCTCTCGTTTGAACAGTTCTTTATATATATGGAGCACAGATTAACTGGAAAATGGAGATAATATGCCAACCATAGAGCTCAGGAATGTTAGCAATTTTATCTGTCGAAATATAAGCTTAAAGATATTGAATGGCGAGCTTTTGGTGCTTCTGGGGCCTACAGGCGCTGGCAAGACCACCCTGCTAAATATTATCTCCGGTTTAACCCCATATGAAGGATCAATACTCTTAGATGGTAAGCCTATAGATAAAAGACCAATTAGCAGGAGGGGAATTGGTTATCTATTCCAAGACCTGGCATTGTTCCCCCATCTAAATGTAAGATCCAATATTATCTATGGATTATTGATCAAAAAATTGGGGCAAGATCAGATTGAGGATAGATTAAATGAAATGTGCAACTTGCTAAACATAAGCCATCTTATGGGTAGATACTCCAAAGACCTGAGCGGTGGGGAGAAGCAGAGGGTAGCCCTGGCCAGGGCAATTGCTCCTTCTCCACGCATACTCATGCTGGATGAGCCTTTTAATAGCCTTGATGTGAAGACCAGGAAATACCTTAGGATCGAGTTTAGAAATATAATAAAAAAACTCGGCATCACAACAATCTTTGTGACCCATGATTTTAAGGAGGCTGAAGAGATGGGTGATCGCCTCGCTGTTATTGAGTCGGGTAGACTGGAACAAGTTGCAACGCCGCAAGTGATCTTCTTTAGTCCCAATGGGTATAAGGTGGCAGATTTTTTGGGAGCGCCAAACATCTTTGATTGTGATAACTACGAGATCTTAGATAATGGTCTCGTTAAGGCAAGCTGCGAAGGGCTTACGATAACAACGGTGTGGGATGGAGAAAAGATCAACAAGATTGCAATCTCTCCCGATGATATCTATGTTAGTGGAAATGAGCCCCCCGGTCCTTCAATCAATAGATTCAAAGGGACTATCGTGGAAGAAATTTCTCATAATTCAGTTGTTAACATTACGATAAAAACAAAAAGCAAAGAAATCTTTGCAAGGATAAGGAAGGAAGATTTCATTTCCGAGAATCTCGGTGCAGGAAGTGATGTCTTTTTTATATTGCCTCTAAGAAACCTGAGAGGAGTATAGATGGCATACATTACCGGCATCCTGTTAGGAGCAGGTAGTTCTGAGCGTTTTGGCTCTGAGAAGTTACTCACTCTTCTTCCATCTGGGGAGACGCTTTTAGAAAGGGGCCTTGGTATTCATCTACAAAGCCAAATTTTACCGTTGATAGTTGTAGTTTCACCAAGTCTTGGAAAAATTATCAAGCAGAAAACAGAGATATTTTCATTTTCCAGGTTAAGAATTGGAAAAAGGTTTGATACATGGCATGCCTTCTCATGCAAATGGGGAGGTGGACGCCTGATCATTAATGAAAATTTCCATAAAGGGATGTCTTCTTCCATTAAAAAGGGAGTGGGCTGTCTGACAGATAAAGAGAAGGCGGGCGGGCTTGTGGTTTCTCTTGCAGATCTACCTCTTCTAACCTCGGAAACAATCAACTTTCTTATTAACAAGTCCCTCGACGAAAGAATAGGATTTCTTCTTCCTGTTTTCAATGACATTCCAGGCCATCCAGTAATTGTCGATTTCAATCGATTCAAGAATGATATTGCCAAGCTCAGAGGAGATGTCGGTCTAAGGTCTCTCCTCAAAAAATACCCAAAAGCGGTAAAAAAAATACCATGGCAGGATGATTCAGTTATATGGGATATTGATACTCCCAAGGATCTCAAACGATTGGAAGTAATTAACTGATTCATTCAAAAAAATTCTGTGAGTTACATATCAAGGTGCGTGCTTATGATTAAATTATCAATCGAGAAGGCTATTGGAAAACCCCTGGCCCATGACATCACACGGATTATTCCAGGAAAATCAAAGGGGCCTGCCTTTAAAAAGGGTCATATCCTAACTGCAGACGATCTTCCTGTCTTAAGGGATATGGGCAAGAGCAATGTGTATGTTTTTGACCCTGACAAAGGCTATCTTCATGAGGATAATGCCGCTGAGGCCTTGGCTAAGGCCTTTCAAAAAAAATGGTTTACCCTTGAAGGTCCGAGCGAGGGAAGGTTTAATGTTAAGGCCCGGATTAATGGTCTACTTAAGATTAATCTTAGCCTGCTAACATCTATTAACCAGACTGAAACAATCATCTGCTCTACCATTCATCAAAATACTGTGTGTTTTAAGGGTATGGCAGTGGCAGCTACCAGAATTATACCAGTTACCATAGAGGAGTCCGAATTCTGGCCAATAGTAGAAGAAATCAAAAATAAGGGCCCTCTTTTAAGGCTTCTTCCATTCTCAAGAAAGCAAGTTGGGGTAGTAGCTACAGGAGAAGAGGTTTCCTCCGGCAGGGTTAAAGACTATTCTTTAGATATCATATCACCCAAGGTTCAATCCCTTGGTGGAAAAATTCTATCACACCAAATTTGCCCTGATGAAAAGAAAGCAATATCTCGCGCAATAAGGCAGATGGCAAAAGATAATTGTGATGTCATTATTACCACCGGTGGCCTTTCCGTGGATGCAGATGATGTTACCCTTGATGGAATTATCTCTTCAGGCGCTAAACTTATATCCTATGGATCTCCTATTCTTCCGGGGGCTATGTTTGCTCTTGCCTATATTGGAGATATTCCTATTCTTGGTATACCTGCCGCGCTTTTCTATTACAAGACCACCGTGCTTGATATCTTTCTTCCAAGGGCCATGTCCGGAGACACGGTTACCAGAGAGGATATTGTTGGCCTGGGCCACGGTGGACTATGCCTGAATTGCTCAAAATGTACGTATCCAATCTGCCCATTTGGAAAGGGATGATAATATATCAGTTTATATGAAAGTGCCTAAAGTGAGCTTAAGTGCCCGCCCGCCTCGCAAGCGAGAGCGTTGCGGGCAGGCCTAAAGTGCCTAAAGTTAACTCCTTTAATACTCAACGACTTAACCATTTGACCACTCAACTACTTTCATCCTTCGTTGTAGCCGAAAGGCCATGAGTGTTCATCAAAAAACACATATATCTAATTATTAAAAATGACAAATGACAAACTTCAAATCAAATCCAAATTACCAAATGTAAAAAATACTGATCGATGTAAAATATTTTGAACTTTGAGCTTTGACATTCATTTGACATTTGAGCTTTGACATTTGAATTTTAATATATGCAAATATTTGAGTGAAATAATGTGAAATAATGGGTATTCTTTTAAATAGATTTATAAAAGAGATGCGGAACCTTATTTTCCAACATGCCCTTGAAAATGAAATGGTTTCTGTTTTTGCACGGCCTCTAACGCCTGAGGAAGCTATAGGCAACCCAGTTCACAACGATTATCCGTTGCTAAAGGGGAAAGAGCGGATAATGCAGGCGGTCTTTCAAGGTGTTAAGGGCCATGCATACTCCGATCATACCGGAAATTTTTCTGGGAGTCTCTCTCAGGTAATTAATCTCCCCATGGATTCCAATTTTCACAGGGCCCTTTTTGTAGCCACTGCCAACGCTGTGTTAAGAAAAATAGGGATAATCAAGAAGAGCTGTCACTGCAAAGACGAGGATCCAGTGACATGTGCTACGTATCTAAAAGATGTCCTTTTACCCTTCTCACCTAAAAGGATAGGGATGATAGGACATCAACCACGCTTACTTGAGGAAGTATCCCGTAATTTTGAGGCAAGGATCTGTGACAGAGATCCTGAAAATATCGGGACCGTTAAATCAGGCGTAATGGTTGAGGATCCAGAGGCATACAAAGAAATCAAAAAATGGGCAGATCTTATTCTTGCCACAGGGACAACCCTGGTTAATGATACCATAGATAATTTTACAGGATATGTTCCTTTAATCTTTTACGGGATAACAATAAGCGGCGCAGCTAAACTTTTAAACTTAAACCATTTCTGCCCTCTGGGAAGGTGAATGCAGGCCTATAACTCATAAAGGGTCTCATCTTTAAATGGGGCTTTATTCTTTTCTCTTGCTAACTTTTTTTCAGGGATAGCAAATGGGTCCTCCTCCAAGATGTCTCCCATCTCCTCCTCAATTTTCTCAGGGTCCTCCCCGGCCTCAAGCCTTTTCATTGCCTCCTTCATCCCTTTTCCCATATCTAAACCTGTCATTTCAGAAAGTCTGCGCATTAAATGGGCTGCCTGTTTTGGATCATCTTCGTTAATATTTTCAGCTTCCTGCGCAAGCATGCCAACAGCCTTTTCCATTTTCTCCTCATCAAAGGGGAGAGATTCCTCACTCTCTCCTTGAGAACTTTCTCTTAAAACGAAAAAGCTTGATAGAAATCGTTTTAATTTCATTGTTCTGCATTTAGGGCAGACCGGTTGTTTATTTGTGCTTATTGATTTTGAGTAAAAATTAAAGATGGTATTACATCTTTCACAGTAGAATTCATAGATAGGCATTGCTTCTCCCTGCTCTTTTTTGACATAATATCAACAGAATTTTGCAATGACAAGAAAAATGAGATTCGTAGTTGAATGAGAAGATTCTTGCGATTACCCATTAAATCAGTATAATAAGGCATTTCCAAAAATATTAGAGTTTAATTCAAGAGATAAGAAGCCTCTGCCATAAAAACGGAGATCTTTGCAAAACCTGACAATTTTTGTCACCCGAATAACGAGGGTGGGCTTTTCTGAAGTGACTGGTGGAAGGGCGCTGAAAAGACCAGCCCGAGAGCCTTGGACCTGAAGAAAGGCCCATCCTCGTTAAAATAATATGATTTACGCAAAAGTCTCAAAAACCTAAACAAGGATAGCGATTATGCAAGATAAACCATTAGTAGGTATAGTCATGGGGAGTGTCTCTGACAGTGATATTATGGATGAGTGTGTAAAAACCCTAAAAGAGATGGACATAAATTACGAAATAACCGTATCTTCTGCCCACAGGTCCCCAGATAAAACAAGGGATTATGCTATGAATGCCTCTCATAGGGGAATAGAGGTCCTTATTGCAGGGGCTGGCTGGGCAGCTCATCTCGCTGGGGTGCTTGCTTCCTATACCACATTACCGGTTATTGGGGTACCCATTGACTCCTCTCCTCTTAGGGGAATAGATTCCCTCCTTTCAATAGCTCAGATGCCCCCAGGTGTTCCTGTAGCTACTATGGCAATTGGGAAAGGCGGTGCCCGGAATGCCGCTGTATTTGCTGCACAGATATTAGCGCTCAAATATTCAGATATTGCCAAGAGATTGGATCAGTACAAAGAAAGTCTAAGATCGCGGGCAAAGGGGTTAGAGAAAGATTGAGCTATGTATTTAAAATTACCTCAGATGAATCCTTAAGAAAGGGCCTTATTAAAGCCGTTAAAATCATCTCAGAAGGAGGTATTGTGGCCTTTCCAACGGAATCGTTTTATGGTTTAGGTGTGGATGCCACCAATACTGATGCTGTTGAAAATCTTTTTAAGATAAAAAAGAGAGATCATAATTTGCCTATCCTTATTTTGATTTCTTCCTTGAGGAATCTCCCTCAATATGTTGCATATACTCCATCAAACGCAAAAAGGCTGGGGGAAAAATTCTGGCCAGGTGGCCTTACTATGGTCTTTCAATCTTCTCCTATCTTGGCATCAGCGCTGATATCGAGTACAGGAAAGGTGGGGATCAGGATATCCAGCCATCCTTTAGCAAATACCCTCTCAAAGACCTTAAATGTTCCAATTACAGCAACGAGTGCCAATATCTCCGGAATGCCCCCTTGTATAAACGCTGATCAAGTTGTAGAATGCTTTAACGATGCTGTGGACCTCATATTAGATGGAGGCGAAACACAAGGAAAATACCCATCTACTATTCTGGATGTGACAACTGATCCTCCTTTAATAATTCGGGAAGGTATTATAAAGGCGGAAGAAATTATTAAAAGTGGTATTTATAAAAAGATAATAAATAAGAAAAGTCAGTAGTCAGTTGTCAGTAGTCCATTGTATTTTTATTTCTTCACAGTTAATATTAAACACAATTATTAGCATTTTTGTTGCTGTTTAGTTGAATTACTTTTCTGAATTCTTTCAAGGGACAACTCTCAACAGGCAATTCTACAATCTTGGATACGTGAAAAAGTAATTGCTCAATAATTTAAGGAAGGACATGGGTGTCTTTTTTTGTTATGCCCTTCTAACATGGCGCCTTGCTATGTCGTTTCAAAATTGGGTAATAGCCTCTCGGCCCTGAGCCTGTCGAGAGCCCCTCGGCCTTGAGCTCGAGGCCGAAGGGCAACTTGACCTTATAGTTATATGATCTGTCTATATTACCCAATTTTGATACGACAACTAATCTTAAGTTATATTTAAGGGCATAAGCAAAAAAAGACATCCATGTCCTAACAAAGCAATAAATTTCCACAGGATTTTGAGCATATACGTGAAAAATATAAAAATTACAATTATTACCGGCCTCTCAGGGTCAGGAAAAAGCACAGCGATAAATGCCCTTGAAGATGCTGGTTTCTTCTGTATAGATAATCTTCCGGTTATCCTGCTACCCAAATTTTTAGAGTTAAAGGCCGAGACTTATTCAGAAATAACTAAGCTTGCCTTAGTTATGGATCTTAGGGAGAAAGAGTTTCTTCGGAGATATCCAGAAATTTTTAAAAAGTTTAGGGATGAAGGATATCTCTTTGAAATACTTTTTCTTGAGGCCTCTACAGAGGTACTGCTAAGGAGATACAGCCAGACTCGAAGAAAACACCCTCTGAGTGAAGAAAAGAATCTTCTTGAAGGAATTCAGACCGAAAGAGAGGCACTGAAAGAACTGAGAGAAATTGCAGATCTGATTATTGATACATCAAATTACAATGTTCATGAATTAAAGGAGATCATCTTAAATCATGCCCTAAAGACAACACCTACAAAAAGGATGAAAATTTATCTTCTATCTTTCGGGTACAAATATGGTATACCCCATGATGCAGATCTTGTTATTGATGTTAGATTCCTGCCTAATCCTTACTTTGTTCAAGAATTAAAAAACCTTGACGGAACCTATCCACAGGTTAAAAAATATATGAATAGATGGAAAGAGACCCATGGTTTTCTAAAGAAATACTTAGCCCTTCTTAACTATCTCATCCCTCTTTATGAAAAAGAAGGGAAATCATCTTTAACCATTGCTGTAGGATGCACTGCAGGTACTCATAGATCAGTAAGCATTGCAGATACTATCTTTGAAGAACTTAAGAAAATAACAAATTCCATCACGCTAACACATAGAGATATTGAATTAGACAAATAATGAAAGATACCCTTAATCAATCAAAGATACAACAGCTTATAAGAAAAGGGGTGAGGATTGACCGCCCGGAAACTATTACTATTGGAGAAGAGGTATCTTGTGATCAAATATCAGATAACAGGGTTGTAATCCACTCCGGGTGTAAGGTTTATGGCTCTCATACAGTAATAATGTCCGGATGCGAAATTGGCTACGAGGGCCCTGTGACGATCGAAAACTGCCAGTTAGGTCCTGATGTAAAATTACAAGGAGGATTTTTTTCACACTCAACATTTTTAGGAAAGGCTACGTCAGGATCAGGTGCCCATATTAGGGGCGGATGCCTATTAGAAGAAGAAGCCAATGTTGCCCACACTGTGGGCCTTAAACAAACCATCTTGTTTCCTTTTGTTACCCTTGGGAGCCTAATAAATTTCTGTGACTGCCTAATGGCTGGAGGCACAGATAGAAAAAATCATAGCGAGGTTGGAAGTTCATATATTCATTTTAATTACTCCCCGAATCAGGATAAGGCTACTCCTTCTCTTATTGGTGATGTCCCTAAGGGAGTCATGTTAAATCAGAGCCCAATCTTTTTGGGTGGGCAAGGAGGATTAGTTGGGCCAGTGAGGATAGGATACGGAACTGTCATTGCTGCTGGAACCATCTATCGGAAAGATTTCATCAAAGGAGATAGATTGCTTTTTGCCGGCTCTAATATCAAGAAACAACAGCCTCTTTATTTTGGGCTTTATCCAGGGATCAAAAGGATCATAACCAATAACATTAATTACATAGCAAATATCATTGCACTTAGGAGATGGTATATCGATGTTCGTTCTCTATTTTTACTTGGTAATCCGATAAAGAAAGCTCTTTATAACGGCGCCTTGGAAAAGATAGAAACGGTAATTAGCGAGAGAATAAAAAGATTAAAAGAGGTTGTTGACAAAATGCCCCGATCAATTGAATTATATAAAAAAATGATGAAAGAACATGTCTTGCAGACACAACAAGATCTCAGGAGAGAAATCTTCGAACAATGGTCACATATAGAAGAGTTTTTAACGGATAGTTATAAAAAGGAAGGAAATTTGGAAAAAAGGGATGCATTTTTAGATCTTATTCAACAAAAGATAGATGAAAAGGGGAAACATTATATTGAGGTAATTAAGGGATTAGGCAATGCCGGGGCTGCCATAGGTACAGAATGGCTTCAAGGGTTAGTTGATGAGATCAATGATCAAATACCAAATATTATTCCCTCTTTGAGACCTTAAAAGATCAAGTTGCTCACTGAAGACTTATCTCATACTGCTCAAGATGAAAATCATTTTTTGGAATTATTGCAATACGCCGATTAATTCTTTTTTCCAATTCCATAACGGAGTATCTCTCTTCCTCCTTTAAAACTTTCTCTATCTCAGAATTTACCAGAACATAGACCTTGCCCTCCTCCCCTAATACCCACTCTCTTTCCAGATCCCTGAAGATATCATAACAGATTGTAGTAGGCGATTTAAGCCGACCTCTCCCCTCACAGTATAAACAAGGTTCGGTTAAAAAGAGGTTTATATCTTCTTTTGTCCTTTTCCTCGTCATCTCAATCAGCCCTAACTCCGACACCTCGATGACAGTGGTCCTGGCCCTGTCTTTTTCCAGGGCCTCTTTGAGTGTCATAAAGACCCTTTCCCGGTTTGCTTCCCTATCCATATCTATGAAATCAATGACAATCAGGCCCCCAATGTTTCTTAATCTCAGTTGATAGGCAATCTCCTTAACTGCCTCCAGATTTGTTTTTACAATGGTTTCTTCCAGGTTTCTTTTCCCTACATAACTGCCTGTATTAACATCGATAGAGGTAAGAGCCTCTGTTGACTCAATGACAATATATCCACCAGATTTCAACCATACCTTTTTATCTAAGGCCCTGTTTATTTCCATGCCAATGCCATATGCATCAAATATAGGTTCTCTCCCTTCGTAGAGTTCAATAGAGTATCTAAGGTTTGGGGCAAAGGTCTCTATGAATTCCAATATTGATTGATACTCCTCCTTTGAATCGATCACCAATCTATCAATCTCTCTGGTAAAAAGATCCCGTACAGCCCTTAAAGTAATTGTTAATTCCTTATGAAGAAGACTGGGCGCAGAAGACGTTTCTCTCTTTCTCTGAATATTCGCCCATAATTTAGTTAAAAACTCCATCTCGATTTTTAACTTTTCTTTAGGTGCCTGCTCGCTTACGGTTCTCACAATAAAACCTGTACCAGGTGGCCTTAATTTTTGCATAAGCTTTTTTAATCTCATTCTTTCTTTTTCATCTTCTATCCTGCGCGAAATACCAATGTGGTCAACGGTAGGCATATACACAAGGTGACGCCCAGGAAGGCTAATGTGAGAAGTTGCTCGAGCACCTTTTGTGCCCAAAGGCTCCTTAGAAACTTGAACTAAAATATTCTGTCCTTCTTGCAGGAGACCTTCTATATTAATATCACTTTCCTTTATAAAGCGCGTCCTCGAATTGATATCGGTCTCTAAATTATTCCCCTCATCTTCTTCTTGCAGCATAATCTGCTCCCAATGGTGAAGGTCGTTATAGACATCAGTGACATATAAGAAAGCTGGCTTATCAATACCGATATTTATAAAGGCCGCCTGCATTCCAGGTAAAACCCGTAACACCTTCCCAAGGTAAATATTCCCAACGAGCTCCTGTTCAGACCCTCTTTCTACATGGAGTTCAACCACCACTCCATTTTCCACCAAGGCAACCCTCGTTTCATATGGCCTTGCATTGATTACCAATTCATTGGTCATTATCAGACCTCAGATAATAATACTTTTTGTTTTTAAGACCCTTATTCCTTGTATCTGACTGTCATGAAGAGTAAACACATTCTTTATAATCTCAGCAGGCTTCAGTTCCGGCCCTTTTCCATATCTTAGAATTAACTCCAGCTCGCCATTGGATAACACATGTAATGCCTTCACCTGAGATCGAATATCAACTGTTGTTTCACCATTTCTGCGTTTCTTGACTGCTAAACAGGACTTTAACATCAAAAACCTATCCAGAGCTTCTTTGTTGAAATATCCATTCATCTGGATATGAAAATAGCTTTCTTTAATTCTGGGAGGAGTCTCCTTTATTCCTATCTCCTCCATAGAAAGAACCCTGATGCCAGATGGCAGTTCCTTATTAAGCTTCTTTATTATGAGTGATATATTTTGAATATTTTTAACCTGAACATCCACTATTTCGCTTAAGGATTCTGTTCCCACAGGGAGTGCTATTGCAAAAGATACCTTTGGCATAGGATGGTAGCCACTAGAATACACTAAATCCATCCCAGCTCTTCTGAACGCCCTTATAAACACCTTAATAAGCTCTAAGTGGCTAAGATACCTGGTCTTTTCAAGTTTTGTAAAACATAGCCTATACCTTTTCCCTTGCTCATTTGCTTGTTTAGGCTTTAGCCTTTCCTTTTTCTCCAAGGGATGCCATGTATCAAATAACACTAGGGAAATGGTATTGTCGCTACAGACCCCACAGTTCGAACAATACTCTCTGCAATCAGGTGTTTGTTTGCCCTCCATAGCCTTTTGCCACTCGCTCAGTAAAAACTCTTTAGATAGGCCAGAATGTATATGTTCCCATGGCAAAAACTCATTATGCTCTCTTTCTCGAAGAAGGTAAAAATCTGGATCAAGATTGCACCTTTTCAAGGCCTTTTTCCAGATATCTATGTTAAGTTGCTCACTCCAGCTATCAAAACGTGCACCCTTCTGCCACGCCTCAAGTAACACCTTGGTTAATCTCCTATCCCCCCTTGAAAAGATACCCTCTAACCAGCTCGCCTCTGGATTATTCCATTTAACCTTCACTCTATGGCTCTGCAATCGTTCTCTGATAAAATTGATTCTTCGTTTACCTTCTTCAAGTTCAAGCTGGGGCAACCACTCAAAAGGTGTATGCGCCTTAGGAACAAAGGGGGAAATGCTTACATTTAACACATGTCCCTTTCTTCCTTGAGGCCCTAATCTGGAAATCTTTTTGCTTAATTCAACAATGGAAATAAGATCACTATCCTCCTCAGAAGGAAGGCCTATCATAAAATAAAGCTTGAGTAGGTTCCAGCCTCCCTCATAAATCTCTTTAGCTGAATGTAAAATCTGATCCTCTGTCAATCCCTTATTAATAATATCTCTCAGTTTCTGGCTGCCGGCTTCAGGTGCAACGGTAAAACTAGTCTTCCTGACCTTCTTTATCTCCTTCATCAATAAAGAAATGGCTGTATCAATCCTTAATGAAGAGAAACTAATAGCAACATGTCTTTCTGCCTCCTTTCGCATTAACGCCTTTAATAATGGAAGGATACAACTGTAATCACCTGAACTTAAAGAGAGAAGAGATAGATCCTCAAATCCTGTCTCATGTAAGCCTCTTTCAGCAATGCGCACTATTTCAAGGGGGTCCCGTTCCCTCACAGGTCTATATATCATTCCTGCCTGACAAAATCGACACCCTCTGCTACAACCCCTCGCAATCTCAATGGTGAATCGATCATGAACCAGCTCGGCAAATGGGACTATTTGCTTTGAAGGAAAAGGGTAGCGATTAAGATCAGAAACGATAGCCTTTTCAACGCCTTCATACCCTTTTATCAGCGATTCTATGTACTGTATGATTCCTTTTGTATTGTAATGCACCTTAAAAAAAGAGGGAATGTAAATGCCATTAATCTTTGCAAGCTCTTTTAATAACTCTGGCCTGCTATTTCGCCCATCCAATTTCCATTCCCTTACGGTTTGGCAAATTGAAAGTGCTGCTTCCTCTCCATCGCCTATAACAATAGCATCAAATAGCGCAGCTACTGGCTCAGGATTAAAGCATGCAGGGCCACCAGCGATAACCAAGGGATCCATGGATTCCCTCTCTTTAGCTAAGAGGGGTATGTTTCCAAGATCAAGCATGGACAGAATGTTGGTATAACAGAGCTCATGCTGCAAACTAAAGCCAATAATATCAAATTCAGACAGAGGTTTTCCTGATTCCAGGGAGGCAAGAGGAATGCCTTTCATTTTTAACACAGATCCTAAATCTACCCATGGGGCAAAGATTCTTTCTGCTGAAAGCCAGTCCTGTAAGTTTAATATATGATATAAAATTTTTAACCCCAGGTGGGACATCCCGATTTCGTAAACATCAGGAAAGGCCAAAGCAATAGAGACATCCACAGCGGAAGGATCTTTCTGAATAGAATTTATTTCATCCCCTAAATATCTACTCGGGTGTATTATTTTGGAAAACCACGCTTGTTGATATACATGCATTCCTAAATCCCAAATTCCATGTACTTCGATCCAGAATTTTAGATATTACCCTACATTAAGCACTTCTTTATCTATAGAAACAGGTAAAATTATGGTTATCGTGGTCCCCTCACGGGCCAAATTTTCACCTGAAACCTTACCGTCAAGACCCTCGACAAGCCTTTTAACTATAGCCAAACCTAAGCCAGATCCATCTTTTTTAGTTGTAGAAAAAGGTTTAAATATATCCTTAGCTATTTTCGGATCTAAGCCTGGTCCATTATCCTCAATTTTTATCCTTACTGACTCTACAAATTCACTTGAACTCTTAGAATCAGTTTCTTTCTGGGCACTAATAGAGATGAGTCCACCTTTTGGCATAGCCTCGGACGCATTCAGGAAAATATTCCAAAATACCTGTTTAAGCTGCTGTGGATCTGATTTAATCTTTAAGGGGCTTATAATTTTCGTCTCTATATCTAAATGCTCAGACCAGCTCTGGCTATTTTGAAATAGATAGAGGGTATCCATAATCAATTGATTAAGTTCAAATTCTTCAATTTCTATCCTTTGCGGTCTAGCAAACTGCAAAAAATCATTTACAAGATGATCCAATCGGCTTACTTCTCTTAAAACAATCTCTATCAATCTTCTGTTAATATGGGTTTCTTCTTTTGACAGGCTATCATTTAACACCTGAATTGAGCCACTTATTGAAGCTAAAGGATTTCTTATCTCGTGGGCGATTCCAGCGGCTAATTCTCCAAGCATGGCCATATCTTCCATTCTCTTGACCTCTTGTTCCATCTCCCTGATGCGTGTCGTGTCTTGAAATACAAGTATTTTTCCTTTATTGCTCCCATCATATTCTTTTAAATGTGAAATATTTAAAAGAAGATCAATTTGCTGGCCCTCCTTCCCTTTATAAGAGAGTTGGCTGAACTTATGTGGGCTATGAACCTTAAGATACGGCATTATATGAGGGATAATATCGCTAATATCCTTTCGGATGGCATCTCTGGAATCAATATTAAATATCTTTTCCGCTCCCTTATTAAAGACAATAATTTTGCTATGCTCGTCTAATGCAACTAGTCCCGAGGAAATATTCTGAATAATATTTTCCTTGAGCATCTCCAGATCAGCTATATCTTTCTGTTTAGATTTGAGTTCAACCCTGCTCTTCTGAATCTGCTCTGATAGAAAACCACTCAAAAAAGCTACCAAATAAAAGGCAGCTGCATTGACAAGAATCATATAAAAAATTTCACTACTCTGGTATTCTTGGGCATAGGGAAAACGATAACCAATGGGATTAATCAATCCATAGTAACTTAAATCAAGGAATGCCCCATAGAGAATGCTGCTAAAAGAGGCGATTATCATTCCTCCATAACGATAAAGAATTATTCCCCCTGAGAATATGTTCAATAAATAAAGAAAGGAGAATATACTTTCAATACCGCCTGTCGTATAGATAATGGCTGTTATGAAGATGGTATCGATAAGAAGCTGAAGATACGCAAACTTGAAGAGATTTTTTATGTACTTAAGTGCAACTATATAAATAAAGGTGAGAAAATAGATTGAGGCAATAAGGATGTAGTGCGCATTTAAAATCTCACCAAAATAGGTTTTTGTTTCCCTTACCTGAATTACAATCGCTACTCCTAAAAGGAGGGAAACAAATCCCACCCTCAGAAACATCAATAATTGAAGACGGGAAAGAGTCTTTTTTTGGTCAAGATTTCGATCCGTTTTGACCATAGTTGTTTGCGTCAGCCCATTGCCGCAGCCATCTGGAAGATAGGAAGATACATAGCAATAACCAGACCTCCAATTGAGCCGCCTAAAAACAACATTAAGAGTGGTTCCAGCATAGATGTCATGGCAGAAACTGCAGCGTCAACTTCATCGTCATAAAAATCCGCTATCTTTTCTAACATGGCATCCAGAGCACCAGTTGACTCTCCAACAGAAATCATTTGGGTTACCATGCCAGGAAATATGTCTGTCTCGGAAAGAGGTTCGGCAATTGTTTGCCCTTCAGCGATGCTACTTCTTGCGTCAAAAATAACCTCTTCTACTATAACATTACCTGCTGTTTTTGCTGTTATCTCTAAGGCATCTAAGATAGGTACACCACTACTGACCATAGTGCCAAGAGTCCTTGTAAATCTTGCAACAGCCACCTTCTTAATAAGTTCACCAAAAATTGGGAGCTTGAGCAAAATACTGTCTATGTTCCTTTTTCCTGAACTTGTTTTCCTATATCTCCTAAATGCCCAGACAAAAACAATCAGGCCCACAATCATATAATGTATATTTCCCTTAAAAAAGTCGCTCATGGCAACCACTACCTGGGTTGGCACTGGTAGTGCCTTTCCAAAACTGGAAAACATATCCTGAAACACAGGGATGACGAAAATCATAATTACGGCAATAACAATAATGGCGATACCTACTACAACAATAGGATAGGTCATAGCGCCTTTGATCTGAGATTTTAGCTTTTCTGCCTTTTCAATATACGCCGCCAGACGCTGCAAAATGGTATCAAGAATCCCCCCAACCTCTCCTGCAGCAACTAAATTGACAAACAAGGAATCAAACACTTTAGGATGTTTGCCTAATGCATCTGCTAAGGTTGAACCACCCTCCACATCCTTTGTTATCTGTTTGAGCATATTCCTAAACGTCTTATTCTCTGTCTGCTCTCCCAGAATATTCAATCCCTGAACAAGAGGAAGGCCAGCATCAATCATTGTGGAGAACTGCCTGGTAAAGATAACAAGGTCTTTTTTAGTGACCTTGGGCTGCATAAATGAAATATTTTCAAAAAGGTCTTTAGACTTTGGTTTGAGTTTCTTAACTTCGATACTTCTCTTCTTGAGCTGTATCCTTGCTATCCTTTCATCAGCAGCCTCGAGTTCACCTTTTAAGGAACGCCCCTTTTTGGTCTTGCCAGCCCAAACATAAATAGGCATGGTTCGCCCTCCTGTCTATTTACATTAAATTTATTCAGCAGTTATTGATGATTAGCTTAATTATGTTCAGAGCTCATGTCAAGAAATCTCTTTTATTTTTCTAATCAGTCCCTAAAATAAAAGGATTTTTAAATAATTCTCAAACTAATCCGTCGGAAAATATTTTTTTAAATCAAGGGGCTTGACATTTTTATTTTAGTCATTATCCTTTTTAGATATCTGTAATATTGAACGAAAAAATAAGGAGGAATGATGAAAATTCAGCCACTGCACGACCGTGTAATTGTAAAAAGAGTTGAAGAGGAAGAAGCAACCAAAGGTGGTATCATAATTCCTGATACAGCCAAGGAAAAACCAATGGAAGGAATCGTTGTTGCTGTTGGAAGCGGAAAGAGCGAGGGAGAGGGAGAAAAAAAGATACCTTTAGAGGTTAAGAAAGGCGATAGAGTCTTGTTTTCCAAATATGCAGGAACTGAGATTACAATAGATGGCGAAGACCACCTTATCATGAAAGAAGAAGATATTATTGCTATTGTTAAATAATTATTTTTAATTTTAAAATCTCAAGGAGGATTTCATTATGGCAGCAAAGGAAATTATATATGATTCCAAGGCCAGGGAATTAATATTGAAAGGCATAGACACACTGGCTGAGGCAGTTAAGGTAACTCTTGGCCCAAAGGGAAGAAATGTTATCTTAGAGAAGTCCTGGGGATCACCCACTATTACTAAGGACGGCGTTACCGTGGCTAAGGAGATAGAGCTTGAAGATAAGTTTGAAAACATGGGCGCTCAGATGGTCAAAGAGGTTGCCTCTAAGACATCAGATGTAGCAGGGGATGGAACAACAACAGCCACTTTGTTGGCCCAATCAATCTACCGTGAAGGTGCAAAGCTTGTCACAGCAGGCGCTAATCCTATGGCCCTCAAGAGAGGTATTGAAAAGGCAGTAGATGTAATCGTAGGTGAACTGAAAAAGATGTCCAGAATAACAAAAGAGCAGCAAGAAATTTCTCAGGTAGGCACAATCTCGGCAAACAATGATCAGACTATAGGAAATATTATTGCTGAGTCCATGGCAAAGGTTGGAAAAGAGGGCGTTATCACTGTTGAGGAGGCAAAAAGTATGGAGACAACCCTCGAGATTGTCGAGGGAATGCAATTTGACAGAGGTTATCTTTCCCCCTACTTTGTAACGGATGCTGAAAAGATGGACGTCTCATTAGAAGAGCCTTATATCCTGTTACACGAAAAAAAGATCAGCAACATGAAAGATATGGTTCCTCTGCTTGAACAGATCGCCAAGATGGGAAAACCTCTCTTAATCTTAGCCGAGGATGTAGAGGGTGAGGCCCTTGCTACTCTGGTGGTTAACAAACTGAGAGGGACAATAAAAATAGCAGCTGTTAAGGCGCCTGGCTTTGGAGATAGGCGTAAGGCCATGCTTGAGGATGTTGCTATCCTCACAGGAGGTAAGGTGATCTCAGAAGACCTGGGCCTTAAACTGGAAAATGTAAGCACAGCTGACCTTGGCACAGCAAAAACCGTCAATATCGATAAAGACAATACAACTATTGTCGATGGCGGTGGAAGCAGAAGTGATCTGGAAGGAAGGGTAAAACAAATCAGGAGTCAGATAGATGATACCACCTCTGACTATGATAAAGAAAAATTGCAGGAAAGGCTGGCCAAGTTGATTGGTGGTGTTGCCGTTATTAATGTCGGAGCCGCAACAGAGACAGAGATGAAGGAAAAGAAGGCAAGGGTTGAGGACGCCCTCAATGCTACCAGGGCAGCAGTAGAAGAAGGGATCGTTCCTGGTGGCGGTATTGCATTTATCAGATCCATTTCAGCTTTATCAAAGCTAAAACTGGAGGGAGACGAACAGCTTGGAGTAAATATAGTCAAAAGATCTTTAGAAGACCCGGTACGTCAGATTGCAAACAATGCCGGCTTAGAAGGATCAGTCGTGGTGGAGAAGGTGAAAGAAGAAAAAGGTGCCTTTGGTTTGAATGCTGAGACAGGTGAGTATGAAGATCTCGTCAAGGCTGGAATCATTGATCCAACCAAAGTTACACGATATGCCCTTCAAAATGCCGCTTCTGTCACTGCCCTTATGCTTACTACCCAGGCTATGATAGCTGAAAAACCAAAAGAAGAAAAAGCAGCGCCAGCAATGCCTCCAGGAGGTGGCTATGGTGGTGGAATGGAAGGAATGATGTAATTTTTAGAAAAAATAGCTGGGCTTTTATCCTTAAGGCGGCCAATTACTGATTGGCCGCCTTTTTTTATATCTAAATCAAGATAAAATAGTCTATAATGGATTTAGAGATTTCGGCACACTATTCCATATGGGTGGCAAAAACTAACATTTCAATAAATTAGAGAATTTTCGAGATAACGCAGTAATGAAATTCCTTTCTCAATTAATTGACATTATCTATCCCCCACGCTGCCATATCTGTAATCGGTTCTTGTCTAATGATGAAAGGGTTCCCTCCTCGTTTCATTTATGTTCTAGTTGTTTAGATAGCCTTATCCCTATTACCCATCCGATGTGTACTGTCTGCGGTCTGCCTTTCCAAACCTCAACAGGATCAGATCATCTCTGTGAAAATTGTCTTCGCAAAAGGCCCTGGTATGATTTCCTCCGATCACCTTATCTTTACTCAAGCCCACTTATGGAATGTATACAAAGATTCAAATACAATATGGAAACTCACCTAATGTCCTCTCTTGGACAGCTACTGTCCTCCTTTGCCAAAGAATGGATACCCGATCTAAAGGATTTTATAATCATCCCTGTACCTCTCCACAGGCGCAGACTCAGAGAAAGGGGCTTCAACCAGAGTCTTTTGTTGGCCAGGGTGTTATCCTCAGACCTTGGGAATCGATTAGATTATCTATCCCTTATCAGAAACAGATATACGCAAGCGCAGACAGGTCTGAAGAAAAAAGAAAGGAGAAAAAATGTTAAAGATGCCTTTTCCATTATACACCCTGATGCTATCAAGTATAAAAAGATACTATTGGTTGATGATGTCTTTACAACCGGGTACACCTTGAATGAATGCGCACGAACCCTGAAAAAATCAGGGGCTACAACTGTTATTTGTCTAACACTCGCCAGAACTCTGGTTAATTGAAGATGAAATGGTAAATTAGATACGTTGTTACACATCCAAAAAAGGTTGCAATCCATATAATCAACTGTTAACGTAATTGCACTTTATTTTCCTGGAATGGCCAATGATTGAACAAGGTCAAATAAATAAACCAAGAGCAGTAAATAATCATATACTTGCAATTGCTGGTGGAAAAGGGGGTACTGGTAAAAGCCTTATTACCGCAAGTATAGGCATCTGTTTGGCTGATAGAGGCAATGGTGTTCTTCTCATAGATGCTGATTTGGGAACAGCTAATCTACATACCTTTTTGGGATTAGAACCTCCGAAATTAGGTCTATCTGATTTTGTTAGCAAAAAAGAATCAACTATTTCTGGTATCATAACCAAGACAGGGATAAATAATCTTAAACTAATTTCAGGGGCTAAAGATATGATAGGGATCGCTAATCTATCCTATGGGCAAAAGGTAAAGGTATTGAACAATATCAAAAAATTGAATTATAGATATATCTTATTAGATCTTGGCCCTGGCACATCCTTTAATATCCTCGATTTTTTTTTGATTTCCCATTGCGGTATCCTTATAACATCACCGGAACCCACATCTATTGAAAATACATATCGCTTTACAAAGGGGCTTCTTTTTCGCCATTTAAGAAAGACTATTAGTAAAAAAGTGGTGAGATCCCTCATAGACAATGGGATCAGGCAGAGGAATGGGCACAAATTTGAGTCAGTCTTTGATCTCCTGGAAACCATAGAAACAATCGAACCAAGGCTTGGAGATACTATATCACGCTATCTCTCAACCTTAGATATTAAATTAATTGTTAACCAGGTGCGCACAAGTAAAGACAGGGCCATAGGGCAAAAGATGGCTATCGCGATCAAGAAACACTTTGGTATCCAGATTGATTTCTTGGGAAACGTAAGTCATGATAATACACTTAGGAAAGGCCTACTCCAGAAAAAACCCCTCATGGCTTATTTGCCACACTCTAAGGCATTTAAAGAACTTACTGAAATAACTCAAAAAATATCACCACGTTATCAATTAGGATTAGGCTTTCCTGCTGATTAATGTTTTTACCTAAATATCAGGCAGCTTATGAAGAGATTAACCGAGCAAGACTATTACAATTTACTTGACATTTCTCCCAAGGCCTCTTTTGGGGAAGTTCGATCTGCCTACGACCAAGCCATGAGTATATACTCGAGTGATTCTATTTCCACCTACACTCTTTTTACACAAAAGGAAAGGAAGCTCATCCTTTCCCGTTTGGCTGAAGCGTACAGAACCCTGACTAACAGCCAGCTCAGAAAAGAATACAATCATTTTTTGATTGAAAGAGGTGAGCGTTCTCCTCAAGAAATCGGATTTTTATCCATGGAAGATTCTAATATAGCCAAAGGTAAGCTTCTGGAGGTAAGTGTAGAAAGCCTCACCCAGAAACAACAAGAAGCAAAGGATGAGCGCTCTCCTTCTAATAAAAACCTTAGCCTCTTCGACAGCCAAATTTCGGTTACTGGGAAAGACATTAAAACAATTAGGACATCCAAAGAAATGGGCCTTGAAGAAATATTCAAACAAACAAATATATCACGAGAAACATTAGAAGATATTGAGGAAGAACGTTTTGAAAAGCTCCCAGCCCTTGTCTATCTTAAAGGATTTTTAAAGGCCTACGCTAAAATACTGCAAGTTAATCAGCCCGAAATGGTGGAAGGATATGTAAAAAGGTATCTCGAATGGAAGAATACCTATCAAAAATAAAAACCCAATCAGCAATGAAAAAGGTAGTGGAAAAAGCAAAAGCAGAAGGCAAAAAAATAGTTTTCACCAATGGCTGTTTTGACATCCTTCATCAAGGTCACATGCGTTATCTTTCTGAGGCCAAGAAGTTAGGAGATTACCTGATAGTTGGCGTAAATAGCGATAGATCTATTAGAAACATTAAAGGAAATAATCGTCCCTTGATGACTGAGGAAGCAAGGGCGGAATTGCTTGCCGCTCTCTGTTTTGTTGATGGGGTTGTTATTTTTACTGGGGATAACCCTCTTGCCATAATCAAATATCTTCAACCTCAAATCTTAGTAAAAGGTGCGGATTGGGCTGAGGATGATATTATAGGGGCTGAATTCATTAAAAAAACAGGGGGTGAGGTTAAACGAATACCCCTTATCGAAAATATTTCCACCTCAGATATTATTCGCCGAATTATTGATCTCAATTCCGCTCAAAATAGCTAAGTGCTTCGATTCGCAAATACGGCTACGTATCTTTATGAGAATAGTCTGTGGGATTGTCTTCGACCCAGAGCGACTCGACATGAGCTCGTCGACATGTCTCAGACCGAAGGGCTCACTCAGCACTTAGTCCTGAGTGAATGAATACGTCATCGAATTTATGAACCGATGGACTAAGGCAAGGCAGCTACCTTATTAAGATAAAGGGGTTAATTTTTAGTATGTGCGCCCATAGCTCAGCTGGATAGAGTAACGGACTACGAATCCGTAGGTCGGGTGTTCGAATCACCCTGGGCGCACCAGCAAAATAATTAATCAGATACATCAAAACATCTATTGCCAGCTCTTAGATTATCTTAAACCTCGATGAAATCCCCTAATATATCAATAACTTCTCGCTCCATTGATGGTGAGGACTTAAAATAGGCAATGTAGTTCAGTTCGATATCACCGCTCACAAACTGAGCAAGCGGCAAATCAGCATAATTTTGTTCTTATTGATTTTTCAATTGAGAATATTTTTCCCACAGTGTATGTTCTTTTTTACATTACCCATTTAAATCTTAATCCTGATTCATCTAGAGGTTCCTTATCTTTATTAGAGGTTAATGTTGAAAGGAAATATTTTATAGAGTTAAAAGAAGGAGGAAAGCTATTATGGAAAAGAATCATTCAGTTGAAGATGTTACGCAGGCAATAGCAAAGGTAACGCATCCATCTATAGATCGAAGCCTTACGGATTTAGGTATGATCCGGGATATCGCTTTGACGGGAAATACTGCCTCTTTAAGCCTGTTACTCCCATTTCCAGGCATCCCTATCTTATCTTTCTTAGAGAAAAGCCTGAAAGAATCAGTAATCCCGCTGGGAGTAGATCTTGAAATAAAGATAGAGCAAATGAATCAAGAAGAGATCCAGAATTTTCTGACCATGGAGAAAGAGGCCTGGAAGGGATTATAAATTTAGAAATGTTTCACGTGAAACAATCGGTCGCGCTCATTGAAAGTTTTCATTTGTCCATCGACACAAGAAACGAGCAGTGATCACAAATACAGCAGACAGTAATGAGGTTGTTTATTTCTACTGTATCCTGACAGCTGAATTTTTTCCAAAAATATCATCGTATCCATGGGATCAATAATATCTATAGTGAATCAAAAAGGAGGGGTTGGAAAAACCACAACAGCTGTAAATCTATCCTCATCTATTGCGGCTGCAGAAAAAAGATGTCTTTTAGTGGATGGTGATCCTCAAGGAAATGCAACTACCTCGTTAGGAATAAACCCGTCAAGCCTTGAGCCAAGCCTTTACGACTTAATATTGGGGGGATATGTAGAAGACAAATTCATTCTTGATACAGAAATCCCAATGCTTAATCTTATTGGAGCCAATCCTGATTTATTTGGAGCAGAAGTAGAGATGTTTTCTAAAAATAATAAAGAGTATCTTTTACACAATGTCTTGTCTCAATTTAAAGATAAATATGATTACATATTTATTGACTGTCCCCCTTCTCTTGGGTTTCTGACACTTAATGCCCTTACCGCCGCTGATTTTTTTCTTGTACCACTTCAATGTGAATATCTTGCTATGGAAGGATTAACCCAGTTGCTTAATACGGTACGATTGGTCAAAAAAAGTCTCAACCCATCACTCATATTGATAGGTATTTTGTTAACAATGTTCGATAAACGCAACAACCTGTCTCACCAAGTAGCGGATGAGGTTCGCCGCCATTTTGGAGCCTCTGTGTTTCACGCAGTTATCCCACGTAATGTGAGTCTAAGCGAGGCATCAAGCCATGGAAAACCAATCATTCTTTATGATATACGATCAAAGGGGGCACAAAGTTATTTAGAGCTTGCAAAGGAAATAATCTTAAAAGGAGGGGATAAAGGTGGCCAAGCGTAAGGCGCTCGGAAGAGGACTTTCAGCCTTATTTCCAGAAACAGTTATTTCAGAAACTGATAAGGGTTTTTTCTACTGCCCTATTGAATCCATTTCTCCTAATCCACACCAACCGAGACAAAATTTTGGCGACTCTGACCTGATAGAATTAGCAGATTCTATAAAGGAGAAAGGCCTCATCCAACCCATATTGGTCAGCAAAGCAAAGGATGGATATCAACTTATTGTAGGAGAGAGGCGTTGGCGTGCAGCTCAAAAGGCAGGCCTTGATAAAATCCCCGCATGGATAAGGGATGTATCTCCTGCAGAGACATTGGAATTAGCACTGATTGAGAATATCCAGCGAAAAGATCTTAACCCTATCGAGGAATCATCAGCTTACCAGGAGTTGATGCAAAAGTTTCATCTCACACAAGAAGCCCTTTCAAAAAGGGTTGGAAAAGATCGTTCCACCATTGCCAATTTCTTAAGACTGTTGAAGCTTCCTGCTATTATTCAACAGGATCTTATCGATGGTCAATTGACCACAGGCCATGCAAGGGTTCTTGTTGCTATTGAATCTCTTTCAGCCCAAAAGGAGGTCAGAGATCTTATCATAAAGAAATCTCTCTCTGTTCGCCAGACAGAGGACCTGGTTAAAAAGATTTTGACACTAAAAAAGCCAAAAATCCAAAAAACAGAAACAGACCACTATATAGAGTCTTTATCCAAAGATCTTCAAAGGTCATTAGGCACTAAAGTAATTATAAAACGTAATGGTAAAAAAGGTAAAATTATAATCGAGTTTTATTCTGATGAGGATTTGGGCCGTTTGATTGATCAATTATTGTAGTGTTGCTTTCTGCCACCTTCTTTCATTTCCCCGGACTAATCTTCGAATATTTTCTCTATGCTTGAATGTAATTAGGAAGGATATTATCAACGAAAGGATGATTATAACATTGGGATGACCCATAAAATATAAACAAAGAGGCATGGTAAGGGATGCCACTATTGATCCTAAGGAGATATATCTCCATACCCAGACGAATATAAAAAATATCATACCACACAGTAAGCACGAAATTGGGGAAATAGCTAAAAAAACTCCAAGATTTGTAGCTACTCCTTTGCCCCCTTTGAAACGATTATAAATGGAGAATTGGTGCCCTAACAAGGCCGCGAGACCAATCATTCCCTTTAAGGCCTCGTTTATTTCTGCTGATGACCCTAAAAGATAATAGGCACATATAACAGGAATGAAACCCTTTAACGTATCTGCCAAAAGGGTGGCGATCCCCCATTTGAGGCCAACCTCACGAGCAACATTTGCGGCTCCGATATTTCCGCTGCCTACTTTGGTTATATCTAATTTAGCCACCTTTTGACTGATCAACAGACCAAAAGGAATTGAACCTAAGATATATGCAGCTGCCAATAACGCTATGAAAAGTACCCACATTTCTGTTAATTCCAATACAAAAAGAAAATGTGTAACATTATAGGTGTTTGAAAAAATTGATCCTCAGTTAAAGGGAATAATACCTTTTCTTTTGTTCCGAGTCTCACGGACTGGTCTTTTCGTCAGTCACTTAAGAAAAGGCATCATTCCTTATTTGTTCACAGCCATCTTTAAAAATTTAAATTAATGAAAAAGTGTTTTTAAATTGAAATTGTCTGGTATATAGTTATAAAAAGTTGCCAGAATCGCTGATATTACCATTACCATAAACAGGTTTATTAAATCTTTCAATCCAAATCTTTAACTAAAGGGGGTCTTCTTTGAGTGTATTAATGGTTATGGACGGACAAGGTGGCGGAATAGGAAGGGTTATAATAAAAAAATTACGGGATGCCTTTGGTGAAGAGGTAGAAATACTTGCCCTGGGGACAAATTCTGTTGCTACCTCCCAAATGATGAAGGCTGGTGCCAATCGAGGGGCGACTGGAGAAAATGCAATCATCAACATGGCTCCTGGGGTTGATATCATAATTGGTCCATTAGCTATAATCATGGCTAATTCTATGATGGGTGAAGTAACTCCAGGGATGTCCCAGGCCGTCTCCACAAGTAAGGCCTTTAAAATATTAATCCCATTAACCCAGGAGAGGGCTAAAATCGTGGGTGTATCTGGTGAACCTCTTCCCCATCTTATTGATCAAGCCATTGAAATTATTAAGGAAGGAGAAAAAAATGTGTGAGGCATCAGCGTATGTTATTCAGGATGGAAAAGAGACGCTTATTTTAGAAAATGTAGATGAATTACATAAAGAAGGTGACACAATTAAGATGACAAATCTTTTCGGAGATCAAAAGGTTCTTGAGGCTCAAATAAAAATGATTTCCTTTGTTGATAACAAAATAATCTTAAAAAAAGCCAAAGAATAGGAAGTGCTCGAAAATAGTTCTTACAGCTCTATTGCGTGTCAATAATTGATTATCTTTCAGTCATTGATTTTTCAAATTCTTTACTATCTAACCATTCAACTGATTGACCACTAAACTTATAGCTATTGCTATCAATCTTTTTGGGAAGTGAGAGATAAAAATTTCCCTCTTTTATTTTTCCTCTTTTAATACATCCCTCGCCATATATCCTGCATTTGATAGATAATTCCTCCATAGCCTGGCGTGTTTGATCTTGAGAAAGTATTCCACTTTTAATCAGTCTAACTATAGCCTTAATCCTAAAGCGATCCATACCAGGGAATTGCCTGGAGAGCTGATCTTCATGTCCTCCTTCTTTAACAACCAACCCCTTGTCAATTAAGTAAATAGGGTACCGGCACGATATCCTCAACCACAGATCAAAGTCCTCAGCTGCTGGAAGGGTTTCATCAAAAAGACCAACATCTTCAAAAAGAGACCTCTTTATAATCACGCTTGATGGGCTAACCAGGCATAATTTTAACGATTGTGCAAATATATTTCCTGATGGTTTTTTATGTCTTTTCTTTGGGTTGACGCGTCTACCATTTTTTATCCATATTTCTTCTGTCTGGCAGGCTACAGTATTAGGATTTTGATCAACAAATTCTATCTGAATAGATAACTTTTCCTTAAGCCAGTAATCATCAGAGTCTAAAAATGCAATCCAGGGTGCTACCGAACTCTTTATCCCTCTATTTCTTGCTGCTGATACTCCCATGTTGTCCGACTGTCTTACATATTTTATCGAGGACATATATTTGGACAGAGCTTTATGGGTGTTATCAGTTGATCCATCATCAACTACTATTATCTCGAAATCTCTAAAACCCTGGTTAAGGACAGATGACACTGCCCTTACCACCTTCTCAGACCTGTTAAACGTTGGAATTATTACACTAACCGTGGGCATTTTCTAAAGCAATTCCCATATGAATGCAAACACTCCTGCCAAAAGGAGATTGACTTCGGCAATGGATTGCAGAAGATATCCATCTCTCATCCACCCCTTATTGTAAGCTTCAAGATAAGAAAACGAAATCATGAAACACACAATATAGAAATAACCTAAATTTGAAGCCATTCCTATAGCCGTTGATGCTAATAATAATATACCAAAAAGACTGTTTAATAATAATAAAAGCTTAATAGCCCTTTCCTCTCCAAGGGCAACTGGAAGGGTTTCCTTGCCAACGATTAAATCCCCCTGCATATTGAGGATGTCAAAGAGGCCAGACCTTATGTAACACATAGAGGAGACAAAAAAGAAAGAGATCAAAACACCAGGCCAAAAAGGCTTCGGCCATCCAATAATAGGAAGTAGCGAGCTGATTGTACCCCAAGCCAGGGCCTCTGCTATGTTTTTTGAACCAGGAAGGTCCTTTATTTTTCCATAACGGCCCAGATATCCAAGTCTCCATGGTATTATCGGAATGCTATAGACCAGGCCGAGGATAGTCAAAGCAAGAAAAAGCAGAAACTGTGCAATTCCCAAAGAAAGTGAGAGAATTAGGCCTGCACATATTCCTATCAGAGAGGTAATTATAAGAAAAGTTTTGTGCGTGGTATAGAAAAGAGCTGTACCAGGATCGTTATAAGCACTAGCCTCTTTATCAAGAAAACGGTTCAAGACATGCATGCTAAAAACATACAATAGAGCAAGAAATGGATGGATAAAATCAGCATTTCCTCTTGAAAGAATAAGCCCCGCATAGGTAAGAAAAAACGCCCCTATTGCCTCAGGAAGGGTTATCTTCACTAAAAATTGAAAAACCCTTTTGAATATACTTCTAAGTGGATGTTGCCTGGTTTTACCCATGGTTTTCAATCTATCAGTCACACTTTTAATCATCCAATTGGGTGTTGAGGCACCGGCTGTAACCCCAGCTGTTTCTGTTGATGAAAACCAGGAGTTCTGTAGCTCCTTGTCGGTCTCAATATGAAACGTAGGTTTACCTGTTGACTGTGATATCTGATATAGCCGTTTGGTATTACCACTGTTATATCCACCAACTATTACCATGCTATCAACCTCAGAGGCCAATAATCTGACTTCTCTCTGCCTTTTATATGTTTCATCGCAGATAGTATCGAATATTATAGCGCCTGGATAATGTTTCTTAGTAGCATCAATTATTTTTCTGTAGGCATCTACATCTTGTGTTGTTTGAGATACAAGAATTATTTTTTTGTTATCAGGAAGTTTTTCGACCTCTTCAACAGAATGTATAACGATACCCTGACCCTTGCTATACCCCATCAAACCAATAACCTCCGGATGTTTGGCATCTCCAAAAATGACGGGAGTATAGCCTTTATTGCTATATTTTCTTATTATTGCGTGTACCTTTGCCACTCTCGGACATGTTGCGTCAATTAAGGTGAGATTTGAAGACCGTATCTTTTCCCTTTCAGCCGGTGTAATACCATGAGCCCGGATAATTATCCTTCCTTTGTCATGCGTATTAATATTTTCTTTGACATCCACCCCTTTAGATCGAAGGAGATCTAAGACCTGTTGATTATGGATTATAGGTCCATATGTGAAAAGCTTTCCGTCACCTTTGTTTGCCTCGGATAGGGCAATTTCCATTGCCCTTCTCACTCCCATGCAAAATCCAGCAATTTTTGCTAATTTAACCTTCACCAGCCATCTCCTCCCTGATGTATCCAAAGTATTTGTCTACAATAGAGATCAATTTTTCTCTTCCATCTATCTCTGGAATAAGCCCCCTTAATAATCTTCTATTTGGAAGACCCTTTGTGTATAAAAGCAGTAAGCCTTTTATAATGCGTGCTGCCCTATCTTCTTTAAAATATTCTATGAGAAGCGAATAATGATCCATGATTAACTGATATCTTTCATCCAGGTTCGGGATTTTAAAACTTCCCTTATTTTGCATATCTAAGATCTGCTTGAAAATCCATGGATTAGTTAACGCTGCCCTACCAATCATAACACCATCACAGTTCGTTTCAGAGCGCATCTTTAAGGCTAAAGAAGGTCTTGTTATATCACCATTACCTATAACAGGAATTTTCACTGCCTTCTTTATCTTGGCAATTAAGGCCCAGTCAGCATTTCCATAAAATCCTTGACTGGCAAAGCGTGGATGAATGGTAATCCCATCAGCTCCACTGTCTTCAATTATACTCGCAATCTCAAGGGCATTCGCCTCTTCTGGTGACCAGCCAGCCCTGATCTTTACCGTCAATGGAAGGGAGCTACTTTTTCGCACAGCAGCGAGAATCTTCGCCACCCTCTTTGGCTCCCGCATCAGGGCTGCTCCTGATCCTGTCTTAATAACTTTTTTTACTGGACAACCCATGTTAATATCAACAATATCCAGTCCTTTTTCACCTACCATCTGCGCCGATATAGCCATTGTATCCGGCTCAAATCCAAATAACTGCGCAGCAACAGGTCTTTCAAAAGGATGACTTTCGAGATAGGCGTGGGTTTTTGCCTGCCCCCTGGAAAGACCAATAGCACTGATCATCTCTGTAATAACAAGGCCGGCTCCCATTTTTTTAACAATAAGGCGAAATGGGAGGTTTGTTTTTCCTGACATGGGGGCCATTATAAGCCAGTTTTTCATATGTAATGTGCCAATAGTTAACATAATTTTATTCTAAATGAATCCGCCTTCCATTACAATCTAATAAAAGATCTGTCTTCTTCCTCTTGACTTCAAAAGGGCTTTCAAATATTTCTATCTAAAAGATCCTAAAACTGGAGGAAATAGATGGAAAAAGATTTAAAGGATAAAATAGAGATCGTTCAGGGAGATATTACAAAGATGGAGGTAGACGCCATTGTAAATGCTGCTAATACTTCGCTTTTAGGTGGTGGAGGTGTTGATGGGGCGATACACAGGGCAGCCGGTCCTGAACTTCTTGCTGAAACGAGAACGATAGGTGGTTGCCCAACTGGTGAGGCCCGTGTAACAAAGGGGTATCGGTTGCCAGCCAAATGGGTTATCCATACAGTCGGTCCGATCTGGTCCGGTGGCTATGGAGAGGAGGATGAGTTGTTGGCTAACTGCTATATGCATTCCTATAAAGCAGCATTAGAGTTAGGTGCAGTAACGCTTGCTTTTCCATCCATAAGTACCGGTGCCTACAGATTTCCCCTGAAAAGAGCAGTAAATATTGCCTTAAGAGAAACTAAATTCTTCCTTCAACACAACCAATCCATTAAAAAAGTTACCTTTGTCTGTTTTGGTGGTGACGTGTATAAAAAATATCACGAACTGTTTGAAGAGATCTTTGAGTAACGAGCCGTAAAGCTTTGTGTGTGCAGCATAATTAACAAATCGGAATTTTCAACTCTTCCCAATGTGGGCAACCCTATGCACTGGATCTGCATCAAAGTCTGCCCCTTTGGGCGTTAAGGCCTTTATTTTATTGCTATATTTCGCCTTTTATATTAGAGATACCTACCAATCATAAGTATCAGCTCAATATTTAGGGGAAGCAGAGCGGCTTCAGCAACCAGCCACGGGGCAGGAGGGCTTTTCTTCCTATCCGAGCCTCCCGGGCTGGTCTTTTCAGTGATTTATCTGCGGGGGATTCCTACCCTCTTCCCGCTTCCGGCGGGATTTCCCCCACTGATAAGTCACGAAAAGACGGCGCCCTCCCGACAGTCGCGTCAGAAAAACCCTCCTGCCCCTTTTTATTGAGCTATTACAATCATAACCTTATGTCAGGCCAAAAAATAGTGACCAAGAAATATAATAACATTTTAGATACGATTGGAAATACACCTATCGTTCCTATAAAAAATCTTAACAAAAAAGATAAGGTCAAGATATTTGCCAAACTTGAGTCATTCAATCCCGGGGGATCGATTAAAGATAGGATAGCCTTGTCCATGATAGAGGAGGCAGAGAGAAACGGTCAATTAACCAAGGATAAAATAATTGTAGAGGCAACAAGTGGTAATACAGGAATAGGCCTCGCGCTTGTTGCTGCTATTAAGGGTTACAGCCTTGTGCTCACCATGTCCGATTCAGTTAGCGATGAAAGAAGAAAGATACTGAAGGCATTGGGTGCGGATCTTCATTTTACCCCATCCCGCCTCGGCACTGATGGTGCTATTGAAGAGGCATATAGTCTTTTCAGAAAAGAGCCAGGCAAATACTGGCTTGCAGATCAATTTAACAATGAAAGTAACTGGATGGCCCATTACAACGGAACTGCTGTCGAGATTTGGGAACAGACTGGTGGAAAAGTTACCATGGCAGTAGCTGCCATGGGTACTACAGGCACAGCAATGGGCCTTTCTAAGAGATTGAAGGGATATAATCCAAGAATCGAGATAATCGGAGTTGAGCCCTATCTGGGACATAATATCCAGGGAATGAAAAATATGAAGGAATCCTATCGGCCTGAAATATTTAATAAAGATCTTCTGGATCGCATTGTCCATATTGAAGATGAAGAGGCCTTCCAGATGACAAGGAGGCTTGCCAAAGAAGATGGCATGTTTGTTGGTATGAGTTCAGGTGCAGCCATAGCCGCTACTCTTAAGGTAGCGCAAGAGATAAAAGAGGGTGTCCTTGTAGTTATCTTTCCAGATGGCGGTGAACGATACCTGAGCACCAATCTATTTATGGACAAAAAAAAGACTGACATCAAATTCTATAATACATTGAGCAGGCAAAAAGATGTCTTCATCCCCATAAAAGAAAATGAGGTCTCTATCTATTCCTGCGGACCCACAGTATCAAAATTAATTGATCTTGCTAATTGCAGGAGATATGTCGTCGCTGACCTTATGAGACGTTACCTTGAGTTTAAGGGTTTTGCTGTAACACATATAATAAATATTACCGACCTGGATGATAAAACCATCCAGGGAGCAGAGGCAGCGGGTGAAGAAGTAACTACGTTCACCCAAAAATATTATCAGGAATTCCTTAAAGATATGGACAGTCTTAATATCAAACGGGCAACCAATTACCCCTTGGCCAGCGAACATGTTGAAGAAATGATAGATATTACTCAAAAACTTTTAGAAAAAGGTTTTGCCTATGAAAGATTACGCTCTGTTTACTTCGACATCTCCCGTTTTAGGGATTATGGTAAACTTTCAAGGGTAGATTTAAACAAAATCAGGGTCGGCAAAACAGTTGACCTTGATAGCTACGAAAAAGATAACCCAAGAGATTTTACCCTGCTTAAGAGATCAACATTGAATGAACTTAAAAGAGGGATATTCTTTTCTACCAGATGGGGAAACGTTCGACCCAGCTGGCACATAGAATGCGCTGCTATGGCTATGAAATATCTTGGCGAAACCTATGATATTCATACTGGTAGTACCGACATGATCTTTCCACATCACGAAAACAATATAGCTATCTTAGAATCCCTTACTGGTAAACAAATAGTTAGCCACTGGATTCATAATGAATTGGTAAAAGAAAAAACTATCACCCTTAGAGATGCACTAAATAAAGGCTATACTGGAAGGGAAATCAGATACTGGCTTATTACTATGCATTACAGAAAAGCTATTGATTTTTCATGGTCAAAGCTAGCTATAGCAAAAAATACCGTCTCCCGTTTAGATAGATTCGTCCATAAACTCCGCTCCTGCCAAAAAGACCTGGTTAATAGCGAAATCGATCAATTGATCTATGATCTTAGACATACATTTATAGAGGCAATGGATGATGATCTTAATATTGCACCTGCCCTGGCTGCGCTTTTTGAATTTATGCATCATATCAATCGTATAATGGATTCCAAAGGCTTAGACCCATCTGATCGAGATAAGATTGAAGCTATTCTATCCAAGCTTAACTCAGTGCTTATGGTAATGGATCTTGCAGAGCCAGAAGCTTCTAAACAAATAGAGAACTTAATAAAAGAAAGGACCGATGCTCGGCAAAAAAAGGATTGGGCAAAGGCTGATAAGATAAGGAATGAACTAAAGAAATTGGGAGTTGAGATTATGGACACCAAAGATGGAACAAGGTGGAGAAAGATTACATGAATACCTTAGATGAGAAAATGATATCTTGTGGCGGAGAGAGAGGGATTCGAACCCTCGGTAGAGCTTTCGCCCCACACTCGCTTAGCAGGCGAGCGCCTTCAGCCGACTCGGCCATCTCTCCGCGAATCCACTTATGTAGATTACAATTTGCTAATAGCTTCTAGCTTATGGCAATATATTAGCACAAAACCTTTCTGCTAAAAGCTAATTGTTATCAGCCACTGGTGAACTTTGATCCCGATTTATCGGGATTAAAGTTCCTGGCGGAGGGAGTAGGATTCGAACCCACGGTCCACCTTAAGCAGACAACGGTTTTCAAGACCGCCTCCTTAAACCACTCGGACATCCCTCCATTGTCTATGTGTATAGCATACTATCAAAACACCGTCAAAATTTTTCCTACCCACCCCAATCTCTCTGATAAATAAGACCAAATTCTATCTTTTATGTAATAAAACTTAACATTCGCTTGACAAATTATCTTACATAATATATATTCTTTACACAAAGATATTTTATCAGGAGAAGATGATGATTAAGATTGGTTATAGGATAAAGAAATTAAGAGAACAATTGGGAATGAACCAGCAAAGACTTGCGAATCTATTAGGAGTTGCCCGCCCTACTATATCCCAAATCGAGAATGGAGAAAGAAAAGTTTCTGCTGATGAATTGATAAAACTATCTGAAATATTTAATCTTTCTGTAGAGAGTTTACTAAATTTGAAAAAAGAACCAAAGGTTGTTTTAAGTGAAAACAAAAAAAGAAAAGGGCAGAAGTCTCAAATTAGAATCAATGTTCCCCAAAAGAATTTAGAAAAATTCAAAGAGACCTTTCTTTATATTCTTAATAAGATTGGCTCAAAATCGAATATTGGAGAGACTGTAATTTATAAGCTTCTCTACTTTATTGACTTCAATTTCTATGAAAAATATGAGGAGCAGTTAATCGGTGCCACTTATATCAAAAATCGTTATGGACCAACTCCTATAGAATTCAAAAAGATAACTGACAAAATGATCAAGGAAGAGGAAATCGAAAAGGTTGAAAGCAAGTATTTTGAATACCCCCAGACAAAGTACTTACCTTTGAAAAAAGCGGATCTCTCTAAATTAAAGGCCAATGAGATTGAGGTAATTGACGATGTTTTAAACAGGCTTTCTGATATGACTGCCTCTCAAATCAGTGGATATTCTCATAACGATGTTCCATGGTTAACAACAGCGGATGGAGAAGCAATTGAATATGAGTCTGCTTTTTACAGAACACCTCCCTATTCGGTAAGAGAATACGATGAAGATATTCCATGAGGTTTCCAGTCTTCCTGAATTTGAAAAGGATATAAAAAAGCTTCTCAAGAGATTTAAAACACTTGAAGATGATCTAGAAATCTTTATTAAAAACGAGTTGAATCTCTATCATAAACTAAAAATAGATAATAAGGGGGTTTTTCAAGTTCCGGGTTTAAAGATTGAAATCCCTAAAATCTACAAAGCCAAAAAGTTTGCATGTCGCTCCCTTAAAGGCAAGGGAGTCCAATCTGGTATCAGGGTAATTTACGCCTATTTTGAGGAACAGGATAGTATTGAGTTAATTGAAATCTATTATAAAGGCGATAAGGAAAATGAAGATAGGGAGAGGATATTAAAATATTACGCCTGCTGACCAAAAGAGACAGAAAGCCGTATTTGCCGATACATAATTCTCACTACGAAATTTATAACTATTTCATTTTCCTATTGATTTTTGGTATCTTGTTTTAGCGAGATGTAAAATACTATGCCTTTTAGAGCGTATAATATTAATGTTAGGCTGGTTATCAACTTATGAATAAGGGATCTTGTGTTGAAAAAAGAAAAGGCAAAACACTGTGGTCAGTGCTACACTCTTGACAAAATGAAAATTGGTTGTCAAATATGTAGCCTTGATTCAATCTTTCCAGTTCATTTTATGAAGACATAAGGAGTTAATCATGAATAGTTATCACCGTATTGCCCTTATCTTGGGTGTGGTTATGGTATTTACTTTAATAAAATCGGATGCTTTTTTGCTCGCATATGATCATGAAATGTCCCGTTTAGCACTTCGTGATCTACAAGGGGTTTATGTGCTGGTAGGTAAGTTAAACCCTGAGATCGAAAGAGAAGGCTTAACTACACACCAAATACAGACAGACGTGGAGTTAAGGCTTCGGATGGCGGGGATTAAGGTACTATCTCATGAGGAAATTTTGAAGATGGCAGGTGTGCCTTTTCTTCGTATAAGCGCCCACGTTGTAGAGCGCAAAATCGTAAAGTCTTACATTTACAATACCCATGTTGAACTTTGTCAAGATGTGTATCTGGTGCGAAAGCCTGAAATCAAGATTGATGATGCTACTGCTTGGTCAAGCTCTCATTGGCTTGGTTTGACTTCCGACTTGGACCAGATTCGAGCGAGGGTAAGAGACCAAGTAGACTTTTTTATCAATGCCTACTTATCTGTAAACCCGAAATAAAGTACGAAAAGAAAGCCTAAGAAATACCCCTTAATCAATTTCCAATGGAATAATGCCTACTAGTAGCCAAGTTCGAAGAGAGATTCGAGTTTTCACAAAATTTGCTCCCAATTTCCCTCTCCCAATTGTTATGAATTCAATACAAAAAAGAAAGCCACCAGAACCTGACATTCTTTGTTGCCTTGAAGACGGAACAAAAATAGCCTTTGAATTGGTTGAAATAATTGATGAAGGTCTCGCCAGAAGAACTTTTAGCGCAATTAATCTCAAGTGTGTGTTTGACGACCATCTCGAGAATCTTCCGGCCAATGTAAAAGCTCAATTCAACCAAAGATATGGAAATGCTTTGATTTGTATCGTCTTTAAAGATAAAATTTCAGCAACTAAGCGCAGGAATTCAATACCAATAATCTTTGAATTTCTTTTAACCCTGGATAGTAAGAGTGAAGGCAAGTATACCCTTTCCTCTCATAATGTCTTGGGTAAAGCAGTTTGTTGGGTTAATATCTCAAGAGGGGGCTTTACTGGGCCATGCTTCGATGTCGAAGCTGTTGGGTCTTTTGCTGAGCCAGCTTACAATAGGATCAAAGATAAGTTTACAAAACAATACTGTCCAAGATCTATTGTCGAGCTACTAGCTTACTATGAATTACAGCCGGAGCTACCTAAAAACTACTGGTTGCCATCACTCAAATATTTTTTAGAAGCAAACCTCAAAAATTCTATCTTCAATAGGGCTTGGGTTTATTCATTATCCCAAGATAAAATTCATTATGTTTATCCACCACATTAAAAGACCGAGAGAGTGTCATGCCTTAAATTTTAAAAATTAGGATTTGCTTACTGTATACATTTACGGCAAAAATTGGTAATTTGCCTAACCTGGCTCTACACCAGACTCGGGCCACTACACGGCCCTCAAAGGTGAGAGCCGCCGTTAGGTGGGGATGAAAGGATGAATAAACCAGCAATTCCATAGATGACTTAAAAAGGTAAGACCTTTTTTCTCAGAAAACAGAGGAAGATTACACTATGAGGTTAAACAAGGGAATCGCCATCTCAAAAGTGGCGACATCCTAGAGGAAAACTCCGGGAACTGGGGCCGAAGAGCCTAACAGATACTGAACTCCCGGCCATTTTGATTTCCTCAGGGATCAAAGGCAGGCCTGCTGAAAAGATTGCTGAAGAGATTCTCACCAACTTCGGCTCATTTAAAGGAATGGCAAATCTACCTCTACACAAATTCCTTGAGATAAAAGGACTAGGCGATGTAAAAATCATAAGGATTGCTGCTGCCTTTGAGATTGCACAAAGAATAGTAAATCAAATAAATTAGTATGCATAAAAAATCAATTCTTACCTATCTGAAAGATATAATTATTATAATGTAGTTCTATGTAAGGAAACAAAGCTGATGTGGGCAAAATTGGACATGGATTATCAAAAGATCCAATGTAATTGTATATGGTAGAAATAGCTGAAGATGTTTGAACCTAAATTTAAATACACAAATAATATAGTCCGGTTGCTCACTAAAATATCTGGTGCAAGAGAACTAATTCTCAATTCACCTTTGATTCCCAGATGGGAAGTTGCTTTAAGGCGGGAAGCAATAATTCACAGTGCCCATTCATCCACGAGCATTGAGGGAAACAGGCTGTCCTTGGAACAGGTAAGCGACTTAGCGCAAGGAAGAGAAGTAATGGTGACCCGAAAGGATAAACAGGAGGTCTTGAATTACCTAAACAGCCTGGAAAATATCGGGGAATTGATAAAAGGGGATTCTCTATGTGAGCAAGATGTTTTAAATATCCACCGTATAGTGACAAAAAATACCTTAGATAATCCAAATGATTGTGGGTTTTATCGTAATCGCTATGTTGTAATTGCAAATAGACTTACTGGAGAGGTTTTTTTCAGACCACCAAAAAATGAGTATGTGCCAGGATTATTAAAAGATCTACTTGAATGGATAAATTTAGAGGAAGCAAAAGAACTTGATCCCATTATTGAAGCTGGGATTTTTCACTACGAATTTGTCAGAATTCACCCCTTTGTTGACGGCAACGGGAGAACAGCGAGGGTCTTGGCAGCTTTGATTCTTTACCAGCAAGGCTTTGACACCAAACAGTTTTTTTGCCTTGATGATTACTATGATTCTGATAGACAGGCATATTACAAAGCATTACAAAGTGTTGATCAAAAGACATTCGATTTAACCAACTGGTTGGAATATTTTGTTGAAGGGGTGAGTATAAGTATCGAAGCAGTTAAAGAAAGAGTAGCTAGATTGAGCAGTGAAAGATTGAGAAAGGCAAAAAGAGGACAGATTGTTCTAACTGAAAGACAAATGAGTATTGTGGAATTTTTAAACCAAAATGGTAAGATCGCAGCAGGCGATATCGCTAAGATGTTTAAGATCAGCAGACAGGCTGCTTTGAAAGAGATAGGAAAACTAGTAAAGTTAGAAGTTGTTGCCCTAAAAGGAAAAAAGAGAGGGGCGCACTATATCTTATTATAGAAGTAGTTGTCATTTTGGTTGTCATTTTGGTTGTCATTTTGTTTTGGATAGGATAAGCAAATTAGAAAATGAGTTGTTGATTCTAAAACAAATTATTATTCATGGTACCCCGCTCGTAACTCTTTCTTCATCTTTTTTGGAAAACTGATCATTGTTTTTTATACCTCTACTATGCCCCCGATATTTTCCCTCATCAAAGCAATTGTTTCAGCATAGTTCGGGCTCCCAAAGATGGCATTACCTGCCACAAATACATTGGCGCCAGCCTGGGCTACCTGAGCTATATTTTCAACGTTGATCCCCCCATCTACCTCTATATCTATCTCCATGCCCTTTTGGTCTATCATTTTCTTGAGCTCCTCTATTTTTGGTAGAACCTCAGGAATAAAACTCTGACCACCAAAACCGGGATTAACAGTCATCAAAATTACCATATCCAGATTGTTAAGCACATGACCAATGCTACTCAATGGTGTGGCTGGATTAAGGGCAGCCCCTGCTTTAATCCCCGTATTTCTTATAACCCCTAAAAGCCTATGCAGATGAGTGACCGTCTCTACATGAACGGCGATTAAATCGCTTCCTGCTTTAACAAAATCATCAATGTATCGCTCAGGATTTTCTATCATCAGGTGAACATCTAATGGGAGATCGGTTACCTTTCTTGCTGCCTTTACAATCATAGGGCCGACTGTGATGTTTGGCACAAAGTGACCATCCATAACATCTATATGTATGTAGTCCGCTCCTGCCGCCTCCACTGCTTCTATCTCTTCACCGAGTTTGGTAAAATCAGCAGAAAGTATTGATGGTGCTATTTTTCTCATATGAAACCTATTTTCCTAAAATGCTTCCCACGCTTAACCTGGTTCCTTTTAAAAATTCCTTAACAGGCAGTCTCTTTTTTCCAGGGGCCTGAATTTCTTCAACGATTATAGATCCCTGTCCTGTTTCTATCTCAAGTCCTCTTTCAGTCAAGCCTTTTATTTTTCCTGGCGCTGAAAATATTTGCCCCTTATTAGCAAGGAAACAACCAAACAATTTTAGCATCTTTTCATTATAATATGTAAAGGCCCCGGGCCAGGGATCCAAACCCCTAATCAATCCATACAACCGCTCAGCCGGCCAGGACCAGTTTATTAGTCCTTGATCCTTTGTTAACTTTGATGCATAGGTAGCAAGAGAATTATCCTGTTTTCTCTCTGTAATCAAGCCATTAGCTAACCCCTCCAGGGTTTTAATAAGTAATCCGGGTGCCAGAGAAGAAAGCCTATCATGTAAATTACCTGCTGTCTCTCCTTCTAAGATATCTACCTCTTGTTGCATAAGGATCGGGCCAGTATCAAGGCCTTCATCCATAAACATGGTTGTCAGTCCTGTGTCCTTTTCATTATTAATAACAGCCCACTGAATCGGGGCAGAGCCCCTGTATTTTGGCAATAAGGAGGCATGGATATTTATCCCTCCCCATTTGGCTGAGCTCAGTATCTTGCCTGGAATTATCTGTCCAAAGGCAACAACAATAAGAAGATCAGGCTTTAGGGGAAGAAGGAAATTTAAAAAGCTATGATCTAACCTCTCTGGCTGAAGGATAGTAAGGTTATTCTCTTCGGCAAGAATCTTTACCGGTGAAGGTGTCAATTTCTGGCCTCTCCCCTTTGGTCTGTCCGGCTGGGTAACTACAGAGAGGATCTTGTATTCTTTATGAATAATGGTCTGTAATGTAGGAACAGCAAACTGAGGTGTTCCCATAAAAATTATTTTTGGCCTTGATGGAAATAAATCAGAGGAGCTTAGGTTGTCCATTATCTGACCTTTTCATCAGCTTATCTGCTTTTCTCTTATATATATTTCTCTTTAGATGGCTCACATGATCAAGTATCAGTGTACCATTAAGGTGATCAATTTCATGCTGGATACAAATAGCAGTCAGATCTTCTGCCTCAATATCAATGGATTTACCATTCCTATCCACTCCCTGAGCCTTGATGTATTTTTTTCGGGTAATCTTTCCCTGAAAATCAGGGACACTGAGGCATCCTTCTTCGAATACTATCCTATCTTCTGCTAAGATAATAGTTGGATTAATTAAAACAGTTAGATCTTTCCCTTTCTCTTTATAGTTTATATCAAATATAATAACCCTTTTTTCTACTCCAACCTGATTTGCTGCCAGGCCTATACCTGATGATTGATACATCAATTTGCTCATATTATCGATGAGGTTCTGAATATTTCCATCAATATTTTCTACTAACTCCGCCTTTCTCTTTAAAACGGGATCAGGATACGTAACTATCTCAATCATTTATCACCTTAAATAATGTTTTCTCTTGTTAAAACAATTTAATCCCTTCCCTTTCAAAAATCAAGTTACTATACGGCATCACCTGTAAAATCCTTATATCTTGACAATGATCTATCCCGAAATTATTCTGATATTTAGATAGAAATGGCACAAAATAGATAAAAATCGTAAGAAAACGAATATAGGGATTACGAATTAAAAGATATTTCAGGAAAAATGAAACCCGAAGATCGCCAATTATTAAAAAAAGGTGCCAGTGAGTTTGGGGTTATGCTTTCAGAAAAACAGCTCTCCCTCTTTGCTGTTTTCTTGGAAGGTTTATGGTCATGGAACAGGCGAATGAACCTTACAAGCATATCAGAAAAAAGGCAGATGATTATAAAGCTTCTTCTTGATCCTCTAATAGCACTCCCATATCTTTCACCAGGTGGTGCAGTGCTTGACATAGGTTCAGGAGCCGGTATCCCAGGTTTACCACTCAAGATAGGGCGACCAGAATTTGAGGTCCACCTTCTTGAATCAAAGGCTAAAAAGATAAGCTTTTTAAAAGATATGATCAGGAAATTAGGCCTCAAAGGGATTGAAGCGTGTAAAGGTCGGGCAGAACAAAGGGATGATTTGCCAACACTATTTCATTTCTATGATATTGTGACAGTACGAGCCCTGGCACCTCTAAAAAAAACGATCAACATCTGTTCTTCTTATCTTGAACCGAGTAGCCTCCTGGTTACCTTCAAAGGTTTACGTGTTGACCGGGAAATTGAAGAAAGTAAACAATTAATGAAGGAATTAGATTTCAAAATCAGTAAAAAAGTTTTCTATAGCCTCCCAGAAACACAGGGTAATAGATGCCTTCTTATCCTGAAAAAGGAATAAATTAAATAAGGAGATACTATTATGGCAGTTGTTACTAAAGAAGTTGAAATCGATACAAAAGGATTTAATGATATTCATGATATCACATCGCTGGTGGATGACTTTGTAAAAAAACTACCTTTCTCCGAAGGTTCTGTTATCATATTTGTCCCTGGTTCCACCGGTGGGGTAACAACTATTGAATTTGAATCAGGGGTTATTGATGATTTGAAAGATGCCTTTGAAAGGCTCATTCCTCAAACAATAGAATACAGGCATAATCTAAGGTGGGGAGATGGAAATGGCTTTTCTCATGTCAGATCAGCGATATGTAAGACCTCTCTCACAATACCCTTCATGGCCAACAAGCCTCTAACAGGTACCTGGCAACAGATTGTCTTTATAGATTTTGACAACAGAAAAAGGCACAGAAGATTGATATTTCAGGCAAGCGGCTAAAAAGCTCTTGTAATTATTTTCTTTGTGATGAAAAAGGTTGGTTTTTTAGGTGGAAATAACAGGGTATTTCTAAAAAAGTGTGTATTTTATTTCAGGCGGTAGGTAATTAATCCATGCGCAGTATCGTAAGGGGAAACACTAATCTGAACCTTGTCCCCAATTATTACCTTGATTTTATTCTTTTTCATTCGGCCGGAAAGCACACCAGTAATCTTAACCCCTTTATCACACTCAATCTCCATAGTTCCCCCGCCTAACATCCGTGTGACCACGCCTTCTAAATGTATTAGATCGTTTTTGCTCAATTCCTTCTCTATCTCTTTATGTCTTCATGTTTATTAAAATTTTCATCTATATGACATAAAATACCTTTTATGTCAATATGTTATCTTAAATTTTCTAAATTTGCTAAGATTGAATATATAATCCTTATTTTTCCTAAAAAAATTTCAATTAAAATTTTATTTATCTTTTTATTTTACCGGTACTATTCTGCCACTAAGTCACCAAGACCCGCCCGCCTCGCCTGAAGGCGAAGCCAATGGCGGGCAGGCACAAAGTAGAAAAATTAATTATATTTACCCATCAATAAGCGAAGATTCCAATACAAAAAATAGTAAATTCAGCATATGCTTTACCTAAGAAATTAGGATGAGGTTTTCTTGAAAAACTTTATGAAGCTTTTTTAGTGTTTATTTCCACTTCAACATGCCGATCATCAAACAAAATATAAAAGAATTCTACAATAATCTTAGTGGCAACGTGTGTTGGTGGCTTAACAGTAAATTTTGACGAATAAAAGAGATTTGTGTATAAACACAAATTAATAAGGGGTGGTGTAGCTATCATGAAGGAAAAATCTGAGCACAATAAACTTTACGACCACATCACAGGGGTAATATTAGCTGGCGGATCCAGCAAGCGATACGGGAAAAATAAGGCCTTTCTAAAAATAGGTAGTGCCCGATTGATCGACAGTATAATACAAGAAATGAAAACTATCTTTAAACGTGTTATCCTGATCACAAATGAGAAGAAAAAGTATGGATACCTTGAAATACCAATGTTTGAGGACCATGTCAAAGGGTTAGGTCCCTTAGGAGGAATATATACAGGATTGATGAGCATGCCTGACCAGGCAGGATTCTTCGTTGCCTGTGATATGCCACTTATCAACAGGCAATTAGTTCGTTATATGGTTGATATAAATAAAGATAGTTATGCAGCCGTGGTCCCATTAGTGGCAAGTGAGGTAGAACCTCTCCATGCTATTTATACTAAATCATGCATGAAACCTATTAGAAGCCTTATCGACTCTCACCACTATCAGGTCAGACTATTTTATGACTATATACCAGTCAGATATGTTAAAGAAGATGAGATACGCAAATTTTGTTGCCCGAGCAAGGCTTTCCTCAATATCAATACACCTGATGAATTTGCCAAAATTCAATCTCTTATTAAAGCGTAAAGTAAAAACGGTAAAATGATCATATCTACCTACCAACCATTTTTTGCTCCATTTTCTGCATTCTTCGCAAAGGCTTATCTTTCTGACATGATGATTGTTTTGGACAACGTCCAATTCCCTCAGAGGACAACCTGGATAACCAGAAATCGCTTTAAAAACGACCAGGGAATCCTATGGATTACTATCCCGGTTTGGAGAAAAGGACTGGGGCTCCAAAAAATTAACGAGGTAAAGATATACCCTGAGGGGAACTGGAGAAAAAAACACACAGCAAGCCTAAAAAAATCCTACGCCAATGCCCCATATCTCAAAGAGCATTTAGGTTTTGTGGGTGAGATCTTTTCAGACAGATTTGAAAAATTAATAGATCTAAATATGAGTATACTCCATTATCTAAAAAAACATCTGATGATTCCTACGCCTCTGGCTCTGCAGTCCGATTTAGGCATTGAAGGGAAAGGGAATGAGCTTCTCATTAAAATTTGCAGGAAAATAGGTGCATCTGATTACCTGGCCCAAAAGAGTGCAGAAAAGTATTTGGATAAAGATCTATTTTCTCGCGCAGGGATAACGTTACATTTTTTTACACCCACACCTCCTGTGTATCCCCAGCTCTGGGGTGCATTTATCCATAATCTCTCTGCCTTTGACCTTCTGTTTAACTGTGGTCCAAAAAGTCACGACATCCTGCGCCCAGAGAAAAACCTATAATACTTTGGAGACAATTTAACAATATTGGTTACTATCTCTTTCTTTGTTGTAATGTCGGCATTGAAAATAAAATCACCCAATATCTTAAAAAAGTCCTTTCTAAATCTACTCTTCCAGCTTAGATAATTTATGTTTCCAGCTATCATCTCAGATAGAATTTCTCGTATTGGTTTGCTGTCCCCCGCCAGGACACCCATGGTCTCTATTAACTCAGCCTGGTAAAAATATTCAAAAGTTTGGCTGGCTTTGACCAAGTTTTCACCAAAATGTTTCATACATAATTGCTGATAAAGGGATAAATCGTTTTTCAATATACATCCCACAAGTATCTCAGCTGAATATATGGCATAATAGATCCCCTCACCGCTAATTGGTTCCACAAAAGAAGCTGCATCACCAATCAATGCCCAATTCGTGGAGCAGATAGACACATCTTGAAGATTTTTTGCGGAAAAAAAGGGAATATAGGCGCCTCGCAAGGAAATTCTTTTTGTCTGCTCAGGGTAATATCTCTCGATAAAATGAAGCAACCTCTTTTCCATATCCTTAACATTCGCTTTTCCGCAACGATTTGATACTATGCCAACAGCAAGATTATTAATTCGAGGAAATGCCCACAGGTATCCTTGAATATCGGGAAAGAACTTAAATATGACAACATCTCTTTTCACCTTTAAAAAACACTCAAGGGCAAAAAAGGCATCTTCTTTCACAGGCAATACATTCAGTTTCCTTCCTGTTCTACTTAAGGCCCCATCTGCCCCAACTAAAATCTCGGCTTTATAATCACCTGTATTTGTAAAAATCCTCCAGGAATTACCTTCACGGGCAAAGGAGTGAACCTTTTCTTTCTTAAAATGCGCACCCAATTCCTGTGCGATTGTAAGAAGGGAATAATCCAGATCCATTCGATTAAATATAGTGAGTGGTTTTTCCAGGTCTATTGTCACCACTCTGTCTTTCGGAGAAATCAAGGTAGACTTCCAGATTTCCTTCCTGGGAATAGAAAGTTCGCTGATAATTGGAAATTTTTCAATTGTCTTGTAACTCACTCCTCCTCCGCAAATTTTCTCATGGGGAGCTCGAAAATCAAAGACGATTGTATCTACCCCCTGTTTGCTTAAGCAATAGCAAAGGTAAGACCCTCCAATTCCCGCACCTACTATTCCAACTTTATACATGATGTTTGATTATCCCTGCTTTCTGTATTTTATACCGATATTCTCACACCATTTATGGCACTATTATAAATTATTTTAAGTAAAAATAATACATTGGTCTTTTGTATTTTTTAATTTTTTACTAAAATGAATTTTCTCTGAACCATTATTATTATTGACCTCTGCGAGGGTAGAGTCATGCTCATACATAAAAACATTCACATAGATGGCAGGCACGGTGAGGGAGGGGGTCAGATCCTTCGAACAGCCTTAACATTATCTTCCATCTGTCACGTGCCACTCCACATTCACCACATCAGGGGTAATAGGAAAAAACCAGGGCTCAGGCCCCAACACCTCATAGCACTGCATTCACTGGCAACTATTACCAAGGCGAGAGTTCAGGGTGCTACAATCGATTCATCTGAGCTTATCTTTGAACCTGGCACAATACATGAAGGAAATTACTCATTTCATATTGGAACTGCCGGCTCAACTGGTCTCGTTTTGCAGGCCATAATTCCAGTCCTGCTTGTAGGAAAAAACTCATCTCAAATTCGAATCACAGGAGGAACCCATGTTCTGTGGAGCCCATCGTTTCATTATCTGAAAACTGTGTTTCTGCCCGCCCTTAAAACAATGGGAGCCAACGTTACCGTAGCAATTGATAAATGGGGATGGTATCCAAAAGGCGGCGGTACAATTCGTGCCGTAATAAAAAATACCCAGGGCCTTAAGGCAATTCATCTCTTCAATCGAGGCAAATTACGCTATCTTCATATTCTTTCTGCTGTTTCCAATCTTCCATTAAGCATAGCTGAAAGGCAAAGAGATCAAAGCGTAAAAAGGCTTGAACATCTTAGGCTCAACCCCACCACCTCCATTGAAAACGCACCATCTTCTGGTCAGGGCACAGTTCTTTTTTTACATGCTCAATTTGAAGGAGGCGGAGGAGGATTTACCTCGTTGGGTAAAAAAGGAAAAAGGGCTGAGGAAGTAGCGAATGAAGCCTGTGATGAGTGTATCAAATTTTTAAATTCAAGGGGTGTTATTGATATTCACCTTGCTGACCAACTTGTTCCTTATATGGCTCTGGCCAAGGGGCGCTCAACATTGATAACTGAACGCATAACCGAACATCTCCTGACAAATATCTGGATAATAGAGCAATTTCTTCCGGTTACATTTGATATAGAGAAAGAAACTGGAAAGATAGAGGTGGATGGAATAGGATGGAGGATTAAGTCGTGACAGCCGAGTATCAAAGAAAAGGAAGTTTTTCCTTTTTTCGGTATGCCAGGGCCTGACATGTAGCTATTAAGATATTATTCTTTCCCTCAGTAACCCTTATGTCATAGGTTGCCGTCTTTGCTGATCGATGTATCTCTTTTGATTCCGCCCTCAATGCTCCTCTCTTTGTTGGGGACCTATGATAGGTAACTGCCACATTCAGGGCAACGGCCACTGTACCGTGAGTATTGCATGATATTTCAAAGGCCTCATCAATTAAGGAAAATATAGCTCCCCCATGGGTCATATCAAAAATATTTGCCATATCATCCGCTAATTTCATTTCTACTAATGCATATCCCGGTTCTAATTTGAGTAACTTTAAACCCATTTTTCTGGCATATGGTTCGTTGGCTACCCTTTGCCTAATAGCTTCTATGGCATTTTTACTCATTTATCCCTCAATCCTTCCAAACCGCCTAAATAATCTAGTGTTGCACTTAGTAAGATCTGTTGAAGCCTTACAAGATAACTGAAATACTCTGGTAGACTACCTTGCATTTTTTTGCAATTTATTCAATGAGATACTCCAAGTCAAGAATAATTCAAGTTTTTCAAATTGAGGTAATTCTATTGGATGTGGAAAATTGTCAAAAGGAGAAAAGACTATGATCAAAAAATGTTCAGCAGATATTCATCCCTGTCAATGGAGGTATAGGTTGTACTATCAGGGAGACCAAGTGATCTTCTTGCAAAATTAAATACCTTATCATAGTCGAAGTAAATCCCCATCTTCTGGTAGTACCTCTCTAAAATCCTCTTTGGTCTGAATTCTTTAAACTTGCATGGGATTGAAAGGGTTGGAATACCGGCTTGCGTAATCATTTTTTGGATACTGTTGCTATTGTGGTTTATGAGGGGTATAAAAACTGTGTAGCCCTCTTTCATTTTAAGTAAAGGATAAAATCTCTGGGCTCTTTCCATAAACCTCTTATTATTTCCAGGATCTATAGAATCTGGAAAAAGATCATTCAGTATATGTTCTATGGAATAACTGACAATATCCCAGAGACTATAGCCTGTTACAAGGACAAGACTTTCCCAATCATCAACTATATCCCCCAATATAGTCTTCAGCATCTTTTTTCGTAGGATCTGGCATTTTAGACATGGATTAATCTCATTTCTTGTATAGTCATCTGCCTTACCCAAATCATACTACTGTATCTCTATGCCTCTTTTGTTCCAATAGGATTCAATCCTTTTCTTTTCCGTGCCTGAGTATCTGTGGACCAAGTAAGCTCCGGCATGTGCTGAAAAACCAAACCCAAATTCCTTTTTTGCCCTTAAGATAAAATCCAAAGCCAGAGATGAATCCTTGCCACCAGAAAATAACATCAGTACATTCTTATCATAGAAGGTCTCCAGCGCTGATTTGTATTCTTCCTTCCATTGAAGATATTCTATAGTTGAGTTCATACCTGCTTCCATTAAGATAAAGGGTTCGAGATCGTTACACTGGGAGAACCGTTACTCAAACGCATTAAGCTTTCTTTATTAATCTTTACACCAAGTCCTGGTCCATCAAGGGGTCCTGCCTCACCACCCGGCCCAAAAGATACATTTTCAAGTGTAATATTTTCCTTTAGCAAGAATTGATCATAGGAACCATCATAGTATATGGCATCCTTACAGAGGAGACTCAGCGCTCTACCTGCTGCAGACAGAATGCCCGACTCACCCAGGTGACAAGCAATTTGAAAGGAAAGTCCACTAGAACGCAAATGATCAATTATCCTGAGCGACCTTCGAAATCCGCCACATTTAGATAATCTGATGTTGATCATTTTATAACACTCCTCTTTTATAACTTTTTTCACATCTTCTAAGGAACATGCCGACTCATCAGCCATTAGGATTACCTTGTGAGTTTGCATTGTTCTGGCAAATTCGACAATATCCTGATCATCAGACCTCATAGGCTGCTCCACGATCTTGACCTTGTATTCCTGAATTAGGGGTATATGCTTTAAGGCAAGTTTATGATCCCAAACACCATTGATATCTATCTTTAGATCGTAATCATCCCCAAAAATTGAACTAACTGTTTCAATCGCTTCTTTATTTCTTTCAAAATCTTTACCCATTTTAATCTTTATCCTATTAATTTTCATTTTCTTAATCAATCGACATATTTCCATTATCCTCGCTTTATTGGAAAGAGGAACTGCGGCTCCATAATAAACTTTGTTGGTATAGAAATCTTTAGGGAAATATTCTATTATATATTTGTCTTGTCTCTTGCCTAAAGCATCCAACAAAGACATCTCAAGGGCACAAATTGCCGAATTATGTTCCTTCCTATCAGGAAGTCTATCAACAAAATCCCATATCTGGGAAACATTATTCAGCTCCCAGGGAAAAGAATCCTCCTGTAGTAGATGGTTTATATTTTTGATCACACTTTCTTGTGATTCCGCTGTGACATACAGTCTGGGTGCTCCTTCTCCGTATCCTTTTATTTCTCCCTGGTTAGCAATGACCTCAACAACAATATTATTTGCACTGGCCCCTTTCTTACGAGAGTGAGAAAAGTCGTCTGAAAAAGTAAGAGAAATCTTGTAGACATTAATCTTATCAATGTTCATGGGTTGTATCTTTTCGCCTTACTTGATAATCGCACCGAAGGATCAATGGGGATGTTTAGAATAAATTTTGTCCCTTTGTTGACCAAGCTTTTGACCTCAATCGTCCCCTGATGATCTTGAACATTTTGATGAGCAATAAACAAGCCAAGACCAGTACCATTATGCATATTACTTTTATGTTTGGTTGTAAAATAGGGGTCGAATATCTTATTAATCACGGATTGTGGTATCCCTATTCCATTGTCCTTGATCTCTATTCGAATACTTTCTTTACTTCCATTTATGGATTCTTTTGCTGTAGAAATCTCGATCCTTCCCCCTTCTGGTGTAAAGTCTACAGCATTAGAAAGCAGATTTAAGATAACCTGTTTCATCTTTTCGGAATCCATCTTTACTTCTCCTATTGAAAAATCAAAGTTACGGACAATCTCAATATCTTTTGCCTTGGATTGGGGAGAGATCAGAAATATCATTTTATCAATCATATCATAGAGGTTGTTTACCTCAAAGTGTGATTCTCTTATATTAATAAGATCAAGAAGTTCTGTAATAAGATTATTCACCCGGTTTGTCTCTTCCATTGCAATTTTATAGAAGTTTGTTCGAAATTCTTCATCATTGAATTTCTGGGGTAACATCTGGAGGAAGGTCCCTATTGCTGTCATCGGATTCTTAATCTCATGGGCCAATCTTGCAGCAAGGTTGCCCAAAAAAGAGAACTTTTCTGCCCTGCTCAAGAGGGCATGTGATCTTTTGAGTGCTTCCATCTGTTCCTGCAGCTTGCGGTAAAGTCTTGCATTTTCAATGGCTATGGCGATCTGGGGTGTAAATACTTCCAGTGTTTCTCGGGTTTCCTTTGGCACGCCTTCCTCAGCAACAGCATCTGTAGCAATAACCCCAATCACCTTAGATCTTGTTATTAATGGTACCACATACACCGATATGGGATTTCCATAAGTCAAGATAATGTTTTGCTTTCTCAGAGTCGAACTTTTAACCTCAGGAATATACTCTGGCTGCCCTGTATCAGCCACCCTTGCCAGGATGTTGCTAACCCGACGGAGAGGGACCCTGTAATTTTTAAGCTCTTCCGGGACTTCACCGTCAAAGCCCACACCATGTATATACTCAAGATACCCTTCCTCTTCATTCACAAGCATGATTATAGCACGATTTATCCGGCATACATTAGAGAGAATGTTCATAATAACACTTAAGAGCTGATTCAAATCCAGCACGGAAAGAATGGCCTTTCCGGTCTCCTGTACAGCTAGGAGTTGTTTGATCTTTCGATTTAGATCCACATTTAGCCGGTTGACCTCTTCGTATTTTTGCTCAACAACCTTCTTGTCTTCTTCCATTTCCGTTATTGTTTCCATTAGAACAGGCTTTGAAGTATAAAACCTTGAAAAAATTTCATGAAGTCTGTTCCTAGAAGGCCATTTCAAATGATATTCACAGTATGGGGCGCCCTCAAAGTAACAACATTTCTCTTCGAAGGCGAGGGGCTTTCCTCCCCAGATGACCGGCAGAAAAGTATACGTCCCCTGGTTCATTAGGCATAAATCTTTTGATACATCCATTCGGTGATTCCAATGCAATCTAACAATAGCCTCGTTTCGCTTGATTTCTACAAGCTCTACTTTCTTGTTCCTGTTCCATTTGTCATTTATTTTTTGGGCATGTTTGAGGGCTTTTTTAGATGACCAAAATGCCTTGACTATTATCCTCTGGGCATATCCGAGAGAAAAATTCTCAACAGCATATTTGGCAATCTTATAGGCAGCCATTTCATCATGAAGGATCAATCTGGCCCTCTCATATAATTTGCACGCTAAAGTGCAAGAAATCCAATTATTGGGATCTCTCAAAAAGCTTTCAGAATCAGAGAGGGTATCAATCTCAGGGTCAAGGTTACACAGGATGCCAGAACAATCGCCATTATTATATTCCTTTACATATTCCAGGATGGCTCTGGAGTTTATGCAGTTTACTTCCTTTTCCATGTAAAAACTCTTTTTAATAACTAAGTGTTGAGAACGATAAATTGCGTGTACTTCTTTGGCTTGACATCAATTTCTTATATTTTTCTGTTAGCCTTGGTAATAAATCTCTGTAAATAGAAAGGCTTGCTCTCTGTACATTAAATATCCCTTTATTATCACCTCTGAAACATATATCAGGAATCATATCATCCTGTAAAGCAGGAGCCGGAAGCCTAAAGAAAGGCATCATATTAAAGAGAGTTGACTGTAATTTGATAGTATTATTAGATAGGTTAAAGATCTCCCTCATATAAGCAAGAACGGTTTCAAAGTCTAAATCTTTAGAGGGCTGTCTGACGATATTCTCTCCAAAAACACCGTCATTATCAAAAACAACATCCGGTGAGGTGAAGGCAAGCTGGTAAAGCCTGGTTTTTGGGTATACCCGGCATTCTCCAATCTTGAAGACGTGTCCACCTGGACCACTATTTTTTGATAATTCTCTGGTAAAAAGAAGGCTTTCTTCAAGGTCTTCCTCTGTGTCGCCCGGATATCCGGCAATCATAAATACCATTATAGGAATCTCATATTTAACAGCTTCCTTAAATATGTCGATGGTGTTGGAAATGTATTTCTGATAATGAGCTCTATCTCTTACCTTATTCATACGCCTTAATGTATTATAGCTTGCAGATTCAAACCCAAGAGCCAATGCCCCACATATATCTGCAATTTGATGTATGATAGATGGATCCAGGACATCGCAACGAGTCTCAAAATTAACCTTCATACTTAATGATCGAAGAAAAGGAAATAAATCAAAAGACTTAAAAAGGGCATCACTGATCATCAAGTTGTGGGTGTTGCTTTGTAGTGACAAATCTGTAAGATCACTCTTTATAATCTCAGAAGGGACCTTTTTCCTGATAGGTCGTATGAATTCTTCCATGCAAAAATTACAATGGTAGTGACATCCACGACTGAAGGCATAGGGTAATATATCATATGCCTTAGGATATCTTAATAATTCCAGATTGAGAAGTGCCTTTTTATTAAGATCAAAACGCCCACTTTTTTTGGTTAAATGGATGCGCCCATCTTTTTTCCATGCCAAGTTCGGGACATTGTCGTTTATCGGGTCTTTATCCCTTTCCAAAAGTTCAATTATCTTAAGAGCGGGTACCTCACCTTCACCGATCACTATTAGGTCTACCGCCGATGTTCTGGAAAATATCTCCTCATAGTAGATGGTTGGAAAATAGCCACCTAAAAAGATAAAAATATTGGGATCGTAACTTTTAATGAGCTCACATAATTTGATGACTTCCTCGGCCTGGGCAATAGCTGTACACGAAATGCCAATACCCTTTGGTCTTACTTCCGATATGTCCTTTAGAAGTTCTATATATATCTGCTCTTTTCCTTTTTTGGTAAGAGGTAGACCATAATCCATAGGCATAGAAATAATACCAATTTCTACTTCAGGGAGATTAAACTTTACAAAACTTGCTATCTCCATAAGGGGTAATGGGTATGCAGGCACATACATATCTATATTCTTAGAAATCGGCTCAATTAATAAAATCAAAAAAACCTCCTGCTTAAAATTACGTTTAACTGTTTTGAACAGCTTGATTCATTGTTATTAAGCTTTACTGAGAGAGTGTTTCAATAATGATAGAGGTATAGATCCTTCAACCTTAGCATCATAGGATGGAGGTATTTTCATCTTTGTATATTTTTTCCATTGATACCATTCTTCAGGGCACTTGTATATGTACCGCTCCAAAAATTTCAACACCACTTCTCCAATAGACATATTTACTGAGCGCCTGAATTGTTTTGCCATTTCTTCCCATGAAGTTATAACAAATTTATATCGCTGGTTTGAGTCTCTATGTATAATACCAAACACAATAGAGGCATCTCTCCTTTTCAATAAAACATTTATAGTCTTGTCCAAACCAATCTTTTTACCCAAAAAAAGTATTTTTTTATGACGAGAAGGTCTCCATTCATCTATCTCATCACAATGTGTAATTACAATTCGATTCTCTTTCAGGCTATCATAAATAGCTTTCATAATATTAGAAGTATTGTCAGCGTCAATAATTTTCGCTGAAAATTTGTCTGCTTTCCTAATCGATATATCCCGTAAATAGTTTGATGAAAATCTAACTATAGTCGTTACAGGATAATTTTTTGCAGCCAGATAACCTGGAGTAAACTCCACACCTCCAAAATGGGCTGTGATTAAAAGCACTCCTTTTCCTATGCCAAGTCCTTCTTCTATTATGTTGAGCCCTTCACTTTCCATGTTTCGATGAAAAAAATCCTCCAACATTTCAGCAGAGGAAAAAGCATTAAATAGTTTTTCATAATAATGAGATATTATCCCTTGAAAAACGTTCTTTTTGATTTTTTTCATTTCGTATCTGCTTCTGAGGTCTTTAAATACGGTTTCAACAGCTTCTTCAATTTTATACTTCTCTTTTCTATTGAAGAAAAAGTATAATTTTCCAAGAATGATTATATAAAGAAAGACACCCTCCCAGCTCAATCTCTTATAAAGAAAAACATTAAATCTCAACTGCAAAAATTTGCTCAAGTTGATGTGCATAATAATACCCTCATTTTTTAATTAGTTGATTGTAGTTTGATCCTCTCAATATCTATGCCAACTTGTAAATTATTCGAACTCTCTTCAAAAATGCTACTGATAATACTTTAAGTAAGTTCTTAATTCTAAGCTAAAGAAAATTAGTTATTATATGCACAGAAATCTGTGCAAACATGCACAATATTATGTGCATGTTTTAAAAATTTGTCTTGATATGATTGATTTTATCTGGATCGAAAATCTTGACGTCCACTAAATTCTATGTTCAGATATATAGTGCTCGTTGATAGTTGTCCGTTGAAAGGAATCGTTAAATTAATTAATTAAGCTACACAGCAACAAAGAAACAGGCAATTATGAATTTTCAAGGTTACCAAACCAAAAATTGGGTTAAATAATGGCAGAAGTCGATAAAAGAGCTACGATTCTTGTTGTTGATGATGAACACGGGGTTCGTCAGTCCTTTTTTATGGTTTTAAAAGATGAATTTAAAGTCCTTTTAGCTGAATCTGGCAACGAAGCAATAGATATCTTTTTAAAAAACACTATCGATGTAATCCTTCTTGATATCCTCTTACCTGATAGTGACGGCCTCGATCTCCTGGAGAAACTAAAGGAGATGGATCCAAATACCGAAATCATCATGGTCACTGCGGTCAAAGAAATTCAGACAGCAGTAAAGGCAATCAAGCTGGGTGCGTACGAATATATCATTAAACCATTCGTTGTTGATGAGGTATTATCAGTTATTCACCGAGCCCTGGAAAAATACAGCCTTGTGAAAGAGGTTGCCTATCTTAAGTATGAACTGGAAAGGTATCACCCTTTTGAAAAGATGGTGGGTAAAGATAAAAAGATGAAGAAAATCTTTGAGTTGATAGCAACAATCGCTCAAAGCGATGGAACGGTTCTTATCCAGGGGGAAAGCGGAACAGGAAAGGAGCTGGTTGCCAGAGCCATACATCGCCGCAGGTCCAGAAAGGATCGTCCTTTTGTAGTTATCAGTTGCGCCGCTATTCCATCAACGCTTATGGAAAGTGAAATCTTCGGTCATAATAAAGGGGCCTTTACAGGAGCTATCCATACCTCCATAGGGAAGCTGGAGATTGCTCATAAAGGGACTGTCTTTCTCGATGATATTGACTCTCTGGATATCAATATGCAGGGCAAACTCCTCAGGGTTATTCAGGAGAAGGAATTCGAAAGATTGGGAAGCACCAAAGTAATCAAGATTGATGTAAGATTCATTGCCGCTTCCAATAAAGATTTGGAGGAGCTCATCTCAAAAGGAGAATTTCGCGAGGATCTTTTTTATCGGCTGAATGTCCTTCCAGTAAACCTGCCTCCCCTGCGAGAGAGAAGGGATGATATTCCTTTACTCCTGGACCACTTTTTGAAAATTTATTCAAGAGATAAAAACCTACAGGCAAAAAGCTTATCTCAGGGTGCTATTAAAATATTGATGAAATATGATTGGCCTGGCAATATTCGGGAACTTGAAAATTTAGTCGAAAGATTGTCTACCCTGTGTAAAGAGCCCATTATTCATCTCAAAGATATCCCGATGTTTACTATGACAAAAACAGAAATCAAGGATATGCCTCTCAAAGAGGCAGTCAAAACCTTTGAAAAACAGTATGTTGGTGCTGTCCTTGAAAGCGTTAACTGGCGCAGAAGCAAGGCCGCGGAAATACTCGGTATACATCGTAACACGCTTTTAGCTAAAATAAATGAATTAGATTTGAAGATATAACAATTATATTTATCCCCCTTTTTTTCCCATCTATTTCTCCATAAAAAATTGCAAATCAGACACTGAATGCACAAAAAATTGTGCATTTTTGCACAAAGTAATTGGCATGTGATATTCGTAATATAGCAAAATTATAATAATATCAATAAGTTATGGATGGCATGACAATTGCTTTTAAATTGCGAGGGTATTATATTGAAAATTTTAAGGATGCTGGCATTACTCACAACTTCATTTATAGTAACTCAGGTTTAAAGTTCCAAGGTTTCACGATAAAATCGGGATTCAAGGTTAGAGAGATAAAACACTGTCGAATCACCAATCTAAAGTATTTGGTTTCGATCTGAAGATAAATGAGGAGTTCATCCGATTCTTGCCAAAAGCCAAGCCGTATTGCATGGATGTTAACTGTGAACCACGCCTGCCGTCCGGCGGGCAGGCTTGAACGGTGAACCCTATAACCTGAGTATTTACCATTTATAAAGATATTGACAGGCCTTAATCATACATAAGGAATCAGGAACATCTATCTATAATAGAGAAAGCGAGGGGGTATGAAATTATCTACTAAAAGAAGCGTAAGCTTCAAGGAAAAGGGATTACGACACAACCTTTTCATTATTGAATCTCTGGTTTTTGTTCTCCCTATTTGTGCCCTCTACTATATTTTTTATAGAAATAATTTCTATTTAGAATCCTCTCAGATGGTTATTTTCGCCTTTACCCTTATCCTTATTTTAGCCGGTTTGATTATCCTCCGTCAAATTTTCGACAGACTCTCCACACTGGCCATCTCAATTAAGCTGGCAAAAGATGGAGATATGCATTTAATAGACATGCAAAAAGATACAGCCGAACTCCATGAGATAACCCTTTCTTTTAACAATCTTATTGAAAAATTTGGAGATACGAACAGGGAGCTACAACATAGGGTATTTGAACTATTTGCCATCAAAGAACTCACCGAAATCGCCAGTAAAAGCTTAGATATTGATGATATCTTGAATAGCCTTATGGAAAAGGCCATGGCTGTAACTAAGGCACAAATCGGATCGGTGTATATAGTTGAATCCAAAAAAAAGCGATTTCGTGTTATAGCATTAAGGGGATTGAAAACTGGACTCAAAAAGAACTCTTACATAAACATCAATAAATCCTTGGAACAATTTGTTGTATCTGACAAGAAGCCCCTCTTAGTTCAAGACATTGAGACCGATTCAAGGACCAAAAAGCCAAACGATCCTAAATACGGACCGCCATCATTTCTAAGCATGCCGATTTTGGTAAGAGATGATGTAATAGCAGTTTTGAATCTTTCCCATAAGGAAACAAAGCAGGTCTTTGACTCAAAGGACGAGCACATTCTTTCCATAATGATTGGCGAAATTGGCTTTGCTATAGAAAATGCCCAGCTTCACTCACAGGCAGTTGAACATATAAAAGATCTTCAAGAAAGCACAACAGAACTGGCGAAGATCAAAGATCAGCTTCAACGGGAGATCATTGAACGCAAGCAAGCTGAGGAAGCGCTAAGGGGGAGCGATGAGAAATATCGCGCGATACTTGAAACCATTGAAGAAGGCTACTTCGAGGTTGACCTTGCTGGGAACCTTACTTTTTTAAATGATTCGCTGTGCAAAATATTAGGATATCCCCGTCACAAATTACTAGGTATTAACAACCGGTACTACACTACTCCGGAAACTGCCAAGAAAATGTATCATGATTTTACCCAGATATACCGGACTGGGGAATCTACAAGAGTAAAAAATTATGAAATCATTAGAAAAGACGGAATTAAAAGGGTTGTTGAGCTGTCTTCTTCTCTTATGAGAAACGATCAAAACCAGCCGATCGGATTCCATGGTATTTTCCGTGATATCTCTGAACGCCTCCAGGCCGAGGAAGAAAAAAAGAAGCTCGAGGCCCAACTCCAACAAGCACAAAAGATGGAAGCTATAGGAACCCTTGCTGGTGGTATTGCCCATGACTTTAACAATATCTTATCGGCCATCATTGGGTACACCGAGCTGGCAATGGGTAATTTACCTGAAGACAGCCGTGCCCGGTCAAATATGAATAAATTGCTCAAGGCAGGGGATCGTGCAAAAGACCTTGTAAAACAGATCCTCACCTTCAGTCGTCATACCGAACAGGAACAAAAGCCGATTCTAATCCACCCAATTGTCAAAGAAGCGCTCAAATTACTGCGATCAACCTTACCAACTACAATAGAAATCCGCCAGAACATCTCTTCTGATAACATGGTACTGGCTGATCCAACGCAGATACACCAGGTGATAATGAACCTCTGCACCAATGCATATCACGCTATGAATGAAAAAGGTGGCGTTTTAGAAGTGAGCCTTACTGACATTGAGCTTGACTCTGAATTTACAGCCAAGCATCTGAACACATATCCGGGGCCATACCTGAGGCTTACTGTAAGCGACACAGGTCATGGTATAGAAAAAAAGGTCATAGATCGAATATTTGAACCCTATTACACTACTAAAGGGAAGAGTGGGGGAACAGGGATGGGGCTTGCTGTAGTTCATGGAATTGTAAAAAGTCATGGTGGGATAATTACTGTCTATAGTAAGCCAGGCAAAGGGTCAACATTCAATGTGTTTCTTCCCAGAATTGAGCCTGATGAAGCAGTGGAAGAAACCGAAATTCGACTTGGAAGGATTCCGACAGGAAAAGAGCAAATACTCTTCATTGATGATGAACCAGCCATTGTTGATATTGGCAAAGGAATGCTGGAGCATTTGGGGTATAAAGTCGAAGTTAGAACAAGTCCAATTGAGGCTCTTGCGGCCTTTAAGGCACTGTCTGGCAAATTCGATCTCATTATCAGCGATATGACCATGCCGAAGATGACAGGCGATGAGTTGGCCAAAGAGCTCATGGCTATTCGCCCTGATATTCCAATTATCCTGTGCACTGGGTTCAGCGAACATATCAATGAAGAGAAGGCCAAAGCCATAGGCATTCGGAAGTTTGTGATGAAGCCTTTTATCATGCGTGAGATGGCGGAGGCTATTCGGCAGGTGCTGGATTCTTGATCGTGGGCCCTATTATAAAAAAATCATCAAAATCAACGCCCTCCGGCTCTGGAATACCCACCGCCCGGATAGAAAAATCATCCGCCTGCAGGATTGGAAACAGAATATTTAAAGATAGGATGCGATTTGGTAGCAGCTATTGTGTTATGCAGATTCTGCTCAGCTCGCCCATTTATGCAATGAGGTGATAAAATGGAAAGAATTAATGGCCGTGATCCTAAAGAAAAACTCATGGAAGATCCCCTTTCCGCTTCTTCAAAGAAAAAATGGTACGAAAAACCTTTCGAGTTAGTATTGTTGATGGTAATTGCCATTCTCATAGGTGGTTTCTTAATCCATCTTTTCGGTTGGCAGTGAGCTGAATCAAATACCAAGTAATTATGCCAAACATTAATCCACTTTGTCGAATCTGCTAATCTTTGGAATGTATCAGGATATCAATAACGTATAAATTCATCAAAATGCCCATGAAAATCAGTAATATAAAAAATTCAATCATATTTTAACTCTTACAGTTCTTTAGACTTTGTATAACCTCTAAGGAACCACTCACTACACCAGACCAATTATCGCTGCGCTTAACTGGCAGGTGAGTTTGGCGTTATATGAGTAAAATGAGTTCTGTAAAAACCGAAATCATCGACCTATGGGGACATTATACTAAACAGGCAAAAATCAAATCCCCATAAGATAGTTCAGTTTAAAACACTGAATGATGATAACTTTTATACTCGGAGCTCTATCCGTTATTAAGAATATGAGTTGATAAAGGCGCTCCGTTAAATTGATCCTATAAGCCGGAAAGAAGAAGCAAATACTTGAAAAAACTATAAAAACATTGACAAAGGCAGTTGGAGAGATGAAAGTAAAAATACGTAGTACAATCTAAAAAACTGCAGAAGCCGGCTCATGAAAAAACATCGTTTCTATGGCGGCCTGTCCGTTAATCTTTTGCTCATCACAACAAGTTGTAGCTATCTCACAAACAATGTAGAAAATACCAACAATTACCCTCCTCCCCTTGAACAGGCAAAGCACGCACAGGCCGAACTGCTGGCAATCCAAACCACATTCGGCAAAAAATCCAGCCCGTTACTCCGTTTCCTGAAAAACTATAAAAGAAAGATCAGTGTCCTTTTGGGCCTTCTCTGGCTCTGGACATTAGCCAGATTTTATTCAGCAGAAAAGAGGCGCCGGATCCCCGCATGGCAACTGGAGGACCTCGCCCTTCTGAAAATCATCAAAACCAACGCCCTCCAGCTCTGGAATAACCACCGCCCGGACAGAAAAATCATCAGCTTGGAGGATTGGGAACAAAGTACTTATAGCTCGGATGCGATTTGGTAGCTTGATAGCGGTTATTGTATTATGCAAAAAGCGGAATTATTGTCACATCGATGATCTACCTATTACATATTAAACCCAAGAAGATATGGAGGGGCTAATGACAACTATTAGATTTGGCAGTAACACTTTCTCGGCGGGCAATAGCTTCACGATAGTCGGCGTGGATGAATCGGAGCACCTTATTATCGGAGGCTTCGGTCCTCCTCCGAAGACGCCGCTGGTTTGGATTCACTTCAGGGAAAACGGGGCGTACTTGAACGCTAATCTCGCCGATGCGAATGGGGAGACAGTTCTCGAGATCAAGGACAATGTCATAACCTACAATCAGGACAATATCTATAACATCCAACAATTCCCGGAGAATCAGATACCGCCTGATAGAGTCCTTGTTGTAAACCGATTTGGGGAGACGGCACTTGATCTGGCGCGTGAAGGCGGTATTTGGGACTTCAATGGAGACTTCTATCACGGCCAGTGGCATATCGTTGCCACCCCCAAGGGCACAGAGATCAATCCAGCATCTCCTCGTGTGTAAGAAGAAACAGAAATCGGCTTAATCGGGTAGCAACAGTAAAGGTAAAGGGATCGAGTTTTTTTGACAATTCTTAGGCAGCAAATCGCTCTGGGAAGGCCAGGGGGTCGGGTCCTCCAGAAAGTAATCAAACCCCTGTCCGCCGTGTTTATGGCAGGCTTGTCCACCTCCGGCGGATTGAAATATAACATCATGAATCTTTTTATATTTTTGAATTTTTTCCATAACCGCTCAATATAATGGAATTAATTCCAATCACTCATTGTTATGCAAACGAGAGTTTATTCTTAAGAAAACCATGTCAAACGCCAATACCTTAACTGCTATAGCGGGAATTCATGCGACAATTCTCGCCATATTGATAGGGATAACTTCAGCGTATCTCTTACATGTTTATGCAACAGTTGGAGAGCTGAAGAGGCAAGCAATAAGGGAGGGAGAAAAAGTAAATAAGATTGAATTTTCGGCTATATGGATTAACTTTCCTCCTTACAAGGAACCTTACATATCAAATAATCCTGAGGACAAAAGGCAACTGGTGCACCAACTTGTAAACCTCATTAATAAAAATTCATCTATGCCTACCGAACCTGAAAATAGAGCTAATGAAGCCCTGAGCATAATAACAGTTCTATCTCATCGTTATCCTTTCCCAGAAAAGCTCGTCGTAGATGAAAAACGTAAAACATGGAGCACCATTAAGAGAAAGCCGGTACTTTTCCCAACCGAGGATGCAGTTCGCCGTTGGGCGGCTGATTTTGAAAATATTTTTGGATGGTTTGTAGCAAATTCTAGGTTCGTCGGCCTAGGATACCTAATTGAAGATATAGACAGATGGTGGGAAAAAAACAAAGATCGTTTTGGCCCGCCCAATACAGGAATTCCCAAATCCTCCCCCTTGCCTTTTGAAACCCGACTGTCAGCAGATGGAAAATTCTTGGCACAGGAATTCTTGCACAATGTATCCTTGGCATACCAGATTTCTATCTCTGCCAATTATTATCTCGAAAAAGTCTATGCTTTAAAACAGGGACTTCCATCAAAGAAGTGGGTTCTGTTCGTCTTAAGTTTCGCGGTGATAGCATTCTTTTCAGGAGTTCTACTCCCATTGATAAAACCGAAAATAAGCAAAATCTTTTATCTTTGGGTACCGATTGTGTTTTACGTATTTATGTTTGTCTGCATTTTTTTCAGTGTCATCAAGGGGTATTAGGGTCCTAAATGGGGTCAGGCTTGAATAATTAAATATTTAGCTCAAATGGTAATTTGCCTAACCCGTCAATCCACCTACCTCTATTCCGCTGGCGCTCCATAGGGGTAGATGATCTTCATCGTTATGCATAAAAGGACATGATCATGCTATACGAAATAGACTTTTTGCCTGTCGGGGAAGGAGAGCAGTCAGGTGACGCAATTTGTTTACGTTACTCATTTGACCAGGGAACAAATTGGTACGTAGGTGTAATTGATGGGGGAGTACAGGAGTCGGGGGAATCCTTATGTAAACACATAAATACATATTACAACACAAACATAATAGATTTTCTTGCTTGCACTCATCCTGATCAAGATCATGCATCAGGATTATCCTGCGTTCTTGAAAAACTCACTGTTAAAAAAGTTTTAATGCATTGCCCTTGGGATTATGTGGATTATATCTATGACTCTGTTACTGATGGAAGGATAACAAAAGAAAGCCTGAAAAACAAGCTTATCGAAGGATATCCATACGCATATAAGGTATATGAATTGGCGAACAATAAGAACATTCCCATATTTCATGCTTTTTCTGATATCCAAAACGCTGACATACCATGTTTATTGATAGCTGGTCCAGCTTCTACCTTTTACTTTCAGCAATTGATAAATTTTCGATCAATAACTGATGTTACAGAGGATGTTGATAAAGGCTATGGCTTATTGAGGGGCGTGATGGGGGCAGCAAAGAAGGCAGTAAATTGGATCGCAGAAACATGGGACGATGAAAAACTTGTAGATCCAGAAGATGATGCTACTTCAAGTGAAAATAACTCTGGAATAATATTACAGTTCGACTTCGATGGGAAAAAGATTCTTCTTACAGGTGATTGTGGAGTTCCAGCATTAGCACAGAGTGCAGATTACCTTGAAAGCCAAGGGATAGCGTTACAACATTTTTCATTTATTCAAGTTCCACACCATGGTAGCAAAAGAAACATAGGTCCAACAATATTAAATAGATTGGCCGGACCTTCTTTAGCACAAGAAGGTGAGCCTAATTTTACAGCGTTTATTTCTGCTACAAAAATGGAAAATCCAAAGCATCCAAATAAGCGGGTTGTTAACGCCTTTATTCGTAGAGGAGGTAAAGTAGTAGCTACTCAAGGGTCAACAAAGCTCCACCACTCCAATGGAACACCTGATAGAGGTTGGCAAATAGCTGAGCCATTACCTTTCTATTCAGAAGTAGAAGAAGGCAACAATGATTGATCTAACAAAAATTGCAGATCCATATGAAAGAAAAGCAAGAATATATCCAGGCCTTATTTGTTTGTTCCCATTATTAATAACCGTTTTTGTTGCGTATCCTAAGATATTCCATTTATGGTCAAGTTTAGTTGCTTTGTCAGTATCCTTTGGCCTCCTCCAGTTTTTAGCACACTTAGCCCGTGATCGTGGTAAACGAATGGAAAAAAACTTATTTCAGGAGTGGGATGGAATGCCATCTGTAAGATTTTTTCGTTTCCGTGATCAAACAATCCCAAACCCTATCAAGCAACGATATCACTCTTTGTTGTCGCAAAAGACAGGTATTAATGCGCCGATGTCTGATTTTGAGAGTAACAAACCAACGGAAGCAGATGAAATATATCTATCATGGTCTGACTATTTGCGAGGCAAAACTAGAAGTGTAAACAAATACCCTTTGGTTTTTAAAGAAAATGTCAATTATGGTTTTAGACGTAATCTATATGGGCTTCGAAATTTATGCTTGTTGGTGAGTATAGTTTGTCTATTACTAATTATCGCTAAAATATACCAATTATATCAAGCATCGCCATCAATAGGTGCGACGATAATCAGTACGGCAATGATTATAGCTGTGTATCTGTTAATCTTTCTATTTATAGTTAACAAAAATTGGGTCAAGATGACCGCCGATGCATATGCACGGCAATTATTGGAATCATTAAATACATAACAAACGGCTGAAGCAGGATTGGCAAATCCGCTGCGCTCCATTGCCAACCTCTTAGCCGCAACGTTGGGTGTAAGAAAGGAGGATGTGATGGGTAAAAAACGAGATACTGTCACCTATGACCTTAAAGATGGGATAAAAATTGTTTATCGTGGGACAACTGATGATCCTGAACGAAGGTCGGAGGAACACAAAGAAGATGGGAAAAAGTTTACTAAATTAACGGTTACATCTCGTAAAATGACTGAAGATGGAGCTAAGCAAAAAGAGACTGAGGCTTTAGAACGTTATAGAAAAAGTCACGGTGGTAAAAATCCAAAATACAATAAGGATTCTGATGGATGATCTTTCTTAGTTCAATGGGAAGTTAAGAAAGGTCGAAAGAATTTTGATTTTTAATTACTTCCGTAGGGAATAGAATAAAATGGAAAATGAAAAGCCAAAGATTGTTGCTTTGGCACACAAGATAACTGACCGAATAAAGACGGAGTTGCAAGAAGCTGCAGCAGGAGGAAAAAAACGTAAATTTGCTCGCTTCACTTTAGCTGCTCTAAGTAGTATCCCATGGGTAGGCGGTTTTTTGAGCGCAACAGCTGCCCTTGATGCTGAAAAAGAGCAGGGCGTAGTCAATGAATTTCATCAATTGTGGTACGAAGAACATAAGGAAAAACTCTTCGAGCTTGGGAAAACAATTACAGATATTTTAAACCGGCTCAGCAATTTTGATGAAGAAATTAAAAATAGAATTGAATCTCCTTCATATCTATCGCTTATTCGCAAAGGATTTCGCTCTTGGGATCAGGCCGACACACAAGAAAAAAGGAATTTAATTAAAAATTTACTAACGAATGCTGGTGGGACAAAACTTTGTCCAGATGACCTTGTCCGCCTCTTTATCGAATGGATAGATCATTACCACGAAGCACATTTTATGGTTATTAAAGAAATATATATAAACTCTGGAATTACACGAGGCGGAATATGGAATAGCATACATGGAGACAGACCAAGAGAAGATTCAGCTGAGGCCGATTTATACAAGAGGCTCATCAGAGACCTCTCAACAGGTGGAGTAATACGGCAACATCGGTCAACAAATATTCATGGCCAGTTTATTAAAGAATCTACAAAAGGCCGACAAAGATCAAGCTCCAGCACATTGAAATCGGCTTTTGATGATCAAGAGCCCTATGAATTAACTGAATTGGGTAGGCAATTTGTTCACTATACCATGGATGAGCTTGCACCACAGATTGGGAGCTAAAAATCACCCAACCTGACAATTCACTTGACACCGAGGGCCTAAGCCGGCCCTCGGTGATGGTGAGTTTTTCGTTGGCCTTATGAAGTGGTCAAGTCTCCGTTTGACTTTGTTGCTTTTTTGACAGGGCTTCAGGTGTGCTTTTGACTCGTAATTTTTTAAAGAATTTGTGGCTTAAGTTGTTATTCTTGCCATAAAGCGGGACGCCCTCAGAAAGGCTATACTATATTGATTATTGAAACTAAGCAAATTTGCCTTATATGTAAATGTTCGCTTTAAAATAAGGAGGGGGAAATGTTAATCACAGGAAAGAGAAAGAGAAAATTGGATAAAAAATTACTTTCGTTTGCAGACGGGTCAAAAGTAATCCCAGGGCTAGCCATTAATGACCAGTTAAAAGAACTCCTTTTTGAAATCGGATTTACAACAGACCTAAATGTTGGGGAAACAGTTTTACCTCCTGCCAAATTTGGTCCGGTATGCAGATACAATGCTGAAGGCAAAATTGTAATCCACAAAGACAAGCCAATGGAAACAGCATATAGGCAAGTTGAGTGGACATGGGAGCAGTGGGCAGGCCGTTGGGAAACTGAAACTCAATCAAAAATTGTTGATGTGCCATATCAAAGATACCCAAGAACTCTTATTCCACCGCCATGCATAGAGCTTTCTGTAACTCAAAATCCAGAGAATGAAAAATTCATCGTTGCTCCTGATCACGAAATTAATTTTCAAGAACCTGACGCCTTATTGCATGCCATAAATATTTTTTTAGAAATTTTTGGGCAGTGTCAAGTGCTATCTGAAAACTTGGAAGGTTACACAATAGCCAATGTGACACGCCTAAATTGGAGGATATTACCGCCAGGAAAGTGGCCATGGAAAAAAGTTGAGAAACATGTTAAACCATTGGTCAATCAAGCATCTGAACAGAATCAAGTCGTTATAAGGTACAGGCTTCAAGCCATCACAGCCTTCGATCCCGAGTTCGTTGCCATTGGACAGGCCGGTTTCTCTGGTTACCTCATTTTTGGATTTCCTAAAAAGAATCTATATGTCCTTGAATCACTCTATTCCGGTAATGCCACATATATATTTGAGGAAGAATGGGAAGAATTATCGAAATTAACAAAAGCACAAATTCTGCAAGAAAATCTACAGAAGGATAGGATTATCCACAGGGAACCATGGAAAGCAAAAATGGATAAGCTATTGAGATAAAAAAAGCAAACAAGAGGTTGAAGGAAGACTGGCATATCCGCTGCGCTCCTTTGCCAACCTCTTAACCGAGTCGTTCGAGGTATGAATACGGGTGAGCTTTAAGACTAAAAAAATAGTCTTGTCTGTATATGTGGCGAAGGACGGATTTAAGGCAGCAGAGCAAGTACTTAAGCCCGATGCTGAATTCACGAAAACCTCCACCAACCCTGACGGCAATGAGCTGGGTACTCTCTTTATCAAAAATAGCACGTCTAATACTCCACCTTGGGCGCCTCTGTTCTCTGGTATCGTGGCTCCAGAGAAACTAGGTAGAAATCAATCAACTGGTGCCCTTTTCGTTGTAAAAGAGCAAGGGCGGTTGTTCCTGATCTGCTTTGGTCAAGGGCGTTATCTGTTGAAGACAGGGTGTATAGAACCGAATTTCGGTCTTCATACAGCTCTAAACATCCTTGAGCCAGAGAGTATACGAAGCATTGATAAATCGTCGTTGGAGGCTCAGCCCAAACAAGCCAGGGAACAGTCCGGAGAAGCGGTAGGCCTGCAGTTTTTCGGTATCGACATAGAACGCGACCTTTTACGGGCAATAACCGGATCGCCCAAGGAGAAATATTTTGGGAAGCGGGTGTCCGGTGGTGATCCCTTCAAAATTTCGGTTGAAATCCAGCTCAGTGACATAAGGGAGTTGCTTCGAAAGATTTGGGCTGCTTACAATGATGACTCTTACAAGAACGGACCATTCTCATGGATTGACCACATTGGGGAAGTTAAGGATAAGGAACTTCATCATGACCTTGACAAACAACTTGTAGAGAAGCTGGATCTGCGCGACATTGTCCATGTATGGCTTTGCGCACCAAGAATAATTGACTGGGATAGAGTGGTCGGGTTCAGGTATTCAAAAGGCAATAAGGCTATTCAATACCATGATACTCGTATTGACGAATGCCTTGATGAAATAGCAAAGAAAGGTTTCGATATTGATTTGCTTAATAGAAGAAGGATTTTGGCAGTCGATGAAAACGGTTACACTGTATTTGAAGATACAGTTTACCGCTTCATTTATGCAGAGCTATGGCGCGATGGATTAGCGTATATTCTGAATGCTGGAAAATGGTATGCAGTTAACGAGGATTACGTTAAGAGAGTACAAGAGCAATATGAAGCAAGCCAGTCAAAGCGATACAAAAAGAAGTTACCCCAATATGATGATAAAACGGAAGGTGCTTATAATAAACGCGTTGCTGATAGTGATCCATCTGTATTTGCCTTATTGGATAGAAATAATATATTACTCCCTGATGCAGCGAGTCCTATTGAGCCGTGCGATCTGTATCGGCGTGAAAAAGAATTGATCCATGTTAAACGGTATGGTGGTTCAAGTGTTTTGAGTCACTTATTTAACCAAGGATTGGTCTCAGGAGAATTATTACAGAGTAGCATGCAGTTTAGAAAAATGTTTAACGACAAACTACCGAATCACTTAAAAATCGATGATATCGAAAACATGCCAGATCGTCAGGAATATACCATTGTATATGCGATTATCAGTGAGCAAGAAAAGGGATTGAACGTCCCTTTCTTTTCAAAAATTAGCCTGAAACACGTAGTAAACCGACTGGAGGCGTTTGGTTTCAACGTACGGCTGGCAAAGATACCCGTATCAGATATCAAGAAAAAAACCAAGTTATGTCCGCCTGCGTAATAACGTCCCCGAACACTTATAAGGCCTCCGGCTGTCAATAGAAAAACTACTCCATTACGAAAAATA